>JAKFYE010000016.1 GCA_021731045.1 Bdellovibrionales bacterium | reverse complement strand
CAGAGAGTTTATCGGTAAATTCTTTAAACGACACGTTCCAGGATAAATGTGGGAATCAGCGACAGCCGCAACTTGAGAGCGCGAGCAACTGCAAGCGTAGAGTTTGTTTTGTTCGGCTAAAGTTTGAAGAAACTTTTGATAAGAATTTAAAAATAGATGTTGCGAAAAATTCTTTTTAAAATCTGCTACGTTTGAAGGACCAAAGTCAATTGTCAGTCCTAACCAATCAAGTTGTGAAAAAATATCTTCTAAATATTCCGCCTTTGAGCGCGCGGCATCGATATCATCAATTCGTAAATGGAGGACGCCATTTTGTCTTCGCACAAGCATTGCCGTTAAGACAAAAGAATAGATGTTACCGATGTGGAGATAGCCACTGGGCGTGGGAGCAAGACGAGAGACTGGTTTTTTAAGACTTAAGTCGAGTGACATAATCGTTGTCGCAAATTCCCATGATCTTTTGTTAAGCGCAAGCTGTTTACATCAAGTTTCATAACTGTCAGACTATTTCGACACACATAAATTAGCCTCGTGGCTATGGAAAGGACATCATGAAGAGCAATTTGATTGCAAAAGGATTATTATCAGCGGCAGTGGCAGGTTTGGTTAGTGGAGCTCTTGCCCCCTCAATAGCTAACGCAGGAAAAGGTAAAGCACACGGAGCCGCGCATGGTAAATGTGAAGGCAAAGATTGCAAAGCCAAAAATGGTTGCAATACGAAAGACAGCTGTGATGGAAAAAACGGGTGTGAAAACAAAGCCGCAGACGCTCCGGCTGCTGCAGGTGCAGCTCCTACAGATGCGCCAAAGCATAAATAGTATTTAGTTTCTTCTTTTTAAATAAATGCTAAAAGAAAACCAGGGTTAAACCTGGTTTTCTTTTTTGGAGTGGGCGTGAACTATATTGGTTGTGGTCTTGGCTTAAGACCTACGTACATAAATGAAATTCTTGAAGGACAGTCGAAGTCTGATTGGTTTGAGGTTATTACCGAAAATTTATTTACCCTTCCTGGGTTTGGCCGCGGTCAGTTTTTTAAAAAGGTTTTAAAAGTTCGTGAATCCTATCCATTAGCTCTTCATGGAGTTTCTCTCAATATTGGAAGCTCAGACCCGCTCTCTTCAGCCTATATTACGGAATTAAAAAACTTAATCCAAATTATCGAGCCTTGTTGGGTTTCGGATCACTTATGTTGGACCGGAGTCAGCGGTATTAATCTTCATGACTTACTACCACTGCCATATACTCTTGAAACTATTCATCACGTCGTAGCAAAAATTGAAAAAGTTCAAAATGTCATTCAGCAACCTTTGGTTTTAGAAAATGTCTCAAGTTACTTTGATTATAAAGCATCTGAGATGTCAGAGTGGGAATTTATATCCGAAATTACGAAGCGTTCAGGTTGCCGCCTTTTGCTTGATGTAAACAATGTTTTTGTTAGCGCCTACAACCAAGGTTTTAATGCTGAAGATTTTTTTCGTACAATTCCTGCGGCAATGGTTCAACAAATACATTTGGCCGGCCCATCTGATATGGGAACGCACATGATCGACACGCATGACACTCCTATTCGGGATGATGTGTGGATCTATTACGAAAAGTTTATTAATATGGTGGGACCACAAAATACTTTAATTGAACGTGATGGAAGGTTTCCCACGCTCCTGGAAATTGAAACAGAGGTTTTGCGCGCGAAATCTATTTGCAAAGGTGTAAAACTTCGAAACGGAGGTTTGCGTGATTCCGAAATCTCTATCTGAAATTCAAAATTGGATTCAAAGCAAAATTCTTGATGATAAAGTGGTTACAAATGAAGAGAGTGATGCTGTATTAAATTCTACAGATCGTTTTTCTCACCAAATGCGTTGGAAAGTCTATCAAGGAGCTATTCGCCAAAGGCAAATGGAGTCGTTGTTTGAAGATTTTCCGGTTACCACAAAATTAGTGACCGAAAAAAACATGCGCGAAATTCTTGCTGGTTATTTAAAATCCTATCCTTCGCGTTATCCGTCTCTTTTAGAACTTGGAAGAAATTTAAGCTCATATCTGCGTTTAAATCCATCTATAGATTTGCCATGGTTATCAGACTTAACAGCTTTTGAATTTACACTTCTGACAATGAAGTCATGCGGATATGAGCCGTCAACTTTAGCGCCAGAAAAATTGGCTTTATTAGATTTAATATCGTTAGATAAATTAGTATTTTCAATAGACCCCACTTGCACGTTGCTCTCGGTTGATTATCCTGTGTCCCAGTTTTTTGAAGACGAAGTTATTTTGCCTGCAAGCCCAACTCAGATTATAGTCTATTCACGTGATAATAGTGCCTATTACGAGATCATCGACCCCACTGAATATGCAGTTCTTAAAGCATCAAAAGAAGGGGCGACGTTAATGAAAATACTTGAACTCTTTAGTGAGTTTCAATACACGGGCGAAAAAGTTTTTGAGACTTTTCAATCTTGGATGCAAAAAAATTGGATTCAAAACATTCTTGTTATAGGCGAGGGGGAACAATCTTGAGTCATTTTGAGCACACGACATGGCTCCTTATTGTTATTCTTATCTCAACAAAATGGATGGGTTACCTTTTTAAACGTATGGGCGTTTCGGAACTGGTAGGCGAGTTGCTAGCTGGAGTTACGCTTGGACATTTTGCTATGTCAATTTGGGGTTTTGATTTTAGCGCCGATATGCTCAATAATGAATTCTTTCAATATGCGTCTGAATTAGGCGTGATACTTTTACTTTTTCAAGTAGGGCTAGAGTCCAACATAAAAGATTTATTAAAGGTGGGGCTGAATGCATTTAGTGTCGCGGCATTAGGGGTTTTGTTGCCCGTTCTTATGGGCGTAGGCGTTTCTTTTTATTTTGCCATGACCTCCGATTTAGGTTCTTGGTTTATCGGCGCAACATTAGCAGCAACTTCTGTAGGCATTACGGCTAAAATTTTAAACGATGCGGGACTTATTAAAACACGTTCCTCACAAGTTATACTAGGTGCCGCGGTTATTGATGATGTTATGGGAATTCTTCTTCTTGTTATTTTAGCGAGCGTGGCCAGTACGGGAAGTATTTCTGTTTCTGAAATTGGAGTCATCGTTTTAAAAACGATTACATTTTTCATTGTCGCGGTTCTGATCGGAAAATATTTGTTATCAGGAGTGATCAAAATTTCGGATTTAAATACAACAACAGGAGTGTGGGTCGCGTTTGCACTTGTACTTGCTTTGGGTTTCGCGCAGCTTTCCGCCATGGCGGGCTTGGCTCCAATTATTGGAGCGTTTATGGCCGGTTTAATTTTAGATGATGTCCACTTCACTCATTCCGAAAACATGAATATTCATGATCTCCAGGATTTATTAAAACCTCTTACAGATATATTGCTCCCGATATTTTTTGTAGGAATAGGAGCCCAAGTTAAATTGAATTTATTGGGAGACCTTAATGTTTTGGGTATAACTATCAGCCTACTATTTGTAGCTATTGTAGGTAAAATTTTAGCGGGCATATTTATACGTGGATCAGGTTTTGATAAGCTGGGAATTGGTATTGGAATGATCCCGCGGGGTGAGGTGGGTCTAATTTTTGCTGCTTATGGCTTAAAGCAAAATATTCTTTCTACGCAAAGTTATTCTGTTTTAGTCTTGGTTGTTTTGCTCACAACAATATTGGGGCCGGTGCTAATTAAATCTCGGTTAAAATATTTCTAAGTTCATGATTCAAGATACTGTGGCTGAAATTGAAATTCTTTTACAAACAAATGAGTTCCTTTTCGTAAACAAACCAAGTGGTATTCCGGTTCATCGTTCGAGAGAGTGTCCTGATATTGAATCTTTAGTGCAAATTTTAAAACGACAAACAGGTTTGTCTTTGTTTCCTATTCATAGATTAGATCGTGGTGTTTCGGGAGTGATTGGTTTTGGTCTTTCTTCCGAATCTGCGAGAGAACTTCAAACAAGATTAACTCATAACGAAACTTCTAAAATATATATGACGCTCGTACGGGGGATTGCCCCTACAGGTTCGTTTACCGTCGAGAAAAGCTTAACCAATGACAACGATGTGGTGCAAAACGCAAAAACAGATTTTGAAACTTTAGCATCATGTCAATATTGTTCGGTGGTTAAAGCTCGGCTACATACGGGACGACGTCATCAAATTCGCCGACATTTATCATCGCTTGCGCATCAAATTATTGGCGATCGTCATTACGGAAAGGGTCGTTTAAATAATTTCTATCAAGAAAAGTATGGGCTTAATCGTATTTTTCTGCACGCTCTGGAATTGAATCTTTACAATCCTATTGATAAAACGCATCTTCAAATTCACTCGCCTCTTCCGATAGACTTGCGATCTGTTTTAGAGAAAATGGTGGATGAAGGTTTGTTTAAAACACCAATTACACATAATTGAGGCGACTAGGGGCGTAAAGACTGGTTTTTACCTCTTAGGACATGCTGTAATCATTGAAACTTCTAGGAGGAAGCATGCGTTTATTATCGATTGTTTTTTTAATGGCATTTTTAAGTTTCTCATCTAATGCATTTAGCTGCGATTGTGATAAGAGCAAAGCTCATACCTGCTCATCTGGTTGCAAAGGGCATAAAGAAGGTAAGAGCTGTGAAGGCAGTGGTAGCTGTGAAAAATCTAAAACGACGACTCCCGCTCCCACAGAAAAAAAATAAGAATGGACTCTTCGCGCTCTGCGGTTGTTATAGGAAGTACGGGCCTTATCGGCTCGTTACTTCTTAAACACTTAGCGCATTTCAATAAAATTACGGCGATTAGCCGTAAGCCGATAATAGATCTTCCTAAAAATGTTCAAAATGTCGTCATCGATCTCAATCAAGCTGAAATGCTAAAAAATGTCCTAACAGGAACAGATTTATTTTTTTGTTTTGGCACAACTTTAAAGTCCTCGGGATCAAAAGAAAAATTTATTGAAATCGAATGGGGGCTTTCAAAAAAAATTTTAGAAATCGCGCACCAGAATCAAATAAAAAACATCTATTTGGTCAGCTCGATGGGAGCCGATTCAAAATCTTCTATTCTATATTCAAAAGTTAAGGGTCAAATTGAAGATTTAGTACGAACCCTTGGTTTTGAATCTGTGGTGATTGTACGTCCCTCACTTTTGCTGGGTGCCCGCACGGAGGTGCGTTTAGGAGAAGGTTGGGCGCAAAAGTTTTTAAAACCTATCGACTTTTTATTTATAGGCCCTTTATTAAAATATCGGCCAGTGGAAGCCACACGTGTCGCTCAATATTTAAATGAGTGTTCTAAAAATCCAAGTTTGGGTTTTTACATCCATGAAAACGATGATCTGTTTAAAAAAACGGGTACGTAATGGACATTACGATTTATCAGATCAGTGCCGATCAAACCTATCCTTTACGGCATCAAGTCTTACGCCCTCATCAACCCATAGAAATGTGTTATTATCCTGGAGACAATTTGCCGGGTGCGTTTCATCTCGGTGCACATGTGGAGAGTAAAATCGTTGGTATTATTTCGGTTGCGCCAGACTCTTACTCTAAATTTAAAGAAAAATCTCAATTTCGTATTCGTGGAATGGCAGTAGCTCCTGAATTTCGTAAACGTCAAATTGGCACGCAGTTAGTAAAAGAAAGTATGAAAATGTTAAAAAGCGCCAAGGCTAACCTTGTTTGGTTTAATGCCCGAGAAGTTGCATTTGGCTTTTATGAGAATTTAGGGTTTGTGTATCAGGATGGACTTTTTGAAATTGAAGGTATAGGTCTACATAAAGTTATGTATTCACCTGTTGCGACATGGCCATACTATGAATGAAAATCAAAAAATCGAATACTATTTATTGGCTTTGGAAAGAGTATTGGGTGGTGTTCCGACCATTCGTCGTGCCGAAATTATATTAAATGTAAAATCTAGAATTGAAGAATCCATTGAATCAGGTCTAGCGATTGAAGACGTATTAAAGAAATTAGGGCCAGTCGATAAGTTGTCGACTGAATATGGTGTTTTATTTAAACCAAAATCGAGTCGAATCGTGAGGTTTACAAAATGGCTAATTCTAATTTCTTTTTTATGTTTTTTTGTTCTTACGGCAAGTGTGTGGTGGTTCTTTCATCACTACTTTACCGGTAATGAAAACTTTGTTTTTCACATGAACGATGAGTCATTTAACGTTGAGGAGCTTAATAATTTTGTTCCTTCACAGGAAGACGTCTTATTTGAAGATGTAAATAATGTTCAGAAGTTGGGAATAAAAAAACTGGAAGTTAAATTTTCTAATGGGAAAGTTCGCTATTCGACGTCTTCAGATGGACAGTTGTCGTGGAGATGTAAGCTTAGGAGTATTGACGGAACTGAGGCCACAACTATAAAAGACGGAATTATGACGATCAACCTCGTGGAGTCATTGGCGACTAAATGTGATATAAAAATTCCTGAAAGTGTCGATTTAGTCTCCAAAGGTGGGAACGGAGATGTGCAAGTTGTGGAACCGTATTTTAATATTGATCTTAAGTTAGCGAATGGCAAAGTTGAAGTTAAACCTGCGCCGCAAAAAGACTATATCTATGATTTAGAAGTTGTCAGTGGCCGTATTGATGAATTTGTTTCGAGCCAGGATCCAAAGGCACTAACATTAAAAGTCCGTCTAACAAATGGAACGATTACGCAAAATTAATATTTTAATTTTGTGGCCATGCTGCATCAATATTTATATTAAGATAAAAGAACATCGCTTGTTTAGTAGCATAACTCCCACTAGTCTCAAACTTCTGGAGGTGAGAATGCTTGTTAATATTGGTATTAATGAAAAAGACAGAAAAGATACAGCCGATGGTTTATCACGTTTGCTCGCAGACACCTACACGCTCTATTTGAAAACACATAATTATCATTGGAACGTTACGGGTCCGATGTTTCAAACACTCCATTTAATGTTCGAAACTCAATATAACGAACTTGCGTTAGCGGTTGATTTAATTGCGGAACGTATTCGTGCCCTTGGTGTTTTTGCTCCAGGAAGCTATACAGCCTTTGCTAAATTGGCGACCGTCAAAGAAGCGCGAGATGGAATTAATGCACATGAAATGATTCGTGATTTAGTTGAGTCTAACGAAGCGGTCATTCGTACAGCTCGTGGATTATTTCCAGTTGCAGAAAAATCAGGCGATGAAGTGACGCAAGATCTTTTGACTACGCGAATGCAAACTCATGAAAAAACCGCATGGATGCTTCGCAGTTTATTGGACGGTTAGATTTCTATGCGAAGTTTACAAGAAACATACGCGCCCAATAGTATTTGTTTTGGATGTGGTCCGGCGAACAAAAAAGGTTTACGAATTCAAAGTTTCGTTCAAGGAGATGAGGTTGTCGCCAGCTTTACTCCTGCATCCTACCATGAAGCGTTTCCGGGAATGTTGAATGGAGGAATTATCGGAAGTCTCCTTGATTGCCATTCTAATTGGACTGCAGCCTGGGCCCTTATGAAAAAGCATAGTACGGATCAACCTCCGTGCACAGTGACGGCTAATTATGCCGTTAAACTTTTGCGACCGACGCCTTCAAATCATCCAGTCACGCTTGTAGCTAAAGTTATCGATATTCAAGATGATCGTGCGACGATCGAGGCTGTACTTCGCTCTGGTGATAAGGACTGTGCAACCTGTAAGGGACTTTTTGTTGCGGTTAAAGAGGGGCATCCGGCCTACCACCGCTGGTCTTAGTTCTCGGTTTTAATAATAATCGATAAAATATAATGTCGTATCGCTGGCTGGAACGGC
Organism: Bdellovibrionales bacterium; assembly: GCA_021731045.1. Classification (GTDB taxonomy): domain Bacteria; phylum Bdellovibrionota; class Bdellovibrionia; order Bdellovibrionales; family JAKFYE01; genus JAKFYE01. The sequence continues at coordinate 88,489 of JAKFYE010000016.1, read as the reverse complement.
TTCGATCGTAAAGCTTAGACGACCAATTTCACGCTGATCGTTAGTCAACACTCGAACTTGCCAATTGCCAGGCGTATAGTTTTGTTTAGTACCAAAACCGCGAAATCCTTCTTGGCGTCCACCAGAAATTGTAAGGGGAATCGAATCCCAGGTTTGCCATCCATTTTTTGGATCATCATAATACCACTTTAAAAAAATCTGATCACGGAATTGCGTCGGAGCAAAGATGCTAGCAAAAAAATAAATTTTATCTCCGGGTTGGGCTTCGAATGACTGATCACCATTTTGCCAAAACTTCCAACGTGGACGGGTATAGTAGAGTTCGTACTTGTCCGCCTTTTTTTCAATTTTATGATAGACCCCCATATACTGTATCGAAAGAGGAACAGGGGGAACTAATCCGAATATATAAAATAAAAAGAAAAATGAGTAGGTGCCTAAGCTTGGCAAGAGATAGTGCCGTTGAAGCACGCTCAATCGATGCAAAGGATTTTTTGGTGATAAGTTTTCGATTACGGGTGACGGTGTGCGATTTAATATTTTGTAAATACAAATAGAAATTAGGGCGCTCATTAAAAGCGCAAGAACAAAGAGCAGCCAATGTATAAAACCTATTACCAACGGAAAAACAATCGACCAAAAACTTGAAAGACAAAGACTAAAGAGAATAACGCGAATATAAGCTCCCAAATTGCGTATAAACGGTAATTCGTTGAGAAGAATGAGCGCGACGACAATAAAAATAAATAAGAATGACGAAATAAAAGAACCGCTTTTAAAGAAAAATAAAATATAGGTGTTTAAAAGCGAGCCGAGAAAAAAGTGGATAATTAATCCACGGTAAGGCCATATTTTATTAAGTTTGGGATGAAGATTTTTTTTAAGAACCTCAATTTGAACTTCATAAGCAATTAAACTTCCTAAAAGTAGAAGATATACAAGCTGTTGAACTAATGTAAAAATATCGTCGATAGAACTTAAGGTAACGATATCAAAAATAAAACCTGCAACAAACATGGACGCATCAAGCAAATGTTCATTGCGTCCATAAAAAGTTTTCGCGCGCTCAACGCGATTTCTAGTTTGCTCAACAATAAATTTCACTCGTTTTCCTTTTGTTTAGATGCTAGTGTCCTGAGTCATGCATCACTATATAAATAACTCGATCTTTTCCGAATCTTCTTTGTTATTGATATAGTGATGCATGACTCAGGACACTAGAAACTCTTATGATGAATGACAAACTTAAAAAAATTGGGCCGCTGGATGTCGTTGAAGTAAAGGGATCACCGCAAGGGCCTTGTATTGTTTTATTTCATGGATATGGGGCGGATTGCTACGATTTGACACCTTTATCACAAGTGGTCAAAGCCCCTAAAGGTTCGAACTGGTATTTTCCGAATGGTCCAATTGCAGTGCCTATTGGTCCAGGTTCTATGGGACGCGCTTGGTTTCATATTGATATAGAAGGACTCGAACGGGCGATGCGTTCAGGGAAGTATCGAGATATGACAAACTCGATACCGCAAGGATTAGATAAAGCAAAAATGCTTGCGTACGAATTTTTATCTAAGTTGAATCGTAAGCCTGAAGACATTATTTTGGGCGGATTTAGCCAAGGGGCTATGTTAGCTACGGATATTGCCCTTTCATCAGCTTCAAACTATCGCGGACTTTTTTTACTTTCGGGTTCACTAATTAAAATGCAGGAGTGGAAGAAACTTGCACCGTTGCATAAAGGTATGAGATTTTTTCAGGCGCATGGTGAGAACGATGCGATTTTAAATCCGCAAGTCGCGCAAGAGCTAGAAACTTTGTTAGTTGAAGCCGGCCTTGAAGGACAGTTAGAAATGTTTCGTGGGGGTCATGAAATTCCGCCGCAGGTTTTAAAAAACCTTGGGAGTTTTCTTCAAGGACTTACTTAGCACTCGTGGATGTTCGCTTGATCTTTTTTTGTAATACTTTTTTACGAAGACCTTCTTTATATTTTTGAAGAGCCTTGATAAGTTTTTTATCTGGAGTTTTTCCGCCCGAAGCTAATATTTGAGCTGCTAAAATTCCGGCGTTGTAAGCGTTGCCAATCGCCACGGTTGCGACAGGTACACCTTTAGGCATTTGAACGATTGAAAGTAGCGCATCTTGACCTTCAAGATGTCCTACAGCGACCGGCACCCCAATGACGGGAAGTGGGGTGTTAGCCGCAATCATTCCCGGTAAATGAGCCGCACCACCAGCTCCGGCAATAATAACTTGAATGCCTTTACCGAGAGCTTCCTTTGCAAACTTTGTCATTTCATCCGGAGTCCGATGCGCTGAAATAATCATCATTTTGTGCGCGAGCCCGAGCTCCGTAAGAACTAATGAGGCGTCTTCCATCGTTGGAAAATCGGAATCACTTCCCATAACTATGGCAATAATTGGTTTCTTATAAGCGGTCTTCTTCGCCAAATCTTACCTATTTCTAAGGCTATTCCAAAGATCTGATTCATAAAGCTTCATCATATTAATTCCTGCTTGGAGCTCATGAACTTCATTTGCCTTAATATTAATATGCCCCATTTTGCGTCCAGGTTTAAGTTCAGTTTTATAATACCAGTACGTAGACATAGTTTTTGAAATCGGAATCGGGAGTTTAAAATTTGAATCCAGACTTAAGGTGAGGTCTTCGGGGCCTAAAAGATTTAACATGGCAAAATACCGATTCGTCCCGGTTGAACCCACACTCTGTCCACACGCAATCCGCACATGATTTTCAAACTGACTGCATTCGGCACCATCCAAAGTGTAATGACCGGAATTATGTACTCGAGGCGCCATTTCGTTCGCCATAATTCCTCGTTTTGAAGAATAAAAAAACTCAATGGCAAAGACTCCGGTGAGAAGAAGCGCGTCGCCTACGGCACGTCCAATTTCAATGGCATCGGATTGCATACGATGAGGAATTCCCAGAGACGTGGCCGGTCCTTCAACAATTTTACATGTTCCTTTAAGTTGCTGTGAAATAACTAATGGATAATGATGAAGCTCTCCGCGAATGGTTCTCATAAAAATCATTGCAAGCTCAGCATCGAATGACACTTTCTCTTCAGCATATATACGTATGTTTTTAGCAAAAGCGGCTTTGCAAAACGCAATCGCGTCTGCGGTTTTTTCTTTTTCATCTAAAAGAAAGTTGCCTTTTCCGTCGTAACCAAATTTTGCCCATTTTAAAACGACACCTTCGGGAAAGTCTTCCCAGAGTATTTCGTCAAAATACGTCGTGAGACTTTCTGCGGTGACTTCACGATGTTTTGGTGTAGGAACATGTAAGCGTGCGAAGAGTTCTTTTTGTGAAAGCTTGTCTTGCGCGATACGAATACTTTTAGGTAGTGGGGTAAACTGGACCCGTTTTTCGGCTTTGTGTAAGGCTTGTTCAATAATATTTGAATCAACAAATTCGCTTTCGATGGTTCCGAAATCACAAGTATTTAAAAAATTACAAACGTTCTCAACATTGAATTCAGATTGAATAAACTTTTCATTAGCAACTCTCATTGCGGACTGATGGGCGTCGCCAAGAATATGAGTTTGAATTCCCAATTTCTGGGCGGCTTCCGCTAAAAATAAAGAGAGTTGGCCCGCACCGATAATCCCTAAAGTTTTCATTTTATAAAATCCGCAACAAATAGGTTAATGGGTTTTGATTTTATTTCCGCCGGAGTGCCCGCTTGAATAATTTTTCCAGACTGCATAATAACCATGCGATCACTCATCGTGGTGGCTTCAATTTGATCGTGGGTAACATAAACCACCGTTAGTTTTAATGACTTTTGGATTTCGCGAATATCTTTACGCATTTTTTCTCGTAACTTAGCGTCTAAATTCGAGAGAGGTTCATCTAAAAGGAGTACGCGTGGCTGCATGACAAGACCGCGAGCTAACGCTACACGCTGTTGTTGCCCGCCGCTGAGTTGATTCGGCATACGATTTTCTAGTCCATTGAGTTCTACGAGGGTTAACATTTTCATTACGCGACTTTGGATTTCACTCTTTGCTACCTTTTCAATTTTTAAAGGGTAAGCGACATTTTCAAAAACCGTCATATGTGGCCACACCGCATATGATTGAAATACCATACCAACTTTGCGCTTTTCTGGAGGAAGAAAAAAACCATTTTCAGGGTCAGAAACAATTTGATTATTAATTTTTATAATACCATGAGTATTTCTTTCAAGTCCCGAGATCATTCTTAAACTTGTAGTCTTACCGCAGCCAGAAGGTCCAAGAAATGAGACAAACTCACCGTTTTCAATACTTAGAGAAAAATCCTGAACCGCCGCCGTTCCTCCTGGATATATTTTGCTAACGTTTTGAAATTCAACTTGGATCATAAACCATACCTACCCTGAGAAAGTTTTTTTACTATCCAATTTATTAAAATAACCATAGCCACAACAAGAATGGCGAGCACCGAAGCGCCTCCGCCACTCGCATCAGCGTATTCTTGAAGTTGAAAAATAAGGGTACCGATAGTCTCTAAGCCGGGTCCACCTAATAGAATAGTCATCGTGAGTTCACTTACTACGGGCATGAAGATTAAAAAGAAAGCGGCTACTAAAGAAGGCTTCATGAGTGGGAGCCAAATCGTCAACATCGTTTGCCGCCAGGACGCCCCCGAGACTCGAGCGGCTTCTGCTAAAACATCGTCAATTTGACGGTAACCATCGCCTGTGGTTTTAACCGCAAAGCTTAAATATTTTACGATGTAGGCTAATGCGAGCATGCCTAAAGTATTATATAAAGACGGAATTATACCTAAAAATCCCTGACTAAAAGCTAAAATCAGTGCGAGCGCGACAACCGTGCCCGGAGTGGAATATGGCAAAGATGCTATAATATCAATCCAGTTTCGCCCTGGAATTTTTGTTTTGTACTGAATATAGGATAAGACAACTCCGACTCCGCATGCAATACCAGAGGCGACGACTCCTAAAGTTAAAGAATTAAAAAATGCACGTGGTGTTTCATTGATTTCAAACAAAACACGATAAAAATTTATAAATGTAAAATTGGATAAGCCAAGTTCACCTTGAACTTTACTTAAAGCAGAAATTGCAATTCCTAAAAGAGGCAGGAGAAATACAAAAAATAGAAATACACACGTCATGATAACTAAAGGTATTTTCCATTTTCCAAGTTCTAGTAAACTAGGACGACTTGTTTTACCTGATACGGTTTGAAATTGGTTTCGTTTTAGTAAAAATTGATTTGTAAATAAAATAACAATCGCAAAAATTAAAAGAAGCATCGAGAGAGCGCCAGACTTATAAAGCCCAGCAAGTGATCCCATTTTTTGTAATGTGTAAATTTGCGTTGTGATTAAATAAATGCGGGCAGGACTTCCAATCAGTGCGGGTACACCAAAACTAGCCGCGGTAGCTAAAAAAACTAAAAGCGCTCCACTAAAAAGAGCCGGTTTAATGAGGGGGATCGTAATATCTTTAAAAACTTGTAATGGACTTGCCCCTGAAAGCCGCGCAGCCTCCTCAAAGGAAGAGTCCATGCGGTCAAGAGAAGCAAAAACCGTTAGCAAAATGAAAGTATAGAGAAAACTTGTTTCAACCCATATAAGGCCTAAGAACGAATAAATGTTAATCACTTCAAAACCAAAAATACGATTGAGCAATCCCGTCGTGGGGTTGGCCAAAAAAATCCAGGCAATTGCCCCGATATAGGGTGGAATGGCGTAAGGTAAGCACAACCACGAGCGAAAGCGTCGGTTCCAAGGAAAGTTAGTGCGGGTCAGAAGCCACGCAAAAGGAATGCCCAGTACGCAGCTCAAAACGCTCACAGAAAAACTGAGAATCAAAGTATTTTTTATAGCGAAAAGAGTGGCTTCTGTTTTTATCAGGTCGATAAAAGGTTGAAAGGTTAAATGGCCATCTTGCGAAAATAAAATTTTACCAAGTAAAACGAGAAACGGATAAATACAAATGAGCAAGAGAAGTAGGACCGCAAAACCCATCACGAACATCTGCGTTGTGCTTGATGAAAACTGAAGTTGGGTTTTTCGTTCTTTGATCATCAAATCCTATTGAAACATGATTTTCGTAAATTCTTCTTTTATAGATTCACGGTTTTTCATGATTTCGGCAAGCAATTCTGGTGACCACTTTTGAGCATTCGCCAAAACCTTATCAAATGGCATAGCGCCTTTTGGAGCCTTGTAGCCAGGAAGTGGTGAGTACATATAAGAGCGAACCATGGCGTCTTGTCCTTCAGTTGTATAAATCCAATCTGCAAATTTTTGTGCGTCTTCACTCGAGCCGTCCTTCTTTACGATGGCCATAACATTGGAATTAATAATCGAGCCGTCCGCCGGATAAATGACTTTCATTTTAGGATCTGTATCTTGAAATCGAAGCACGTTTTCTAAAAGTACCCAACCAATAGGACGCTCTTTAGTTTGCACACGCCGAATAACGGCGCTATTTCCACCTTCACTGATCGTTTCGTTTTTTCTTAATGATTTAAAATAATCCCATCCGTAAGCTTTTTGCAGAAAAGCCACGGTCGTAAAGTTTGTTCCGGAAGAGAGAGGGCTGCCGGTACTAAATTTATTCTTCCATTTTGGATCTGCCATTTCTTTAAATGTTTTCGGTGCTGATTTTTCAGGAATCGCGTCAGAATTGTAAGTTAAAATCATGAGGGGAACGCTGGCATTTGCATAGAAACCGTTAGGGTCTTTTAAAGTTTGCGGGATCGGCTCTGATCCAACAGGAGTGTACTTAATAAATTTTCCTTGTTGGGCCATGTCCTCGAACCAAAAACGATCAGAAAATATAAGCACGTCAGCTTTTGTTCCCCCAGCCAACATTTCAGCATTAACTTTAGAGGCAATCTCTTCAGATCCCGCTTGAAAAAAATTAAATTGAATATCAGGAAACTGTTTTTCGAGCTTAGGTTGAATATCGGCAATTGTGTCTTTATAAAGAGATGTATAAATCCAGAGTTCTCTTTTGGATTCTTTACAGCCAATGATCATAAAACTCAGAGCGAAAAACAAAAGCGATTTCGAATACATAATTCCTCCAGTTAAGTAGGTTTTTATAGGAGGCGGGGTTCAGGCGCGCAATCAAATTTCAAGATGACTCATACCGTGAAGTCTATCGACATAGATAGGCTGTGCCTTGCGTCGTAGTTCCATAGGCAGAGGTGGTTTCCATCTGAATGTAATTAGCGCCTTTGCGAGCGGCATCAAGTCTCATGTTTTCAACGGCAGCTTCGGTAAAGCCACCTTTAGATTGAACAGTTCCAACAACCGGTCCTAGATCTTCACAGTCTTTTGATGGTTTGGCACGTGACACCTTCACGTTCGAAGCCTCAGGTACAACTGGTTGTGAGGTACAGCTTATCAAAAGCAAAAATATAGTTACAAGGTATTTCATGGGCGCCTTTCAGTACTTAAATACGCTCTTACGTTTCGTTTTTTTTCTAGTAGACGTCAATTCTGAGTCTAATACAGTAACGCATACTATTATTTCTTTTGGTTAGTAATAGATAAAGATTTGGAGGGACGTGACCATAAATAAGTGAACACAATTAAGACGCTGCCCACGGCTATAGCTTTTACATGAGTAGCTAGACTCAGGAAAAAAATGGGGTAGATTAGGCCCGCTGCAACCATAACCGTCGCGATGATTTTATATTTCGTTTTAATAACTTTGTTGTTTTCCCAATCACGAAGTGGTCCGCCAAATACCGAATGCTGTCGAAGCCAACGATGAAGTTTTTTGCTGCTTTTCGAAAAGAAAAAAGCAGCTAAAATAATAAATGGCGTTGTTGGGAGCAATGGTAAGAAAATACCGATAACTCCTAGTACTAACGATGCGAGACCAAGAGAAATATAGAGGGGTCGAGTCATATTTTTCAAAGTAGCGGCTCCATTATAATCAAAATCATCATCAAAAATTAGATCATCTTATGCGTCTATTAGAAATTAAAAAATAAATTGGTGGGAGATCAAGACGTTCGATATACTGTTTGTGGGTCTATTGGCCCATGAAAGGAGGTGGTGCTTATGTCATATCATAGTAACAGAGCTACCAAAATGGAGGTTTGCGCTTCATAAAAGCGTAAACTTTTAAAGTAACTCCTAAAGGGAGAGGTGCTTACAAAATGCACCTCTCCCTTTTTTTGTGGTTTTAAATCAGAAGAGACCATTTGTTTTATGTAAGAGATCGTTATAAATCCTAGGGATGCGACGGTACGGCATTTTAAGAAAAATATTTCTCAAATACAAATTTTTAAATGAGCATGCTGCAAAACCAGGAGCGCACGATTTTGTGTTGATTCTTGATGGTCTTAAACCCGACTACAATGTAGGAAAAGTTTTTCGCTCTGCAGATGCCTTCGGAGCACGAGAGGTGCATTTAATTAATGTGCCTTTTTTTAATGTATTCCCCTCAAGAGGATCTTTTAAGCACGTTCCAGCTAAATTTCATTCCAATTTTAAAGAAGTTTACGATTTACTCGCATCTCAAGGTTATACATTTATAACGTTAGAACCGCATGAAACTTCAACATTGTTCAACATCGAGCTTCCACAAAAAGCAGCATTTATTTTTGGTCATGAGGAATACGGCTTAAGTTTTAAACGAGAAGAGTTCCCGAATATGCTCGGTGTCTCTATTCCTCAATATGGAAAGGTGCAAAGTTTGAATGTGAGTGTGGCGGCTTCGGTGGTCATGTTCGAATATGTACGTCAGTTAGAGGCTCATCGCAAATGACCCTGTAGATAATTAGATTTGAACCTACCTAAGAAATAGACTATTTATGAGATGGCTTTTAGCTTCCCGAGAGAGGTGTAAGAAATGGATTTAATTTTAAATAAAAAATCCCTCCCAGCCGATCCGTTTAAACTTTTTGAAGATTGGTACGCGGAATATTCTGCCACTCAACCTAAAGAACCTTCGGCAATGATTGTGGCAACTGCAAGTAAAGAGGGAAAGCCCTCTGTTCGGACGGTTCTTTTGAAATCCTACGACAAAAATGGGTTTGTTTTTTTCACTAATTACGAAAGCCATAAGGGTCAAAATTTAGAAGAGAATAAATGGATGCAATCTCTGTTTTACTGGGATTCTTTAGCACGTCAAATTCGAATCTTGGGGAAAGTAGAAAAAATTTCGTCAGCTGAGTCGGATGATTATTTTTTAACGCGAGAGTATCTTAGTCAAATTGGAGCTTGGGCCTCGGCACAAAGTAAAAAAATTCAAGATCGCGAATTTCTCGTTAAACAGTTTGAATTTTTTAAAAAGAAATATCCAGAAGGCCACGTTCCGCGACCTCCTCATTGGGGCGGATTTCGTATCGCGCCTGTCAGTTTTGAATTTTGGGTTGGTCGAGAAAATCGGCTTCATGATCGCTTCTTATACGAAAAAAACTCTGAAGCATGGACAATTTCTAGATTGGCACCTTAAAGGTTATTTAGTGCTTAACCACTGAACTGCTTGTTTAAGGCTGAGTTCAGTTTTTACTCTGCCGAGTCGGTCAGGATTTGTTTTGGTTTTAGATTCGAATTTTAAATAGGCACTTTGATTTAAATGAGGAGTTTTTAACTCCACACTCCACGATCTAGCATCATCGCCTGCGGATATTTTCAAAGTACAGGCGTGACCATCAAAAGAAATTCCTTTTAAATCCGAAACAGTCGAACTGAGAGATTTCATTTCAAATCCAAAATTATCTTCCCGCACTAAAAGCATAAGTCTTTCGGAGGCTAAGCCTTGTGTCACATCGTCAATTAAGGTGAGGGGAGCGTGTTTTAATGTGAGGTTTAAAAAAGTTTTTGCGATGTCTTCTTCATCTCGCGAAATGGTCCAAGTGCTGAGCGTTTTATCTAATTTTTCGAGCCATTTCTTTTCAATATCGGCCTTTGTTGAAAGGGGAACCCAAACCTTGACTTCGACATAGGGAGAATCCAATCGATAACCCGTCAGGAGCTCGCTTCCCTCTAACACGTTTTCTGTTAAATCTGCGAGTTCGGATTCGGGCATTCCCACGCAACGCCATTTTTTTACAATAAATTTCTTGCCGTTTGTAAGGGCAGACAGTTTAGGAGCCACATGATCTTTCCAAATGGCTCGTAACTCTGCGACTGGACCAGGTAAAACCCAAATATGTCTTCCAGAGCTCTCAACATAAAAACCATGAGCAGTGCCAACTGAATTATGCAGAATTTTCGCTCGCTCAGGAAAGTAACATTGGTTTTTATGGCTCGGTGAGATGTTGACATTTCGCTCGCTTAAACGGAGTTGAAGTTCGGTCCAGATCTCATCGTGAAATTCAAGTTCGCAATCTAGCCAATCTGCAATTACGTTGCGAGTAAAGTCATCGCGCGTTGGCCCGAGTCCCCCTGTCACAAAAATAAATTCACAGTTGTTGGTAACGTAGTCCAATGATTCCAAAATTAATTCGTGATCATCGGGTACCGCAACATGATGGCTAGGTATGACTCCAAAATCATCAATTTGAGTTGAAATCCACGAGGCATGGGAGTTTTTAATTTGTCCCGAAGTGACCTCTGTCCCAATAGCCAAAATTGCTGCATTCATACTAATTCCTGCTTCATATATTTATTTAGACTCATAGTCTGCACATTCTTTGAGCTTCTGTTCGAATCCATCTTATAAATAGACTATTTATGAGATAGCTTCTAGGTTGTATGCGATAAAGCAGATTGAGGTAAAGATGAAAATATTGATGACGGGTGCTACCGGGTTTATAGGAAAAAACCTTGGTAAAGAATTATTTCGCCGTGGTCATGAGATCAACATTGTCTCTCGTTCGGCAAAAGGTTTGTCACCTCAGCTTCCCTTTCCGTGTCGTATTTATGAATGGAATCCAGAACAAAATAAGATACCCCTCGCCGCGCTAGAAAATGTCGAAGTCGTTGTAAATTTAGCGGGAGCATCAGTGGCCCACAGGTGGAGTGACAAAACAAAAGAAGATATTTTGAGTTCTCGTCTCATGTCCTCTGAAACTCTCTGGTCGGCCATTAGCAAAATTCAAAATGTGCATACGTTTGTCAGTGCTGGCGCGATCGGTTTTTATGGTGATTCCGGAAACAACGAAGTAGAGGAATCAAGTCCCGTCGGAGACGGATTTCTTGCTGATGTGAGTCGTCGCTGGGAAAAGAGCGTTTTTAAAGGACCAGATACGATTCGGAAAGTCGTGATTCGTATTGGTATGGTTTTGGGTAAAGAGGGCGCATTGAAGCAGATGATTCCAGTTTTTCGCATGGGAGCTGGTGGAGTTTTAGGAAATGGCCGTCAATGGATGAGTTGGATTCATATTAATGATCTCGTGCAAATATTTGTTAAAGCTATCGAGAATAAAGAAATAGTAGGGGTTGTGAATGGCGTGGCTCCGAAGCCAGTACAAAACGCAGAGTTTACTAAGACTTTAGCTAAAATTTTAAACCGTCCCGCGATTGTACCGGTACCGAATTTTGCACTTAAAATAGTATTAGGAGAAATGTCGGATTTGGTGCTTTTAAGTCAAAAAGTATCGAGCAAAAAAATCCAAAAGTTTGACTTTCAGTTTCAGTTTGAAGACCTTAAATCGGCCCTTGATGATATTGTAAACGACCATTAAATACCCTTATAAAACCCCTATTTTTATTCGAAATTTAACGTTTTATAATGAGACATTTTTGAAAGAGTGTTCTCTTTTGAAACGCTATTATGTACTGTTATAAGCCAAAAATACGAATTATGCGTTTTGAAGCTACTTACGAGTTATACTAAAAGGGTAGTTGAAGCCACTTCATGCTTAAATCAAACACTGACTCCCCACAGGATTGACAGCTTGTGATTTGTCCCCAAATTGAGATTTAACCTCTCATTAAGGAGGGAGTTATGAATTACACATCATTGCAAAATGTGAATCCCGAGATTCGTGCCTATATATACCAACAACTGGCGGATTTAGAAGTCCTTTTACCTGAGGGATCTGCAATTTCAATTTCTATAGATAATAGTGATAAAAAAATGGTGGAAACAGCTATAAAAATTGAAACACCCTATGGCGAGATTTCGGCGCTCGAGGAATCTGTAGATATTTATGAGTGTTTAAATCAAGCAAAAGAAAACTTAGTGAAACAACTTGGAGAAATTCATCGCATTGCAAGTGAGCAGGACGAGAGCGAAATGCCTACGAAGATGGCGAATATTGATAAGACCTATATTCATTGATTGATCCTTGCTCAAGAATTTTTTAATAAATGCTCAAGTGCACTAATAGGATTTTAAACTCCAGTCTACAGTCGGCATGTTGTGAGATTTTAAATACGAATTTGCTTTTGTAAAAGGTCGACTACCAAAAAAACCGCGATGAGATGAAAGGGGAGAAGGGTGGGGAGATGAGATCACAAAATGTTTTTTCTTGTCTACGAACTGCGCCTTCTTTTGAGCAAAACTACCCCATAAGATAAATACTATGTGTTTTCGCTCATCATTAAGTAAATGAATAATTTTATCGGTGAAGGTTTCCCAACCAATGTTTTGGTGAGACATTGGTTTTGATTTTTCAACTGAAAGAGAAGCATTGAGTAACAAAACACCATTCTCGGCCCATTTGATCAAATTGCCCGATTCGGGAGCTTTGTATCCTGTATCAGACTCAAGCTCCTTAAAAATATTTTTTAAAGAAGGTGGGAGATCGACACCATCTTTAACCGAAAAAGATAATCCATGTGCTTGAGCAGGTCCGTGATAGGGATCTTGGCCTAAAATCACAACTTTTACGTCTTCAAATTTTGTCGTATTTAAAGCCGTGAACATTTCAGGGCCAGGTGGATAAATAATTTTCCCCTTTTTCTTTTCTGACTTTAAAAATGCTTTTAACTTTTGCATGTAAGGTTTTTGGAATTCTTCGAGAAGTCGTGACTTCCAAGATTCTTCTAAAGTAATGGCACGACCAATGTCTTGGCTTTGCGAGGGAGAATTTGGTTTTTCAGTACTTACGTGTTCCATTCAAGTCCTAATGAGTTCAAGTGGTGAAATTTTATTGGTTCTTCAAAAAAATTCAAGTAATATTCAATACATGAGGCGCATCTAAGGAGATCTTTATGTTAAAGTCCTACGCTACCCTGTTAATACTTGCCCTAGTCTTTATAAGACCGTCTGTCGTGTTGGCGCAAGATGACCAAGACTTCGAAATTGAGGCCACTCAGGATCAGCTCACAGAATTAGAAAGTGAAAAAGACCAGTCTATAAAAGAAAGTGAAGAAGCGGCCCGTAGCGATAAAGAAACTAAGGCCAAGCTATCAGAAATTGAAAGAAAGAAGAACCGAACAGAACGGGATGTAAAAGCCACCATCGAAAGAGAAGTACGAAAACGTAAGGCCGCGGATGCTTCAAAAGCTAAATCCAACGCAGAAATCGCCAAACTTGAAAAAGAAATTTTAAAATTAAACAAGCAAAGCGAAGACATCACTGCGAAAACTCAAGAGTCTGAAGCCAAAAGAGATGATGCTAAACAAAATCTTGAATCAGTACGTACACGACATACGGAAGCTGTGAATCGTAAAAAAGATGCGGTTAAAGCTAAAGCTGAAAGCGAAAATGAAATTGCACAATTGAAAAAAGAAATAAAGAAAGAAGCCGCAGCGGTGACAGTGGCAGAAGCCCAAGCCAAAAAGGCTGAAAAGGTAGCGGATAAATTTGCCGAGTGGGCAAAAATTGAGCAAGAAAAAACGCAAAAAGTTCTGGCCGCATTTGCCGCTCGTAAAAGTAAAGCGGAGGCTCGGACTAATAAAGCGGTCGAACGCAAAAATAAATTCAAAAGTTCGGCTGACGCAGCTCGTGCTCGACGAAAAGCTACCGGGTTATAAAAAAATCTCAATCTTTTAAGGTATTTGGCGAGGCTTCGTATTTGTTTTATCTAGCCTCTTGCCTCGCTTGCTTCCCCAGAGCATAATGTGTTTAAACGACCTTCTTAAGAGTTCTAGTATTGGAATTCTAAGAGGATCGAAACTTTAACTGTTTTCAAGAGTTCTAGAATTGGAATTCGCTGAAGACCAGAAAGGACAACCTATGTTTTCTGAATCCGAGCGCCCTGCGCGGGCCCGAACCACCATCCTCACATCACCATCTCCAAGAAGAAAGGAAGCCAAACCTTTGACGTACTTACCTACAAATTCACTTGGCCAAAACTTGCCGATCTCCGAGTATTTTGGATCGATGACTTTTGGTTTAGGCCAATTCCGCGAAAAACTTCCGCGTGAAACTTATAACAACCTCGTAAAAGTTTTAGAGCAAGGCAAGAAGCTTGATCGTGAAACTGCAAATGCCTGCGCTTCGGTCATTGAAGATTGGGCCCTCAGTAAAGGCGTGACTCACTTTTGCCATTGGTTTCAACCCATGACGGGCTTAACTGCAGAAAAACACGACGCCTTTATTTCGATTCACACCGCCTATCATTCTGAGCTTACGGTGGTAGAAAAATTCACAGGCTCACAGCTCATTCAAGGGGAGCCCGATGCTTCGAGCTTTCCGAGTGGCGGAATGAGAACCACTTTTGAAGCTCGCGGATACACCGTTTGGGATCCAACCTCGCCATTATTTATTAGCGAAGGCGAAACCGGGAAGACGCTTTGTATTCCGACAGTTTTCTTTGGATATCATGGTGAAGCTTTAGATAATAAAACTCCGTTACTTCGTTCTGTGCAGGCGCTTTCTCGAGAGGCGATGGCATTTTTAAAATTAATTGGCGATGTGGATGTTAAAGCTATAACGGCAACTCTCGGTTGTGAGCAGGAATATTTTCTCATCGACAAACGTTTTGCCGCGCTTCGCCCAGATATTACTATGACCGGACGAACGCTTTTGGGTTCGCCTTCGCATCGTGGTCAACAATTAGAAGACCATTATTTTGGTTCAATTCCTAGTCGAGTGATCGCGTTTATGGAAGAACTTGAACACGAACTTTTTCGGTTGGGTATTCCGGTTAAAACCCGTCACAATGAAGTCGCGCCGAGCCAGTTTGAATTAGCTCCGATATTTGAAAACGTAAACGTCGCGAGTGATCATAACGTTTTAACTATGGAAACTCTTAAACGTGTCGCGAACGTACATGGGCTCACTTGTTTGCTTCATGAAAAACCATTTGCGCGTATTAACGGAAGCGGCAAACACTGCAATTGGTCGATGAGCAATGACAAGGGAGAGAATCTTTTAGAACCTGGTAAAACTCCGCATCAGAACATTCGTTTTTTAGCCGTATTATCGGTTGTTCTAAAAGCGGTTTTTGAACACTCAGATGTTTTAAGATATTCGATCGCATCTCCAGGGAACGATCATCGTTTGGGTGCAAATGAGGCTCCGCCAGCAATTATCTCTGTGTTTCTTGGAAATACTTTAAGTAAAATATTGGATTCCATTGAAACCGGAGCGGCGACCGAAATTGCCGAAGGTAAAATGATTGATCTTGGAGTGACACATTTACCAGATATTTTGCGAGATAATACAGATCGTAACCGTACAAGCCCGTTTGCATTCACAGGAAATAAATTTGAGTTTAGAGCGGTAGGTTCAAGTGCTAACGTTGCCGTACCATTGACATTTTTAAATGCCGCAGTAGCGGACGCGTTTGCACAAGCCACGGAGAAATTGAAAAAGTTAATAGACTCGAAAGGTAACCGTGATGAAGGCATCATGGAGTTGATTCGCGAGTATATTAAAACATCTAAGGCGGTTCGCTTTGAAGGGAATAATTACTCTCAAGAATGGAGAGATGAGGCAAAAAAACGCGGTCTGCCGATTATGGATTCTAGCGCAGATGCTTTGCCGGTTCTGGAAAACGTGGCGAATACCGAATTTTTAGTGAAACAAAAAGTTCTAACCCGCGAAGAGATTAAATCTCGGCACCATATCGGTGTCGAACGTTATGTGAAAACCCTGATGATTGAGTTTTCAACTTTAAGCGAATTGGCCACAAACTTTGTTGTTCCGGCGGTAGAAACTCAGATTGCCCAAACGGGGGCGGCGATGACCTCCATCACCGCGGCTGGTGTTGCGGGAGCAGGAATTAAGGCAAGAGTAAAAAAGATGAATGAGGTGTACGAACAAATTTTGGGTGAGCAAACGAAACTCAACGAAATCATTTCTGAACTTGATGGAATAACGAGTGAAGATGCACAGATGAAGCTGATTGCTAAAAAAGGTATTCCAGCTCGCGATGCGCTTCGTAATGCCTGTGATTTAGCTGAAACGTTAGTTTCTGATGATCTATGGCCACTTCCTAAATACCGCGAAATGCTTTTTGATAAATAGTCAGTGGGTCTGTTGAAAAAGCCAAGGCATGTAAAAACAGGGTCTGTTCAAAAAGGTTCAGATTCCTCAGATGTGCCGAGGAGGGAGCGGCGGCGTACTTACTGTACGCCAGAGTGACTGACGACAGCGCAGATGAGGAAGATGGGCCTTTTTCAACAGACCCCAGTAATATTATTCAGGGCGTTTTACGAACTGATGAAGAAGTGATGGAAGGTAACGGCTTAGATAGTAAGCCATTCCGCCATCAAAGGTCGGTACGATCATAAACTTTTTGCTATCGAGATATTTTATCAATTCTTTAGCTATGTAATCAGGGTTAACCGGTTTCGCTTTTTCTTCGGTCGCCAACACTTCTCTCGGTTTATATTTATTTTCTTCATCGAGACCTGGCGTGCGTGTGTTAGGCGGGCAGAGAACCGAAACTTTAATATTGTAATGCTCTAACTCTCGTTTGAGGGCTTCCGAAAAACCAACGACAGCATATTTGCTTGCGCAATATCCTGTATATCCAAAGAGACCGATAAATCCCGCCATTGAAGACGTATTGATAATGTGACCATTCATTGACGTCATCATGTGTGGCACCAATGTTTTACAAACGTTCACGATTCCAAAATAGTTAAGCTCCATCATTTGATGGTAATACTGCAAATCCAATTCGTTGAGATAACCTGGGCGGGCAAAACCTGCACAATTAATAAGATAATCAGGAACGCCATATTTTTTTATAGCGGCATTGAGTACCTGATCTGTTTGTTTAGCGTCGGTCACATCTAAAGTCTGTAGAATAATGAGTTGATCCGCACTTTTACGAAAAGGTTCGATTTCTTTAAGAGCCGAATCTAGTTTGTCTTTAGAGCGAGAAAAAATAATGACACTGGCACCATTTTTAACGAGTTCTTTGGCGGTTTCTTTGCCAATACCTTCGGAGGCTCCGGTTATAAACGCTAATTTTTTCGTCAGATTTTTCATGTTGAGCCTATTATTTTTTTACGGCCATAGTGAGGCCTTCTCCAGTCGGTAACATTGTCGAACGAAAACGTCCATCTTGTGCGCAAATTTCGTTAAAGCGTCTTAAATTCATCACCTGCTTACGTTCGCGATCATCTACAATATCATTACGAGCAATTAAACCCCAAGCTAGAGTGTTGTCTCCAAGAACGACACCACCTTTGCGCAAATTTTTGTAAGCCCAATTTAAGTAGTCAGGATACGAATTTTTATCTGCATCGATAAAAACTAAATCAAAGGTTCCACATTTTTCGATCTTATGTAAGTTTTCAATTGCAGGTCCTTCAAAAATTTCGACCTGATTTAAAACTCCCGCCATTTGAAAATTTTTTCTTGCGACATCCGCATTTTTGGAACTGACTTCGAATGTATAAAGCTTGGCATCGGCGCCACCTCCACGAAGCAAACAGGTTCCACTGTATCCACCGAGAGTTCCAATCTCAACGATTCGTTTTGCATTGAAGGCTCTCGTGAGCACTTCCAGATGAAGCCCATCAAAAGGACCAACATGAATATGAGGCAATCCAGACTCGTCAGAGTTTACTCGAATTTGCTTTAAAATGGTGTCTTCCGGTCGAAAGACATCTTCTAATAGCTTTAAAGTTGAATCATCGTTAGCAGCGCCAAAAGATTTATTCATTTACCATCCTAATATGTGCGCAAAAATTAATGGCGCGACGATTGTGGCATCTGATTCGATGACATGTTTTGGAGTTTCAATCCCGAGTTTGCCCCAAGTGATTTTTTCGTTTGGAACGGCACCAGAGTAAGATCCGTAGCTCGTAGTGGAGTCAGAAATCTGGCAGAAATATCCCCACAAGGCGACGTCTGTCATTCCCATATCTTGATAAAGCATCGGCACAACGCAAATCGGGAAATCACCAGCAATGCCCCCACCGATTTGGAAGAAACCTAACGAATGATTTGTGGTGACTTCACGATAATATTTTGAAAACTCCATCATGTATTCAATGCCCGAGCGCACAGTATGTGGATTTTTAATGGTTCCTTTTAGGCAGTGACCAGCAAACATATTTGCTGTGGTAGAGTCTTCCCACCCTGGTACAACCATCGGAAGATTTTTTTCGGCGGCAGCCAAAAGCCAGCTATCCTTAGGATCTATTTGATAATATTGTTTCAGTTTTCCAGAACGTAGTATTCGGTAAAGCATTTCATGCGGAAAGTATTTTTCGCCCTTTTTGTCTGCGGCAGTCCACTCTTCGATAAGAGCTTTCTCAAGACGTCTCATCGCTTCTTCTTCAGGAATACATGTGTCGGTTACGCGATTAAGATGTTTATCTAAAAGATCTTGTTCATCTTGCGGAGTTAAATCGCGATAGTTTGGAATCATGCGATAGTGTTCGTGGGCCACTAAATTAAATACGTCTTCCTCAAGATTGGCTCCCGTACAGCTAATCGAATGTATTTTATCTTGACGAATCATCTCAGCTAAAGAAAGGCCAAGCTCTGCGGTGCTCATAGCGCCGGCAAGAGTTACAAACATTTTTCCACCGCTAGCCAAGTGTTTTTCGTAATCCTCGGCAGCACGAACTAATGCTGACGCATTGAAGTGTCGGTAATGGTGTTTAATAAATTGAGAAACAGGTCCTTTGGTCGCCATACAAACTCCTTAAAAAAGTTCAAAAAACATAATACTCCAGAGATAATTAAATGCAATATCGTGACTTTAATAATTGCGGGTTAAAGTGCCCCTTCGTGCTTTAAAAGCTTCGTTTTACGATGAAGTCCGCCATCGTAACCTACTAGAGCTCCGCTTTTACCTATAACACGATGGCAAGGCACGATAATCGCGATGGGATTGCGTTTGTTGGCTAAGCCAACGGCGCGCATCGCTTTAGGTGAGCCAACTTTAAGTGCTACATCGGCATACGAACGTGTTTGTCCAAATGGAATTCCACACAAAGCTTTCCAAACTCGCTTTTGAAATGGAGTTCCACGTGTCGGTGCTAAATCCAAATCAAAATTCTGACGTTTGCCTTCAAAATATTCTTTCAGCTGTTTTTCGGCTCTAAATATGTGAGAGTTGATCTTTTTTTCAACAGCTAAATCAAGAGTTTCTTTTATTATACTACTTTTAAGATCGCGCTCTCGATTAGGAAACCCCACGGCTTCAATCCCATCTTGATTCGCAACGACAACTAACTTTCCGATTTGTGTTGCCACAACAGATGATTTTTTCATACGCCACTCCTACTTAAAATTTTTTAAAAGTTCAAAGCCCCAACGAACACCAAAACCGGTGACTTCGGTTTTAACTAAACCAAGACCCCCAGAATTTGTATCAGGACACAAATCCATATGTATCCAGTCGATCCCTTTTTCGACAAAGTGAGATAAAAAAGTGGCGGCATAAATATGGTCCGCATTCGAAGCTGTATTGCATTGACGAATATCTGCGACGTCCGATTTCAATTTTTTCCAATAGTCGCCCCCAATCGGAAAACCCCATGCACGCTCCCCAGAATTTTCGCCGGCTTCAAAACCACGTCGCAGGAGGGTGTCATTATTAGAGAAAATCGCCGCCCGTGCAGTATCCAACGCGCGTACGGCCGCTCCCGTAAGTGTAGCAAAGTCCATAATCAAATCTGGCTTTTCACGCGACGCGAGTACAAGTGTGTCGGCTAAAACCAAACGTCCTTCCGCATCCGTGTCGATCATTTCAATTGAAGTGCCATTGGCGGCAAAAAATAAATCGCTCGGTCGACTCGCATGAGGAGAGATTAAATTCTCTGCGATAGCCATAAAGCAATGAACTTCAAAAGGGGCTTTAGTTTCGACTAAAAGTTCAAAAATTGAAAGCGCAACGGCTGAGCCCGTCATATCTCGATGCATACCGTACATGTAGGCGCCAGTTTTAATATTATAACCGCCGGTATCAAAACAAATTCCTTTGCCGACCAGGGCGACACGTTTTTTAGAAGATTTTTTAGGACGATAAGTTAAATGAACGATACCGCCTAAATGATCGGGATCTCCTTTGGAAACGCTTAAGAATGCGCCGGCTTCAAGTTTTTCTAGTGCTTTAATATCTAAAAACTCAAACTTATACCCACGGTCTTTTGCTCGAGCTTTGACGAGATCACGATAATGGTTTGGCTTTAAAAAATTTGAAGGTGTTTCGGCGAGAGTGCGCACTAAGTTTGTCGCGGAGGCCACTCGTGATCCTGATAAAACAGTGTCTTTAAGCTCGGTAGGCGCGAGTTTGGAAGCAAAATGAAACTCTGATGTTTTATTTTCTTTTTTCTCGGACTTCTTTTTAGTTCTTTTAGGGTGGTCCCAATCTTCAAGGACCGCAAGGCTAGCGATACCGTTAATAAACGTTCTTTCTAATTCTTTTTTTAAGTGAATCGTATCGATAAAATAAATTTCACCACTTGAGGCTTTTAGTATCCCGCAAAAGGAAGCCGTTAATGATGAATGCAAATCAAATACGGACATTTTTGAAGGAAGTGCTAAAATATGAGTTGTGACTCCAGACTCAAAATTTATTTTTAAAGTTTTAAAAGGAGCTTCTTCTGCTAATTTAAAATCTTTAACTTTGTCGTCGAGTTGCCTTTTGGCAGAGTCACTCCAATTTTTAGTCAGAGGTGAATTTCGAAGTTTTTTTAAACCAGCTTCGTCAGTTGCGATGATCAGGTGATTGGCATTAGTAGTTGCGGTTTTGACTTTAGAAAACTTAAGCCCTTGCATCGAGTGAAATCCTTTGTTTTAGTGATGAAATGTCTAACTCGATCTTTCCAATTACACAAGAAGTCACATATGTATTAGATGCAGAAAAGCCCGAGCAAACTCCCCAGCTTCAAGCTCTCAGTGCGCGCACAGGAATTCCCGTATTAAACAAAGCGTCAGAAGGATTTTGCCTCTGTTTAAGAGGTGACGGTGCATTGGAGTTGTACTCACTACTTAATCCTAAACAAAAAATCCAAGTCGACTTTACTTCTGGAGAATTCCAACATCGGATTAAAACGAGTGGCAAGCAGCAACCCCTAGCTAAGGCTATAGGAGTAGCAAAAGGATTAACAAAAGTTTTAGATGTGACGGGCGGATTAGGTGGAGATGCGATGATTCTCGCAAGCCTCGGATGTCAGATGACGATTTGTGAACGCCATCCCGTTATCGCGCTACTTTTAGAAAACGGACTTGAGATGGCACGAGTGTCTTTAGATTTTGCTTCAAATGTAGAACTCAAAACCGTCGACGCTCTTACATACTTGAATGAGCTTAAAGAAAATCCGCAAGTGATTTATTTAGATCCGATGTACCCTGCAAAAGACAAATCGGCTTTGCCGCGAAAAGAAATGCAGATACTGGAAGAACTTGTGGGAGCAGATCATGATCAAACTGAGCTTTTTACTTTGGCTTTAAAAAAGGCTTCTGATCGGGTTGTTGTGAAGCGGCCGCGAGCGGCCCCAGCATTTGGAACACCTACGCATAGTTTTGAGGGTACCACCACTCGTTACGATATGTACTTACTTAAAAAGGCTCCTCCATAATGGGAACATCCCTACTTATAGTTTCAGCATTTCTGCACGCACTATGGAATGCGTTGCTAAAAAAAATTCCGGATAAAACGGCTGGAGTTTTTGCAATTATGCTTTTTGCCTCAATTACGTCAATTTTAATTTCTCCGATTTCGGGAGGCTTTCAGCCAGGCACGACACTGGCTTTGCAGTTAGCCTTCGTCGCGGGAGCTTTTGAAGGTGGGTATGTTACGGGTTTGGCTCATACTTTGGAACGTGCCCCGCTTGGACTTTCTTATGCCATCATGAGAGGTGGCGCGATGTTGATCGTCTGGTGCATCTCAACTTTATATCTTCACGAGAGCGTAACGATCCTAGGTATTTTGGGTGTGCTTTGTGTTTTTGTTGGTTTATTTGTGGTTCAACCACGAAAAAATGAAAAACGCCTCGATCGTTTAGGACTACTATGGGCGCTATTCACTGCTTGTTGCATAGCAGGTTATCATATTTTTTACGGAGCTTCTATTGGAGAAGGCTCCAGCCAAGTGACGGTGTTTTTAGTTTCCATGATTGTCTCGATTCCGTTTCTTGGTTTGAAAAATAATTTTTATGCCATTAAAAATTTTAAATCTGTCGTTAAAGCGCAGCCCTCTTTAATAGTTTTTGCCGGAGTGTTAAGCGCGACTTCGTTTATTATTTTTCTCTATGGCCTTTCGTATACGGCTCCTGGAGCGGCCATCACTCTTCGCAACACGTCCGTTATTTTCGCACAAATATTTGCTCTATTTTTAGGAGAAAAAATTTCGTGGCATCAATGGTTAGGTGTTTTGATGATTTCGGGTGGCGCCGTTTTAATCACCTAGAGTTTTACCCTCGAAATAAATTCGCAGAAGATGCAAATTTTGAGAGGTTTCATTTCGAGCGGGCGTGTTTTTTAAATTGGTCTCGGCATTTTTTTGAGAAATCTGCGACGAGTTCTTGAATAAATTTTTCTTCGGGTATTTGTAAGAGCCTCACAAGTTTAGGAATGTAATGTACAGGCAGTGGAGCGATTTCACGTTCAATATTGGAAATAGACTGCGCCGATTTAAGCCCCAGCATTCTCGAAACATCTTTTTGAGATAACTTTCTTTTTTCTCGAGCTAATCTTAAAGTTTTTCCGATCATTTTGGTTTTACCATTTTGATTTGAACTTCAAACAAACCTTTGATGGTATGACCTTCAGCTAAAATTTGGTTAAGTTCTTGCGCGCGATCTTTATCGGAGGCTAAGCCAGATCCATATATTAAATTATCTAAGCTTGTTCCTAAAACATCGGCTACGCGTTTGGCTTTGTCGATATCTTTTGCGGTTCCGTGATTTAACCAATGAGAAATAGTTTGTGGTGAGATCGTCGATCGCCGGGCAAGTTCGGCGGCCGTAAGTTGGCGCAATTCTAAAAAGAAGCGGAGTTGTTCTTTGAGATTCATTAGCAGGAGTTTAGGTGGTTTAACGTATAGACTCAATAGACCTCCAACAACATATGAAAGAATCAAATACACTTGAATTAAACTCGTCACGTATTTGATAACTTAAAAATCAAAAGCGGGGTGGAGGGATTTAAGCAAATACGAGACCCGTGTTATAAACAAATTTAACTTATTTGTGTGGTAAAAAGTCTGGTAGACCGTCTTAAGCGGCTCCGAAAATCCAGCTTAACATTTTAGTAAATAGAATTGGATTACTTGTTCATTTTTAAGGCCTCATTGAGGCCGATTAAAATGAGATTCGGTAAAATAACGTCAAATATTTTTGATTTCTCAAAAAGTCTTGCGAATCCACCTGTGCCGATTACGAGAGGTTTTTCGTTTTTAAAAGCTTCGCGCGACATTTTTTCAACAAGACCTTCGATCATAGATAGAGTGCCGTAATATAAACCCGACTGAATATTTTCAACAGTAGTTCGACCTATAATAGATTCTGGTGCCACAATCTCGACCGTCGGTAAACGCGCTGTCTTTAATTCTAAGGCTTCCATGGATATTCTTAATCCTGCGGTAATAATTCCGCCTAAATAATCTTTTTCAGACGAGATCGCACAAAATGTATTGGCCGTTCCAAAATCGACAACGATTAAGTTTTTTCCTGGATACAAATGCGTAGCTGCGATGGCGTTACCGATTCGATCGGCACCGACCTCAACCGGGTTTCGATACTTTATTTTTAATCCTGTTTTAATTCCGGGCTGAAGAAGAAACGGAGAGAGTTCAAAATATTTTAGACACGCATTTCGAAGGGAGTGGACAACGTCTGGTACCACTGAGCAAATCGCAATTTGTTTAATAGATTCAGGATCAATGTCGTTTTCACGAAGGACAGAACGTAAGAAGAGAGCAATCTCATCGCTCGAAGAGCCCGTTTTGGATGTTTTACGAAACGTCGTAACTAATTTTTCATTTGAAAATACTCCGCCGAATATCTGAGTGTTTCCCACATCTAGACACAAGGTCATAATGACTCCTTAAGAAGACGATCTAAGGCCTTTGCTAATTCTATTTTTGTTTGTGCTTGAGCCGCAAAGTGCAAGCTTGGGCCCAAATTTTCGCCACGCGATTTAGAATTAGAATCGTGGGCATTTGATTTTTTAGAATGAAGTGGACTTAAAAGATTTTTATAAATATTGGCAATATGTTTACCATCTTTTTCAACTTGGCTGAGATCGTTGTGAACAATAAAATCAATATCTTGGTTCAATGCCATTTTTTGAATTGCAGATAGTCGCTCGGGTGCGGATTTCGTGTTTGTAAGTTTAAATCCAATTAAAATGAAACGGCTTTGATGAGATAGTTCTTTGAGTTGATTTATTAATTTACTATTCCGCTTAAGATGTAACGTAATCGTTTCGGTTTCTGAGCTAATCTTTTGATTCAAATCCGGAGTAAATGTCGTACCGTTAACTTCAACACTATTAACCGAATAATCACTGATTGCTGCCAAATGAATCACGACGTCGTATTGAAATTCGGATAGCTTTTTTCGTAAGAGTTGCTCGAGATCATTAAAGGTTTGAAACTCAAAGGCCTCGCCTTGAGATGCCGGCAGTTTTGATTCTTTGCCGTGCAGAAGTGTTACGTGATGTCCATGATTTCGAAAGTAGTCTGTCAAGAAGGCTCCGGTATTTCCCGATGAGAAATTTGTGATAAATCTCACACCGTCAATGGGTTCGCGCGTGCCGCCTGAAGTGATTAAAAAGTTCATCTGGTTCCCTTAAACTTTTCGATTTCTTTAAAAACCTCATCGGGCTCAACCATTTTTCCTGATCCGACTTCTCCGCAGGCTAATCGTCCATCTTGCGTATCGAAAATTCGTGCGCCCCAATGGGAAAGTTTTTTTAAAGACTCTTGGGTGGCTGGATGTTCATACATTTGTGTATTCATAGCGGGCACTACCCAATAAGGTTTTTTGAAATTGTTAGCAAGAAACAGCGTGCCGATTAAGTCATCGGCGATACCTGCGGCCAATTTGTTGATTGAGTTCGCAGTAGCAGGGCAGAGTAAAATTAAATCTGCTTCGCGCGCTAGACTGATGTGGTCCATCGGGTGGCCAGGTTCGTACACCTCGCTTGCAACCGCGCGATTTGTTAAACCTTCAAGGGTCGCACGGCCAACAAATTCAAAAGCAGATTTTGTGGCAACTGTTTGCACAGAATAGTCGGCTTTTACTAACGACGAGACCAATTGGCAGGCTTTAAAAGCTGCTATGGAACCAGTAAATTGAAAAAGTATTTTCATGTTGCCACCTTTACATTATCAATCAAGCGAACATCTCCCAAAAAAATGGCGCCTAAACGTCTGTTCCAATGAGTCTCGACATAATCTACCTTGAGGCCAGCAGTGAGTAAACGTTTTCGAGCTTCATCGTCACTTTTAGAGGTTGAAAGAATTTTGTAAAACTCGGGAGCCAGAACTCTTTGCTCCGCAGAGAGTCTCACGTTGCGAGAACTCATAGCCAAACCATCAGTTTCTCGAACGGTTGGGCAAGCGACGATTTGACAATTCATAAAAAAAGCTTCGGTCATATCTTTGATCAAGAGGAGCTGTTGATAGTCTTTTTCTCCAAAATACGCTTTGTCTGGTGATACGATATTCAGAAGTTTCATTACAACGGTAAGAACGCCGTCAAAATGTCCTGGTCTTGAAGCGCCACAGAGAATTTTTGAAAACTCATTCTCAATAACTTTGAAACGATATTGATCAGGATACATATCTTTGTACTCAGGATAAAAAATGTAGTCGCAGCCGGCGGATTGAAGAAGCCCTAAATCTTTTTCGAAAGTGCGAGGATACTTTTCTAAATCTTTAGGGTCATTAAATTGAGTGGGATTTACAAATATTGATACGCAAACATATTTATTCTCGTACTTGGCTTGGCGAACAAGTTGTAGGTGACCCTCGTGTAAAGCTCCCATAGTGGGAACAAACCCAAGGCTCTTGCCTTGAAGATGTGATTTGACCTCACTAATGGTTCGAAGCACTTGGGTTTTCATAAGTGTGTATTGTAACTTTCATCTAGAGTTGGAAATTCTCCGGTCTTCACAGCATTATGGTAATTTGTTGCAGCCATCATCAGTTCTTTTTCGCCATTCATAAAATGACGGACGAATTTGGGTTTAAACGTCGAATTCATTCCTAGCGCATCTTGCAATACGAGGACTTGGCCGTCGGTATTTTTACCCGCACCGATACCAATAGTAGGAATGGACAATTTTTGTGTGATAGCCGTAGCAATATCGTCAGGTACACATTCAAGAACAATTGAAAACGCACCACACTCCTGAAGTTTTAAGGCTTGCTTCATTAAAATATTTTTTTGTTCTTCGGTTTGTCCCTGAACTTTAAATCCGCCGAGTCCATGAAATGATTGAGGTGTTAAACCGATATGCCCCATAACGGGAACGCCAGATTGTACGATGTGTTTAACAGTTTCTTCATGACCGTCGATACCTTCAAGTTTAACGGCGTGGGCGCCGGTCTGCATGAGTTTTTCAACGGTGTTCATGCTTTCGGTAATCCCTTTTCGAAAACTTAAAAAAGGCAAATCCGAAATAACAAATTTATGAGGGGCGCCGCGAACGACTGCCTCTGTGTGCCGAGCCATCATCTCGACGGTTGCCGGCAGGGTGGTTGGATGACCATAGATAACCATTGCGAGGCTGTCCCCGACAAGTAAAACATCCATTGGCGTTTGATCCAAAATGCGGGCCTCCCAATGGGTGTAACATGTGATCATCGTGATTTTTTCTTTTTTCTTTTTTTTGTTTTGAAATTCAATCACGTTCATAACAACTCCTTGTATAATTCGGGTGAAAACGTTTTTACGAATGCGTAATAAACATCTTGAAACGGATCGCCCTCGAGGGACTTAATATTTTTTTGTAACGTTGCAATGTCTTTACGAACTAAAGGGCCAGTCAAAGCATGTTCGGGATGATTCAGAAGATTCGTACTAATTTTTTCTAAATAAAGAGCTGCGGCTTCTGGAGGTAGGCCGAGTTCGGTTTCAAAATCATTGAAAAGTTTCTGCCATAACAGTGTGGTAAAGTTGCCGCTTAATACACAAAGCGCATGATAAAACTCTTTCTTGTTTGGTTCGATTAAATAATGAGGATTACTCAATTTGGGGAATAAATGCTCAAAGCTCCAGGTGTTCTTTTCGCAAATAAAAGGAATTCTTACGTAGGTTTCTAGGTCGTAACGACTTGATGTAAACGTCATGAGTGGGTGTGCGCCAAAAGCAAGTGCCGTTGTTACACTACCAGAAAAATGCACGATCGCTTTCGTTTGTAAGAAAGAATTTTCTTTAATGAACTCTTCAATCTCAGAATCAGAAATGAGCACTAACGTGACTTCGCTAGAAAGATGGAGTTCGCGAAGCTCTTCGACTGAATTTTGCTTACGGGCCCAAGATTGCGAGGGAATTCTTAAAAGTGTAAAGTAATGTTCAAAGTGACGGGCGACACGGCCGTTGCCGATAATTAAATAACGCGGATTTTGCGTGGAGTGGGTCAGCGAATTTGGTCTTGTTGCCATAGGTACCTGTCCTTTCAGGATCAAGTCCGACAAAAAATCAGTCGTCGTTTTAAAAGTCATTGTTGGATTATCCAATCAACGCTTGAATATCAGTATTATCGGACTCCGCATGCGACTTCAAGAGGTCTTGACGATATGCAATAGCGGTTGCACCTAATTCGGACTTTAGTACTTTGATTCAGTACTTAACACTTTGAGCCAAATTTTTTGGCCAATCTTTAATAAGAATAGGGCTCGTACGTGCTTAAATATGTTTATGCGATTTTCTTTTTAATTGTCCTCGCCGGGATGTGGATGATTTTTCATTTCGGTATCAAGCCGCGGTCTATTCAGGTTATTAAACCTTCGTATTTTGCTAATTCCATCGAAGCGGGACAGCTTTTACATAAGGTTTTGTATCCCAGAATAGCTATGCACAATTTAATTTTGTGGGGGGTACGAACGGAGGATTCTACTCGTTACCCCATATTGGATGGATTTTTATTGGCCTCACAAAATTCAGAAAGACCTTTTGATGCGGTTGGGTTTTTAGCTCTTCCGAGCGAACTTCATAGTTTTAATAGTCACGTCGAATTTTTTGAAATTTCAAAGGGCGGCGAGGAACTAACAAAAACGCTGCAACAGTATTTCAATCAAAATAAACGTGTTCTGTTAGTATTAAATATTTTAGATGCGGTTCATTTTCATCGGGAGTCGCAGCAGGACTCAGAAGTTTTGATGCAAGAAAAAATATTGAAAATAAAGGCCGTTAGCATATTGAACATTCCGTTAGTCACAAAAGAAGAGAACATCGGTGAGCTTCAAGTCCAAAATTGCGAAAAGAGAAACGGAGAAAGCCTTCATAGCCTCGGGTGTTTGCAAGTCGATCGAAACAAATTCGTGCTTAAAAAAAATATTTTCAACAAGAACAAATTTGAAAAACACACGTTCACGTTAATGATGGATCAAGAGGGTGAGCGAGACTACATCCTATATTACAACGAGCGAACCCCAACCCACCCCTAATGGGTAATGGGGACTAATGGGGACTAATGGGGACTAATGGGGACGGAGCCGGCTCTTCGCCTTTCCCCACCCCTCAATCCCTCCTATTTTCTATCTAAGCTCGGCATTGAATTAGCTTGGAACTCTAGCATGCGTGTTCCTCGCTCTATACAACTATATGAAGCTCAAGGTTGTGTTCATCAATATTGGAGATGTCATAATCGTGAGTTTTATCTCCAAAATGATTTCATGAAAGCTCTCTATCTTAACTGTGTTATAGAAGCTTTAAGGTCTCATGGCAAAAATGGATGCGTAAAAATTCATGCATATACTTGTATGGATAATCATTTTCACAACGTGACTAGCTTTGATCAAGGAAGCCAGAAGTTTTCAGCCTTTTTAAGGCAAGCTCACTCTTTGTTTGGAGCAAGATACAATAAAATACACAAAAGATCCGGAAAGGTCGCTGAAGGGCGACCAAAAACTCCTTTAATTGAAAACTCTGAGCATCAAATGAGAGTTCAATTTTATGTAGAAGCAAATTCTATAAGAACGGGTAAATACACTGAACGAACACTTAGGTTTAATAAATACTCAAGCTACAGGTTTTACGCATACGGAATACATGATGCTTTTACAAATATGCTAACTACGCCTGATTGGTACATTGAACTCGGTAAAAACGATAGAGAACGACAACATCGTTATAGAACTTTATTTTTAGAGTATCTAAAGCTGACATTAAATCGAACAGAATTTTTTCAACTCTTTATTGGCTCTGCAATATGGAAAATTAGACGGATTTCTAAAATTGTAGAGATGTTAATGACTCAATCAGATTTAAAACCCGGATAGCTAAATTATAATCAAAAATATTTAAATAAAAAATATGTGCATATTTTATGTTGGGCACTATTTTATTTAAAATATACCCTGGGTGTGATTTTTTTAATTATTAAAAGATTTTTATAAAATTTTTTAATAATTATAATTATCGCGGTATAAAAAGCATATCTTATCGCATGTAAAATAAAAATTTGCTGTTTAAAATTAGAAAAACTTAGGAGTTCAAATGGGTTGGGCTCCGTCCCCGGGAGGAGAGAGGGGTTAGACTTCGTGGGGGAGGAGGCGGCGTTGGGCGCGGAGGTAGATACGGGGGGAAAGCTCGAGGAGGTCTTCGAGTTTGGGCATGTAGATGCAGGCGTAGCGCTCGACCTGAGAAGCAAAATAGCTTTCTTCGTTTCCGATACGCATGACCTCACCCCAGTACGGATTGAAGCTCTCTTGATGTTTTGTAATATAGCCGCGTAGTTGAGAATCGACAGCATTGATTTTATCTTGAAGTGAATCAAAAAGTTTTTGATCAATTTGGATGCCGGTTTCTTTATGCTGAGTCAAAAGCTCTAAAATTTTCATCTCGGCGGGTTCTTTTTCTTGCATGAGCTGATTGATTTTATCTTCAATCGGGCGTCCTTGCCGTACAGCTGCGATTTCTTGATCGAGTTCTTCGACGACAAGGGCCGTTCTCCAGTTACAATCTTTTTTGAGTCGAACGATATCGCCATAAATATGATCGCCTACGTACAAAATATCTTCGCCACTGACCTTGAGGCTTTTTGTAAAGAGGTCAGCACAACCGCCTTGGTACATACCTGGTACGATATCGGATTCATGGTTGCTCATAAGTCCTGAGATCGGATCCACTTTTAAAATTTTTAAGCGATCCCAAAAAAATCTTGGTTTTTGCGCTCCGGTTATAACGATATCAAAAAGTTGTGTCCAGTCTTTGTGATTCTTTAAAAATGGATTAATCGCGTAATCGAGTAGGGTTTTTGAATAATCGAAAAAAGAATTTGTGAGGATGAATAGTTTTTTTCCGTGCACTTTATAACGTTCGAGATCACGAACAACATCTGGATTTTTGATAATGTATTTAGAGAGGTCTTTTTTTACGATGTCTTTAATGCTGCCGTCTTTATGGGCTTCATCAAGACAAAATTCAATATCGTTTGCGATAATGTCAAAACTTGGTAGTTCAAGTTTAAACTTTGTCTCTTTTAAATCTACCAATTGAGCAAATAAAAGTGCGTGTGAAATTGAAAAAGCTGTGTCGATGGAGAAGAAATCCTTATCGCCTAAATCGATATAAATGCTTTTATACATTTCTTTTTGATGGAGATAATCAATGGGCTTAGTGCCATGACTGCTGGCGCGAATGCCTGCATACTTATTAAGCTTGAGCAGGTTCCCTTTTTTCTTATCTATGATCAGACCGCGAATCATGCGATTGAAATCAAATGGAAGCTTGCGGATCTCCTCAGGATATCGTCTCATCGTGATGAGTTTTTCTAGGACTATACTGTGGGCGAGCTTTTCAAAGTTTTCACTTTGGTAACGAACAAGGGTATGATCCATATCGAATCCAACGTATTGGATTTTTTTTAGATTTAGAGTTCTATTAATAAAGACTTTCATACACTTCCCTGATGTCGCGCCGCCCTATGCGCGGGGCTATTGGGATATCATGTCACATGTTTTCTATAAGAAACAAGGATTTCTCGGCGCAGATTTTAAAAGTCGGTCCTAAGTTGTTTCGCTCATATGAATATGTCATAACCATTGTTCCTAGAGTCATAGTCAGGAGTCTTTATGAACGATTTAAATCCCGTAGGTCTTCGCGGAATCGAATTTGTTGAATATGCTGGTCAAAATCCAACTCATTTTGTCACACTTTTTGAAAAGTTTGGATTTAAGAAATTCGCTGATCACAAGAAACAAAAGGTTCAACTTTTTCGTCAAGGCGATATTAATTTTCTAATTAATTCTGAACCCGGAAGTTTTGCTGAAGAGTTTCAAAAAACTCACGGACCTTCCATTTGTTCTATGGGTTTTCGAGTTGAGAATTCTCAAAAAGCTTTTGAGGTTGCGGTTCAAAGAGGGGCCCGTCCATACAAAGGGAATGCAAAAAAGGTTTGTGATTTTCCAACCGTGTACGGCATTGGGGATTCTCTTATTTATTTTGTTGATAAATTTGGCGAGCAAAACATGTACGAAAATGACTACAATTTTCTTACAAATGAACGGACGCATAAAGGTATGGGATTTACTATTGTGGATCATCTTACAAACAACGTTCCCCGCGGTAAAATGCAAGAATGGTGTGACTTTTATGAAAAAATATTTGGATTTAAAGAGCGTCGATACTTCGATATCAAAGGTAAAAAGACCGGCTTGATCTCCAAGGTGATGGCTTCGTCCGACGGTAAAATTTGTATTCCAATTAACGAGCCAACAGACGATAAATCACAAATTCAAGAATATTTAAACGAATATAAGGGGCCGGGCATTCAGCATTTAGCTTTGCTCACGAATGATATTTGTGAGTCCATTTCGACTGTTCGTAACAAAGGCATTGAGTTTTTAGATGCTCCTGATTCGTATTTTGAAATGATCCCGGAGCGCGTACCTAACGTGACAGAAAAAATTTCGCGTCTACAAGATATGAGAATACTCGTTGATGGTGATGATACAGGTTATCTTCTCCAAATTTTCAGCCAAAATTTAATTGGCCCTATATTTTTTGAAGTGATTCAAAGAAAAGGCCATAGTGGCTTTGGCGATGGAAACTTTCAGGCGCTTTTCGATGCGATCGAACGCGATCAAGTAAAACGAGGAGTTCTCTAGATCATGGTTGCGCCATTGAAAACAATGACTAAAAAAGAGGCCATGTGGCTTGCTGTTCAAGAGGGCCGTAAAGGCGCGGGTTTTGTCAGCCCAAATCCTCTGGTAGGATGCGTGATTCTTGATGAGAAAATGCGATTTCTCTCGAGCGGTTATCATAAAACTTACGGAGGAGCTCATGCTGAAATTGAAGCCCTTAAAGGGGTTTCCGAAGAGCAACTTGAAGGCGCACATCTTTTTGTCACATTAGAGCCTTGTGCGCATGAAGGCAAAACAGCTTCGTGTGCAAAACATTTAGCCTCTTTGCCCATCGCTTCGGTCACATACGGAATTCAAGATCCTAACCCATTGACGAACGGTAAAGGCGCGGCAATTTTAAAAAAAGCAAATAAAGATGTTTTTGAATTCTCAGAATTGAAAAACGAATTAGAAGAATTACCTGAAATTTTTCTGCAAAATCAACGCAACCAAATGCCGTTTGTCGCCTTAAAAGTGGCCACCAGCCTCGATGGGCAAATGGGTTTGAAGAATGGTCAAAGTCAGTGGATCACGAATGAGCTTTCTCAAGAGTATGCCCATTTTTTACGGGCGGTTCATGGGTGCGTTCTTGTAGGCCGTAACACAATCAATATTGATGACCCACGATTGAATATTCGACATCCTAAATTCAAAGATAAATCTAACAAGGTTGTAATTTTAGACTCCGAAGGTCAGCTGCTTGAGAACATAAAAAACAAAAAGGTTTATCAAAGCCATAAGCCCGAAGATCTTATTTTTGTTGTAAAAGAGGGGCGTGCACCTAAGTCTTCTGAGCATGTGATTATTGAAAATGCGGTTCTGCCTGAAGGGATGTTCGATTTAAAAAGCCTGCTTAAGAAGCTTTTTGAAATGGGTATCGTATCCGTTATGGTCGAAGGCGGATCACAAACCTATAAAAGCTTTTTTATTCAAAAAGAAATTCAACGTCTGATCCACTTTCAAGCGCCTATTCTACTGGGAGCAGAAAACGGTCTGCCTTGGACACAGGGTTTATTTATTCCGGATATGAAAAGTCGAATTATTTTAAAAGACGGAACAGCGCAATTTTTTGGTTCGGATCTTATGACGACGGCTCGCCTTGCTTAAGTCGCTTTCTTCTTTCGACGGTTTTATCAAACGAAGATGTATAGTGGGGATGTTCGGTTCCTAGAAGTTTATCCCAAATAGAAAAATATAATCCGTAGTTACAGTCAAAGTGTTCGTGGTGCATGTTGTGCAATGTTGAAGTTCCAAAAAAGCGACGAATATAATGGCCGGCGTGGCCTGTTCGCGCAAATTCAAATCCTGAGTGTCCCAACATGTTAGAAAGCGAGCTAGTAAAGGTAAACGCGATTAACATGCCTGGGGGGAGTGGCAAAAATAAAATCACAATAGGAAAGAAACTTAAAATAATTAAACGCTCAATAGGATGAAACGAAAACGAAGTCCATGGGGTTGGATTTTTAGGAACGTGATGGATGTAATGTATGTATTTTAAGAATGGCTTTGAATGCAGCCAACGATGAGAAAAATAAAAATGCAAATCCTGCAAGAGTGAAAGCACAACAAAAGTAAAAATAAAATAAGCCACACCAAAGTCCGAAATACTAAAATATAGTTGAGTAATGCCAGCCTTAAATTCTAAATAAATGAATAAACAAACGACAACGTCAAAAGGCGCAGACAACAATGTCCATTTTATTTCAGATTTTATTTGTGCCGAGCGAGGAGCAGTGACCTGAACTTTAAATCTATGAAACTTATTTTTGCCCCAAATGTAAAAGATAGAATATAAAAGTGCTGGTCCTAAAAAATTACGAAAAACCAAAAGCAGAATAATCCAATAAAGGTAAATCCGAGATTCGGGCGCCAAAATGTCAGTAAATAAAAGCTCAAAAACGTTCATGCGTCTCCTGGCCTCATAAAAGTATAATCAAATTTCAGTTGGGCGCCCACCTAAGTTGGGTTTTCTCAACGCGCACGACCCTACACTTTGGGGACGGAGCTCCTGATAATTCAAAGTGTGAGTGGGAATCAGTGGGCTCAAACCTCTAATTTAGTCTTGGAATTTCAGGTGTTTGGTTGGCTCCGTCCCCACGTTGCTATCAATGGCGCTGACCTCTCAACTTGGGGAGAACAACTTGGGGACGGAGCTCGTGTTAATCCGATGAGTTGAAACTGTGAGTGAGTCGTTGCACACTTCTAATTAAGTCATGTAATTTCAAGTATTTGGCGTAGATCCGTCCCCAACGTGAGGGACTAAAGAGGGGTGATTTGGGTGACGGTGATAGTTGTGGTGGCGTAGCGAAAGAAGATGTTCCAGTTGCCGAGATAGATGGCGTGTTCGTCTTTGTGTGGGGTTTCTTTGTAGACGAGTGGGCGTGGGTCTTTTTCTAAGACTTCGGTGATGAGCGAGCGTAACTCGTCGAGTTCGGAGTCGCTCATGGACCCATCATGGATTTTTATATCTTGGTCAAAGTTTGGATAAAATTCGACGGGTAATTTTTTTTGTGGGTGGGATTCGATCCAGCCGTCGCGCGCTTCGGGTTGGGATTCCACGTATTTCAAATAAGGCTTAATATCCAGAATTGGTGTGCCATCGATAAGGTCAACGCCTGAAAGAAAAAGTGTGTCGTCTTCGATTTTTTCTAATCGGACGAGGCTCATTCCAATAGGATTGGGCCGATGAGGTGTACGTGTCGCAAATGCGCCGATCGTTTTGCCTTCTAAACGGGGAGGGTGAATTTTGGGGCGAAAAATTTTATTCGTATTGGTGTGAAAAACAAAAATCAGCCAAATATGACTGAAACCTTCAAGGCCTTGGAGCGAAAGTTCGGGTTGAAGCTCACGATTGATTTTAAGTTGAGCCGTAGCACCCTGAACTTGTAACGGCTGCCTGGGAGTTCCAAAGCGGGTTTTAAAAACAGATTTCAAGTTGCCGATCGGCTGAAATTCAAACATTGCGGTCCTTAAGTTTGCGAATATTTTGCTGCAGGACCATAGTTAAAATTCGCATTTCGTCAGGATCAGGAACGGCACGAAGTAAAAGTGCATTTAATATTACGGAAGCATTTCTTTTTTGTGAAAGTTCCAGATTAAACCCCACGGCTTCTAGCCATTTATCGACGACATCTTTTGGATATTCTAAAGGCGTGTGAGTGATCGCAGCCGTAGGGACTTGCATATTTTCTTGAAGAATAAATAATGCAAGCAGAACCGCTTGGGCGAGGTTATAGCTGCCATTCGTACCGTACGTGGGGATACTGCACAGGCGGTTCGCAAATTCTAATTCAGAAGTAGAAAGGCCGTCATCTTCGGCTCCAAACATCAAGTAAACCGGAGTTTGGACCCAATCGGTTTTAATTTTGGGACCCAATTCTGATTTCACAAACTCAATAAATGATTGCACTGGTCTTCGCAAACCATCTCGTCTTGTAAACGCAATTCGTAGGCCTTCACCTTCGGTCTTATAGAACTCCTCGAGAGAGGAATAGCTCTCTCGACGAGCCAAAACCTCTTGCGCACTGGCGGCACCTTCGCGAGCTTGCACGTCAATTTCGCAGGCGGGTGCAATGACGACGAGTCGTTTAAGACCCATATTCTGCATCGCTCGTGCGCTTGCTCCGATGTTAAATGGATACTGCGGTCGTACCAGAACGACCGTAAACGGATCAGACGTCATATGCCCTTTTCGATTAAACGCAAGCCTTCACGCAAACTGTTACTGTCTTCGGAAGTTTCGGTTGATTTGCGCGCAATAAAATCTTGAACGGTATTGAGACCTTTAGGGTTGAGGTTATACTTAACACAAATTTCAAGAATTTCTAAACGGCTGAGCCAATCAGAGGGAAAGTCTTTATTTAAACGCTCGATAATGCCGTCTAGAGTTTTTTCAGATGAGGCACGCGTAGATTCACTAAATGTTTTTCGTACATTTTTTATTTTGCCGAATAATTCGTTGAGGGCCATAAACTCAGGTGTGCGTTTAGGTGATACAACTCTTTTTGCAACGAAATCTTCGGTCGCTCCGAAGGCATCTCGGTCAGCGGCGCCTCCAAAAACACTGGTCACC
Organism: Bdellovibrionales bacterium; assembly: GCA_021731045.1. Classification (GTDB taxonomy): domain Bacteria; phylum Bdellovibrionota; class Bdellovibrionia; order Bdellovibrionales; family JAKFYE01; genus JAKFYE01. The sequence continues at coordinate 51,861 of JAKFYE010000016.1, read as the reverse complement.
TGACTGCCGACGGCCATATCAAATTGCCCCCAAGCAGGATCAAATAAAACCTTCTCGACTAGCGTGACTTTGCAGTCTTTAAACGACAAGAGCAAAATTTTATTTTTCTCTGATAAAATATTTTGAAGATAACCTTCAACGATAATCCCAGATTCAAATTCGAGAGTTACGATTTCATTTGTTTGAATATGAAGAGATTTTAAATCTGAAACAGAAAACTCTGAGAGACATTTTGACGAACCTTTAAGTTTTCCGACAGGCGTACCAAACCCATGAGCATGTTGTTTGCAACCTTGCCCTTTAAGCTCAAAACCTTCGAACGAAAGTTGAGATGGCCCTTCTAGCTGTAAATACGTGACGGTTTGGTCTCGAAGTGCTTTGGTAGAATCTAAAATCAAATAATTTATAATTTGACCTGAGATTTGAAGACCCGAGTTTAGTTCGACCGTATTAATTGTGCGCGCCTTTTTGGCACACTCAAGACCATATGCTCCACCGATTTTAAATGACATCGTGTCGGCCATTTCTCTTAGAACCTTTGTCAAATGTTTAAAACTTGGGGTTACAAAAAGTTGCGGCTGAGGCTCTGTAATATCATATGCGTAATCGAGACAATTGAGCGAGAAAGGTATTTTTTTAGTGTCTGGTTTTAGTGCCGTCACACTTTCGCCAACCGAGGATAATAGGCCAGCTCCATAGATTTTAGGATTTTCTAAGTCGCCAATTAAACCATATTCGGCCGTCCACCAATTCATTCGCGCAAGTAATGCGGCTTCACTTGGTTCAATGGCTTTTTGAGATGCGATCTCTAAGTTTTTATTTGCAAGAGCGATTTCATCTTCAGTAGAATTTGGATCCTCTTTTAAATCTGAAAGAATGCGAATTGCTTCGTAAATTTCAAGATCTTCTTTGTTGAGTATCGACTTCTTAGCGATCTGCGCATACTCGTGAAGATATTTTGTAAATTCAGGATGAATCAAAATAGGTGCATGGCCTGCGGCCTCGTGAACGATATCGGGCGCCGGAGTGTACATGGCATGCTCAAGCGAACGCATATCGCACGCAATCGGAAGAATACCTAAAGATTGTAATTCCATAAACGCGGCCGGGGGGATGAATCCACTCACCGCAACCGCTTTCCAGTTAAACTGACTTAACCGTTGGCTCATGTCTTCAATGCGCGGAATTTCTTCTAAGGTAATTCCCGTTTGAGTCAATCCCTCCGCATAGGATTCATGAGCGTGTTGCGTGAGATACTCTTTAAGCCTGCGCATGATAAAACGCCAAACGGCTTGGTCAATATTGGTATAGCGAGAGTAATCTTGCTCAACAATATAACGAGATAAGTGTGAAGGAAGTTTCTGTAGTTCCATTAAATCCTCTAAAGATATTTATCATCCTTGAGCAAATAATTATTATAATAATCTGGGATCGCTTTTTCAATTGGCCATTCCGGTTGAGAAAGTCCGATCTCCATTAAACGGCTCATATTAGCTTCAGTAAAATATTGATATTGATTTCGAATGTTCATCGGAATATCGATCCAGTCAATTTTAAGAGCTGTTCCGAGAGCGCCAAAAGATGCCGCGGCAAGATCTAACCACGTACGCGCTTTTCCAAAACCCATGTTGTAAATTCCGTTAGGTACTTTTTTGTCGATCAATTCGAAAAGCCAGCGCGTGCAATCTTTTACATAAACAAAGTCACGCATCTGCATTCCGTCTTTATATTGGGAGTTGTGAGATTTAAAAAGTCGAAGCTGTTGGCCTAATTGAATTTGTTCAAATGCTTTATATGCCAAGCTAGACATTTCGCCCTTGTGATATTCCTGAGGACCGAAAACATTAAAAAACTTAATCCCAATCCATTTTGGAGGGGTATTCTTTTGCTTTAAAACCCAGCGATCAAAGAGCAGTTTTGAATAGCCGTAAGGATTCAAAGGTAAAAGTGTTTGCGGATCGGTACGATCGTCATAGCCGTTTTCACCAGCTCCGTAAGTGGCGGCACTGCTCGCGTAAATGAAATTCTTTTTTTTATCTGTGCACCATTTAAAAAGCATTTGCGAATAATAGTAATTGTTATGAATAAGGCCGTCGACGTCAGTTTCGGTTGTGGAAGAATTCGCACCCATGTGGATAACAGTGTGCACGCTGTTGATAACCTCTTGTCGTGTTAAGAATTCTGCAAGATTCTCCTTCATTACAAATTCACTAAAGGATCTTTTGCTAAGATTTCTCCATCTTTGATCTGTTCCATAGTTATCAACGCAAATAATATCTTGAAGCCCTCGTTGGTTGAGTTCCCAAACAAGTGCACTTCCGATAAAACCAGCTGCTCCGGTGACGATAATCATTTTTTGACTCCAATTTATTAGCGCCTGATTATGAGCTGAACTTAAAACACCCCTACTCTAAACTCAAGCGAATGGGATATAAAGGGGGTTACAACCGACCCCCTATGACAGGCTGTTCTATAATACAAAAACACGGTACGTCAGTCGAGTCTTTGGCCTGAAATGGTTAAAAGAAACGCGCTGAACGCCGAAACTCATTAAGCACCATGATTCACACCGAGCAATTTGATTATGAATTGTTGATCTCGCCTAAGCCTCAAAAAAAGCTAATGGTGGTTCTGCATGGTCGCGGAGATAGTTTGCGCGCGTTTAGAGAGTTCGATGATGAAATGCGAATTCCCGGAATGAATTATCTTTTACTAAATGCCCCTCGCCGTTATGACACCGGTTTTACTTGGTATGGCTTTCCTCCGAACCAAGGCCCTGGTGTTTTGTTAGCCCGCAAAAAACTTTTTAAAATGATGATTGAACTTGAAGAACAAGGATGGAACAGCCGAGATATTTTCTTTTTCGGATTTTCACAGGGCTGTTTGGTGAGTTGTGATTTTGGAATGCGGTATCCAAAGCCTTTGGGCGGAATTATCGGCTGCAGCGGATACATTTATTTTTTCAAAAATTGGCGGCAACAAATTGTAAAAGCCGCGTATAAAACGCCTTGGTTGATTACGCACGGAACTCTCGATGATGCCTTGTCTATTGATGAGACACGGCTCGATGTAAAAAAACTCATCGATGCGAAACTTCCCATTGAGTGGAAAGAATATAAAAAGGATCACGAAATCGAACCGCGGAGAGAAATTCCCTATATGAGACGTTGGGTGCTCGAGAGAATGAAGTAAAACGCTCCCCAAGACAAACGTCCTGAATTTTGATTTAATTCGCAATATACGTTAAGGTCTAGCTATTGGGTTCCGAAAATAAGGATGTGAAAAGAGAGCCAAAAGCAGCACGACATAACCAAACGGATTTGGCGATAAACACCAATGTCGAACCTAAAAAGAGGTTCGATGAATCTGAAGCTTCAGAAGCAAAATCATCTTCGTATCCTGAAAAGTACCGCGCATTTGAAAAATTAGACGGAACTCATCCGTGGACGCAAGCGGTACCCGAAGGTTTCATAGCGTATCCCGTTCGAAATTTGAACGAAGGAAGAGTCACATATTTTAATTACGATCTTGCAAAAGAAATGGGATTGATCGAACCAAATCATCCTCATCAAATGAATAAACAATTAGAAAATATTTTACTCGAAACTTTTGCGATTCGTATTATCAATGAATACGACACGAAAGTTGGTAAATCGCATGATCGCGTGAAACCCAATAAATATATGGCGACACGTTATCTACAACTTCAACATACGGATAAACAAGGGCGAACATCAGGTGATGGTCGCAGCATTTGGAATGGTGTTTGTACGGCCAACGGAAAAACTTGGGATGTCAGCAGTCGCGGTACCGGAGTGACCTCACTGTCTCCAGGATCTGCCGAAGCAGGTAAACCTCTGCGCACGGGTGGTCGCCAGTTTGGATATGGTTGTGGACTTGCCGATGTCGATGAACTCTATGGGTCGGCATTGATGTCAGAAATTTTTCACCGTCAGGGAATTCAAACCGAACGCATGTTGGTGATTATAGATATCGGAAAAAACTTAGGAATTGGCGTTCGGGCTCATACAAACCTTATTCGCCCGGCACACCTCTTTAGTTACTTGAAGCAAGGAAATTACAACAGTCTTCGCCAAGCCGCTTCTTATTTAATCGATAGACAAGTCAAAAATAAGGTTTGGAATATTTCTTCAAAGGGTCCTTCGCGTTATGATGAAATGGCCATGCAAATTGCAAAATCCTTTGCGCATTTAGCTGCACGCCTTGAAATGGATTATATTTTTGTATGGATGGATTGGGATGGCGATAACATCTTAGCTGATGGCAGCATTATTGATTATGGAAGCGTTCGTCAGTTTGGACTATGTCATGATCAATATCGTTATGATGATGTGGACCGCTACTCGACAAATTTAACTGAACAACGTTTAAAGGCGCGCCAAATCGTACAAACCTTTGTGCAAATTGCCCATTTTTTAAGAACGGGAACAAAGAAAGCATTTGCAGATTTTAATCAGCACAAGACGCTCGAATTTTTTGATAAAACATTTCAGGCTCAAAAGGATGAACTTTTACTCTACCGCGTTGGATTTTCTAAAGATGCGCGAACACGAATTTTAAGTCGACATCGCTCACAATTTGAGTCGTTTTCTGATGTGTTTAAGTATTTTGAAAAAATAAAGACAACTAAAAAAACCGAGAAGGTTGCTGACGGAGTGAATCGACCGGCAATTTTTAATATGCGCGATCTTTTACGAGAACTCCCGCACCTTTTAATTGAAAACAAAGGCAAGCTGATTCCTTCAGAGATTTTATTTAATATGATTATTTCGAGTCATGCCAATAAGCTCGATATGGAAATGTCAAAAAAGCAAAACGAATTGCTACAAGACTTCCAAGTTTTTTATCTCGATTTAGTTGAGCATATACGTGGCCGTCGCGCTCCAATACGTTATTTGCAAGAGCTGGCCAGTCGTGCCGCGATCATTAATAAAGCCGATCGCATAACCGGAAATGCCATTACCGTAATCGTAGATGAAATTATGAGTGAAACCAAAAAAGGTTTATCGGCCATGCACATTCAGACAATCATGGATACATTTATCCATTCTCAAATTTTAGTTCCGGAGCGGTATTTGGCGATTGAAAAAAATCTAAAAAAAGTTCCGCCAAAATCACGTGCTATTATGAAAACCCTTCTTCGTATCGTCGAAGAAAACCGTGAAGACATCTAGAACTGATCTTATAAATACTCGCGACTGCGACTCCAAGAGCTTTCTGTTTTAAATTAAGACATTACAACTGGGGCAAGTCCGCCGCCTAAAGTATTAGTGTTGGTCATTTGTCCCTGAAAAAGCCGGGCTATTAGAATTTGCGGCTGATCTTTATACGTGTAAACTCGAAGGTCCCATTTGAAATCTTTCTTTCCGTCCTCAGTCTCGACAGATATTGCAGGTGGTTCGATGAGTTCTTGCGCAAGATAAGGTTTGAACAAAATATCTTCAAAAGTTTTTTGAGATAAAGAACGTCCGCGATAAACTGCTTTGCCGCCAAAAGATCTTTGTGGTTTGAAAAAATAATTCTCTCGCTCTTTTTTAGATGTTAAGCGATTAAACTCAGAAATTGGTTTTATTTTTGGTATTACAGATTCAATCAGAGCGATGTCGGAATCTGAAACGTTTATGCTTTTTAGAAATTCAGAATTACTTAAATTTAAAAGTCGTTGTTTATCTGCGAGGAGGCCATACTCACGTGGGTGAGGGGTTAAGCTAACAGCCTGCGCGAGATACGATTTTTTAAGAGCTTGCGTTGATGGCGATTCAAAATAAAAATCCGTATTGCGATTGTATACAAGATCAAAGATGTTGGTTTCTGAACGTAATTTCTGCGACTCGGTGTCGAACACAAGATTTTGAGTGTCTATAATTTCGGCCGTCCATCCCCATTGCTGAAAGAGCGAACGGTAGAAGAGAAATTCGCTATAAGCTTTTTGGTTTTCGGGGTTTTCATCCGTAATCGCGACAATTGGAGCCGAAGAACTCTCGCCGCGTTCGTGAAGAAGTGTTTGTTTGCAATTTTCAAAAAAGTGAACTCCTAAATAATTTTTGCCAAGATGCGCACTTTGAAATTCGCTGAGCATGCTGGAGTAACTCGAGAGTGAGGCGTTCGTATTAATTTCAATAAGTTTAGGACCGTCAGATGTCATATGAAAATCATAGCTCATAAAAGCCGCATAGTTAGAGCAGGGTGTTTGGGCTATTAAAGGAATTTCGTTTGTCAGGGCGCGGATATAAAGATCGGTGTGAGCCAATTGAAAAACTATTTGTATAAATTTTTTTATTTTTTCGAAATCAGATTTTTTAATTTCGACAAGCGCGGGCGAGAAAAGTGTGGCGGGAGGAATATGCGGACCAAACGCTGCAAATTGAACAGGATAATGCGTTTCTATAAATTTCAAAAATAATTTGTAGAATTCCATACGTCTCGTTATGCTAAATTGTGTTCGAGTTTCCTTTTAAGGACTTAGACATAACCCAGTGTACATCGATTAACTAAAGGATCAATCATGAAGCGCGCAATCGGAATTTTCTTGTTACTGACAATGGGATGTGGTGGTGCTGTTGCCGCAAAAAAAAATTCGGAATCTGGGGGAGCTCCCTACGCAACTTATGATTTGGGACTATCGGTAGGAAACTCGGGGAGTCGTAATTATTCGGAATTAGATGTGGGTTTAAATTATTTTTTCAAAAATTGGTTTGCATGGCGAAATGCCGTATTTGCACGATTTATTAATCCTGAAAACATTTACGGCTTAGATACTTCGGGGCGCTTTTTTCATTACTTTCCGAGTGCGACGATTTTTGGTGGTCCAGGTTATCGATTTGCGAGCCTAGGGGACAACGTTCCGTTTTTGGAAGGTGGAGCGGTTTTACATTTAGGTGGGTTTAGTATTGGGGGCGGAGCTAAGACGTTTCTTACAAATGTGATTCGTAAAGGTGCCGCTGCAGACACACTGTATTTTATAATTCTTTCAGGAAGTGGCACGCTTTAAAAAAAGCCAATCATGACGATTGGCTTTAATATAAAAATTATTTTTACCGGATTATTTTTCTGGTTTATTTTCCGACGAATTTAGATCCTGGTTTCCAACCGGCGCCGCAGAGTTCACCAGATTGAAGACCCGTCAATACGCGAAGAATTTCAGCGGCATCTCTTCCTACGTTAAGATTGTGAATGCCTGCGTACTGTACGTTTTGTTCAGGATCGATAATGAATGTTCCACGAGTGGCGATACCTGCGTTTTCCATAAGCACACCGTAATCTCGTGAAATTCTTTTTGTGATATCTCCGATGAGTGGGTAGCCCAATTCTCCGAGATCATCTTTGATCCAACGTTTGTGCGAATGAACAGAGTCAACGCTTACGCCAAGAACGGACGCGCCCAACTCTTTAAACTTCGGAAGACTATCCCGAAATTGTGTAATTTCTGTTGGACAAACAAATGTGAAATCAAGCGGGTAGAAAAACATCACAACCCATTTGCCCTTGTAGTCTGAAAGATTCAAATCTTTGAAGTTTCCGCCTTCGACAACTGCAGGAGCTGTCCATTGCGGAGCTGGTTGACCAATCATTGCCATAACGCATCTCCTTTTTATTTAGAGAGTCATTAGTGCCATAGGCACGAGTCAGCGGCAAGAAAAGATAAGCCGTCTCAAGGACGTTGATGACTTGTCTCGTCAAAGAGTTGCGCTTTTTTTATAACTGTGATGAATCTGAAGATCGTTTTTTGAGGAGCGCATTTGAGAATCATATCTTGGAACGTCAATGGAATTCGGGCGGCTCATAAAAAAGGGCTTGAGGGTTTTGTTAATACTTTTAAACCCGACATTTTATGTTTACAGGAGACCAAAGCAAATCCTGATCAGTTGAATGAAGCTCTTCGTTCTCTGGGGGGAAGATGGAATGCTTGGGCGTCTGCTCAACGTAAGGGCTACTCAGGAGTGGCGACGTTCGCGCTTCAAGCTCCTTCGGTACATCATGTAGGATTAGGTATTGAAGCTTATGATAGTGAAGGCCGCGTGGTCATTACGGATCATAAAGATTTTTTACTTTATAATATTTATTTTCCAAACGGACAAAAAGATGAGATTCGACAAAAATACAAAATGGATTTTCATCAGGCCCTCATAGACCATCTCAAAGAAAAAATAAATCAGGGACGAGAGATTATCGTGGTGGGTGATTACAATGTCGCGCCTCAAGAAATTGACATTTATGATCCTCAGAAATTTTCTAAGACCAGCGGATTTTTACCGATCGAAAGAGAATGGCTGCAAAGTTTTTTAAAACTTGGTTTTATCGATACGTTTCGACATTTTTATCCGGATCAGCGCGAGCGTTATTCGTGGTGGAATCAAATCGACCGTTCACGTTTGTCCAATCGTGGGTGGAGAATTGATTTGATCTGCGTAACTCGAGGATTGGTTAATCGTGTGAAGGTGGCAGAAATTATGGATGAAATTGAAGGGTCTGATCATTGCCCCGTTATGATTGAGGTGGAGTGATGTTTGTTCCTGTTATTTTATTTTTAAGCTTACCGTTTGCGGAGATTTATTTATTGATTAAGGCCAGTCATATTTTTGGATGGGCAGATGTTGGATTATTTCTTTTGCTTTCGGGATTCGTGGGTTTGTGGTGCGTGCGCATTCAATCTGCCGGATTTATTCATAAGCTTAATTCCGCTTTTACAAATGGACAGATTCCTGCTGAACGCATGATCGGCGCGCTCTGCGTGTTTGTGGGAGGCGTCTTATTTATTATTCCAGGCTTTATCACGGATGTGATCGGGTTAACTTTAGTGTTGCCGCCCACGCGCGCGGTCTTCGTAAAGTTTTTTAAAATGTATTTTGCGCGTATGATCCAAAAAGGAAACTTTCGGGTCTTTTCGAAATCTGATTTTGAATTTACTTCTACAAATTTTGACGGATCGCAACATTATCAGCGCTCAAAAACGTTAAGAGATGTGGGTCCATCCACTCCAAATTTGCTGGAAGAGCCAAACTCCGCCTCTTTTAAAGATTTAAACAAATAATCACTACTTTGTTTTAAAATAATTTTATTAATTCAATACCTTGCGGCCAAGCGCCATATTATTTTGTTCCTTTTGATTTAGAAATTTAATTTTCCTTTAGACAGTTTTAGTTATTTTAAGTCTTAACTCTCTATTTAGATTTACTCTCTTGATGTTACATAAAAGTATTGTTGAATCAGCAACTTACAAAATGACAGAAAATTTAAGTTTTTTGTTGCCAACATAAAATTCTGAGTGTGTAACTACTAGGTCTCGAAACGAGTAGTTGGGGAATTAAAGTTTCGAATAGGGGGAAACAACGTGAGAAAAATCACACCAGAGATCATCAGACAGTGTAAGCAGCGACTTCTAGAAGCCAAAACGGACCTTATGAACCGTGTCCGTGATAACCGTCAAAACCTAGTGAATGAAGAAAAAGGTGGGGACGAAGGCGATCAAACTGTTCGTATTTTGGCCGAGAGCGAGTTTTTAAATGCTCAAGAGCGGTTACGACGTCAGCTTGTAGAAATCGAATTGGCGCTTGCGAGAATTCAAAACGGTATTTACGGCGTTTGTGAAGAGACCGAAGAGGCAATTGAAATCGAACGCCTCCTAGCCATTCCTTGGACGCGCTTAAGCATTGAAGGTGCTGAAATGCGGGAAGCGGTCGACAAGCGCTACGCGCGTTAAGTAGTTAGACAAGCGCTACGCGCGAGTCACGCCATCTCCGAGGTGGCGTTTAAGTTCCAAGTTCTTTATTTGATTGATCCTGAGTTTTTATGGCCTTTTCAATTTCAACGGACGAAATGAGAGGGCCTTTTCCAACACCCGGGCAAAAAGCGGCGATGTCTTTTTTCCAAGCTTTAGCGTTCATGTGTTCAGACCAAAACGGCCATGTGCGACATTGAGTCGGGCGAGCTTCATAAACGCTGCATTTTTTATTTTTTAAAAAAATACAATCCGGATTGGATTTGCGTTCGAGAAGATGAAAAATCCCATCGGTCTTATCGCAGTACTTTTTTGTAAACTCCTCGACACCTAAATTAAAATATTTTGCGAAAACTTCGCGATCCTCGAGGGTGAGATAAACAAAACCATATTCACCGTGAGACGTGCAGCAGTTGCCAGATTGCTGACATTCAAAGCGCAGACCCTTTGACCATATTTCGGGGGTTTTCTTAATTTTTTTAGAGGAATTAGATTTTGTTGCCATACTTCAAGATATACACATAAGATTCTTCAAAACCAAATCCTAAGGGGGATATATGAAAACTATTTTTGCAACTTTAGCTGCGCTGCTTGTTTCAGTAAGTGCTTTTGCTGCGGACTTACAAGTCGGAACAACTGCTAATTACACAGTTACTGCCACTCAGGCTGGCGCAACAATGACTGGAGCTTTAAATTATGTGGTCACCGGGTATACTGCGACTACGAATATGTACCAAGTCCAATCGACGTTTACTTCAGGTGCTGGCTCACAAGTTCAATTACAGGATATCGATGGAAAAAATCTTAATATTGGCCCAGGAATTCTATCGAATTGTGCAATGTACGGCGGTACTCTTGAGTCGGTAACCGTGGCTGCTGGTACGTTTTCAACTTGCCATCTTGTAAATGTAGACGCGGCTCAAAATTTAGTTGGGCACTACTGGGTTGGAGATGTTGCCTTTAACTTTGTGAAACTTGTTGAAACAGAGGGCCCACAAACAACAACTATGGAACTTGCGAATTAAATCGCCAACGAATCATAGATTCGGGAATTTCGAGGGAGCTTTGGGCTCCCTCTTTTTTATTCTGAAACAAACAGGTAAATCCTCCAGCGCCAGTTCCGGTATTGGGAAAAAATCGGTACGCAAAGAGATCTGTCAGTTTTGATCGATGTTCGCTTAAGTTTGGAATCTCAATTGTTTGGAAATCAGGAAATTTAGATAAAAACCACTCGCAAATCTCTTCGTTCTCTTCGGGCGAATACGTGCACGTCGAGTAGAGAAGATAGCCTTGAGGTTTAACCACGCCTGAAGTGTTTGCGATGATGCGACGTTGACGATTCATACACTTGTTAACATTTGTGGGATGAAAACATCCTGGAGCCGTTTCGCGTTTGACGAGTAAAGATTGGCCCGAGCAGGGAGCATCGACAATTACGAGATCTGCGGTTTCGGCAAAATTTTCTTTTAACACTTCGGTGTCACGACTCATGACGTAAGAGGGAATCGCGCAACGTTTAAGATTTGAAATCAAAGCGCCGCAACGGTTGCCGATCACTTCGTTCGCTATCAAAACTTCTGGTTGAAAAAATGCGTGGGCAAGGGCGGATTTTCCTCCCGGAGACGCGCATGTATCGATAATAATTTTTGGTGTTTCTTTAATTTGTAAAAGTGGGAGGCCCATCATCACGGAAGAATAATCGAGGCAGTAATAAAACCCTTGAGTGTGGAGTTCATGCTTACCCGGTCGCGACTTTAAAGGAAGTCGGTCAACGCATTCGGGCTGATGTGGAAGCTTAGGTAAAACTTCAAAAGGTTGTTCTGAGGGACGTGGTCGTGTCCAAACAATAGCGGGCTCTAGCGGTAGACCTTCGGTGACGCGCGTTTCGAATTCTTTTCGCTCTGCTTCTGAGGGTAAGAGCTTCTGGCTTAACTTGTTTAAAAACTTGGACACGTTCAATTCCTACTATTAAGCTTCCTGGGAATACGCCCTTACTTATATATTAAAGGACCACTATATGGAAAAGATTAATTGGTCAGATTTAAATCTAGAGAACATTGGCAAAATATTATCTCCAGAATTGCTCCTGAGTTTTTTTGGTCGTGTAGGACTTGCGGTCTTTGCCGTGGTCTTTGGAATGTTTATTGTTCGATGGGTAGATAAATTTGCGCAGCAACTTATGGGTAAATTGATTGATTACAACATGATCGATGCAAGCCCTCAAGATCGCATGCGCGCGACCGTGCGACGACAGACACTTTCAGGGATTGCTCATCACGGACTGGTGTTGGTGGGATATTTGATCATCACGCTCATGACCCTGGATATTTTGGGACTTGATATTCGGCCGATCTTAGCGACGGCTGGGGTTGCTTCTTTAGCCATTGGTTTTGGAGCACAGAACTTAGTTAAGGACGTGATTTCCGGGTTTTTTATTATTCTCGAGGATCAATACGGGCAAGGCGATTACGTGAATCTTGACGGAGATTCTGGATTTGTTGAGCAATTAAATTTGCGAACAACTCAACTGCGCAATGGTGAAGGCGTTTTAATCGTCAAAACAAATGGCAGTATTAACGTCGTTCGCAATATGACGAAAGATTGGTCGCAGCTCGATTTCAAAATTGGAGTTGCTTATCATTCGGATATGCCAAAAGTTATGAAAATTCTTTCGGAAGAAGGTAAGAAACTAAAAAGCGATTACAATTCTGTAGTTCTTGAAGAGCCCGCAGTTTTAGGAATTGAAGAGTTTGGGGCATCTGAAATTATCGTCCGTATGCAAATAAAAATGCTTCCGGGCAATCAGTGGCAATTAAAACGCGAGCTCAACATGCGAATCAAAAACCGTTTCGATCTAGAGAATATCGAAATCCCCTTCCCGCAACGCACCGTTTGGACAAAATCCGTTTGAACACAAAAGGTGGTCGGCACCTTTTGTTACTAATACTTCCACGAGAAACACCGGTAGGATGGCGTGGGTCCGCAGAGACCCCTTGAGCCAGCCTTCACGTCTAATTTCATCGTGAAAAAATATTTGCCAGAAATTTGCGTAGCGGCTTCAAGGGGGCGTTGGAGCCCCAACAGCCGCCGCTGATGTTTATCGTTAAATATTTTTTGGATCAGCTGTTTCGTGTTTTTGGCGACAAAGGGTTAGAAATGGAGAGGTTGAGATTTGAAGATCGGTGTTGGAAAGACTATTTATCTGTCGTGCGACAGGTGAGTTCTTACCAAGATACCTTTTGTTAATTCGTTGCATCCACAAAAGGTGGTAGGCACCTTTTAGTTCAAAAGGTGGTAGGCACCTTTTAGTTCAAAAGGTGGTAGGCACCTTTTAGTTCTTTTTACCTGTCGCGCGACAGGCGAATTCTTGCCAAGGCATTTTTGGTTTTAATGAGCATGCATAAGTTTATGATGCCCAGAGCAAAGGGTCACAAGGTTCTCGAGCGAATTTGAACCTCCTAAGCTTTTAGGAATAACGTGATGGGTATCAATCCATCTCTGATCTTTACAACGATCCCCATTTTTATAGGTAAATGTGCACTGTCCCTGATCTCTTAAAGTTACCTGTCGTGCGACAGATAGATTCTTTCGGTTTTTTAGCCTTTCAGATTTTTGTACTGGATCTTGTTCTTTAAGATAAAGATCCAGTAGAGCTTCAAGAGTCTCTTCAAGGCTTACAGACTTTCTCTTTTTCTGCGATTCAAGATCTTGCGCTCGTTTAAGTTTGCGACTTAATGATTCTGAAATACCAAGTTGCAAGTTAAGTCGATCCTCACTTACAAACTTCATTCGTTCAGGAACAGCCTGTTTGGGGCAAGCCTTAGCAACGCATTGTTCAAGTTTACGCTGCGGCAGTTGAACTGCCATCTGCAGCCATTCTTTTTGATTCTCTGAAGTTAGCACAGGAGTAATCTTTCGAGCCTTTGATACACTTAGCGCTCCCGACTCAATAATGACTTTTAGCTCTGGCACTTCTTTAGCCTTACGAGCAACGGTAATAAAGTTAAACGCAACACTTTCAGAAAGCTTTAAGATATTCATAGCGTACTCATGAAGGTTCTTACATTCAAAAAGATAATAAACCCGGTACTCATCTGCTTGTTGTAAAATATCTAGCAGCTCAGCTTCAACCCGTTTATAACGCTCAACAATCCCAAGAGCCCTTTGATGAATCTCAAGCTGCATGTTTTGTTCTAAAGAATCTGTCATGAAAATCTCTCCTTACAAATCAGAAAGAAACCATAACATAGGTTTTAAAACATCAAGTTGATGAACATAAAACACTCTCAAAGAATCAATTCAAAACACATCTATAACTTTATTACGCCATCAAGATTAAAAGATAAAAGCAAAACCACCAAAACAAAAACAAACACGTATTTAAATTCCACAATCAAACGAATAAGAAACAAAAAACACGTCAAGTATTTTTCAAAATAAAACAAATAATTATTCTAATAAAATTCACCTGTCGCACGACAGGTAAATAATCTTTCCAATACCGAACTTCAAATCTTCATCCATCCTCAAATCTCAACCTCTCCCCCTCTAACCCTTCGTCACCAAAAACACGAAACTTCTGACCCAAAAAATATTTTACCTCAAAACCCAGCGGCGGTTGTTGGGGCTCCAACGCCCCCTTGAAGCCGCCACGACCAACCTAATTAAAATATTTTTCCCCACATCAAATTCGGCCCAAACGGAACGGGCTCAAGGGCCCATTTAAGGGCCACGCCCGCCCGCCAAGCTTTCACATAAAAACTCTAGACAACAAAAACTTTTCCAAGCCGCTAGAACTTCACAAACTAAAATTCACCTGTCGCGCGACAGGTAAATATCCATCATCAAAAAAATATTTAATTAAAAAATAATTTCCACACCACGACAACTCTCCTGAATTTTCCAAGCCGCCAGAACTTCACAACCTAAAATTCACCTGTCGCACGACAGGTAAATATACTTATCAACTCAATCTTATCTCACACTTCCAACACCGATCTCCAAATCTCCATTCATTTTCAAACTCCATTGATCCTCAAATCTCATCCCATCCCTCTCTAACCCTCCGTCGCTAAAATCACGAAACAACTGACCCCAAAAATATTTTACCTAAAAACCCGGCGGACGGCTGTTGGGGCTCCAACGCCCCCTTGAAGCCGCCCCGACCAGTCTAATTAAAATATTTTTCCCCACTTCGAGGTCGGCCCAAACGGAACGGGCGCTTGAAGCCTGTGTTCTCTCCGTGCCTTGGATGTAGAACAAGTCATCCTACCAGTCTTGCGTTATGATCTGGAATCTGCCTTAGCCTCCTTTTTTGATATACTAGGTGTAAACCTAACTGACTTCTTAGAAGCAAACTGAATAGTTTTAAGAATAAAATCTAATTGGACATAAAGTGTAATTCGGGCGAATTTTTATACATGAATTTAGTTTTAAGACAGTTGAATCAAAACGATGAATCTTTATTTTTCGAAGGGCTTAAGGAATGGCAGCCTAATGAATTGAGTTGGTACACATTTTCTTGGAAGCCAGGAATGTCTTATCAAGAGATGCTTCTGATTTTACAAAACGAGAATCAAGGTATTGGTATAGCACCTGGTCGAGTCCCACACTCTATGCTGTACGGATTTTTAGATGGAAAAATTATTGGTCGGGTGAGTGTACGGCATGAGTTAAATGAATATTTACGTAAGCGTGGCGGTCACTTAGGATATTCCGTTGCAAAATCCTACAGAAATAAAGGCTATGCGACAGAGATGGTCCGTCAGTCATTGGAGTACTGTAAAAATTTAGGATTAGAGTCAATAATGGTCACGTGTGCAGATGAAAACATTCCATCCTGGAAAATTATTGAGCGCTTTAATGGTCAACTTCAAGACAAAGTTTGGGACGATGAGGATAAAGAAACGATTCGTCGCTATTGGATAGAGTTAGTTGGTTAGCATTGTCCAGCCGGCCATTTTGTAGAGAAGCCGTGCGCCGACGTTAGCGTCCCATTCGGTGTCTTTGCCGGGGGCGACTTCATTAAGATCAAAACCGATGATCGTCTTTTTACTTTCTTTGAGAGCTTTGAATAAAAATAATGCTTCGGAATAGTCTAAACCACCTGGAACTGGGGTGCCGGTGTTTGGGCAGAAAAATGGAGACAGGCCGTCGATATCAAATGAAATGTAAACGTTTTGTGGCAGTTGCGCGATAATGTCGCGAACAATAGAGGCCCAAGTTTCGCCACTTAATTTTCGATTTTGAATTTCGGTATCGTAAAAAACAGAAATTCCTTTTTGTTTAGCATAATCTTTTTCTTGTTCTGAAAAATCGCGAATGCCCACTTGTACGAGTTTTTTAGGAGCAAAAGGCGCTTCCATCACGTTGTACATAATGGAGGCGTGCGAATGCGTAAAACCCTCGTAGGCTTGGCGAAGATCATGATGAGCATCGATGTGTAGAACCCCAAAGTTACCGTGATATTTTTCGCTGACAGCGTGGATAATTCCGTATGGCGAGGAGTGATCGCCACCGACGAGCGCGACTAACTTTCCTTTCGATATATATTCTTGAGCTTTTTTGTAGACCCAAGAGTTCACTTTATCGCTGATCGTATTGACTTGTTTTTTTAGCGTCGCGATTTTTTTGGCCGGCGCGCCTTTGTCTTCTAGGGTGCGAGCTTGCACCGCGAGTTTTTTTGCTTGGGCGTTCAGCGTTTTTAAAGACTTATCAATTTTCAACATATGATAGCCAAGCTCGTAAGATTTTCCGGTTTCAAAATCAAAAAGGTCAACCTGCTTGCTGGCTTCTAAAATAGCCTCGGGCCCTTTAGAGGTTCCGCTTCCATATGAAGTCGTGGCCTCCCAAGGAACGGGGATAATAATCAAATTCGATTCCGCTGCCGAATAGGGCAGGCCAAAAATTCCTGCGTCTTCTGTTGCGCGTGCATTGGGATCAAATGACATTTTTCCTCCTGAGAGTTCTTCTGTAACGGATATATCTGATCGGTTACGAAAAAAATAGAGCCTCAGTCGAGATGCTGCTTTGAGTCTTAATCAGCGAAGCCATTGCTCCTATAACTCCACTCACTCATACTTTTAGAAGGTCATTTTCGGAGGAAATATGAAGGCACTATTTTTTAGTTTAGTTCTGTTTGGATTTTTGAGTTCGGCGAATGCGGTTAAGATTGGCGGAAATTTTACTCAGATGTTGGATTCAGATCCCGCGACCTTGCATCCGGTGAATTCCAGCGAAGTCGTATCATCAACTGTGCAGGGGTATGTTTTTGATACCTTGCTTGTTAACGACCCTGATACTTACGAATTGAAACCTGCGTTGGCAGAAAAAATAGAAGGCTCAAAAGATGAAATGGAATACACCCTCACATTGCGTGAAGGGGCAAAGTTTCACGATGGATCGCCGGTGACGGCTGAAGATGTCAAATTTAGTTTTGATGTTATTTGGAACGACAAGTTTAGTGCTGCGAGCAAGCGTCCTTATTACGAAAACATTGGAACTCCGGAAGTTGTGGATGCGCGCCACTTAAAATTTAAATTTAAAAAGAAATACATCCTAAATTTGCAAACAATAGCCACGACCCTTATTCTCCCTAAACATGTTTATGAAGATGCAGGGAATAAAAAACTTAATAAAACCTTAGTGGGAAGTGGGCCTTACGTTTTTGAATCTTACGATAAAGGTTCAAAAATAATTTTAAGAAGAAATAAAGATTGGTACGGCTTTAAACTTCCTGAAAACAAAGCTGTTTGGAATTTTGAAACGATTGTTTTTAAAATTGTAAAAGAAGAGAACGTGTACCTAGAAATGTTTAAAAAAGGAGATTTAGATTTTATTGGCATGTCGCCTGAGCAATACATGCTTAAGTCGAAAGGTCCTGAGTGGGGTACAAAACTCATAAAAGTTAAAACTGAAAATAAATCGCCTAAAGGCTATGGATTTTTTGGATGGAATCTAAAAAATGAACTGTTCTCAGATAAAAATGTGCGTATCGCCTTGGCGCACCTACTCAACCGTCGGTTGATGAACGAAAAGTTTCGTTTCAATATGTCTCTACTTATGCCAGGCCCCGTTTATCCTATGAGCGATTATCATTCTCCAAATGTGAAGCCACTTGAGTTTGATACTAAAAAGGCCCTAGACATTTTGAAAAAAGCGGGCTGGTCTGACACGGATAAGAATGGCATTCTTGATAAAATGATCGGCGGGCAGAAGAAAGAGCTCAGCTTCACAATTATGAATCCCAATGAAGACTTCAATAAATATTTAACGATATACAAAGAGGATGCGAAAAAAGTTGGTGTCGACATTCAAATAAAAAACATCGAATGGAATTCATTTGTAAAAGCGCTAGATGAAAGAAAATTTGATTGTGTGACCTTGGCTTGGGGTAATGGTGAGGTCGAATGGGAAGAAAAGCAATTATGGCATACAGAGAGTATCGCCAACTCCGGTTCTAACTTTGTAAGCTACAGTAATCCAGAGGTTGACAAACTTATTGATCAAGCAAGAGTTGAGCTGAATCGAAAAAAACGCATATCGATCATTCGTAAAATAGACGAAATTATTGCTGGCGATGCACCGTACATATTCTTATTTACGTCACAGTATGTTTTGTATGCGCATAATGCGAAAATAAAAAAGCCAAAAGATACGTTCAAGTACACGGTGGGCACGAAATATTGGTGGACGGAATAGAACGTGTTTGAATATGTCCTAAGACGACTGCTACTGGTGATCCCTACGCTATTTGGGATTACCTTAATTGTTTTTATTATAATAAATTTGGCTCCCGGTAGCCCGATTGAACAAAAACTTCAGCAGATGCGTTTTGGAGGCGGGGCCGGTGCAAGCGGAGTCAATAACCTTGGCGGGTCCAGCGGGCAGCAGGGCGTTTCTAACGAAGTGATAGAGGCGTTAAAAAAACAATACGGTTTTGATAAACCTATGCATGAACGCTACATCCTTTGGCTTAAAAATCTTTGCCGTTTAGATTTTGGAGACAGTTTTACTTACGAAGAGCCCGTCATAGACGTGATCGTAAGTAAATTTCCGGTTTCGATTCAATTTGGCGTGGCCTCTTTTATTTTAACGTACCTCGTTTGTATTCCGCTGGGAGTTTGGAAGGCGGTTAAAAAGGGATCCGCTTTTGATCTCTTGAGTAGTTTTGTATTGTTTGTTTTTTATTCGATCCCATCTTTTATGTTGGGAATCTTACTTATTGTGTATTTTGCCGGTGGAAGTTTTTATGATTGGTTTCCTATTGGCGGATTAAAATCAGATAATTATTCTGAGCTCACATTTGCCGGGCAAATCTGGGACCGTCTGCTTCATTTTGTTTTACCTCTGCTGTGCTACATGATTGGATCTTTCACCACGCTGACGATGCTGATGCGCAATTCACTCATCGAAGAAATTTCGAAAGATTATGTGCGGACCGCACGTGCAAAAGGTCTCGATGAAAAAACAGTTTACCTTAAGCACGCCTTACGAAATGCGATGATCCCGATCGCAACTGGTATCGGAAGCTTTTTGTCGGTATTTTTTGCGGGCTCGCTTTTACTAGAAACTATTTTTCAACTCGATGGGATTGGCTTGCTCAGTTATAAATCTGTTTTGTCGCGAGATTACAATGTGATTATGGGTTTGATTTTTATTCAGAGCGTTTTGTTTTTAGCGGGAAATATTATTTCAGATTTAATGTACGTGGTGGTCGATCCGAGGATTGATTTTAAATGATTAAACGATTGATAAAAAACGAAGTCACCCTCAAGCGTTGGAAGCGCTTTCGTGCGGATAAGCCCGCCATGATTTCGCTTTATCTGATTATTTTAGTTTCGTTTTTTAGTTTTTCGGCAGAATTTTGGTCTAACAGCAAACCGATCGCGATGAAGTACAACGGCGAATATTACTTTCCGATTTTAAAAAAGTATCACCCTTCAGACTTTGCCCAAGAAGACGTGATGGTGACGGATTATCGCAAATTAGACTCTCAAACGGAATGGGCGCTTTGGCCTGTGATCAAATGGGACCCTTATGAATCTAACAATACCGTCGAGCGCTTTCCGAGCCCGCCGACGCACGATAATTTATTAGGCACGGATGATCGGGGACGAGATATTCTGTCGCGTTTGCTGTACGGCTTTCGTTATAGCGTCACGTTTGCGATTCTCTGTTGGGTTCTAGAATTTATTATAGGTGCCATACTCGGCGGAATCATGGGTTATGCCGGCGGTAAGGTCGATTTAATTGGGCAGCGGTTAGTTGAAATCTTCAGCACCATCCCGCAATTCTTTTTATTGATTATCGTGATCTCAATTTTTCAACCAAACCTGCCTCTGCTCATAGTTTTATCGGCCGCATTTGGTTGGATTTTTATTAGCTATTATATTCGAGGCGAATTTTTAAAATTGCGTAATCGAGAATATGTTGAAGCCGCTCGAGCTTTAGGCGCCAGCCATACTCGGTTGATTTTTAAACATATTCTTCCGAATTCTTTGGGCCCGATCTTTACCTTCTCACCGTTTGTGATTGCGGGAAATATTTCGGCTTTAGCCTCTCTTGATTTTTTAGGGTTTGGTTTACCTCAGCCGACGCCGAGTTGGGGAGAGCTCCTGGCCCAATCTCAAAAAAACTTTACCATTGCATGGTGGCTGGCCAGTTGGCCGTCGATCGCGCTCTTCGTAACGCTCGTACTCTTTGGGCTCATTGGCGAAGGTGTGCGGAATGCGTATGATCCTAAGAAGTAAGAAAAGGCCTTACGCCTTTTGTTAATCTTGTTCTTCTAAATAGGTATAACCGGCAAGACCATCTTCGTAATGTTTTAACAACAAACGCGCTTCTTGAGTCGTAATGGAGCCGCGACGAATGCCTTCTTCAGTTTTGTGACGAACGAAGTTGATCAGTTCCGGGCGATTGTATTCCATGTACGCAAGAACATCTGCAACAGAGTCGCCTTGAACTACGTGTTCAACGGTATAACCACCTTCACCGATTCCGATAATCACAGCATCTGTATCTCCAAATAAATTATGAAGATCGCCGAGAACTTCTTGGTAAGCACCGAGAAGAAAGACACCAAGATGGTAACTAGAGGTCGTCTCATCCACTGAGTGGACTGCGAGGTCAGGTTTTACCTGGCCAAGCTCCGCAAACTTTTCAAGCTTACCGTCAGAGTCACAAGTTAAATCAACAAGAACGGCTCTACGAGTCGGTTCTTCATTGAGTCTTTGAATCGGCATAACCGGGAAAATTTGTTTTACAGCCCAAGCATCTGGTACAGATTGAAACACTGAGAAGTTGCAATATAAAGTGTCTGAAAGCTCTTGCTCTAAAGTTGGAAGCAATTCGCTTTCTTCATCCGTTTCGCGAAGAATCGCCGCCATTTTTGTGAGAATTGCCCAAAAAATAGTTTCGGCTTTTGCACGATGTTCGAGGCTTAAATAACCGTAACTAAATAATTGAAGCGAATCGTTTTTAAGTTGAATCGCATCGTTATAGGCTTCGTTGATCGTGTCCGTGCGAAGGTTGTTTAAAATTTCTTGGAGATCGCGAGTGATTTTGTGATCATCTTTTGTCACTTCGTATGAAGATCGGTATTGCGTAACGCGGTTCACTCCCAAAACATTGAAAATCAAAACCGAGTGATGCGCTACCAATGCACGGCCGGCCTCCGTGATGATCACTGGGTGTGGCACGCTACGTTCGTCACATTGACTTTGAATCAATGAGACAACGTCATTGGCGTATTCTTGTTCGTTGTAATTTGTCGAGCTGTCACTTGAACCCGAGCCATCGTAGTCGACTCCTAAGCCGCCGCCAACATCGATGTATTTAAGTGGAGCGCCCATGCGATGAAGCTCGGTAAAGATGCGTGTGCCTTCTTTGAGAGACGTTTTAATTGCCTGAATCGAATTAATTTGTGACCCGATATGAAAGTGTAGAAGTTGGAGAGAGTCGAGAAGGTTGTTGTCTTTTAGTAATTTAACTCCGGCTACGATCTCTTCAGGAGTTAAACCAAATTTAGAACGCGCGCCTGAGGAGTCGATCCATTTTCCAGACCCTTTAGAGTCCAATTTTGCACGAAAGCCAATTCGCGGAACAAGATTAAGTTTTTTTGCAACTTTAAGAATCATCGGGAGTTCTACCACGCGATCGACGACCACAATCGTATTGCGCCCTAGTTTTTGAGAGAGCAGAGCGGTCTCAATGTACTCCGCATCTTTAAAACCGTTCGCGATAATGAGAGCTTCGGTATTTTTCATAAGAGCGAGCACAACTAAAAGCTCAGGCTTACTTCCGCACTCGAGACCCAATTTTGCAGATTCACCAAATGTCATGATGTCTTCAACGAGATGCCGTTGTTGATTCACTTTAATCGGGTACACGCCTTGATAGCTACCTTGGTAGCCGTAGTCTTTTATGGCACGGTCAAAACAATTTTTAAGCAAATCAACACGAGACTTTACGATATCAG
This sequence comes from Bdellovibrionales bacterium, assembly GCA_021731045.1. Taxonomy (GTDB): domain Bacteria; phylum Bdellovibrionota; class Bdellovibrionia; order Bdellovibrionales; family JAKFYE01; genus JAKFYE01. Next base: position 29,644 of record JAKFYE010000016.1, on the reverse strand, counting down.
GAAAGCGCAAAAGAATGGGAAGTCGAATTCCGCGCTCGGTAAGGTCACTAATAAGTTCTGTGAGATCAACTTTTGGTCCGGTCGCGCCTTCTGGAGTGACACAGACGTTTCCTTTTGCATTGACGCGAAAGTAACTCGCGCCCCAGGCATCAATTCCGTAAAGATGGGCGGAGTCTTCATAATCCCAATCATCTGTCGCGCCGTTAGGGCGAGGAAGGCGGCCGATCTTTTCGCTGATTTGGTAGGTTTCTGGTGTTTGTGACATAACGCTTTTATTCAGTAATTTGAACGTAAAATCAATCCCAAATTTCAATTCCTCGATATACTTTTATAGGGCGCTTCCATATTTTGACTATACGCTATCGCCTTTATCTAAAAATATGGGTCCGTCAGCATTGAATCGGCTATTTTCTTACGTTATGAGATTCAAAATCTTACCTGGTTTGTAAATCACTTTTTTCAAAGGTAAGCCGGCAAGGGCGTTTTGTACGCCACTCACATCTTTTGCGAGTTTGAGCGCGATGTCTTCAGATGCATCAGGAGCCACTTCGATCGTCCCGCGCATTTTTCCGTTTACTTGAACGCCCATCGTGATGGTGTTGTCTACGACAAGTTGAGGATCATACGATGGCCATTTTGAAAGAGAGACTAAACCTTCGCCGCCAAGCTTTGACCACATTTCTTCTGCCAGATGAGGAGCAAAGGGTTGCAACAATTGGCTGAGCGTCAGTAAAATTGATTTTGGTCGCGCGTCTGTCTTGTAGAGTTCATTTACAAAAATCATCATTTGGCTGATGGCCGTGTTGAATCCTAAAGATTCGATATCGTGAGACACTTTTTTAATAGTTTTGTGAAGAACGCGTAAAAGTTCATCTGATGGGGCGATATCGGTCGCAATGACTTCGCCTGTACGCTCATCAAAAGCGGCGCGATAGACGCGATCTAAAAATCGTCGTGTGCCCTCAATGCCTTGATCTGACCATGGTTTATCTTTATCGATAGGGCCCATAAACATTTCGTAAACGCGTAGAGAATCTGCGCCGTGTTTATTGATAACCAAATCAGGACTAATCACATTGCCTCGGGACTTCGACATTTTTTCGTTATCGGGACCTAAGATCATACCTTGGTGCACTAATTTTTTAAAAGGTTCAGAGTGTGAGGTAATACCGGCATCAAATAAAACATTCTGCCAAAAGCGAGAGTACAACAAATGGCCGACCGTGTGTTCAGCTCCACCAAGATAAAGATCAACCGGCATCCAATAATCTTGCGATTCAAAACTGAAGGGTTCGTTTTCGTTGTGAGGGTCCGTGTAACGCAAAAAATACCAGCTCGAGCCCGCAGATCCCGGCATCGTGTCGGTTTCTCTCTGCGTGCCATTAGCTAATTGTGCCCAGTCTTTGTTTCGCGCCAAAGGAGATTCACCAGTTTCGGAAGGCTCGTAGTCTGCCACTTGCGGAAGCAGCACAGGGAGCTCGTTTGTCGGTAAAGTTTTTAAATCTCCATTAGGAAATCGTACGATCGGAAACGGCTCGCCCCAGTAACGCTGACGACTAAAAAGCCAATCTCGCAATTTGTATTGTATGGTTCTTTCTCCCAATTTTTCTTTTTCAAGATGCGAAATCATTTTGCCGATAGCTTTGGTGGAAGAGGTTCCATCCATAAAATCGGAATTGACCATTTGGCCTTCGCCTTCATATGGCAAATCGCCGCCTTCAATAACGCGAACTACTGGTATTTTAAATGTCTGCGCAAATTCAAAATCACGCGTGTCATGTGCAGGCACCGCCATGATTGCACCCGTTCCGTAACCCATTAATACATAATCCGCGATCCAAATCGGAATGTCTTTTCCGTTGAGTGGATTTATCGCGTAGGCTCCGGTAAATGTTCCTGTTTTTTCTTTCGCAATTTGACGATCGACTTCGCTTTTGCGTGAAGAGACATCTTTGTAAGATTGCACGGCGGTTTTGTGTGAGGCTGGCGTGATTTCATTTACTAAAGAATGTTCAGGGGCCAAAACCATAAACGTTGCGCCAAAAATCGTATCAGGGCGAGTCGTAAAGACGGTGAGATTTTTTTGTGATCCGCGAATGGGAAATTCAATTTTTGCGCCTTCACTCTTACCGATCCAATTGCGTTGCGCCTCTTTCGTGCGCTCCGGCCAATCCACTGTATCAAGTCCCGCGAGTAATTTTTCGGCGTAAGCAGTAATCTTGAGCATCCATTGTTTCATTGGCACACGAATGACCGGATGATCCCCGCGCTCACTCTTGCCGTCGATCACTTCCTCGTTTGCCAAAACTGTTTTTAAAGCCGGACACCAATTCACGGGAACTTCTTTTTGGTACGCCAAGCCTTTTTCAAAAAGTTTGGTAAAAATAAATTGAGTCCACTTGTAATATTTAGGATCGCAAGTTGAAATCTCTCGCTCCCAATCAAAACTAAATCCGATGGATTTTAATTGTCGGCGAAAATTATCTATCGCCTCTTGCGTTGTGATGGCGGGGTGAACGCCGGTTTGAATGGCGTACTGCTCTGCCGGTAATCCAAACGCATCCCATCCCATAGGATGAAGAACATTAAATCCATTTGCACGTTTGTAGCGCGCAATAATATCGGTGGCCGTGTAACCTTCAGGATGGCCAACATGCAACCCCTGTGATGAGGGATAAGGAAACATATCGAGAACATAATATTTAGGTTTTGATTTATCAAACTGCGTTTTAAACGCTTTGTGTTCGTCCCAAATTTTTTGCCATTTTGGCTCGATATCTTTATGTGAGTATCCCATATGTGACTCCAGGCCTCGACCTTAGCAAGACCCACTCAGATTGTGTAGCAACAATGCGATGTCCTCGAATATTAAATTGTCAAAAAAAGTCGGGGGGGGGATTGCGAGTCCGCATGGCGTTTCTTATTCTATAAGGATGAAAGATTCTCGGAATATTTTGATTGTGGATGATGACCCGGATTCGATCCGCATTCTGAAGCCTTTTTTAGAGGCAGCGGGCTATGCGGTAGACTGGGCGTCTTCAGGTGAAGAGGCCCTCGCCGAAATCAAATCTGGAATGCCGCATTTAATTCTTCTCGATGTGAACATGCCGGGAATTAGTGGTTTCGAAACGTTAAATTTTATAAGACAGAAAAAAGAAGAGTACGTCGCCATCATATTTGTTTCAGCAAAAACAAATACCGAAGACGTTATTCATGGTTTAGATGCAGGGGCCGACGATTATATTCGTAAACCATTTGATGTTCGCGAAGTTCTATCACGCGTGCGTGCGAAGCTTCGAATTAAAGATCTAAATGACCAATTAAAAGATGCGAACAGCCGACTCGCGAGCCTTGTAGATATTGATGATCTTACGGGCCTTTATAATATGCGATCGGTGTACGACAAACTTGATCGAGAAATTATTCGGAGTTTACGATTTGGGCGACCTATGGCCGTCATCATGATGGACATGGATCATTTTAAAACCGTAAACGATAAACATAATCATTTGTTTGGAAGTTTCGTTCTGAGTGAAGTCGGCAAAATTATTAGAACAAATATTCGAAAAGTCGATTTTGGGGCTCGATACGGTGGAGATGAATTTTTAATTTGCCTAACTGAAACCACAGCCGAAGGTGCAAAACTTTTCTGCGAGCGGTTACGTCAAACTATTGAAAGTTATGAATTTCAAAACGGGACTGATTATCAAAAGTTGACTTCAAGTATTGGCGTCGCAGTGTTAGATCCCCTCGTGCCAATTGATGCGCGTACGATTGCCAAGCGTGCCGACGAATGTTTATACGATTCTAAAGAGAAGGGCCGCAATCAAGTGAACTTATATGATTTTGCTAATGAACGTGACCCATCTAAAGTTGTTATGCCGCAGTTTCTTAGAGACGTTAAAAAATCAAGCTGACTTTTTTCCGCGAAAAAGCGATGTTGCCACAAACACGACCAGGCCCAACGCGGCGATGGTTGCACTGCTCGGAAGCTCAAGACCTTTTGAAATTAAAATACCGATTAACGAAATTCCAAATCCAATAATGATCGACAACAACATGTGTTGATGTGCTGAGCGTGCAAACGAGAGACTCGTAAGAGAAGGTGCAATAAAAAGTGCGGTGACGAGAACTACGCCCATCAGTTTTAAACAAACCGCAACGGTCACCGAACACAAAATTAATAGTGCACGCGAATGTCGTTTAATATTAATTCCTTCGATTTGTGCCAACTCGGGCTGCAAAAGCATTAACTGAATTTCTTTTTTAAAAATATAAAGGTAAGAAAAAACAAAGCACGCCAAAACCGCAAGCAGACTGACATCTAGTATATTCGTATTTTGAATATCTCCAAAAAGAATATGTAGAACCTCTTCTGAACCTTTTCCGGATAACGTCATAATAATAAGTCCGATACCCATAAAGCCAGAAAAGAAAATAGCGAGTACGGAATCAAGCTCTGTAAACTTTTTTTCTTGCGCGATCGAAAGCAAATAACCGATGACGATCGAAAACGGAATTAAAACCACGGTGCTGGAAATATTGAAAAGCAGAGCTAAGGCGACGACACATAAAGAGGCGTGCGCTACGGCATCGCCCAATAATCCTAAGCGTTTCCAAACCAAATAAGGTCCAAGTCCGCCACAAAGTAACCCGATAAGTGCTGCGCCTAGGATCGCAATTGTCGTGATAGGGAAAACCGAGACTTCAGGCATTTTTTCTCTCAGTGTTGGTGGTGGTGGATAAAGCTATCTTTGCCATAAATACTATGAAGACACGAGTGAAACTCTGGTGAGTTCGGCTCGCCATCGTAAAGTAATGAACGGTTCAAGCAAATCGCGCGGGTCGCATGAGCGCCTACGGCGGTGATATCATGAGATACTAAAATAATTGTAGACTTTGTGTCTTGCTGGATTTGTTTAAGTAAGCCAAAAAATTCTTTTTGCGCTTTGAAATCGAGACCATCGGTGGCTTCATCAAGACAAATTAATTTTGGTTTTCCTAAAAGTGCAAAAACTACCAAGAGCCGTTGTCTTTGCCCCGTCGATAATAAATTAATTGGTTTTTTTAAAATGTCGTTATCGGCTAATCCCAAAGTGGTAATAAGTTTTTGATAATTGTCAGCCGGAGAACTTTTTAATTTTAAAAATTCTTCTACCGTAATCGGGATGCTTAAATTTAACTGGGCATGTTGAGGAACGTAACCAATAGCGCCTAAGTTTTTTTCGTGTTGAATTTGACCGCTTAATACTGGCTGTAAACCTAAGAGTGATTTGAGAAGCGTCGTTTTGCCAGATCCGTTTGGGCCGACAATTGTGATAAACTCACTTTCTAAAACACCAAGTGAGATGTTTTTTAGTATTGGAGAGCCATCATAGCCAAAATCACAATTTTTAATCTCGAGTAGGGTTGCCGACATGAACCGAATATAAGCTTAAAATCTTAAGTCTGACAATGCCTTAGTTGATATGTTTCTTAACCATGTAAAGTTTGAATAACGGTTTCGCGATTTTGTTTATCGATTATGTAGGTCACACTCATAGGCGAAAGTAAAATGTGGTGGGCATGAATGCCCTTTTCGTCTAATTTAAGAGTCAAAGTGCCTATAAGATCTGAGCCAATGGCCCCGGCGCATGTGGCGGTTACAGAAGCATAATCTTTCTTGCCAACTTTGATTTCAGATGAAGACGCGCTTAAGTTTGCAATGGCGTCTAGAGTTTCAAGAGGGCCGGTGATCAACATCGTGCAGGTTTTTTCTTTTTGAGTAGAGTCCAATATTTGAGGCCATGGTAAATTATATTTGGAAAGAAACAGGCCGAAAGCTTTGTACCCTTCGCCTTGCGAGTGAGCCTGAATTTGAATTTGCATGACCTGCGAATGCGAATTTACGGATAACACTTTTTTCTCTTCAAACATTTTGGCCCCTTTAAAAATTTTTGTGCCTTCACCTTTGCCGTGAGCCAATCCCACGTAAATTGGCAATTGCACGCGTGCGGCGAGTTCTGCCGCTCGATGGTGGATCATTTTAGCTCCCCAAAATGTCAGCTCTTGCAGAATTTCAAATGATAACTCGGGAATTCGACGTGCGTGCGAAACCAATCTAGGATCTGCAGAGAAAACACCATCAACTTCTTTTAAAATTTCACAACTTTCGGATTTAAAATAGTGTGCCATGGCCACTGCGGTTAAATCGGTACCGCCTCGACCTAGAGTCGTAATTTCTTTTGTCTGTGGGGAGACGCCTTGAAACCCGGCTAGGACCACAACACGTGCACGATTTAATTCGTCTTCAACACGAATGGGGCGAAGATCAATGATCTGCGCGTTGGTGTGGGAGTTATCTGTAAAAACTCCGGCCTGACTTCCAGTAAAACTAATCGCGCTGCACCCGACATCATTAAGCGCCATAGCCATAAGACTGCTAGCCACGCGTTCACCCGTCGACAAAAGCATATCTAGTTCGCGGCGGATCGGAGCCTGACTTACTGCGTATGCCAACAAAGACAATTGATCTGTGGTGGTGCCCATAGCACTGACTACGACGATCATTTTTGATTTTATAGACGCGATTTCACGAGCGATAGTTTTTATGTGCTCAGGAGTGGAAAGGCTGCTTCCGCCATACTTGCGAACAATCAGTGACACGAAGAACTTCCTCTATTGCGCAGCCAGATGACGGCGCATATGTTGAGACATTTTATCCAAAGCCCCTTTTGGTATGCGAATGCGGTGATAGGAAACATTGTTCGGAATGTAACCTGCAAGAAGCTCTGGATTCAACTGTTTCATGTATTCATGGGTTACACCGAGAGCATCTGCGATATCATTCAGGCGCATACCGCCGGCAATCGGAAAAACATCATACTGAGGAGGATCTATATAGCGAATGTTACGGAATCCGTAAAGACTCGGGGCCTTCGAAATCAGCGTTGCGGCTAATAATTTGGGAATATAGTTTTGCGTTTCTTCAACAAACGCACCCTTATCTACTAACTCCCAAAAGTTTTTTGTTTTGTATTTACCGATGGTTTTTTTTACGCGTGTTTCTCCGGTATTGTAGGCTGCTGCCACCAAATACCAAGAGCCAAACATGCTGTAAAGTTGCTTGATGTATTTAGCTGCAGCCTTTGTACTTTTATCAAAATCTTTTCGCTCGTCTATCCACCAATTAATTTTTAATCCGTACCGTTCTGCCGTGGGTTTGATAAATTGCCATGGTCCAACAGCAAAGGCGCCACTGACAGCATGACTTGAAAACCCGCTTTCAATCATCGCCATGTAGGCTAGATCTCTAGGAAGACCTTCACGCTGAAAGGTGAGTTGAATTTGTGGCAGCACATTGTGAGAGCGTTCGAGCCATGTACCAAACCATTTTTGCCCTTTAGTTTGAAAGTAGGTCACCCACTTGCGAACTTCTTTGTTGTAAGAAATTGGAATATCAAAAACCAATGGCGATTCATCGCTGTCGGCTAATACTATTTTTTCTGATTGAAAGCCTGTGTCGCGGGGTAAGCCCATCTGCGGTTTTTTAAATGTTGGAGAAGGCGCAAGCGAGGCTTGGAGTTGATATGAAAATGTAAAAAACAATATAAAAACAAACCGCATGACCTCATCGTACCAGACAAACCTTTTTGACAACTGACAATTTTTTGACTCACAAATTTAAGCGAAGTTAAAAATGTGTCTAGACTTTTAGCTAGTCAAGTCTCTCCCAAATATAAAATAATTGTGTTTCATTTTTCAAACACGACGAAAGTCCAAGGTGGCATTGGTGTTGCTCTTCTACTCGTTGAGGCAGGAGGCCGAATGAGTACAAAAGGTGTTTACACCGCATTAAGTGGCGCAATCGCTCAAGGACAAAGACTTGATACTATCGCCAACAATATTGCAAATGTGAACACGCCATCTTTTAAGAAGGACCAGCAAGTCTTTCGTGAATATTTAACGGCTTACGAAAAACCCTCAGATGTAATTCAGGTTCCTAAGGTGCCGGCTTCGATTGAAAGCTTTTATGACAATCAAGGGGCCGATCGCGGTTATGTAGACGGTTCAGGAACATACACTGATTTTTCTCAAGGCACTTTAAAGCCAACCGGTAACAAACTTGATCTTGCTCTCGAAGGTGATGCGTTTTACGAAGTTTTGACTCCTCAAGGTGTGCGCTACACGCGCAACGGATCATTTGCGATCGATGCGGAAGGGCGTTTAGTCACTAAAGGTGGGCATCCAGTACTGAAAAAGGGAACAGAAGACGCAAGTTCGCGTACAATCACAGTCACAAATCCTAACTTTACCGTTTCGTCGAATGGAGATCTTTACGTTGAAGGCAATAGTCTTGCGGGTCTTTCGATCGTCAACATCGGGCAAAAAGAAGCTTTATTAAAAACCGGTAACTCTCTTTACAGCCTTAAAGAAACTTTTGACGCCAAAATTAGTCCAAACGTTGAAGGAAAAGTACATCAAGGTTTTATCGAAAACAGTAACGTAAATGTGATTCAAGAGATGACAGATATGATCGCAGCAACGCGCGCATTTGATAGCACACAACGAGCTATCAAAGCATATGATCAAATGGATGAACAGGTAAACACGATCCCTAAGTTTTAAGAGGAGTTATTTGTGATTAAATCGCTCAATACTGCCGCCACTGGAATGCAAGCGCAGCAAAATAATATGGATGTAATTGCGAATAATATCGCCAACGTAGGAACGACAAGTTTTAAAAAATCTCGAGCAGAGTTTGAAGATCTACTTTATCAAACAGTGAAGGAACCTGGGGCACGTACAGGCGAAAACGCAGTTTCACCTACCGGTATCCAAACGGGATTGGGTGTGCGCACAAGTTCGATTCAAAAAGACTTTGAAATTGGCTCAGCTAAAATTACAAAAAATCCGTTGGATTTGCAGATTGAAGGAAATGGCTTTTTTCCGGTGCAAATGCCTGACGGACAAATAGGATATACCCGAGACGGATCATTTAAAAAAGACCCTGAAGGACGTATCGTAGATCGTAACGGAAATAGTTTACAACCCGCAATTACAATTCCACCAGATGCGATCGGAATCGAAATTTCTCCACGCGGCCAAGTGGGAGTCTTAAAAGGACTTAACAACCAACCCGAAATTATTGGGCAAATTGAAATTGTGAACTTTGTAAACCCTGCAGGATTAAGAGCTATAGGTAAAAATTTATTTCTACCTTCAGGCGCGAGCGGGATTCCGGTTCAAGGAACTCCCGGTACGCAAGGAATGGGCGAGCTAGCTCAAGGACAAATCGAAGCGAGCAATGTGAATATCGTTGAAGAAATGGTGAACATGATTACGGCGCAAAGAAGCTACGAAACAAATTCGAAGGCGATTCAGGCTGCTGATCAAATGCTTCAAACCGTTAATAACTTGAGGTAGGGGATGAAGAAAATTTGGATTTTAGCTTTAGTTTATTTGTTATCGGGAGCCGTTGCGCTGGCTAGCGCTCAAACTCACGTTGCGACAAATGAATCTTTGAGTGAAAAGCAAATTCGAATTTCAGAATACTCCGAAGTCAACGAGGGATCGGTCAAATTACGAAGTCTTATCGATTTTTCAAAAAGTCTTCCGGAGTCGTCCTTATATGATCTGGAATTAGCATCGGCTCCTAAGGCAGGAGAAAAAATTAAATTTACTAATCTGGCTGTTTCGCAGGCGATAGGGCATTTTATTGCGAACCTAAAAAATCAAAAAGAAAAAACCATTCTTCAGTCTACAAAAATATTAATTCCCAAAGAAATGACGATTCAAGGTGCTGGTTGGAAGGCCTCGATAGAAAAATTGACACACGTAATTCCGCTTCGTCTAGCGCCATACTGTAATGGTGAATGCGAAATTGTTGTAGAAGAGATCACGCCCCCAGGTATGAAGTCTGCCTATAATCAGAAAACACAATTTGAAATTATCAATTTTAAATCTATGCCCAAGGGGCCTTTTTCTGTAGAAGTGCAAGTCACTCAAAATGGAAATCTGATTGATAAATCTTGGGTTCAAGGCAAGGTTCGCGTTCTTAAGCAGGTGCCGGTATCCAAACGGGTCATCGTGCAAGGCGAACGACTTGTTGCTTCAGATTTTGAAGTAAAGAAAATGGATGTCACGATGGAACTAGACACAACCCCTCTTGTTGAAAAACTTATAGGCGCTAAACTTAAGCGTACACTTAATCCCAATCAAATTATCTTAAATTCAGCCTTGGAGAGAGAAAAAGATCTCATATACGGGCAACCTGTGCAGGCGATTGTGCGCAACGCAGATTGGAGTATTTCGTTAGAGGCAGTATCTCGTGACAACGGTTCGGTTGGGGATCGTGTTAAAATTTACAATGCCCAGTCTAAGAAAGTTTTAAGCGGAGTGTTGGTTTCTAAAGGCGTGGTGGAGATTCAGTGATGAAGCAACCGAGTGCAATAAAAATTGTTTTCTTTCTACTCATGTCCTTAAATGTTTTGGGATGTGCAGGAATTGGTAAAAGTTTAAAAGCTTTAGTCGGAGGGGGAAGCCCTTCATCGACGGCTGATAACTCCAGCGACAAAAAATCAAAGCAAACAAAGTTTTCAGACTCGACGGCCGTTCCTTATAACGGAAAAAACAGAAACTATCAGCGTATGACACGCGAACGTTTTGAAGACGAAGCTATGCTCCATGAAAGTAAAGACGGCAGCCTTTGGGTGATGGAAGGTCAGGGTTCGTATCTTTTTTCTAGCAATACATTGCGCCTCGTGGGTGATATCGTAAATGTTAAACTTGAAGGGTCTCCAAAATCCCAACTAGATACCAAAGTGAAAGTCATAAAAAACTTATTAGCAAAGTTAGATAAACCAAAAAGAAAACCCGCCGCCGTTAATCCTCAAGATAAAAATGCTCCGCTTCCGGCACCCGAAGCAAAGCCCGCAGAGACGGCAGCCGCCCCGGCAGCTGATAGCGAAAAAGACAAAGAAAAAGAAGAAGACAGTGCTTTTCAAGTTGAAAGTGTGCCAGCTCGAATCTCCGATAGAACGGCAGAGGGTCATTACCGAGTTAAAGGTGCCCAAACTTTTATGATCGGAAAACGAGAATACAAGGTGATCGTGACGGGTTTAGTGCGTGCATCTGACATGAATGGAGATGAAGTTTCATCTTCGGCATTACTCGATCCTAAATTTGATATTGTGAGTTTGAAGAAGGAGTTGAAACTGTGAATTACTTAGGGTTGATCTTTTCATTTCTCTTCACTCTTTCAAGTATTGCGGAAGCTTCGCGCCTTAAAGACATTGTGAGTATTAAAGGCGTTCGTGAAAACCAACTTGTCGGTTACGGAATCGTTGTCGGTCTCAAGGGAACCGGTGACGGCAAAATGGAATTTACTAATAAAAGTGTGATTCGTTTGTTGGATGCTGTGGGTATGAAGCTTGAGAGCAAAGAAGTTCAAAGCAAAAATATTGCGGCGGTTCTCGTCACCGCAACTTTGCCGGCATTTGCACGTTCGGGCAATCAACTTGACGTTACGGTTAACTCGATCGGGGATGCCTCAAGTTTAGAGGGTGGAACACTTATTCAGACGCCCCTAAGAGCGGCAAATCAACAGGTTTATGCTGTGGCTCAAGGAACTATTTTATTGGGCGTAGGTGAGGGTGGAAAGAATCACTCTACAGTAGGGCGCGTTCCCAATGGTGGAATGGTTGAACGAGATATGGAAATAGAATTTGCCGACCGTAAAATGTTTCGTCTCGCCTTACATTCCGCAGATTTTACTACAGCCGCTCGTATTGTGAGAGTGATCAACACCGATTTAGGTGGAAAGTACGCCAGCGCAAAAGATAGCGGAACCGTAGATGTTGTAGTGCCATACCGTTATGAAGGAAACGTGGTTGAACTCCTGGCATTGATCGAATCATTAGATGTGGAGCCTGATACGCGCGCTCGCGTGGTGATAAATGAAAAAACAGGAACAGTCGTAATCGGTGACAAAGTGAGAATTTCAAAAGTGGCGATCAGTCACGGAAACCTCTCTGTTCAAGTCGGCACGAGTGGCTCAAAAAGTAAAGACCAGAGCCCCGATCGAATCGCAATACTAGATGGTGAGACCAGCGTCGGGGAAATTGTGAAAGCGATGAATAGTCTAGGCGTTACGCCTAAAGACCTGATCACAATCATACAAAACATCAAAGCAGCTGGAGCTTTGCACGGGGATTTAGAAATTCTGTGAAAAAGTTTTTTAGTATTTTGAAATATAGGTTTAGAATAGTGATTAGGGAACGACACATGGATGCGTTGTTCTCGGGGGAAGAAGAGTTAAAGGTCAGAGCCATGGATGGTCTCAAGCCTAAAAGTTTCTCGCAGGAAACGAAGACGAGATGTCAGCGCCGACCAGAAATTGTCGATGCCCATCTTAAAGAGAGAGTGCAGGATGCACGACGACTCTTTAGCTCTTTTTCCCTTCTTTTTTTTAATACTTCGAAAGCGCTTTTATGAGCATTTCCAAGCTCGGCGCTCCGCCGGTACCCGCACAAGAATCACCTCAACAAGATAAGCGTCATCCAAAAGTTCTCGAAGCCGCACGAATGTACGAGGGGCAATTTTTGCGTGAGATGTTACGCGCGATGAAAAAAACCGTACCCGAAAGTGAGTTCATGCCCGAGAGCCAAGCTGAAAAAATTTTTCGTGAACAGCTTGATAATCAAAGCGTAGATAATTGGGTGGATCGCGGTGGCGTGGGTATGGCCGATCTTATTTATGATCAACTCATTGAAAAATACGCAGGAATCACTGCCGGTCAAAAACCTCAAGGACCCATACCGTTTGAGAAAGTTGCACAGATGAAAACTCTCAATATCAAGCCTGAAGAAACGACTTATAGGATTAAACCGACCATTAATTCTTTTGATGTTACGGCACCTTGGGCTGGCAAAGTGGTTGCAGTACAATCTCTTGATCACGGACTTTCGTCTTTGCTTTTAGACCATGGGGTTCAAAATGGAGATGAGAGCGGTAGCTCCCTAAAATCGTCACTGGTGTACAAAGGTTCGCTACTGATTCCGGAGCTCACTGAAGTTAAGGCGGGACAAAGGTTAGGATTACTAAATCCTAGTAATGACGGGGTTTTATGGAGGGTCCAGACTCTCTAGAAATTCCAGAGACGTGTGTAGAAAACCATGTTTCACTATGATACTCTGAATTAGGATCTGAAGACTAAGGAGATGCCATGAAAGTCACAAATACCGTAAACTCGCAGTTACAAGGTATTAACCAAAAAAAATCAGACAAGCTAGATAAGCTTGGCAATAAAACAGACAAAGAAATTTCTAAGGCTGATTTTAGTTCTTCTTCGGAAGTAGCTCTCTCCGAACGTGCTCGCGATGCCAAAAAAGCAAAAGAAATTGCAAAGAACAGTTCTCCAGAAATTGACGAAGCTAAGGTTGCGAAATTTCAAAAATTAATCGATAGCGGAAACTACAAAGTTGATGCGAAAAAAGTTGCAGATAAATTAGTTGATGAAAACTTAATGAACTCATTGGCTTCCGACGGCGAATAGGATTTAAAAACGCACACGAACTCAAGGACGGGTCAACGTGGATAAAAGTGAATTATATAAAAAATTAGTTTCTTACCTCGAAGACGAACTCAAAGTTTATCGTCACCTTCTTGATCTAGTTCGTAAAGAACGTGATATTTTGGTGGCCGCAAATATTGATGAGCTTAACGAGAACAACAAATCTAAAGATACAATGTTAGCCAAATTAAAACAGTTGGATCGGGTTCGTGAAAAAGCAGCACGTGAACTAGCGCAAGTCGTGGGCGCTGATATGGCCCAACCTCGATTACTTGATATTGCGGCTAAAATAAACGGCACAGAAGGTGAGCGGTTACGTAGTATGCATCAAGCATTAGATATGGTCGTTAATCGAGTTAAAGATTTGAATAAAAAAAATGAAGCCTTAGCACAATCTGCTTTGGCAAATGTTCAAGGTGCGATGAATGCTCTGAAAAGCACTTTAGGCGAAACTCCTGTTTACAAAAAACAAGGAGACTTAAAAAAATCTGAAGTGCAGTCGGGCCAACTCGTAAGCCGAGAGGCATAGAAGTAAAGTTTGATTCACACTTTAAAGTGAATCGCGTGTTCTAGGACGGGACACGGTGGGGAGACAGGATGGCTAAAATTCATGCGATGATGGACATCGGAAAGCGCTCGATGATGAATAGTCAGACAGCCCTTCAGACTGTCTCCCATAACATCGCCAATAAATCTACCGAAGGATACTCCCGACAACGAGTTGAACAAGTAACCGCCGAACCAATTGGCGAAGGTCGCTTGCGTATGGGGATGGGCTCAAAAGCCTCTCAAGTTACCCGCACAAATAATTCGTTTCTTGAAAAGCAAATTGCGCATGAGAGCGGAAAGATGGGGTTTGGTAACGGCCAAGCCGAAAACCTAGGTCGTGTTGAGCAAATTTTTAATGAGCAAATTAATAAGGGCCTCAATCAATTTATGGGCACGTTCTTTAACTCATTTCGTGAATTGGCAAATAACCCTGAAAGTTTAGCCACCCGAAGTATTGTAAAAGAAAGTGCGGAGTTTATGACGCGAGATTTTAAACGCATCAACACACAGCTTAAAGATATTCAAGCCGATATTGATAATCAGGTTTCGTCTCAAGTTCAAGAGATCAACTCGATGACCAAAGAAATTGCTAAGCTTAATGAAAGTATCGAGAAAGTCGAAATTCAAGGAATGCCGGCAAACGATGAACGAGATCGAAGAGATCTGTTGATAAAAAAGCTCGGCGAAAAAGTAAATATCAAGTGTAGTGAAGGCGATAACGGAAAAGTTGGGATTACAATTGGCAATACGGCCATGGTTGTTTCGGGTTACGAATCGGTAGATCTAAAAGTCGATCGCACACCAGAACATGGTAAAAAAAGAGAAGGGCAGCTAGACATTATTTTTCAACAAACAAACCATTCGACACCATTCGCCGTCACCGACCAAATAAAGAGTGGCCAATTAGGCGGAGCCTTGCACATTCGTGATAATGTCATTAATGATTTGTTAGCGCAAATTGATGAAATGGCTTTCTCAGTCGCAAAATCTGTTAACGAGGTACATACCCTGGGTTACAACGGGTATGGCGAACATGGTTTAGAGTTTTTTGATTTACCTGTGAGTTTGCGTGATGCTTCGGAAAATTTAAATGTAAATTCGGCGATTAGCAAAGACGTATTAAAAATATCTTCGGCAGCAGAGCCCAACTCTCCAGCAGATAACCGCGTGGCTAACGTTCTCTCGTCACTTCAATATCAAAAATTAATGGATAACGGGACAAGTACGGCCGGTGATTACTACAATGGGATTGTCGGCAAGCTTGCGGTTGTAACGAACAAAGCCAATATGGAAGCCGAACACCAAAAAAGTATCGTCGCTCAATTGAATAACGTACGAGAAAGCATCAGCGGCGTCAGTTTAGATGAAGAAGCTATTAAAATGATCGAGTACCAAAAATCGTTTGATGCGTCTGCACGATTGATTAGAACGGCGGACGAAATGTTTGACACGGTTTTGAATTTAAAGAGGTAAAGGTTTAGGTTATGAGAATTGCCGATAACATGAACTATGCGCAGGTAAATACGAATCTTAACCGGAATCGGAAAGAGTCGATTGATCTTAACGGCCAAGCAGCCACAATGAAGCGAATTACTAAACCTTCAGATGATCCAACAGGCACGGCACGTGTTCTTGGTATTCGTACAGATGTCACGGGTTTCACTCAATACGAAAAAAGTTTGCAGTACGCTAAATCATTTTTAGAATTCTCCGAGCAATCTCTTTCTGAATTGAGTGACCTCCTAGTTCGTATGAAAGAAGTTGCGATTGGTCAGGCCAACGAAGCAGGTGCAAATGCCGATACCCGTCGCTCGACGGCGGCCGAAGTGGAGCAATCCTTCCGACAGGCGATTCAAATCGCTAACCGTAAAATGGGCGACCGCTTTTTATTTGGTGGATTTAAAACCGTGGAGCCTCCTTTTGCTGTGAGCGGAAAATATCAGGGCGATAGCGGAGAGCTCATGATCGAAGTAGATAAGGGCTCTTACGTCGCGATGAACTTACCTGGCAATAAAGTATTTTTAGGTCAAGGCTTCGCTACAGCAGACATAGGCGGTGTAGATGAAAGCACGCCTAAGAACGCCGCCGAGCTAAGAAAACTCCAGCAAGGCATACGAGCGGCTAAAGGTGAAAGTCCGGTAGAAAAAACTCCCGAAGAAAAAGCGGCTCCTCAAGAAAGTGTGGATATGCGAGGTCCGGCCTCGGTTTCTAAAGAAACCAAGGCAGTAAAAAAAGACGGAGAAAATCTTTTTGGAATTATTCGTGCTTTTCACACGGGACTTACGACGAATGATACTGGGGCAATTCAGAACACGTTAGAGCGTTTCGACGAAGCAATTAATCAGGTTGTGACGGCGCGTGCGCAGGCAGGCTCACGTCTTATGACGCTCAATAATACAGTTGAGTCATTGAGTCGCCAGTCTTTAGACTCAAAATCACTCTCATCTCAAATTGAAGACGCAAATGCCTTTGAACTTTTCAGTGATATTAATAAAAATGAAACAACCTTAAAAGCTACGCTTGAGACCTCTGGACGTTTGATAGCTCCGAGTCTCCTTGACTTTTTAAAGTAAGATTAATACTACAGTTCGGTCTCGAATCATCCGTTACTATGATGTAATAACTTTGACCTGGAAGTTGAAGGAGAAATTCTGTGTTAGTCTTGACTAGGAAGTTAGGCGAAAGCATCGCGATCGACGACAATATTAAAATCACTGTTGTTCAGATTAAAGGTAAACAGGTGCGTCTTGGCATTCAGGCGCCGAACGATACCAAAATTCATCGCGAAGAAGTTTACGTGGCCATCCAAGAACAGAACAAAGCCGCTATTGCGACGACATCTGATTCGGCGCGACGCGTGTCTAAAATGTTAAAGCCATAACGCAAGCAATTAGTTTTGTTTGCTCATATAATAAGCACGTATCATGATAGAATCATTCGACATTGATGCGAAGCAATAATATTGCAAGCTCATTCTTTTCCTTTTTTTAAACTTGAAGTGTCATAATGTTGTGTGCATCCTTAAATAGAGAAGGGGTACTATGACCATCCAAACCACACGTTTTGGCCAAATTGAAATGACCGGTGAGGACTTAATTGAGTTCCCAGAAGGCATTCTTGGCTTTTCAAACTTAAGAAAATTCGTGTTGTTAGATACCTCATCAGACGAAGTCTTTGCATGGCTACAAAGTTGTGAGCGTGCCGAGATTGCGTTTCCGGTCTTAGAACCAGAGTTTTTCTCTTCTAATTATAAATTTACCCTCACAAAAAGCGATATGGAAGCTCTCGGAGTGAAAAACTTAGATCGAATAAAAGTTTTTTGTGTGGTGACGATTCCTGAAAATCCGATGGACATGACAGCGAATTTGAAAGCTCCGATTTTAATTAATATTCCTGAGCGCACGGCTCGTCAGTGTGTGCTTCAAGATAATAATTTAGCGATTCGAGAACCTATTTTTCTTCAGCTTCAGCAGCGTGTTGTGCAGAGTCCCGGGTCTTTGCGACCAACGAAATCATCTGAACTTACAAAGGTGACGATCAAGCCATCTGTTGATTCGGTTGAGCCTAAAGTAGATCCTAGAAAAGACGTTCAGAGCTAAATTTAGCATTTACCGCTCTTGGATAATGTAAATTCAAATCCCTATTCATCGAAATGCTAGAGATAAATTTCTTCAATTAACGCTAAAGTCTTTGGTCTCTCTATAAAACTGCAGAACGACATTCAACGCAGACTAAGGCCGCGTTCTGTTGGTGTTTCTACGTGTCTGAAGTCTAGATCGACCTCCAAAAGTGTCAAAAAACTAATCAATTTTCTACAAGAACCGAAGAGAGTAGTAGCCAAGGAAGGCAAAAAACTTTGAGACACCAGGATGGAGTCGTCAGTCACGGACGAGGTGTCAATGTATTACATAAACGAAGATCGAAAGTTGCTGCTCGGTGCACTTTTATTTTTACTTCTCATTTCATTGCAAGCGGTAGTGGCGTTTGGTGAAGAATCAAAAGATGTTCAAATATTTGAAGTTCGTAAAAAACTACAAATGACGGCGAGCGATCCGATCGTTCGCGATTATTACGTGAATGCGGGACAATTGGTTGGTCTTAAACAAGGGGCTTCGGTCAATGTGTTTAGAAAAGTTCCGCTCGCAGATCCTTTTAAACAAGAAACTCAAGCGCACGTGGAATTACCGGTGGGAGTAATGAAAGTCATTTATTCTGATCGTACGATGGCGATTGGGCGTATTCAAAATCTTCGACCTTCTAAAGATAGTCCGGTTTTAGATGGTGATATATTTATGGTGGGTGATCGGGTGGATTTAGGCACAATCAATTTTGAAAAATCGGCCTCTGAAGATAAAGGCGAAAGCGATACCAAATCTGCAGGTAAATCATCTAATGATGAGGAAGCCGAAGTGCCTCAAAAAGCCGAAGCCGAAGACATTCAAAAGCCTGCTAAAAAACCATCTCGTACCAGCGCCAGCACCACGCCTGTTAAGCCAAAAGAGACAGGTAAGACCGAACATAAAACAGCAAAATCTTTAGAACCTGAAGCGAAGACCGTCGAAATCCTCTCGCGATAATTTTTCTAATCGGGGCTAAAAAGATACCCTTTTTAGCCATGATCGATTAGTAACATCTGTGTGAAAACCAAGAGTTATTTTGAACTTATTATTTCTCATGTACCTTCGAACTTTGAAGATGACGTCACGACGCTTTGTCTAGAGTACGGAGCCCAAGGCGTTTCACAAAAACTTGAGTGGGTGCAACAAGATGCCGTTTATACTCCTGAAATTCTCGAGGCGGATTTTATAGATCTCTCGGTGTATTTCGAAATTGCACCGTCTTCTGAATTAGTAAAAAAAATAAAAGCAAGTTTTGAAGGTGTTCAGACAACTGTACTTGAAAAACCCGTTGAAGATTGGATGGAAGGTTGGAAGAAACACTTTGCTCCGTTTGCTTTGGTCGGTCCTTTTTGGGTTGTGCCCTCATGGTTAGAAGCTCCGCCTGAGGCCAAAGTTGTTTTAAGAATTGATCCCGGTATGGCGTTCGGTACTGGCACGCATGCGACGACGCAAATTGCGTCACAATTAATATACGAAATGAAAGACAGCTTAATTTCTAGCACGGCGATCGATGTCGGCACGGGTACTGGCATATTGGCTCTCGTACTGTCTCATTTAGGCGCGGAGTTTGTTGAGTGTACCGAAATCGACGAAATGGCGCGCGAAACGGCAGTTGAAAACATCGAACTCAATCGACCCAACACGGTTAAAATTTTGGACTATCAAATTGAAGAGGTAGAAAAACAATATGATTTAGTCGTCGCAAATATCATTGATGGCGTTTTGATTCAGATTAAAAAAGATTTGCTTCGTATGTGTAAGCCTCACGGTAAAATTTTGGTAACGGGTATTTTAGATGAACGTCGCGAAACTTTTCTCCTCCAATTTTTAACCGGAACAGATTTTACGATTGAAAAAAGTTTGCAGAAAGACGAGTGGTGGGGCTTTTTGTTAAAGCGTGAATTATGAGACGATACTGGATCGAAAAAAAACAACTTCAAGATCACGAACTCTGTATTGATGGAGAAGACTTCCATCATATTTTTGGAGTGTGTCGCCATGAGCGTGGCCAACAATTTGAAATTTTATTAGGTGATGGCAAAGCCCATTTAGTTGAGGTTTTGCGAGTTGAAAAAAAGCGCGCGTTTTGTGAAATCAAAGAGGAGCGTGTCGTTGCGCCTCTTAAAAAACCGTTTCTTCATCTGTGCGTATCGGTCCCTCGCTTTCCAGTTTTTGAAGCCGTGCTTGAAAAATCCGTCGAACTCGGCGCGTTTGCGATTCATCCCTATTTTTCTGACTTTAGTTTTGTAAAAACAAAAGACGCGGTTTCTGAAAGTCGTATGGAACGTTGGAAGAAAATCGTGAGATCAGCGACCCAACAGAGTGGTCGCGGGGATTTAATGCCAGTTTACGATCCCGTGACTCTGAGTGAGCTTTTAAAATCTTTTAACCAGAATTCTAATGCGGCGGGTCTATTTTGTTATGAGGGTGAAGGTCAAAAAGATCTTAAAACTTGGTCCGATGAAGTTCAAAATCAACCTGATGAAATATGGGCCTTTATTGGAAGTGAAGGCGGATTTTCTCCTGCAGAAATTAAGAAATTTCAAGATCTTAGCTTGCCCCCCGTAACTTTAGGCGCCCAAGTTTTAAGAGTCGAAACGGCTTGCGTCGCGATTCTGAGCGTTCTAAAGTATCAGTGGAACTTATTTAAATAAGTGGGGAGTCAAGCGTGGATATTTTTGGAGAAGACAATCAAAATAGACCTGATGACGAGTTTGAATTTAAGCCACTCACGCAGGGTTTAGGTTTTCACAAAAAAACGATCGATTTAGCCGCCGAAACAAATAAATCTAATCTGACATCACAAGTTTTGCGGGATAAATCATTGCCGACGCCGCCATCTGCCAGATCACAAACGCAAGCCGAATCGGTACGACGAATGGTGGATTCCATTCCAGGTTTTGATCAAGGATTGAATCCGCAATTGCCAAAACACAATTTTATTACACAACCTTTACCGCGTGAAGAAGTCACCGCGTTTAAAAGTCCACGTCTTAGTGGTGCTAATCTTGGCGGTGCACGTTTTGAAGAATCAGAAGCGAGAGCTCCGCAGACAACATCACAGACGTCGATCGCGAAGCATCTCGACTTTACTGAAGTGGCGAATGCCACAAAAACGGCTGTTGCGAATGCAACAAAAGCAGCAAATAAAATTTCGGCCGACCCTATGCCGATTGCGCTTCAAGAGGTTTCGTTTTCAATTACATCCTTTATTTTTGATACGTTCATGGTTGCAGGGCTCAGCTGTTTATTTATGGGCATTGTCTTAGCGGTAACGGATTCAGAAATTTCTCTTGTGTGGGCGAACGCGCAAACGGATGTTCCCACGCGCATTAGTCTCGTGATTTTACTTTTATCAGTGATTCAACTTTACGTTGTGCTGTCTCGTAGTTTCTTTGGGCGCACCATTGGCGAGTGGGCATTTGATGTTCAGCTTGGAGACGCAAAACAACAGCAATCAGCTTGGTACCCATTGTTGGTGGGTTGGAGAGCGATCCTCACCACGCTCACGGGTTTCGTGATGCTTCCTATTTTATCTTTGATTGCGGGTCGTGATGTCGCGTCTCTTTTAACTGGAGTCCGCACCTATAACGCTCAGTAGGGAGTGCGCTTGGGCAAAGTTTTAAGAGTATCTGATTTGCTTTCAAGTTTAGAATCTCTACGCGGAAAAAAGAAAATCGTTTTTACTAATGGCTGTTTTGATCTCTTACATGTAGGACACGTACGTTATCTCAACCAAGCTAAATCGTGTGGTGATATTCTGGTTCTCGGATTGAACTCCGATGCGAGCGTCAAAGTCTTAAAGGGACCAAGTCGTCCAATTCAGGGTGAAAATGATCGTGCCGAAATTTTATCTAATCTCAACGCAATTGATTTTGTCGTGATCTTTAACGAGGAAACTCCCCTTGAGCTTATTAAAAAAGTGAAACCTGATGTTTTAGTCAAAGGCGGTGATTGGAAGCCCGAACAAATCGTAGGCTCCGACGTTGTTCTCGCGTATGGCGGAAAAGTGGAATCTCTTCAATTTGTCGAGGGAAAATCAACCACAAATTTGATCGCAAAATCTAAATAATACTTGGTATTAGTGAGCTTAAAGACTTTTAAGTCAGCTTTCGGTTTGACAGATGCGTTTTGGCGATGCAAATGTTTTTTCGCATGAACGACCTGACCACAGATTCAAATTCTAAAGATATCGAGCGATGTATTGAAATGTTGCAAAGCTTAGTTGCAGACAGTTCAAAGCTGGCCGAACTTTCGAACGAGCAAAAATTAAAACTGTTTAAGGCCGCTGGTCAGCTTTCAAGACCGAGTCGAGATGAGTTTCGCATTCGTAACAAGGGATTAGCGCGGATTTATCAAAAGCGAGTCGCAAAGAAGGATCGGTCGGCGCGCGCCGAGACGGGCATTCGTCGCGCACGCGAAACCGCCGTTTTTGTAGCGCCTCTTCAACTCACGAGTTCACAAAACTCGACTCCAGAGCTGCAGTCTCCTCGCAATTGTTATGTCTGCAAGGCGGAGTTTACAAAACTTCATTTCTTTTATGATTCGATGTGCGCCTCATGTGCAGATTTGAATTATCAAAAACGATATCAAACAGCTTCGCTTCACGGAAAAGTGGCATTGATTACGGGTTCACGTTTAAAAATTGGATATCACGCAACGTTGATGATGTTACGTGCGGGAGCTAAAGTGATTGCGACCACACGATTTCCGATCGATTCGGCGCTGCGATTTTCTCAAGAAAAAGATTATTATTTATGGAAAGACCGTTTGCATATTCACGGATTGGATTTGCGTCACACACCAAGTGTTGAGATTTTTGCAAGATACATGGAGCAGACATTAGATCGCCTCGATATTTTAATTAACAACGCGGCTCAAACGGTTCGTAGACCACCGGGGTTTTATGCGCATCTCATGCAAAACGAATTGCGCACATTTTCTGATTTACCACTAGAGGCGCAAATGCTGTTGCAGCAGCATGAGTCGTGTAAGGAGCAACTCAACTCTCTGTGTGCGAAATCTCATTCCTCCGAAACGGCATTACCGGTGGCGTGGCATAGAGTGGGACCAGGCGTCGGTATTCGCGCGTCAGCACAGCTGTCACAAATTCCGTATACCTATGACAATTCGCTCGCGGTAGAAGAGGTATTTCCCGAGGGCAAGCTCGACGCCGACTTACAACAGGTGGATTTACGCACAACGAATAGCTGGCGTTTAAAACTCAGTGATGTTCCGGCTCCAGAAATGTTGGAAGTGCAGTTAGTAAACGCTGTGGCTCCATTTATTTTGTGTAGTCAACTGGCGCCCTTGATGAGACGAGACAATACAGGCCAAAAACATATTGTAAACGTCACAGCGATGGAAGGAAAGTTCTATCGCTTTACAAAACCCGATCGTCATCCGCATACGAATATGGCCAAGGCCGCACTCAACATGCTGACGCACACGTCGGCAAGTGATTTAGCAAAAGACGGAATTTACATGAACGCGGTCGACACCGGGTGGGTGACCGATGAAGATCCCGCGCAACTCGCCGAGCTCAAACAGGACATTCACGATTTTCAACCACCGCTTGATATTGTTGATGGTGCCGCACGAGTTTGCGATCCATTCTTCGACGGCATCCTCACCGGCAAACACTGGTGCGGCAAATTCCTAAAAGATTATTTTCCGATCGACTGGTAACCTCAAAAGACGTGGATGATATTTAGATAAATTTTTTAAGTATTACGCCCGTAGGTGAGAGAACGCCTGCAATCTGTGTTTGTGATTGATAAACGTAGGCTTCTTTAAGCACGCCGTTAAGCTTTTTGCCGATTCTGCGATGTTGACCGTCGAGAATGTATTCAACGACTTTGTTTTTAGGCAAAGTTACTTTTTTAAGATTTCCGAAGCTGTCGTATTCGTAAGTGATGATCTCAAGCCTATCGTTTTTGGTGTTGAAGTTTTTATGAGTAAAGTCGTATTTATGCTCTAACGCTGTTAGTCCCAAAAGTGTGTCCGTACCGTATTTTTATTTGAATCAAGAGGGTATGGAACACTTCACTCTCCATTGCGAACGAAGATTTTCGCTTTAAATTGATCTGTTCCTTTAATAAGGAAATTGAAACCAGTTATCACGCGAGTGCTTTCGATTTCGTAAGTAAAGCCATCTGATTTATATGTAATGTCAGCAGGTATACGCTTCAATAATGGTTTATACTTCATGCATTTAAGTTCTTTTGGCAAAGAGACAAGCGACTCGAGCCCTTGCAGACTATTAGGAAACTGGCCGCACATTTCTTTAAATTCATCTAAAGCTTTCTGTGTTCCTATTAAATT
The DNA here is from genome assembly GCA_021731045.1 of Bdellovibrionales bacterium. Taxonomy (GTDB): domain Bacteria; phylum Bdellovibrionota; class Bdellovibrionia; order Bdellovibrionales; family JAKFYE01; genus JAKFYE01. The sequence goes on along the minus strand of JAKFYE010000016.1, from coordinate 5,599 downwards.
GAATTGTTCGAATTTATATACTGGATCATTGAGACTGCCTCCAGGAAAAAGAGAGGCTCTAATAATTAGTGCCATAAAAACTCCAAAGAGGAATAGCAGAGTACCAGAAGCGCCAAGTATTCGACGACGTTTTTTAAAAGCTAATCTGATTAAGAAAATCAGCCCTAAGAAAAAAACTATGAAACTCAGGATAGTGGCATAGTGAAAAAAGCTAAGGAAGTCGAAAAAAATGGCCTCTTTCATAATGATCCCTCAGTAGTCTATTTACCATGTGTAATATTAATCACTGCGCCATCTGTTTTACTAATTTCAATTATGGCTACTCCACCCTTGCAGACCTTTTGAGGAGGACAACCTTTAATCGCGCTTTTTCAAATTGTTTTGAAATGGGGCAGTCTCCATTGCCGGCGAAGATACTTCAACCTTCAAAACTACAAATAGGGCAATTGTGGGAAATAAAACTTACTACAGGATATTTTTTAGGATTATTAAATTGTTTCCAAAGAAAAGCAGATTTGCATTTCGGACATTTAATGGATTTAAGTGTAAACATGCTGATGATTGTGAGACTTATGAGAAATAGTATATCAAAGTGAATAGATATTAACGGGCGATTTAAAATCGTGAAGGCCAAGAGTATAATTCCTAAGGTAGTAGGAAGTAAAAATCCAATAATAAATACTTTCAATTGATTGATCTTCTTTAAAAACAATGTTTTCTCCTCAATTATTCCGATCCAAATCCTATACTACTAAAAAATTCTGCTGAGGACGAACATTTATTCTCATCTACGTAAGTATCAACTAAAGCTCCTGTGACATTGCCGATGTATGTGCCTGTAAAGAAGGCTGTTCCGAGCACTAAGGATCTTCCTACAGATGTGGCAGCGAAATTTAATAAGGTACCCAATCGACCTAGGTTGGCCACTCCGCTAGGATTGCGTAATAACTCTCCTAGTCCAATGCCGAAACCTAAGGGGCGAACGATCTGATTAAATTCTGTAGCAAGTGCTATGCTCGCGGCTGTTTTGACTCCGGTATTAATAAAACTCGCATTAGCTTGTTTTCTGGCAGCTAAATTCTCGGCAAATGAACGTAACCCCTCAGGGTCAATAAAGTTCACGGGGTCATTGGCAACATACCCAAAAAGATTCGTATCCCCACCAGCAAACCCAATCGGGTCTTTAGTCGTCCATCGTCCCACCTCAGGATCATAATCTCTAGCACCAAAGTGAAAGAGTTTCGTGTCTTGGTCGTAAAGTCCTCCAGCAAAACCAAATGGCAGAATACTTTTATCATCGTTATGTCTATCGGGGATTCCAAATTCATCGAATGCAAATTCTTCTTCGATTCTTCCTTTTGTAATCTCAACGAGTAATTCAGGCGATCCGATTTGGTTTGAAATAATGCGATAGGTTTTTCCTTTTTCAATAACGTAATCAGGAATGTTGGCCGTCTAAGATATACTCAACGATTTTGTTTTTAGGCAAAGTTACTTTTTTAAGATTTCCAAAACTGTCGTATTCGTAAGAGGTGATCTTGAGCTTATCATTTTTGGTGTTAAAGTTTTTGTGATTAAAATCATATTTATGCTCGATCTTTTTAATGAGCTCGCCGTTAGCGTTGTACTGGTATTCAAATTCGCCAAAGTTCGTTAAGCGATCTTGAACGTCATATTTAGATAAAACTTCTTTTTTGTGTTCTTTCTTTGAAATTCTGTTTCCGTTTGCATCGTACTTGTATTCGCGGATGTCATTACCTACAAGCTCTAATGGGTCATGGAAACGTTTTTGAGACGAAGCGAATATAAGACCAACGATAATCGCTCACCAAACATTGCCGAACATAATTAACGAACGCTCAAGGTGTGATTTTCCATTGGGTCTTTATCCGTAAACATCGACTGCATCTTTGCAGCTGTTTTTGCTTAGGTGCAAAGACCCAATGCATGTTTTTGTCCAAATTTTCCATATTTTTTGAATTTTATTGGCACGAATTAGGCACGGTATATTTGATGGGTCTTCAGCTGTGGCTTGATAGGACATTGCGTTCTCATGTAAATCTTTGCAGATTTCTTAGTTAATTGACCAAACGTGTTCAATCGAATTCTCACACTTTTTTCGCCATTGCCGAACTCGTTCAATTAAATGTCCGTTAAATAGAACTTGAGGATAGAACTTATACACAAGCGCCACGGGTAAAATTGCTACATTAAATAAAACAGCATAACCAATGATTATAAATATAGAGAGAAAACATTTTTTTAAAAATAACATGATACTTTACCTCTGCGGTTTTCACTTTATTTAAGAGCATCAGGTTGAAAAAACGAACAACTTTAAGCGTGAAAAGCTATGTTGATTACGCCATATAATAAGAATACATACCCAGCTAAGTACGAGATGCGTTCATAAATATTCAAATTTCTTATTCCGAATGTAAAAAGATGACCCGATAAGATTGAACGAATTTTGGCAACACAAACTAAAATCAAGCCCAAAATCGCAAAACTTATATTAGAAAAACTCTCTAGCGGAAGACCGAGTGATTTAACATAGGCTAAAACGACAGCAACGACCGCCAAAATAATAAAATATGCTGGAAATATAACGGATGGTTTAATTTTCATTTAAGGCTCCCAATTATTTTTGAAATTCCTGCATACATAATTGAAGCACATCGTTTGACATACTTCCAAGAGTTCCGCTTGCTGCTGGTCCTAGTTCGTTAATCAAATCGAGGTATGGCGTTTTACTTGGATCAGGAATGCTCTTACCTCCATTACGAGGACATTGATTCGCTCCATTTGAGTCATTATTATCACTAATTCTAGATAAGTTTTTGTTTGCCTCAGCGATGCCTTGTCGAGCAGCTTCTCTGTTTACTAATGCTTTTGCCATTTCCGCAACTAAACATGAGCCAAGTGATGAGTATCGCTCACCGATTTCTCCCGTTGGATCAATAAAGTTAACAGGATCCTGCAAAACGTACCCGTAAAGATTTGTATCACCTCCATCAAACAATATCGGGTCCTTGCTCGTCCATCTTCCTACCTCAGGATCATAATCTCTAGCACCAAAATGGAAGAGCTTCGTGTCTTGGTCGTAAAGTCCTCCAGCAAAACCAAATGGCAGAATACTTTTATCATCGTTATGTCTATCGGGGATTCCAAATTCATCGAATGCAAATTCTTCTTCGATTCTTCCTTTAGTAACTTCCACAAGTAATTCAGGCGATCCGATTGGGTTTGAAATAATGCGATAGGTTTTTCCTTTTTCGATGACGTAATCAGGGATGTTGAGTTTTTCTCCGTAAATAAATTGTTTTAATACTGCGCCCGTAGGTGAGAGAACGGCTGCGATCTGTGTTTGTGATTGATAAACGTAGGCTTCTTTAAGCACGCCGTTGAGCTTTTTGCCGATTCTGCGATGTTGGCCGTCGAGAATGTACTCAATGACTTTGTTTTTAGGTAAAATAACTTTTTTAAGGTTTCCGAAACTATCGTATTCGTAAGTGATGATTTCAAACCTGTCGTTTTTGGTGTTAAATTTTTTGTGATTAAAATCGTATTTATGCTCGATCTTTTTGATCAGCTCGCCGTTAGCGTTGTATTGATATTCAAATTCGCCAAAGTTCGTTAGGCGATCTTGGACGTCGTATTTAGATAAAACTTCTTTTTTATCTTCTTTCTTCGCAATGCGATTTCCGTTTTCATCGTATCGGTACTCGCGAATGTCGTTGCCTATATAAGCTTTCGTTAAACGACCAAGAGAGTCGTATTCATAGTTTTGTGGTTTTTTATCTTTTGCAGATTCTTGATGGCGAATCACGCGACCTAAGTTGTCACGTATGTATTCGCGTGAGAAAAGAACTTTTTTGCCATCGCTAAAGCTTTGTGAAGCCATTTCGCCAAATTGGTTATAGGTCATCGACCCTGCGACTTTGCCTAAAGTTGATGTGCTGACAGCGCCAAAGTTATTGCGCGTCAACGCGAGCTCTCCGGCTTTAAAGAATTTTGGCACGGTTACTTTGCGGCGGTTTCAATCTTTTTGCAAAGTTTTTTGCTTCTTTTTGGACAGCGCTTATGAGCATTTTCCACAATCTTTATTGCATTTTCTTTAGCTATGGTTTGGTTGATATGTCTGATAATGAAGTCCTCAAATTTCTGATCGGTCTTAATCTGCTTTTCCAGGCTACTAAGTTGGTCCCAATGATTTGCTAGCATTTGGCTCACGGACTCACTATAGCCCTCGGCTATAGCTCCATCATCGCAGTGAGAAAACTTCTTGAAGGCGCTATGAATCTCATTCCAACTTCTTAACGTTGCCGCAGCTGTTTCTGCTTGGATCGCCTCATCCTTCGTGCATTCTGCCCAACCAGTAGTTGTAAAAACGGTTAGCCCTACAAAAATAGAATTAATAATTATCTTGTTAATCACGGCTTCCTCGAATGTTATATCGTTTCTTAATTTCCAATTGTTATCGAAGTTAATGGATCTGTCGCGTTTAAGTTTCTTATTGCACTCGTGGCGTCGTCGTTTGTCCTTACGCATCCTTCGGTATTCGATTGAGGTCCGCTTCTACCAGAATGAACTCCCATACCCGTTCTACCAGGAACCGTAAAAACAGAATTTCCATTTGATCCGAAGGGGCCAGTCGGGCCGCTTTCGGGGTGAGGCACATAATGGGAATATGGATATGTGCCGTTGGGCCATGGACCACCGCTTGCTGAAGTTGTGTTGTTGGCCGCAGGGTAGGTGCCCACTGTATTTCCGTTCCTATCTATAAGCGTAATTGTGCCGTTGCTACGATTATACACGATACTCGATAGGCCAGATGGATCAACGAAGTTCACAGGATCATTGGCAACGTAACCAAAAAGATTTGTATCACCACCAGCAAAGCCAATCGGATCCTTGGAAGTCCATCTTCCTACTTCTGGGTCATAGTCTCTAGCACCAAAGTGAAAGAGTTTCGTGTCTTGATCGTAAAGCCCACCAGCAAAACCAAATGGCAGAATACTTTTATCATCGTTATGATTATCGGGTATTCCAAATTCATCGAATGCAAATTCTTCTTCGATTTTTCCTTTAGTAACTTCGACGAGTAATTCAGGCGATCCGATTTGGTTTGAAATAATACGATACGTTTTTCCTTTTTCAATAACATAATCAGGGATGTTTGATTTTTCTCCGTAGATAAATTGTTTAAGTATTACGCCCGTTGGTAAAAGAACGGCGGCAATCTGTGTTTGTGATTGATAAACGTAGGCTTCTTTAAGCACGCCGTTAAGCTTTTTGCCGATTCTGCGATGTTGGCCGTCTAAGATGTACTCGACGACTTTGTTTTTAGGCAAAGTCACTTTTTTAAGATTTCCGAAGCTGTCGTATTCGTAAGTGATGATCTCAAGCCTATCGTTTTTGGTGTTAAATTTTTTGTGATTAAAATCGTATTTATGCTCGATCTTTTTAATGAGCTCGCCGTTAGCGTTGTATTGATATTCAAATTCGCCAAAGTTCGTTAGGCGATCTTGGACGTCGTATTTAGATAAAACTTCTTTTTTATCTTCTTTCTTCGCAATGCGATTTCCGTTTTCATCGT
>JAKFYE010000026.1 GCA_021731045.1 Bdellovibrionales bacterium | reverse complement strand
TGCTTGATAAGGCGCGCCTCATATTCACCCAAGAGCGTCGAAAGTCCGCGTTCTAGCTCAACGCTTTCAATAGCCTCCGCTACCATCGTGGAGCTACCAAGCAAAACTTTTTTTACATCTTCAGCCATAATGATGGGTAACGGAGAGATAAGCCCCAATTGCTCACAAACACGTTTAAGCTCGCGAACATTGCCGGGCCAAGAATACGTTTTAAGTTCTTCAATCGCATCTTCGGCAAATGATTTGTTTCTTCGCGGTCGCTCAAGCTCAATAAAAAAATGGCAGAGATCTTTAATGTCGTCCTTGCGCTCGCGTAGGGGAGGTATTAAAAGTTTTTTTCCGCTTAATCGCCAAAGTAAGTCTTCACGAAACTTTTCTTCTTTGACCATTTTTTGTAGACTTTGATTTGAAGCCGCAATAATCCGGGTATTTACTTTAATTACGTCTTTTCCGCCTACACGACGAATTTCTCCGTTTTCTAAAAAACGTAAGAGTTTAGCTTGTTGGGACAGGGGAAGGGCTTCAACTTCATCTAAAAATAAATCTCCACCATGTGCGGCTTCTGCTAAACCCATTTTGTTTTGGTCTGCTCCGGTGAAAGCTCCTCGTACGTGTCCAAAAATTTCAGATTCAAAAATATTTTCGGGTATTGCGGCAACGTTTATAGATATAAAAGGACGATCGTGTGACTCTTGTTCATGAATCAGCCGTGCCGCAACTTCTTTGCCCGCACCACTTTCGGCTTCGATAAGAATTGGTCCACGTTCTCCTTTTAGGGTCGCGATATGTTTACGCATTTCATTGGACAACAGGCTTGAGCCAATCCATTGAGTCGTTTGATGTTTGGAGCGTTGGGAGGCTCCCCTCAAAAGATGGAGGGCTTCAATTTTTTCTAAAATCAAATGAATTTCTTCTCGGGTTAGAGGCTTAGCTAAAAAACGGGAAGCCCCGGATTTAAGACAGCCTTCCATTAGATCACGATTGAGATCACCAGAGATCGCGACAATTTCTAAGTGCGGATCACGCTCAGAAAGTGTTTTGATCACTTTTAATCCTTCGGGGCTTTTTAAATTGCCTGTTAGGTGCATATCGACAAATGCGGCATCATAATTTTGAGTGGGAATTTCACTTAGAGAATTGGCGCCAGTCAACGCCCAGTTATCTGGCAAACTCATGCGAAATGACTGAATAACCAAATCGTCATCTTCAACGAGTAGGAGCTTTAAACGGTTGTCTTTCATGGTTGCGCATCTCGAATCATCGTTCTTTTCAAACTGTAAGCAAATTTGAGAGTCTCGTCATCCAAATGTTGCGCATTAGGCTCTGTTGACTGAATCAAATATCGAGATAACTAGTTAATTTTACTTATAGCGTCGTTGCTCGTCGTTGATTTAGCGGTGCTAAATCCGCCTCCTCGCGCCTAGCTATAAGCAAAATTTCCGGCGTTCTCTCAATATTTGATTCAGTCAACAGAGCCTAAAACCTTGAAATCTTTCACTAACCCGCATAAAAATAGAAGAGAGGAGAAGTTGTGCCTTTTAACCAAAACAAACTCAAAGTCCTCTTGCTTGAAAACATTCACCCGGTCGCTGCCGATCGACTTCGTCAAGAAGGCTTCGATGTTAAAACAGAAAAAGCGGCCTATTCGGAAGCTCAACTGCTAGAAGCTGTTAAAGAGTTTGATGTCATCGGCATTCGTTCGAAAACACAAATTACGGCCAAAGTTTTAGAAAAATCTGAACGCATTCTCACTTTTGGTGCATTTTGTATCGGTACCAATCAGATCGAAACCGAAATCGCAAATAAACGAGGCATTCCTGTTTTCAACGCGCCTTATAGTAATACGCGAAGTGTAGCGGAGCTTGTGATTGCCGAAATTATCGCATTGGCGAGAAACTTGGGCGACAAAAGTATGAAGGCGCATCAAGGGGTTTGGGATAAATCCGCTACGGGTTCTTACGAAGTTCGGGGAAAAACTGTTGGCATAGTTGGTTACGGTCATATTGGTTCACAAGTGAGCGTGCTAGCAGAAGCTTTAGGACTCAGCGTGATTTTTTTCGATGTTCTAAAAAAATTGCCTCTAGGCAATGCTACGCAAGCGGAAGTTTTAGAAGACGTTTTGCGTATGGCAGACTTTGTAACTCTTCATGTTCCCGAAACTCCCGAGACAACAAAACTAATTGGAAAAAGACAATTGTCTCTTATGAAAAAAGGAAGTTTTTTAATTAATGCGAGCCGTGGAAGTGTGGTCATAATAGAAGATCTTGTTGCGGCTCTTAAAAATGGTGATATTGCCGGAGCCGCGCTCGATGTGTTTCCTTACGAACCTAAGGGTGGAGACGAACCTTTTAAAAGTGAACTGCAAGGATTACCCAATGTGATTTTGACTCCGCATATTGGAGGTAGCACTGAAGAAGCACAGGAGGCGATTGGACGCGAAGTTTCTGAGGCCCTCACGCGTTTTATCAAAGTCGGTTCTACGTTTGGGACCGTGAATTTTCCAAAGGTAGATTTGCCCGTACGCCAAGGTGCAGATCGGATTCTTAATATTCATAGAAACGAGCCGGGAGTTCTTAGGGATATCAATAAGATCGTTTCGGATTTAGGCGCAAATATCACGGCGCAATTCTTAGCAACGGACTCGAATATTGGTTACCTTGTTATCGATATGGAGCGAACCCAAGCCAAGCTTGCGGTTGAGCAAATCAACAAACTCAAAACAAATATTCGTACGCGAATATTATATTAGCTGTATTAGTCGAAAACTTTACCCGGATTAATAATATTGGCGGGATCGAAAACTTTTTTTATAGATTTCATCAGCGCAATTTCTTGGGGACTACGTGTGTAGTGAAGAAAGGGTTTTTTGCTTAACCCGACACCGTGCTCAGCCGAAATACTGCCGCCAAATTGTTGGATGGTTTTAAAAAGTAAAGCATCCACCTGCTGGCAACGCTTTACAAATTCGTCCATGGGTAGTTCTTTTGGCTTAAGAATATTAATATGCAAATTTCCGTCGCCAATATGACCAAACCAAATCACCTTTAAATCAGGATAAGCTTTATTAAAGACGTCGTTGGTTTGTTTCATAAATGCGGGAACATTAGAAATCGTAACGGAAATATCGTTCTTATAAGGCGTGTATTTAGAGCATGCTTCGGAGATAAACTCTCGAAGGGCCCAAAAATTTTTAGATTGAGTTTCGCTCTGAGACAACACACCGTCATGAACCCAACCTTTCTCTACGCAGGTTTCAAAAACAGAGAGCGCTTCGTCGTCAGCTGTCGCATTCATTTTTTCGTACTCAACTAAAATATAAATTGGGGCCGGATTTTCAAATGGCTTTGAAAGTTCGGAATGAGATTCCAAAACGGTAGCCAGTGCTTTATCTGTGAAAAGTTCAAAGGCCATGAGTTTAGTGTGTTGGCGAAACTCAGAAAATACCTTCATCACAGATTCGGTGTCGGGTACTCCTAAGACTAAAACCGAAAGTGGTTTAGGTGGGTGAGTGTATTTCAGAGTAATTTTAGTAATGAAGCCGAGCGTGCCTTCACTGCCAATGTATAAATGTCGGAGGTCATACCCCGTCGCATTTTTAATCAACCCTTGATTCAGTTGTAAAATTTCGCCCGTACCCGTAACGACTTCAAGCCCGGCTATCCAATCTCGCATTAATCCGTAGCGAACAACTTTAATGCCGCCAGCATTCGTAGCCACATTACCGCCAATTTGGCTTGAACCACGAGCAGCAAAATCCACCGGAAAGTAATAGCCTTTATCCGCGACATAATTTTGTAGAGCTTCAGTAATCATCCCGGGCTCAACGGTGATGGTCATGTTTGTTTCATTGAAATCAAGCACGCGATTCATCTTTGCGAATGAAACAACAATCTCACCATTCTTCGCAACAGCCGCACCACTCAAACCCGTTCGTCCACCAGAAGGAACCAACGAAATTTTATTTTTAAAAGCCCATTTTACGATTTGCGCGACATGCTCTGTCGACTGAGGAAACACAACGGCCTTAGGCGTCGGCGTATAATAACGAGTCCAATCACGCCCATAGTCCAAAAGCGAACTCGCATCATTCAAAACATTGTTGGCACCCACAATTGCAGAAAGATCTTGAGTCATTGATTCCATATCTCGAGCTTAATCATGACAACTTTCAAGATCAAACAATCTTTATACCACTCTGTCCTAAGTGAATAAGTATCAACTTGGGTAAGCTTAAGACCTTTAACGAAATTGGTTCGCAACTTAGAATTTATATTTAAATCTCAAATATATCTTGAGATGGGGATTGAACGCACGGTGGACGCAGTCCATTCGCGCACACGACGTGCGCGAAAGTGCGTTCATGCGACCATGGAGGAAGCCCCCAGCTTAAGATATATTTGAGATTTAAATATAAATTCTAAGTTGCGAGTCTATGTTGGTAGGGTGTCGTTGAGAAATTAAGATTTCTTGATGAGTTTGCGGATGCGAAGGAAGCGTGTGTCGGCTTGGATGTTGAAAGCTTCATCTTTTAGTCGTGACACATGAACTTGGCTGAGAATATCAAGTGCATCGGGTACGGCTGATTTTAAATCTTGCGGATTACTTTCGACATAAGCTTCTAATGTTTCACCGAGCGAAGATAATTCGGGTACGCCATAAGTGGCGCCAGTGCCTTTAAGTTTGTGAAAAACGCCGCGGACGCCAAGCGCATCACCCGAATTTAGAAAATGACGAATCGTTTGAATTTTTTCAGGTAAAGTCGAAACGTATTCTTTTCTTAATTGACTCATCATATCGTCGAAGCTCATGCAGCCGCCCTGTAGTTAGGATCATTTTGTTCAATTGTATCGGCATCCGATTCATTCTCAACATGTCGCCATTTAGGTAGAGTGAAATAGAACGTGCTCCCTTTTCCAGGAGCTGAGTGTACGCCGATAAACCCATTATGTTCTTCGACTAAAGCCTTCGCAATCGCTAAACCGAGACCTGTACCTTGGACAAGGGGATTGTCAGGCCCGGTCACTTGTCGAAACTTTTCGAACAATAATTTTTGATCTTCAGGGCTAATACCTCGGCCTTGGTCGGTTACGTAAATACGTAGCATATCGTCTTCGTCAACAAAACAGCCAATCGTGACGGTTGATCCTTTAGGGCTAAACTTAATTGCGTTCGAAGCTAAATTCATAATGACTTGTTGGATACGGTCTCGATCGGCATAAGACTCGGCAAATAATTCGGCGTTCACTTGAACGTTAACACCGGCAGTTCCTGAAAGGCCTAATAAGCCTTCGCGCGTGGTTTCCAGCAAAGCATTTATATTTGTCCAATCAAAATTTAATGGAAATTTTCCTGCTTCAATTTTGGCCATGTCTAAAATATCGTTGATCAAGCGAATGAGTCGATTTGTTTCACTTTCGGCAATTTCTACCATTTGGAGGGCTTCTTCGGGAATTTCGCCCATTACACCGCTGGTAAGTAATCCGAGAGATCCTTTGATTGAAGTCATAGGCGTGCGAAGTTCATGACTGGCAATATTTAAGAAATCAGATTTTGCAGCATCGAGAGCTTTGAGTTCTTCGACGTTTTGAAGTACTCGTTGAGCCATTGAATTGAAAGTCGATTGTAAATCACCGACTTCATTCGGTGGAGGAACTTCAAATTGATAACTGTATTTTCCATTTAAAAAATCTATCATTCGTTGAGTGGTATTTTGAAGATGTTCAAAAATATTACTGACAATGAATCCGCGTAGACCAATCAAGCCAACAAAAAGAATAGAAATAACAATCGCCCCAAAGTAAACCATGTGCTGTTCCATACGCATAATTTGTGGGGATAAATTTGCGACATATCTTTTTTCGTTGGAGATAAACGCGTCGACACGTTTTTTTAATAACGCACGGTTGCCGGAGTTGTAGGCTTGAATAATGTCGCTTAAAGAATTTTGTCGTTCAACTGGCGACAGCTCGGCTCTCGAAATTTGTAGGTCTTTAACAATCTCATCGCGAATAGGTTGATTCGGTAAGGCTTCAACCCAGTCGCGCAGTAAGACACTTTGACGCACACTTTGGTTCTCTGCACTTATGTTAAAAAATGTTTTAAGAGCGAAAATTGTTGAGCCGCAACCTAATAGAATTAACATAAAAGTAAAAAATGTGACTTTTAAGCGTAATGGTTTCATGCGGCCTCACTTAAAACATTAGCTAGGAGATCATCGATTTTCGTGCAAATTGTTTTAGGGTCAAACGGCTTTTGAATATAGCCAATAGCCCCCATTTCGATGCCCTCACGGATGTCGCTTTCTTGAGATTTTGCGCTTAAGAAAATAATAGGGGTTTCTAATCCACGCTCTTGTTTAAGTTCACGGCAAACATGTAGGCCGTCTTTTCCCGGCATCATACTGTCGAGTAAAATAAGATCAAAAGATTGTTCTTGTGCAAGATCCAAAGCTTTCAATCCGTCTGCTGCATGAATGACTACATGTCCACCGAGTTTCTGTAGGGCCATACGAATGACCACCACAATATTTGAATCGTCTTCGGCTAAAAGTATTTTCATGTGCCCTCCCTTTTCTAAGCGGCTCGCGTACGGTGTTTAACCGTTTCGGTATTGATCCACGCGCGAATTCGCTGAAGAGTCGCGTCGGTAGCGCCAATAAAAACGACGCGTGAGTGCCATTTTTGAGACGTTTGTTTTTCGCAGCTTAAGATTTTCATGATAGGCGCTTTGATTTTTATAGTTTGAAAAAGAGGCGAGTCAATTTGTATGCATTGACCTTCGTTAAAAACATTCGGGGTTTCGATGACGAGTCCCATTTCTGAAATCGAGAGAATTTCCACTTCAGTTGCGAGTGTCCCACTGACGCTAATATTTACCTCTTGAAGATCAAAGAGTGCGGGCTCGCGTGGGGGATTTTTTTTAAGTATTCCTTGCACTTTTTTTATTAATAGCGAGGGATCAATTGGCTTAACAATATAATCAGCAACCCCAAGTCGAATCGCGTGTTCGATGTCTTCTCGTTCACGTCGAGCGGTAAGAAGGGCGATCGGAATATTTTTATATCGATCTTCAGATTTTAATGTTTCGACTAAATCAAAACCACTGTGGGTTGGCATATTGGCGTCAGAAATAATAAGATCAAAATCCTTCACTTGAAGAATCTCGACGGCTTCTAAAACGTTTTCGGCAGTAATGATATCGTATCCAGCAGCGGCAAATACTTTTTTGCCAAAGTTTAAGATATCATGATCATCATCTACCAGAAGTATGGTTGCCATAACTTCTTTTCGGCAAAATCATGAGAGAAATGAACTGTTTGCGAAGAAAGTCCTGTTGAAAAATTCGACAAAAAAAAGAACTTTAGGAGGCTTTAGAGGTCGTGAGTGTCTGTGCGCGAAATGAAAAATTGGCTTAAGATAGAAAAACCAAACGAGCCAGTCAGTAGTAAATATACTCCGATGTAACCCCAGCTCGGACCGCCTGCAATGGACCATGTTGTAAGTAAAAATCCTAAAATGAGACGCCACGTTCGGCTCAAGAAGCTAAGGTTTGAGCGCATGATTATCCTAATATTTTTTTAAGTTCACCGTTTTCGTACATTTCCATCATGATGTCACTACCACCAATAAGTTCTTTGTTTATGTATAATTGTGGAATCGTCGGCCAACTTCCGTATTCTTTTATACCTTCACGGATTTCTGGATTTTCTAAGACATTAAAGGTTTCAAATTGAGCGCCTAAGTTTTGTAAAATAGCAATCGCACGTGCCGAAAAACCACATTGAGGAAATTGTGGATTACCCTTCATGAATAAAAAAACTTTATTTTGAGACAACATTTTTTCTATTTGTTCTTTTGTTTGAGGATTCATATTTTACTCCCGTGCACTTATTTTTAATGTGAAAGCATGAATTTCGCCAGATTTTAATTCTTTATCAAAGACCAACATAACGGCTTTATGTTGGTTGATACGAGTGAGACTATTCAAAGCGTTTGTACGAATCGCAACTTGATAATGATCGTGGGTTCCCGTTAAGTCGGTAACTTCGACTTCTGCGTCCGTATATGTTTTAAGTAATCTGGATTTTATTTCTTCACTGGTCATAGCTCGAGGATTTAACACAAGTCGCCACAAGTTCCCAGCTTTTTGTTGCGCGTCGCATCGACGAAGAGTATAAAAAAATATGGCTGATTTTTATGCGCCCGTCGATCCCGCTCATATAAAAAAAGAGCGCGAAAAAGCAAAAGAATTGAGAAAAACCCAATGGTGGAAAGCAAAATTAAACCAAGGGCTTTGCTATTATTGTGAGCAAAAATTCGCGCGTGAAAATTTGACGATGGACCACTTGGTTCCGATTGGTCGAGGGGGCTTTTCTGTTAAAAGTAACGTTGTGGTAGCATGCAAAGAGTGCAACACCAAAAAAGGCGCCAAAACTTTTGTTGGTGATAGATTGTGAGTTCCTAAAAGCTATTCAACTTTAAGTAATTCAACATCAAATATGAGGATTGAGTTTGGCGGAATAACGTTGCCAGCTCCGCGCTCACCATACCCAAGATGTGGGGGGATAATAAGTACACGTTGCCCTCCGATTTTCATTCCGGCTACGCCCATATCCCACCCTTGAATGACTTGTCCCGCTCCGAGTTTAAAAGTGAAGGGTTCCTTACGATCATGAGAGCTATCAAACTTTGTCCCATTAAAAAGTTTTCCCGTGTAGTGAACGGTTACATTTTTTCCAGTTTCTGCGATTGCGCCTTCACCGATTTTGTTGTCAATGATGCGAAGCTCTTTAATCTCTTCTGCTTTGAGTGCGGGCATTTCCATATTTGTTGGACCTGTTTTGTTTTGCGAACATTTTGTGCAGCCAACGCTTAGCGAAAAGGCTGCGATTAAACTTGCTACAAAGAAATAAAATCTTGAGGATCTATTTTTAGCAGAGGTTTTAAAATAAGTTTTGGTGTGTGAGTTCTTAATACTCATAAGAGGTAGACTCCTTTCGGGTTTACTGAGTCATGTTGCTAACTAATGCAATTTAGTGGCAACCTATTTCGTACATAAGACTTTACTCTTTTGCTGTATTCGTCAATATAAATGTAAAAAGGAATGTGAATGAGTCGCCAGATTACATCGAGCAGTACCGCAGAATATTTTTCTAAAAACTTACAGCAGGTAGGTTTTTCTTCGCCGCTCAAAGCTGTATTAACAACTCTCAAAGAGGCGCTCGACAATTCACTCGATGCGTGTGAACAGGGTGGGATTCTTCCCGAAATTGAAGTTCAAATAAAAAAAGTCGGAACCGGTTCAAGTAAAAATACAGACCTTATTAAAATTACCGTTGAAGATAATGGTCCGGGCATTGAGCCAGATGATTTGGCAAAAGTTTTTGGTGAATACTTAGCTTCATCTAAGTTTGGTCGAGGACAATGTTCACGAGGGCAGCAAGGGATTGGTATTTCTGCGGCCACAACCTGGGCGCAACTTACAAATGCTAAAGGTGCTTTTGTTATGAGCAAAACGGCGAGTATGCGTAAAGCTTTAAAAGGCCAAGTCGATGTCGATATTAAAACCAATTCGGGAGTTTTAAAAAATAAAGAGACGGTCGATTGGGATAAAAAGAGCGGCGTACAAGTTGAGTTTACAATTGATGGTCGAATTCAATTGAACGGCGATGGAGGATTGATCACATATCTTGAAGGAACAGTCTTAGTGAATCCTCACCTCAATTTGCGCTACAAACTTTTAGACAATGATTGGGTAAGCGTTGAGCGTGTGAGCACTACGGTTCCAGAAATTCCTACGGCGACTCTTCCGCATCCTCATACTTTTAAATTGGGTGAGTTTATCACGCACGCGACATTATATGGTAAAGTGACGCTAGATAAATTTTTAAAAACAGGATTCTCCCGGGTTTCAGATCAATCATTGAAAGACTTTGTTGCGAAAGGATTGCCAAAAGCATTATTGAGCAAACCGTTAACCGCATTAAAAAATGAAGATTTTAAAAAAGTATTTCAAGCCATTCAAGATACCGAGTTGATGGCACCATCTACTAAGTCCGTACTTACGGTGGGAGAAGAGGCATTATCAAAATCAATTGGACGATTAGGTGAAGTCGACTTTTTTTCGGTGGTCGCCCGTAAGCCGATCATTTGTGACTTTAAGCCCGTAGTGGTTGAAGTTGCGTTGGCTAGATTTAAAAATAGAAACCTAGAAGCCGACGAACCCGTTCAGCTTTTACGATTTGCCAATCGCGTTCCGCTACAGTTTGATAAATCTGGTTGCGCCATTACATGGGCGATTGAATCGGTAAATTGGAAAAGCTACGGTTTGCAGCAACCAAAGGGAAGTCTGCCAATAGGCCAGTATGTTTTTGCGGTTTCCTTAGTCTCTCCGTTTATTAAGTTTAAAAATGCTTCGAAAGAAACAATCGACGCGAGCGAGGAGCTGGTTGAAGAAATTAGACGTGCACTTATGCAGGCGGGGCAAAAACTATCTCGTCACATTAAAAAAGAATTTAAGGAAGCGGATCTCGAGAGAAAGTTAGCGCATATCGAACAATTTGGTCCCATTTTAGTTGAGGGGCTGGTGCGTATTACAAAATCTTCAGATGCCCGCATGAAAAAGGCTCAAGAAGGTTTGCGAAAACTTCTCGGACGCGATTCTGAAGAGGCCATTGCTGATTTAGAAGAGGCGCAAACAAAGTTGGCTGCACAAAAATCGAAACAGGCAAAGAAAATGGGAATTGATGAAGACGAAATCGCCGTGCCTGAAGAAGGCACACGTTCTGAGCCAGAAGAAGCGGCGGAAGAGCCTTCAAAGAAGACAGATAAAGTAAAGCAAGCTCCAAAAAAACCGGCGGCTAAAAAAGCGCCTGCAAAAAAGAAGTAGGATTAATACATGTCAAAGCTCATTCGAGTACGTGAACTTCGGATCGATATTCCTAAAGAAGCTCAGATCTTAGCTGAGCGCATGCTTTCGGATCTTGAAAAAAGTAAGCGCCCTGTTCTTGAAGCCGTGAAGACGTCGCTCGATAATTCTATTTATAACCAAAAAGTGGGTTATCTCACTCCTGGGGATAAGCGTGTTCGCACTGAGCTAAACGTTTCTTCGGTCCAAAAACTCGCCCGCGTTGTCTTCATGCTCGAAATTTTATTGCGTAATTTGGATATTGGCTCCGTTAATACGAAACGGGAATTATATTATATTTGCAAGGGTTTAATTAAGGGAAATGCAAAGTACAAGCCTCTCGATTTTGATGATCAAGGAGAGAGTGATTCGATTATCGATTTTATCGGCGACATGTTGCAGGTGTATCGAGAAGAGTTAAATTGTTTTGCGAACGATCGGGGTGGGCAAACCTACTCGCAACAGTTGGTTGTCACTGAAACTATGGCCGATGGCGAGAAAGCCACCATTGATCTTTCCACTTTAGGAACTGCGCCGTTCCAGCCTAAAAATAAACCTCAATCACTTAAACTTAAAGCGCGTAAAAAAATTGATTTCGTTTTGGTTATCGAATCTGAAGGTACTGCCGGAACTCTTCAAAGCATGGGGTTCACAAAACGAAACAACTGTATTTTGATGGGGGCACAGGGCGTTCCTTCAAACGGCGTGCGCGGATGGTGTAAGTTAATAGAAGAAGAATTAGATTTGCCAATGTATTTTTTTGGAGATCTTGACGCGTACACTTTGCAAAATATTTTTAGAACACTTAAAGCTGGATCGGCTGCATCGTTGATTCGAAATGCTGACTTCTCGGCGCCTAATGTGAAGTTTTTGGGTGTACTGCCTGAAGATGTAAAAAAATATGATCTGCCTTACTACAGAGTTAAAGAGTCAGATCCTGCAGAAGCTCGCGCACTGAAAAAAGCAAAAGATGCTTTAGAAAACGACCCTTTCTTTTTAGATAAAAAAAATAAAGGTCTTGCTGACATTTTAAGATGGCTCATGAAAGAAAAAATTCGTTGTGAACAACAGGCGCTCTTTTCGGTGGATCCCAATGATCCGATAAAAATGGAAAAAATTATTCTAGAAAAAATTAAACGTGGTTCATACGTTTAATTAATATCGCTCGGCCAGACCATTTTTTAGCGTGCTGGTTGAGGTGCAGGTGAAGCATTCTAATAGTCTCGATAAAATTCTACGAACTTGGCCCTTTAAAAAAGGGCTCTTGCTTATCTTTTGGGTCATAACGCCGCGCTCTACGCATTGTGGGTTCGGCCTCAAAGGGCTTTAATTAAAGTCTAAAAGAAATCACGGATGGATTTATTTAACACTTTATCAACTGGAAGAAACCACTATGGCCAAGAAAAAAGTAAAAAAGAAGTCTTCAGGTAAAACTAAAACCATCGTAAAAAAAATTGCGAAAAAAGCCGCGAAGAAAATTGCGAAGGCTGTAATTAAATCAGTATCAAAAAAATCAAAGAAAAATTCTAAGCCAGTTGTCAACAAGCCTGTATCCAGCAAAAAAATATTTGCTATCGAAACTACACCGGCTTTTGTGAAGGCGGTTTACGATAAGACAAGAAAGAACATCGCAGTTGTGAGCAAGCGTTTAAATAAACCGCTCACATTAGCCGAAAAAATCATGTACGGACATTTAGATGATCCAAAATCGCAAGATCTCACTCGAGGCAAGAGCTTTCTGCAATTGCGACCAGATCGCGTCGTGCTTCAAGATGCAACGGCACAAATGTCGATTCTTCAATTTATGTTAGCGGGTCGGGATCAGGCGGCAGTTCCCTCAACCGTTCACTGTGATCACCTTATTCGCGCCTATATCGGAGCAGATAAAGACTTAAAAACAGCGAATACAGAAAACGATGAAGTATATAACTTTCTAGAAAGCGCGAGTTCTCGTTACGGACTTGGGTTTTGGGGGCCTGGCGCCGGAATCATTCACCAAGTGGTTCTTGAAAACTACGCGTTTCCTGGTGGCTTAATTATTGGAACCGATTCTCACACGCCAAATGCAGGTGGTTTGGGAATGTGCGCGATCGGTGTGGGTGGCGCTGATGCTGCCGACGTGATGTCAGGTCTCACTTGGGAAGTTAAGAATCCTGAGTTGATCGGGGTTCATTTAAAAGGAAAGATGAGCGGTTGGACTTCTGCTAAGGATGTGATTTTGAAACTTTGTGGAATTCTTACGGTTAAAGGTGGAACAAACCGCATCGTAGAATATTTTGGCGAAGGAACAAAATCTATTTCTTGTACAGGTAAAGCGACAATTACGAACATGGGGGCTGAACTCGGAGCAACATGTTCGGTGTTTCCTTACGATGAGCGTATGACGACGTATTTAAAATCTACGAATCGTGCTGACCTTGCTAAAATTGCCGAAAGCAATAAAGATATTTTAACTGCAGATAAAGAAGTTTTAGCAAATCCTGCGAAGTACTACGATAAAATTGTTGAAATAGATTTAGATAAATTAGAACCACATCTGGTCGGTCCGCACACGCCCGATTTAGCGCATGCTTTGAGTGAAATCAAAATTCATGCGAAGGATGCAGGATGGCCGACGGAATTATCTGCGGCTCTCATTGGATCGTGCACAAATTCTTCATATGAAGATATTGGGCGAGCTGCGTTTGTCGCTCAACAAGCCGCGGACGCCGGAATTAAAATGCCAACGCAATTCCTAGTTAGTCCCGGTTCTGAAATGATTCACAATACGATTGAACGTGATGGTCAGATGGCCGTCCTTCAAAAAGCAGGCGCTACAGTATTAGCTAATGCCTGTGGCCCATGTATCGGACAATGGCAACGTGATGGGATTAAAGGAAAAAAAAATTCTATCATCACAAGTTTTAACCGAAACTTTCGTGGACGTAATGATTCCAACGAAGAAACCCTGGCTTTTATTGGAAGTCCCGAAATCGTAATGGCTTTAGGAATAGCGGGTCGGCTCGATTTTAATCCTATTACTGATGAACTTTCGACTCCTTCAGGAAGAAAAATAAAATTAAAAGCACCGGTGGCTCCGGAGCTTCCGCAAAAAGGATTTGCAGCTGGAGATTCGGGATATCGTGCGCCTAAAGGCAGCACAGCGAAAGTGGTGGTGAAGCCTAATTCGAATCGCCTGCAACTTTTAACTCCGTTTAAGAAATGGAATGGCGGCGATTACAAAGACCTGACCCTATTATTAAAAGCGAAAGGCAAATGTACGACAGATCATATTTCTCCAGCGGGTCCATGGCTGAAGTTTCGTGGTCACCTTGATAATATTTCAGACAATATGTTTTTAGGTGCTACCAATGCGTTCAACGATGAAATCGGCAAAGTAAAAAATGCGCTCACCGGAGATAAAAGTTTAGCTATTGCGGCTGTTGCGCGAGCCTACAAAGCACAGAACAAACAATGGATCGTGGTTGGGGATGAAAACTATGGCGAAGGTTCTTCGCGTGAGCATGCCGCGATGTCACCGCGATTTTTAAACGGCGTCGTCGTTCTTGTAAAAAGCTTTGCTAGAATTCACGAAACCAATCTTAAGAAGCAAGGTATGTTAGCACTTACGTTTGTTAATCCGAAAGATTACGACAAAGTTCATGAGGATGATAAAATTTCAATTGTAGGTTTAAAGGATTTTGCTCCCGGAAAAAACTTAAAAGTTGTGCTCGAGCATAAAAACGGAGCCAAAGATGAGTTCGAAGCAAAGCACACTTACAATTCTGATCAAGTGAAATGGTTTAAAGCCGGTAGCGCTTTGAATGCGATGTAAGGAGTTTTATGGGTGCGCAATGGAAAAACGCAAATAAATCAGCCGGCGCCGCGAAGAAAGGCGCCGTTGTTCATAAGCTGGCGAAAGAAATTCAAGTGGCGGCCCGACTTGGAGACCCCAATCCTGACTATAATGCGCGTTTGCGTGCGGCCGTCGAAGCGGCCCGAAAAGCATCGGTGACGCGCGATACGATTGAAAGAGCGATTAAAAAAGGTGCGGGACTTTTAGATGACGGTGCGGCCTTCGAGACGATTACGTACGAAGGTTTTGCTCCCCATAAAGTCCCACTCATCGTTGAGTGTTTGACTGATAACAAAAACCGCACGGCTTCAGAAATCAAATTATTGTTCAAACAAGGACAAATGGGCAGCATTGGATCTGTCGCGTGGATGTTTGATCGCATGGGAATTCTAGAAGGAACACACGTGGATAAAAACACGGATTTTGAATCAGCGGCCATTGAATGTGGCGCTCAAAATGTTGAGTCTCTCGAAAAAGAAGAACTCGCGGAAGATCAAGCTGGTGCGCGCTTTTTTACGGATCCGACAGATTTAGATTCCGTAAATAAACTTTTAACGGCAGCCAAATGGAACATTACTAAATCTGAACTCGGTTATGTCCCAAAATCTAACGTTGAGTTAACTCCTGATCAAGAAAAGGAAGTCATCGCGTTTCTTCAAGAGCTAGATGATTGCGATGATGTTCATCGTGTGTACGCCGCGATTAAGTAAGTCGCCACTTCGTCACCATATTCGACAGTTTTATGAAAAAAGATCATACGTAGTTGTGCCGTAACCGCCTGGCTCTTGTTAGGCGGTGGAATGCTTTTAGCTTATGAGACGTCGTTATTACCAAGATCAAGCCTAGGTGTTTCGAATTTTTTGATTCACCTTCAAGGTTTATTTTTAAAGGAGTTACAATGAACAAATCACTTTTGATTTTAGCTTTAGCCTTCGGCGTAAATGCTTCTGCGCAATTTCAGCCGTCCCCGTGGAACCCACCAGGCCCACCGCAACCAAATCAAATACAGTTAAAGGTGGATCACTTCAATAGATATGGACAACGCATTCGTACAGATATCGTCACTACCGATAAAACAGAAATCGCCATTGAACGTAAAAACTCAGTCGTGATTAAAGCCTATCCGTTAAACAATCCTACGTGGAAGAGCGATGTGACGTTTGCCGAAGTTGGTCCTAACAATAACAAAGGAAATTTAAATATTCCAAATGTGCCAGGATCTTCGCGTATTGAAGCTTTGGCTGCAACCGACATAAAACGTCCGATCACTTTACAAGTTCGTCCTGTCGGAGTGCAAAATCAGTTTGCTAAGATGATGATCGTAGTACGAGTTTTACCTGTTGCTTACAACGGCTTTACATCAGCACAAGCCGAAGTCGCGGTTTCGGGCGCTTACGACGCGATATTAGGCCGTCCAGCAGATATCGGCGGATTAAGCCAATACGCATCTTCTATTTTATCCGCTCAACAAAAAAGTGGGGCTTTCGCAGCTTTGGCTAAGTTCAAAGACGTATTGGCTAGTTTAGCTCAGTCTCAAGAATTTATGGCCAATCGTTCGGGTGTGTCTGCTGAAGAGATGGTCAACAGTCTCTATACTGGAATTTTAAAGCGTGCGCCTGATCTTTCAAGTGGTGGTTACCGTTCGGCCTTGATCCAAGCTCAAGCGAAAGGTCCACTGGCTTACGCAAAAGCGGTTAGTGACGTGTCCATCGGTCTTGCTACGAGTCCAGAGTTTTTTGATCGCGTTCTAGGAGAAGTCGAAGAATAATTTTAGAAGTACTTAAAATAAAAAAGCCAACTCAAATTGAGTTGGCTTTTTTATTTTTCAACGCACTTAAATTAGTGCTCGAAAATTTCTCTAAAGACGGCACGGGTAAAAGCGTATTTAAACTCTCGAGTTTGGTTCGAGTGGCGAATGCCTGAAACAAAATCACTATGATCAGAATCAAACACACCAAGGTCGTATCCAAAATCAGGGCGGTACATATCGGCAGTTAAGATTGCGCCATCGTTGGCGCCATACATCGCAAGTACCTTGCCCGTAATCTTAAATATTCGGTGAAGTTTAGCTCCGACTTGTTGACTGCGAACGTAAAAAATACGTCGAGCGAGCAGGTTATATTGAGTTTGATTGAGTTTGCTAATCGCCATGGTCAAAGCTAATTGGGCTTCATCGCGCCTCATGGATCCAGCACCGTTATCAATAAAGTCGATGATGATGGCCCCAATAACTGAGCCGTACGCATAAATTAAAGGCTTAACGTACTGTGCGTAGAGATCGCTCAGCGGTGAACCACCGATAGAGCCTTGAACGCTGACTAAACGGTCTACAATTCCGTATGTCAGAAGTTGTGGGTAAAGAGTTAAAGTCATGATGGCTTCAGAAGCCCCTTTACTATGAGCAAAAATCACGAGCGGTTTGTTGCCGCCGGCCTTATAAAACGCCATTAATTTTTCATATGATCTTGCCGCGATAACTGAAATATCAGTTAGAGACGATGGTGTGTAGATACTGACTTTTCCGGCTTTAAGTTCGTAGTTGAGTGATTCGACATTTTGTTCGAAATAGTCAGGAATCATTTCGTTTCGAAACCCGGCCCACATGATCACGTGTCGTTTTGATAAAGTGGTTTGTAGGTTCGTAATGTTTGTAGGGTAGTAATATAATTCTTCATTAAATTTTTGAGTCAGGTCTGCGTAACTTGTAGCGGAACTTAGAACGATGAAAAGTGCGATAATTGCTCTCATCTTTTTTTCCCCCTTAAAGAATTAAGTGAGGCAGACTTAACAAACAGGCAGCATGAAACCAAGCGTTGAAATTACAATATCCAGACAACTCGTCGCGTTAAATCGACCTAGGTGCTTAAAGTTGCTTTAAATCCTATTGGGAAAAATTTAAAAATCCACTTTGCAAAACCTTTAATGTCGCTTCCATATTAATTTGTAGTTTTAACAACGGAACTGCTAACTGTGAGGATCAAAAGGAAGGCTTATTATGGCATTGACCTACACCCCTGAAGCCGAATTAGGCGAACGCTGTCATGATTTTTCACTAAGTGGAGTTGATGCGCAAACATACTCTTTGCAAAGTTTTGCGGAGTCTAAAGTTTTAGTTTTGATGTTTATTTGCAATCACTGTCCTTACGTAAAGGCGATTGAAGATCGCGTGATCGCGTTGGGGCGGTTTTTTAGAAAATCAGAAGTGTCCTTCGTGGCGATTTGTTCTAACGATCCCAAAGAGTACCCTGAAGATTCTTTTGAAAATCTAAAATTACGTTGGAAAGAAAAATCGTATCCGTTTCCTTATCTGCACGATGCGACTCAAAAAGTGGCGCGAACTTTTGATGCCGTTTGTACGCCTGATTTTTTTGTTTACGGCTCAGATCGACGACTCGCTTATCGTGGGCGGCTTGACGACAATTGGAAAGACGCTTCGAAAGTTAAATCTGAAGACATGAAAAAGGCCATTCAAGGTTTGTTGCAAGGACAAAAAACAATTTCGCCTCAGTATCCTTCTATGGGATGTTCGATAAAATGGATCGAAAATGAACGTACGTAAGTCTTTACCAAAAGATCTCGCGTTTATTTTGCAATGCCAGTTGGACATGGCGATGGAAACGGAAAACCTGCAACTCGATCAAGAGGTTTTATTAAAAGGCATCCGCGCTGTTCTTGATGATCCGAACAAGGGACAATATTGGATCGTTGAAAAAAAAGAAGAAGCAATAGGTATGTGCTTAACACTTCCCGAGTGGAGCGACTGGCGTAACGGAATGGTCATTTGGATTCACTCGGTCTACACATTACCGAACGCCCGAAACCAAGGCGTCTATCGTGTGCTCTATGCTTTCTTAAAAGATATGGTCGTAAAAAATCCGCAATTACGAGGCCTGCGCTTGTACGTAGATAAAAGAAATTCAAATGCAATGCGCGTCTACGAAAAGCTAGGTATGAGCGCCGATCACTACAATCTCTACGAATGGCTGAAATAGACTTTACATTGAAAACTCTAGAACCGAGCTTGTTCTGTTGAAATACTTTTTACGTTAAGAGCCTTGGGGATTTTCAATATATCCTCGCACTCCAATTGCTTTCGGCCGCAGGCGCGTCTTCGGATTGCGCTACAATGGCCGAAAGCAATTGGGGAAATAACATATCAAATTACTTGCATCGCAACCCGGATACGCCCCGCACGACGCAAACTAGAGTGCGAGGATATATTGAAAATCCCCAAGGCTCTTAAACCTAAGATTTATAAATCAACAGAACAAGATCGGTTCTACAGGGTGTCCCAAGAAATTGTGGTGTTTTTGGTTCGGAGGCTGCCGTTGAGTTCGATGGCAACGAATTTTTCGGAGATGTTTGGATTTTGGTTGAGGGCGACGAGTAGTTCTTCGCGGGCGAGTTGCGGGAGGTAAGGTTCCGTTGCTTGGTGAACGGCACGTTGGAATTCATCAAACAGCATGCTTAAAAATAAATTCCAACTGCTGCTATTGATAGGCTCTGAAGAGTAGGAGTTCACTTCGCTGGTGTTGGCGATTTCGGGTTTAGAAAAAATATTAAGCCCAAAGCCAACTAACACACGATGCGAAGAATTTTGACTGATGACTTCGACGAGTAGGCCACCGGCTTTTTTTCCGTCAATGTAAATATCGTTTGGAGCTTTGAGACTGAGTTTTTGAATTCCAAAAGCCGAACGTAGAGAACGGTAGACGGCAAGGCCTAAGAGCGGCGTGGTAATCGGTTGTGGAGGTTGAGTGAGTTGAAAACTCCATGTGGAAAGCAGTGATGAGCCGGGTTTAGAGTTCAACCACAAGTTGGAGCCGCGACCGCGACCTTTTGTTTGAGATTCGGTCACAAAGAGGACGCTCGTGTCATCGACGTAGGGATATTCTTTTGCAAAGTCATTTGTACTGGGAGTTTCGAATTGATATTCGCAATGAAGATTATTTTTTTCGGCCCAAGACTTTGTCCATTCACCGATGAGATTTGTTTCGGACATGCTATGTCCACTCAAACATCAAGCTCATATCAGCACTCGGAGCTGAGTGCGTGATGAGACCAACGCTAATATAATTAACTCCGAGCTGCGCAACTTCACGAACACGTTCGATCGTCATGTTGCCGCTGGCTTCGGTTTCAATAGTTTTTGGAATAATTTCGAGCGCCTGTTTCATAGTCTCTGTATTCATATTGTCGAGTAAAATTCTTTGCGCAGTACAGGCTACGGCTTCTTTGACTTCTTGAAGCGTACTGACTTCAACTGTAATTGGAAGTTTCGTGTTTTTGCGAATTCGTTGAATCGCGTTGGTGATGCTTCCGGCCGCGCGAATATGATTGTCTTTGATCATAACGGCGTCGCTCAAATTTAGACGGTGGTTGGTTCCGCCGCCATCGCGAACGGCGCGTCTTTCGAGATCGCGAAAAATAGGTGTGGTTTTACGTGTATCTAAAATTTTTGTTTGCGTGTTTTTTATTTGATTCACAAAACAGCGCGTGAGCGTGGCGATGCCGCAGAGATGACTAAATAAATTTAAGGCGACACGTTCAGCTTTTAAGACTTGAATGAGGTCTCCCTGTATTAAACACATCTGCTGACCTTTAAGGACGACATCGGTATCTTTAAAATACCATTTAAGCTTAGCGGAGGGTTCAAGGATTTGAATTGTTTCTTCAAACACATTGTGTACGGATAAAACGAGATCTTCTTTTGCCGTTAATTTTGCAATGCCAGGTCGCGAATCCAGGGCGAGAGACTCGGTGGTGACGTCGCCTTTGGGCATATCCTCTTTAAGGGCATATTGAATAATGTCTCGCAGAGACATTGGTGACATAGTTAAGCCTTCATTTCAGGCTCATCGATCAAACGTTTTATTTCTTCACGAATGATTCGTTCTGCCATATCGGGGACAAGCTTCCAGACAATTTTTTCTATGATCTCTCGAGAGTAGTTTCGTAATATAAGTTCAAGTTGATCTTCAGACATGGGAGCCGGGCTTGCGGTGGCTGCGGGCTTAGGTGCTTCTGCGGCTTTAGGTGCGGGAGTTGAAGCTGGTTTCGCAGGTTCAGGAGTTGCGGCTTTAGTCGGAGGAGGGAGTTTACTTCTAAGAAAATCAGTATTGGTAATATCATCTTGTGGAATAACAATGTTTACGGTCACGCCATCAAAATCGGCCTCTTCAGGAACATCTAGTTCAAATTCATTTGTCTTTTTACTCATGACGGCCTGCTTGTTGGAAGGGTTGGTCGAGTCTTCGGAAGGCAGAGAGACTTTATTTAAAGGCACTTGCGCAAAGTCATCTTCACTCTCAGATGGCAAAGGAAGATCCGGAAGTTTTTTCTTATCGTCTACCATTTTGAAGTTGTTGATGTCTTCGAAGGCATCCATGTTCCAATCTTTTTTTGGTAAAGAAGCCGCGGTGGGTGT
The DNA here is from genome assembly GCA_021731045.1 of Bdellovibrionales bacterium. Lineage (GTDB taxonomy): Bacteria > Bdellovibrionota > Bdellovibrionia > Bdellovibrionales > JAKFYE01 > JAKFYE01. The sequence continues at coordinate 76,877 of JAKFYE010000026.1, read as the reverse complement.
TGCGGGAGAAGGTGACGTTTCTAACACGGGCGGTTCAATTTTATATTCTGATTTTGCAAAAGTGGGAGTCTCGATAAACTCCGAAAGAGATTGGTCTTTTACTTTTGGTACCAACTTCGTAATGAGCGCGCGAAGATCGTTGGAATCAAAAGGCTTTTCTAACGCGGCATCGGCTCTGACTTGGGTGTATTTTTTTTGATCTAAATCCATAAACCCGCTCCAAATGAGCACCACCGGAGTTTTAGAAAGTTCGGGCGTATTTTTTATGTCGTTACAGACATCGTAACCATTGCGTTTTTGTAAAAGAATGTCGGCAAAAATAATGTCGGGCTGAAAAGACTTGGCTACGTCGATAACATCGATGCCGATATTCACCGAACGCACTTGGGCAGCGTAATCTTGGAGAGAGAGCTGAATGACTTTTTTAATAGTTTCGCTATTATCCGCCAGTAAGACGCGCAATGCCATGCCTCGAGTAAACTGTCTTTCCCCTTTGGAGTCAAGAGGGGGTTCTGCTAAATTTAAATGACGTGTTAAACATTATCGATCGTTACATTACCAAACTCTTTGTTAGCTACTTTTTGGGCAGTATCATCGTGGTCGCAACGCTTTTCATCGCCATCGATGCGATGACGACGATTTTAAAGTTCGACGTTACGATGGGAACAGTCATTGCCTATTATGCCTATTCATTGCCGGCTATTATTCATCAAATGATGCCCGTTGCGTGTTTGATCGCGACTGTTTTTACGTTAAGTGGAATGAATCGCTCAAATGAATTAACCGCGTTGTTCTCTATGGGTACAAGCTTAGCCCGCATCAGCGCTCCGATTCTCGTGATTGTGATTTGCATGTCGATTTTTTTATTAACCATCGGAGACTGGTTATTGCCGGCTTTAAATCAGAAAAAAAATTACGTTTATTATGTTGATATTCAAAAAAAACCAGGACTCTATTCAACGGTAAAAACTAATAAAATCTGGTATCGCGCAAAAAACATTATTCTAAATATTAAAACCTTAAATGCTGAAAGTGCGTCGGCTCAAGGGCTATCACTTTACTATTTTAATGATGCATGGGATTTGGTTCAGACCATCTCGGCGGAAAATCTAAAAATTAACGGACGGAGTTGGCTTTTGAACAAAGGGAGCGTGACTCTTTTTGCTGAAGAATCCAGCTTTCCGATGACTCAAGGCTTTGAAACCAAAGAAGTCGAAATGGAGCCCGATACGTTTGACCTTCAGCAATCCACAAATTCGGCAGATGTGATGACGATGGGTCAATTGAAATCCTTTATCGTAAAAAACAAGGAAGCGGGCTTTGATACTCTACAGTACGAAGTCGACTACCAATCCAAAATCAGTTTTGCTTTTGCTGGGTTTGTCATGACGTTTATCGGTATTCCATTTTGTGCACGACATACGCGTCAAGGGGGTATGGCGACAAATATTGGGATTGTGATTTTGCTCGTGTTTGTCTACTGGACACTCTATAGCTCGGCGTTGACCATAGGAAAACATGGAACGATTCCCCCTATTTTGGCGGCTTGGGCACCCAATATTCTTATGATCACGGCGTCTATTTTTCTCCTGATTCGACAAAAGAAATAAGTGGGCTTGTTGAAAAAGCCAAGGCATGTAAAAGTAGGGTCTGTTCAAAAAGGTTCAGATTCCTTAGATGTGCCGAGGAGGGAGCGGCGGCGTACTTACTGTACGACAGAGTGACTGACGACAGCGCGGATGAGGAAGATGGGCTTTTTCAACAGACCCAAGTGATTTTAGTTAAGGTGTTTAGGCCTTGCGTCTGAGCTAAAAAACTGGGCCTTTAAGTCGTTTTAAATGGGTCCCAACGTTTAGGGTCTGGCCTAAATTTTGGTTTTCGACTATACTTGTATGTATGGCGACTTTAGAAATCCTTAAATATCCAGACGCTCGACTTAAGAAAAAGTCTGTTGCCGTTAAGAAAGTCACTCCTGAACTTCGGCAGTTGGCCGAAAACATGTTGGAGACGATGTATGCGGCTCCTGGAGTTGGGTTGGCGGCCGTACAGGTAGGCGAGTTAGTGCGATTACTTGTGATTGATACGCGTCCAACGGACGATGATGATCAAGTTGTTGAAGAAAAAATGACCGAATTAGAGCGAAAAGTAAAATATCCGGTTGTAATTTTTAATCCAGAAATTGTGGTCAAGGACGGCGCGACAACTTACGAAGAAGGCTGCCTCAGCGTGCCGGGTTTTATCGAAGAAGTAAAACGCGCCAATTATATTGAAGCGCAAGGTTTAGATATCGAAGGCAACCCGCAGACGATTAAAACCGATGGTTTATTGGCGATCTGTTTGCAACATGAAATGGACCATCTTGAAGGGAAACTTTTTATCGATCGTATTAGTTTTGTAAAATCAGATCGAATCAAATCTAAAATTAAAAAACATGGCTACGCAGATAACACGTCTGAAGACGAGAGCCAGTCTGCGCTGTGAGCGTTGTTCGCATTATTTATCTTGGCACTCCTGATTTTGCAGTAACGCCCCTTACGGCCCTTGCAGAAGATCCTCATTTTAAAATTGTACGCGTCTATACACAGCCAGATAAGCCGTCGGGGCGAAATTTAAAAGTTCAACCGACCCCCGTAAAAGCTGAAGCCTTAAGACTGGGATTAGATGTTCAGAATGTTGAAAATATTAATGATGAATCTGTCTTAAATGAAATTCGCAGTTTGCAAGTCGACTCGGCTGTGGTCGTGGCTTTTGGACAAATACTTAAACCTGAATTTCTCGAAATTTTTGTGCATCCACCAGTAAATGTTCATTCAAGTTTGTTACCTCGCTGGCGAGGAGCGGCCCCTATGCAACGAGCTCTGATGGCTGGAGATGTTGAAACCGGTGTGGCCTTGCAAGTGATTGTCTCCAAGCTGGATGCGGGACCAGTTTTAGGCGTAAGAAAAATCGCATTGACCGATGACCTCGATATTATTCAACTCTACGACATTCTGAAACAGAAAAGCCGTGAACTTTTAAAAGTTGAGTTTATGGATTATATTCGGGGCAATTTAATCGCTGTTCCCCAAGATGAATCTTTAAAAACAATCGCTAAAAAAATTCGCAAGGAAGAAGGTCTCATTAATTGGAGTTTAAGCGCGCGCCAAATTTTTAATCAGTTACGGGGATTAAAAAGCTGGCCGGGTGTTTGGACGTTGCGCGAAGGTAAAATTCTTAAAGTTATTTCGGCGACCCCTCTCGAAGATGGCGGAGGTTCTCCCGGTAAGATTATTGACTTAAAAAGCGATTATTTTGACGTGAGTTGTGGAAATGGCGTGTTACGAATTACCGAAGTGCAGCCCGAATCGCGTGCGGCGATGAAAGTAGCTGACTATGTCCGAGGGTATCATCTAAAACTAAGTGAAAAGTTGGGTAGTTAAATCTTACAGATTTAGGTGAGTTCTCGGGGGTTGAAAGTGCCAAAAGTTCTAGTTGCGCCGAGTATTCTTTCAGCGGACTTCGCAAATTTACAGCGTGAGATCAATTCTGTTCTGGCCGCCGGTGCCGATTGGATTCATGTCGACGTGATGGATGGACATTTTGTTCCGAACATTACGATTGGGGCGCCCGTCGTGGCGAGCCTTCGCAAGTCGACCAATGCCCATTTAGATGTCCACCTGATGATCGATAAACCCGAAAAATATATAAATGATTTTATTAAAGCCGGCTGTAACTCCATCACAATTCATGTGGAATCAACCGTTGTCCCGCACGAAGTGCTAAGTACGATTCGCAATGCCGGAATCATCCCAGGAATTACCCTACGACCGGTCACTCCGGTTGAAGTGGTGTTGCCGTATTTGAATCTTGTGGATTTAGTTTTAGTTATGACGGTGAATCCTGGTTTTGGCGGGCAAAGTTTTATGCCGGAACAACTTCAAAAAATAAAAACGATTAAAAAAGAAGTCGAAACTTTGAAGCGCCCTATATATATCGAAGTCGATGGCGGCATAGACGATGTGACGGCTAAAAGTTGTATTGAGGCCGGCGCAAATGTTTTGGTCGCCGGTAGCTATATTTTTCGAAATGATTATGCCAAAGCCATTCGCGCATTAAAATTCGCAGGCGAAAAGGAAGTTTCATGATTCAATTGACCGGTGAAAACGTAACGCTTGAAAGCGTATGGGCCGTTGCATGGCAAAAAGAAAGCGTGTCTTTAAGTAAAGATTCTGTCGTTAAAGTAAAAACCTCGCGTGAATTTATAGAAAAGAAAATGCAGGCCGGCGAAGTCATTTATGGAGTGAATACCGGCTTCGGCGCTTTTTCGAGCGTGCGAATTTCGCAAAATGAAATCGAAGAGTTGCAGGTGAATTTGATTCGCTCTCACTCCGCGGGCGTGGGTACGCCTTTTACGCGTGAAGAGACGCGCGCGATTATGTTTTTACGCGCAAATGCTTTGGCGCGTGGACATTCAGGGATTCGTGTTGAAGTTATCGAAAAAATTCTCGAATTTTTGAACGGCGACATCATACCGGTTATTCCCTCGCAGGGGAGCGTGGGCGCGAGTGGAGATTTAGCTCCCCTTGCGCATTTGGCCTTGGCTCTTATTGGCGAAGGATTTGTTTGGCAAGGCGAAGAGCACGTGCCGGTCAGCGATGTGATTTCTAAAAAAGGGATTTCGCCTTTAGTTTTAAAAGCAAAAGAAGGTTTAAGTTTAATTAATGGCTGCCAAGTGATGACGGCTGTGGGGCTTTTAAATGCGTACGAAGCCCGGCGACTTTTGTGGTTGATGGATTTAGCTGGAGCCATGTCGATGGAAGGTATGCGCGGAACACGAAGTGCGTTTGATCCATTGATCGCGGCGACACGCCCGCATCCGGGCGAAGCTAAAACGGCCCGCAACATGCTCAAACTTTTAGGTGAGACATCTGGAATTTCTGAAAGTCATGCGGATTGTGATCGCGTGCAAGATGCCTATTCACTTCGTTGTATTCCCGCCGTGCATGGAGCCGCAAAAGATGTTTTGAATAATTCCTTACGCGTGCTTGAAGTTGAAGCCAATTCTTCAACAGATAATCCGCTCGTGTTTGCCAAAGAAGGAAAGATTTTATCTTGCGGAAATTTTCACGGCGAGCCCGTCGCTTTTACTTTGGATTTTCTCGCAATTGCGATGGCCGCAGCAACCAATATGTCAGAATGTCGTATTGAAAAATTAATAAATCCGGCGATGAGTGGTTTACCTGCGTTTTTGGCGCCGAAAGGTGGCTTGAATTCGGGAATGATGATCGTGCAAGTAGCGGCGGCATCTCTGGTGAGTGAAAATAAAATTTTAACTCATCCTGCCAGCGTTGATTCTATTCCGACTTCTGCAGATAAAGAAGATCACGTGAGTATGGGAACGATTGCCGCGCGAAAACTTGGGCAAGTGATAAAAAACAGTGAGAGCGTAGTGGCGATGGAATTACTGTGTGCCGCGCAGGCCTTAGATTTATTAAAACCTCATCAGGCCAGCTCCGCCGTAAAATCTGCTTATGATTTGATTCGAAAACATGTTCCGTTTGCTGAAAGCGATCGCGTGTTTTCGTTAGACATAGAAAAAATTCGCCAACTCATACGTTCAAGCGAAATTACAAAAACGATTGAAAACACAATCGGTCAACTTGAAGTTTAGGCATTAGGTAAAAAATGAGAACTGTGAAAGCTCCGACGGGAAGTAAATTGAGTTGTAAGGGTTGGTTGCAAGAAGCGGCTTACCGCATGATCCAAAATAATTTAGATCCAGACGTTGCCGAAAAGCCCGAAGACCTTATTGTATATGGTGGAATCGGAAAAGCCGCTAGAAATTGGCCGGCCTTCGAAAAAATATTAGAAGCCCTTAAAAAGCTTGAGAACGACGAAACGCTCTTGATTCAGTCAGGAAAGCCGGTGGGAATTTTAAAAACGCACGCCGATGCACCGAGAGTTTTGCTCGCGAATTCAAACTTAGTCGGAAATTGGGCCAACTGGGAACATTTTAATGAACTCGATCGCAAAGGTCTTATGATGTATGGCCAAATGACGGCGGGCTCTTGGATTTACATTGGTTCGCAAGGAATTGTTCAGGGTACGTACGAAACTTTTGTTGAATGTGGACGAAAATATTTTGGAGGAGATCTTGCGGGACGCGTGATTTTAACTGCAGGGCTCGGAGGCATGGGCGGGGCACAACCTTTGGCCGGAGTTTTTGCAGGCGCAGTTGTTCTGGGCGTTGAGGTGGATCAAACGCGTATCGATAAACGTTTGCAAACTCAATATGTCGATGAGCAAGCGGCAAACATCGATGAAGCTCTAAAACTTGTCTCGAAATATAAATCCGAAAAAAAGGCGCGATCGATTGCTTTACTTGGGAACATGGCCGAAGTGATTCACGAACTTATTAAACGCGGCTTTACTCCCGATATTTTAACCGACCAAACCTCTGCTCATGATCCGCTTGTGGGCTATATACCTGAAGGTCATTCGATGGAACAGGCCGCAAAGTTACGTGCGAGCGATCCTAAAAAATACGTACATTTATCTAAACTCAGTATGAAAAAACATGTTGAAGGTATGTTGCAAATGCAAAAACGTGGCGCGATCACGTTTGATTACGGAAATAATATTCGTGCACGCGCGCAAGAAGCCGGCTGCGAGAATGCATTTGATATTCCGGGATTTGTTCCCGAATATATTCGCCCTTTATTTTGTCGTGGCAGTGGCCCGTTTCGTTGGGTCGCGCTCTCGGGTGATCCTTCAGATATTCAGGTTACGGATGATGCGCTTCGCGAGTTATTTCCTCATAAAAAATCTCTTTTACGTTGGTTGGATATGGCCGAAGAACGCATTCGCTTTCAAGGTTTACCCGCACGCATTTGTTGGTTGGAATACGGCGAGCGGGCTTTAGCGGGTCGCAAATTTAACGAACTCGTCGCGCAAGGAAAAGTCAAAGCGCCCCTCGTGATTGGACGGGATCATTTAGATTGTGGAAGCGTAGCAAGCCCGAATCGCGAAACCGAAGCGATGAAAGATGGATCAGATGCAGTAGCGGATTGGCCATTGTTAAATGCGATGGGAAATGTGGCGTGTGGCGCGACGTGGGTCAGCTTTCACCACGGCGGTGGAGTTGGAATGGGATATTCGTTGCACGCAGGTCAAGTGATCGTGGCGGACGGAACATCTGAAGCGGCGAAACGGTTGGAACGAGTCTTGACATGTGATCCGGCTATGGGACTCTACCGACATATCGATGCAGGATATGAAGAGGCTAAAACGATCGGGCATGAGCGCCATCTCTTGGGTGAAGGTCTTATCTTTTGATTTGAGGTAATGCGTGATCGTCTTAAAAGATATTGCCGAGCTATTCACTTTATCGAAAGCCTCACATAAAAAAGCCCGTAACATAAAACTTGAAGACCTTTCCGTGATAAAAAATGCGGCGATGGTCATCGAAAAAGAGAAAATCGTTTGGGTGGGAGAATCTAAAAAACTTCCGCCTCACTATAAAAAATCAAAATCCGTATCGTTAAAAAAGAAAACGGTTTTACCGGCATTTGTAGAATGTCACACGCACACGCTTTTTGGTGGAACTCGAGCCGAAGAATTTGAGCTTCGTAACCAAGGCGCGAGTTATCAACAAATTGCAGAAAAAGGTGGAGGCATTCGTTCTACCGTCAATCAAACGCGCGACATTTCTGACAAAGCCTTAGAGACGCTTGGTAAAAAAAGACTTTTGGAGTTTCAAAGACAAGGAGTGACCACTGTAGAAATCAAAAGTGGTTACGGTCTTGATTTAAAATCTGAAACTCGGCTCTTAAAAATGGCGTCTCGACTTAATAAATCGTTTCGGGTGGTTTCGACGTATTTAGGCCCGCATGCGGTTCCAGAAAAGCATAGCAACGTTGATTTTTATCTGAACGAGATTCTTTTAGAGCATCTTCCAAAGCTCGCAAATTCAAAACTCACTAAGCGCGCAGATATTTTTGTGGATAAGGGCTATTTTTCTATAGAAGGCGCGCGCCGTTACGCTCAAATTATAAAATCATTTGGGTGGGATCTTGTGGTGCATGCGGATCAAATGCATCGAACAGGGGCGACGCAGCTTGCGGTGGAACTTGGCGCTATTTCTGCCGATCACGTCATTCAGATTAATGATGATGACATTGAGGCGCTCGCAAAGTCAGAAACCACCGCGGTGCTTTTGCCTACGTCCGATCTTTATTTAAAAATGAATTACCCGCCAGCCCGAAAATTGATTGAGGCGGGGGCACGCGTGGCCTTAGCCACCGATTTTAATCCAGGGACGTCTCCGACTCAGGATATTTCTTTTGTGGGAGTTTTGGCTCGTTTACAGATGAAAATGAGTTTGGCGGAAGTTTTGGTCGCCTACACTTTAGGAGCAGCGTACGCTTTGGGGCTTCAAAACGAACTTGGAAGTCTTGAGGTTGGCAAAGTGGCTGATTTTATTGTGTTAGATTCAAACTGGCAGGAGCTTTTCTATCAAGTCGGTCATACGCCTGTCCAGTCCGTGTGGTCTCGCGGAAAATCCGTTGTGGAAAATAAATTATAAAAGATTCAACAATCTTAAAAAATCTTAAATTATTTGTTTGATTTCTAAAAAATATCCGTGGTTTGCTTTGAGTGTGCAGAATTCATCAGGAGACCACAACATGGGAACAGCAACAAGCCTACTGATTCAGTCGAAGTACTTCCTGCCGATTTTTAATATGGCGATTTTTGATGGGCCGTTTCGTTTGTATTTTGCCCAAAGCCAAGAGGCCGAGGCTTTAAGAATGTATTTTGAATTGCACGAAGTGTTGGGTGAAAAAATTCGCCCTCCTCGCTCTGGCAGCACTCAAGACCGCGCACTTTTTGTTTTAATGTATCCAGATGAACAAACGTTTGCGGAACACTTTAATACAACCGCGACATTTGCTGACACTCTCGTCGGAGAATCTCCGGTGGTCGCAATTTGCGGACCCGTTTGGACGTCGTCGTCTCTCCAGCACATCATCTCACGCGTGGAAGAGATATTTGATAGCGCAGCTCCGACATCACGCCCTCTCTTTGCGGAAGCTTGAGAGCCGCTTGAGTTAGGATTTCTAGGAAAGAATGCAAAAAAAGTGATTGGCAAAAGTCCTATAGGCATTAGTCACAGGCATATGGAAATGGCAAAGGCATGACGGTAAAGAAATTGACGGATTGCCCCTGACAATAACGTCAGCGCTTTCACGGCCAGACTCGTGCACGTATATCCAGTGGTTTTGGTCACGGTCTCAGAGATTCGTTTTAGCCCACAACCATACATTCAAAACAAAAAAGGGCTAGCGTGCTGTTAAGCTGACTATTGGCCGGCTACGCAGCGAACCGCAACGTGGCTGACACTTTGTGGGAAGCGAAAGACGTCACCGTCGCGACCATCGAGAATGAAAGCGTCGCCTATATAATAACGGTTGACCGACGACGACCAAAACCAATTATTACCAAGGTCGCCTGCAGGGCGGTTATAACCATGGAAGTCGAAATAAAAACTGTCGATTTTGCCATCTGAATTTTTTCCGTTAACAGGAATATACCCAGGGTTATAATAGGCGGCAGGCCCAGGAAATTCGTAGTCTTCTTTAATCCCTCGAGCTCCAAGGCTTTGTGACAACTGAGCCAATTCCCTTGCACTTGGCAGGTGCATGCCCTGGTTGGCGCAATAGTCGACGGCATCGAATTGGCTCATATAAAGGATACTTCCATCGGAGTTTCTGACGATGTCACCAAATTGAGGAGCTTGGCCCGCTTGGGCTACGCCGCTTACAACAAGGGCGCTAACAATTAAAAATAAATGTTTTTTCATAGAAATGTTCATTCCTTTCAAATTTTGTATCGGCCTAACCATCGTGGACCAACCCGAATACGGCACGAACACCAATTATGTGGCTGATTTCATTGAGATCAACCTCTCACTTCGTGAGTTGAATTTCAAGGAATAGCTTTTTTGCCCTTAAACTCAACGGTACGAAAATTAGTCCAGCGCAGACTGAGAGTTAGTTAGATCCGGCCGTTAAGAAGTGACAATGGCGGGCTCAATCCTTGTATCGAATTTAAATGAAAATGGTCGCTCTTGCGCTCGGAAAGATTCAGGCAAAGAAGGTTTTCGCACTATGCGATTACCCTTTCCACATGCCTGTGACTTCTACGATCGTATTTCAATGAGACTCTCACTCGAGTCTCGGAAGTTTTAATCTTTCGACGACTTTGATTGCTTCTAATCCCGGTCTCTAATTTGAAAAGAAAAAGGCCGCGGTTACGCGGCCCGAAGCTTTAGTCCCCTCCTGAAAAGGAGGTTTTATGTCCGACAGACATAAGAAATATCGGTTCCGATTGCGGCAAACTTTAGAGGAGATTGGTCTGTGGTCTTTGATTCTAAAGAATTTGTTGGGATTGGTCGAAATTGCGATGAAACTTTATAAGCTTTTGTAGTTATTTAGCTCTCCCATCTTGGATTCAATTCAGCAGTCCTGTTTTGAAACATTGAAGGGGATAAGTGGAAGGCTAACCGCACTCGCTCCATTTACAAACTGGCTCTTCCAGAAGACGACGAGATCCTTCGCTGCGCTCAGGATGACGATGCTCGCTCAGGATGACGATGCTCGCTCAGGATGACGATGCTCGCTCAGGATGACGATGCTGCGCTCAGGATGACGATGCTCGCTCAGAATGACGATGCTCGCTCAGGATGACGATGCTCGCTCAGGATGACGATGCTCGCTCAGGATGACGATGCTCGCTCAGGATGACGATGCTCGCTCAGGATGACGATGCTCGCTCAGGATGACGATGCTCGCTCAGGATGACGAGCTGGTGCGATGCATTGTCTTGACACTTGAGAGCGGACTTAGAGAGACTTTCGGGATGCGATTGTCGACGCAAATGTGGGGCGCCTCTTACAACTTTAAAAGTCTAAAAGATCTTCTCGCAAAAGCCAATGAGCTGAAGTCGGGAGATCAAATGGCCGGCATAGCAGCCGAAAATACACGCCAGCGCGTCGTCGCTAAAATTTTACTTTCTGAAGTCACCCTGCATGAATTATTTGAAAATCCGGTTGTGCCATACGAAATCGACGAGATCACGCGACTCGCGATTGATTCCCTCGATAAAGACGCATTTGCAAAAACAAAAAATTGGACGGTTTCTCAGCTACGAGAATGGCTTTTGCAAGATACGACTTCAGGAGACGACGTCTTAAAAATTTCACCGGGCCTCACTCCCGAAGCGATTTCGGCCGTCGCGAAATGCATGTCGAATATGGATTTGATCGTGGCGGCTAAAAAAATTCGCGTGGTGGTACATTGCAATTCCACCGTAGGGCTTGAAGGGCGAATTTCTTCGCGACTCCAAACGAATCATCCCACCGATAATGTCGAAGGCATTATTAGCGGGGCGAAAGAAGGGTTTTCTTACGGAACGGGCGATGCGGTTTTAGGAATTAATCCGTCAACAGATCGAGTCGAAAGTTGCTACGAAATTCTTTCGGCCACAAAAGAGTTGATGAATAAATATCGTATTCCTACGCAAAACTGCGTGCTCGCCCATTTGGTCACGCAAATGCGTGCACTAGAAAAAGGCGCGCCTCTAGATTTAATGTTTCAAAGTATTGCGGGCAGTGAAATCACAAATGCCGAATTTGGTGTGACCATTAAACTTTTAGATGAAGCTTACGACATGACTCTCAAAAAAGGTTCGGCCAAAGGCCCCAACGTGATGTATTTTGAAACCGGTGAGGGGACCGCGCTCAGTGCCAACGGTCATCACGGTGCCGATCAATTGACGATGGAGGCCCGCGCGTATGCGCTCGCCCGCAGATACAAACCATTTTTGGTGAATTCCGTCGTGGGTTTTATCGGCCCTGAATATTTATATGATGCTAAACAAATTATTCGTGCAGGTCTCGAAGATCATTTTATGGGAAAACTTTCAGGAATTAGCATGGGCTGCGATGACTGCTATACCAATCACGCCGTCGCCGATCAAAATGATCAAGAGGATTTAGCGATTTTGCTGGCAGCCGCTGGGGTGAATTATTTGATGAGTTTACCAATGGGTGACGATGTGATGTTGAATTATCAGTCGACAAGTTTTCATGACAACGCTTCGCTGAGAACTGTTTTTAATTACAAACCAACTCCCGAATTTGAAAAGTGGATGGAGCGCATGGGTCTTTGGCACAATGGTCGATTAACCGCAAAAGCAGGAGATCCCACAATTTTCTCATGAACCAAAATACAGAACTTCAACAATTAAGAGAACGCAGTCGCAAGCAAGCGCAAGATAACATCAGTCGCTGGTTAGGCCGACCGGTGTCTGAAAAAACGGACAGCGAATCGATTGTCAGCACGATAGTGAAACGGCTCGTGCAAGCGCAAGATGTAAAAGGCGAATCGACAAGTCTGATTCCCTCTCCGCAAAAGCCTTTGGAGTTATCAAAAATGTTAGCCACCACGCCGGCACGATTTGGTGTGTGGCGTGCTGGCACACGATATTTAACGAGTGTGATGTTAAAACTTCGCGGAGATCATGCGATCGCCAAAGATGCGGTGTATGCCGAAATCAAACCGGGGTTTGCCGAAAATTTTGGATGGATTCCGTTGCAAACGTTGGCCAAAGATAAAGAGGAATTTTTATTGCGACCTGATTTGGGCCGACAACTGGCGCCAGCAAGTTTACAAACCGTTCAAGAAAAAGGAATCAAATCGCCACAAGTTCAAATTACCGTAGCCGATGGATTAAGCGCGTGGGCGACCGAGAAATACGCAAAGCCGATGGTCGATGAGCTTCTCAATTTATTTCGGGCTGAGGGCATGACCGTAGGAACTATTTTTTGCGTCAAGTATTCTCGCATTGCAATTCAAGATATTATTGGTGAGACGGTGGGCGCGAAGGTCAGTCTTATCTTATTAGGTGAACGGCCGGGTTTGGGTTCGGGTGATTCGCTTTCAAATTACATGATCTATGGTCCGAAGGTGGGCGCAGTGAATGCAAAAAAAAGTATGATCTCGAATATTCATAATACGGGAATAAAACCTACTGAAGCGGCAAAGCTCACCGTTTCGATGGTAAAAAAAATGTTTGAGCAAGATTGTAGTGGCATCGAACTTAAATTGTAATTTGAGGAGTTGCGAATGGACATAACGCCATTAAAACCTAAAATTTTAAGTCGCCAAGTGATTCACCAAATTACCCCCGCACTGGCCAAGCAATACGGAATTCGTCACGCCCATCATGTGAGTTTAGGTTTAGTGACTTGCGATATGGATGATGCTTTATTTGTTGCGCTCGACGAGGCGACAAAACAATCTCCGATCGATGTGGTGTACGCAAAATCTTTTTATGCAGGTAGCTCACATGCGAGCGGCCCATTTTCAGGCGAAGCGATCGGAATTATTTCGGGTCGTGACCCATCTGAGGTTGCGGATGGTTTAAGCGCGATTGAAACTTCGCTCGAGAAAGACGCATGGTTTTATACGGTGATGCCGGAACAAAAAGTAAATTTCTTTCCGCATGTCGTTGCGAGTGTAGGGAATTACCTTTCAAAAGTGGCAGATGTCCCAGTCGGCAGTGCGCTGGCCTATTTGATCGCGTGCCCGATGGAAGCTATGGTGGGCATTGATGCCGCCATGAAAGCCGCAAGTGTAGATCTCGCAAAATTTTATGGTCCTCCAACCGAAACCAACTTTGGCGGCGCCCTTCTCTCAGGTAGCCTTCGCGATTGCGAGCATGCGGCTCAAGCTTTTACTGACACTGTCATCCGAATAGCCACAGAACCTTTGCGTGTTTAATTTGCTTCTGATGGACTGGCCAAAAGCCAAGGTCTAAGCTCAGAATCTAACTTACCCAATGTTTCTATCCGATACGATTTTATGTCTAAGACGATTCGCAATCAAAAAGGCCAAGTTATGGTGGAGTACGTTTTACTCCTGATTATTTTAATCACGATTGCATTTTCAATCGTTGGTGGACTCGTCGGCCGTACCAATGAGCCGGGCTCAGTAATTAAAGTTTGGAGAGGCCTCCTGACGACCATCGCACTCGACACTCCGAAGTAATTTTTTCTCGAGCCGATCTTGCTCTGTTGATTTGCAAACATAGGTTTAAGAGCCTGTAGGGCTTTCAATATGTCTTCTGACTCTAGTTTGCGTCGTGCGGGGCGTATCCGGGTTGCGATACAAGTAATTTGGTAAGTTGTTTTCCCAATTGCTATCGGCCATTGTAGCGCAATCCGAAGACGCGCCTGCGGCCGAAAGCAATTAGAGTCAGAAGACATATTGAAAGCCCTACAGGCTCTTAATGTAGAAACGATTTCAACAGAGCAAGATCGGCTCTAGAAAAAAATAGTTCCACGTTTATTAAGTTCCGTGGAAATTGCTTTTTGCATGCGCTCTTGAATATCCTGTGCGATTTCGTGAACAAGCTCGGGATCGTTTACGGCGCTCGGTTTGTACGGTAAATAAATGGGCTCGAGAAAACGAATTTTCCATTTTGCGGGTAGCGGTATAATGTTAAGCGGTAATGGTAAAACGCTTCCGATTAAATATTTTGCAAACTTTAATTGTCGTAAATTAATGTGTGTCTCTTCGGCGCCAATAATAATTGTTGGTATAATTGGCGTTTGAGTCGCGAGTGCCATACGCACAAAGCCGCGTTTGAACTCTTGCAGGCGGTAAGCTTTTGCTGTGGGTTTAAAGTTTCCATATTCACCTTCAGGAAACAAAATAATCATCTGATTTTTTTTAAGTAGACTGAGACCATTTGCCGTCGTCGCTTCTTCAAAACCCATTTTACGGGCGGGGATCGCGGTTGCGGGACTTACGAACCAAAGATGATGCGCGAGTACGCGTGCAATTCTTTTTGTGGCTTTATGAATTTCGTGCGCGAGTAAAACAGCATCAAAGCCCGAATATCCTGAGTGATTAGGAATGATAATGGCGCGACCGCGTCGCGGTAAATTTTCGGTGCCTTCAACTTGCATGCGAAAATATTTGCGGGTGATTTCCATCATTAAACGAGGCATCACTCGAAACAGCAGCGTCTCTTTGTCCAGCTCTTTTAGATTAAAGAGTTTTTCAGTTGGCTTTTCAAAAAAATTCTTCATTATCACTGTAGATTAGCATAAGGATTTATCTATGAAGTACATTCTGAGCATCGATCAAGGAACAACCGGTACTACGGTCAGTATCTACAACAAACGCGGCGATGTGGTGGCGACAGCCGATGAGGAATTTAAACAAATATATCCGCAGCCGGGCTGGGTCGAACATGACCCTGGTCAGATTTGGAAGTCGGTCACCTCGACGATCGGTCAGGCACTGGGCAGCCAACATATTGCGTCTCAGGATATAGCGGCGATCGGAATTACGAACCAGCGTGAAACAGTTATTTTATGGGATCGTAAAACGGGTGAACCTGTTTACAACGCGATCGTTTGGCAATGTCGGCGAACCTCTGATTTTTGTGAAAAATTAAAAAAGAATAAAAAAACTGTAAGCACCATTCGCAACAAAACAGGTTTGGTGGTCGATCCTTATTTCTCGGCTTCTAAAATTCGTTGGATTTTGAATCATGTTCCGGGACTTAAAAAAAGAGCTCAAAATGGTGAGATCGCGATGGGCACCATCGATACGTTTTTGATTTGGAAGCTCACAGGAGGGGAGGTTCACGCCACGGATGTTTCAAATGCCTCACGTACGCAATTGATGAATATTAAAACGGGAAGTTGGGATAAAGAACTTCTAAAAATTTTTGAAATTCCCGAGGCAATTCTTCCGACGATCTATCCTTCAAGTGGGTTATTTGGTGTGACTCGAAGTAATGATGCCATTGCGAGCGGTATTCCGGTGGCGGGAGTTGCGGGTGATCAGCAAGCCGCTCTTTTTGGTCAGGCGTGTTTCGAGCCGGGTGAAGCCAAGTGCACCTACGGAACCGGTAGTTTTATATTAATGAACACGGGTTCAAAAATGATGATGTCAAAATCCGGAATGCTCACAACGGTCGCATGGAAGTTAAGTGGACAAAAAAGTTTGACCTACGCGCTTGAAGGTTCCGTGTTTGTTTGTGGTGCGGCGGTTCAGTGGTTACGTGATGGAATGGGTTTTATCAAATCGAGTCATGAAATTGAAGAGCTTGCGAGCTCCGTTGCCACCGCCGACGGCGTTGAGTTTGTGCCGGCATTGACAGGGTTGGGCGCGCCTTATTGGGATCCTTATGCGCGGGGAACAATAACCGGTCTCACTCGCGGAACAACTCGGGCTCATATTGCCCGCGCAACACTTGAAGCTATGGCTTTACAAAATTGCGATTTACTTTTTGCTATGGAAAAAGACGCGAAGAAACGACTCAAAGTTTTAAAAGTAGATGGCGGAGCTTCGGCAAATAATTTGTTGATGCAAATCCAATCTGATTATTTAAAAACTTTGATCGAACGGCCTCGTAATGTCGAAACCACTTCGATAGGGGCAGCTTTTCTTGCAGGTTTGGGCGTCGGTTTTTGGAAGAGTATGAATGAGATTCGGGAGGTCTGGACACTCGACCGTGATTTTACGCCTAAAATTAAAGAATCTGATCGTACCGAACGTTTTAAAAGCTGGAAGCGCGCGATCTCTCGAACAAAATCTTAGAGGGGTCTGAAATCCTCAGTGTGTCTCTTTAATATTTACATAAAAAAACGGCGGGCTCACATGGTGTGACCGCCGTTAGGGTAGAGGACGCCCCTGGTCTAAAGAGATTTAATTCACAACTTCGATCGTACCGCTCATACCAAGTAAGTTGTGGCCAAGGTGCGAACACTTATAATCAAATTCGCCCAAGGCAGTTGGAACAAACATCACTCGAGTTGTGAGACCAGGGCTGACATAAAGTGTTTCAAACTCCGCTTTTACTAGCCCGGCGTCATCATCTAAGAGCATGATATTCGCAAAAAAGGATTTTGAATAAAAGTCATGATCTTTATCTCCCGTATTCGAGATTACAAAAACGTAAGGTTGACAGGCCTTAAGCAAAATGTGCTCGGGCCGAATGTCAAAATCTCGCAATGTAACTTCAATTGTGGTGACCGTATCCCAATTGATGGCATCTGAACACTGCACCGAAGAAATCACATCTGCGCGGGCACTCCAAGTCGAAAATCCCATCAGTAAGACCGTGGCAAAACTTAAAATAGATTTCATGGATCGCTCCTTGTTAATTTTTAAATTTATAAGAGCAAATCGAAGACCACACGCCTCCGGATATCAAACACGTATTCAAATTAGAAGGACGACAAAATGGCAAGGCGTATGTACTTTTTTGTCTCTCAATACGTGGCAGAATGACTCTGTAACAAAGTCTAGAATGGAACTTTGTGTAAGCTACTTTTTCTTAGCTAAGACCGCTTGAAGATCTCTGAGATTTTTAACGTAGACAATTTTGTTTGCATCATAATTAGAAGATTTTAAATGCTTACGATTGCTTTCGGGTACAACGATCGATTGAAATCCTAACTTAAAGGCTTCGCGCACACGAATTTCTGAAAACGCAACCGCGCGCACTTCGCCTGTCAACCCCACTTCACCGATAAACGCCATCTTCGGCATCACCTCAAAGTTTTGTGCTGAAGATAAAATGGCTGCCGCAACTGAAAGATCCGCCGCTGGCTCCTCGAGTTTTAACCCCCCAACGACGTTGATAAAGACATCATGATGAGCCAGATCTAAATCTAAATGTTTATCAAGCACTGCACTTAACACGTGGGTCCGTTGCGTATCAAAACCAATGCCGGTTCTTCGCGGTGTTGCCATATAAGATTTTACGGTGAGCGCCTGAACTTCACACAAGAGCGGACGTGTGCCTTCCATCGCGGCAAAAACACTTGAACCGACAAGAGTTTCTCCGCGTTCTTCCAAAAAAAGCTCAGAAGGGTTGGTCACTTCACGTAAACCTTCAGTGGCCATTTGAAAAACGCCCAACTCGTGCGTGGCTCCAAAGCGATTCTTTAAAGCCCGTAACAAACGAAACTGATGGCTGGGATCACCTTCAAACGACAAAACAGTGTCCACCATGTGCTCCAGAACTTTTGGACCCGCAATCGCGCCATCTTTAGTCACGTGTCCGACTACGAAAACTGAAATATTTTGATTTTTAGCTAAGCCCATTAAGTAGGCGGCACACTCGCGAACTTGAGAGACCGATCCGGGTGCAGATGCGATAGTTGGCAGAAACACGGTTTGAATCGAATCGACCACCAAAATATCAGGAGATTTTTTCTTTACCAAATCAATAAGCAGCTCCAAATTGCTTTCACTGGCGATTTCAACCTGTGCCGAGCGTACGCCTAATCTTTGCGCCCGCAATGCTGTTTGCGAAACGCTTTCTTCCGCAGAAACATACAAAACGTGCAGATCTTGTTTTGCGAATCCGCCGGCCATTTGTAGAAGAATCGTACTTTTGCCAATGCCGGGATCGCCGCCTAATAAAACAAAGCTTCCAGGCACGAGTCCGCCACCTAATACGCGGTCAATTTCAGAAAAAGATGTCGGATAACGCACATGTTTGATCTCTTGAATCTTTTGATCCAATGTCACCGTCGTAAGGGTGCCTGTATCTGAGGCAGCCGAAATGGCCCAGCCGCGACTTTGGTCGGGTCTTGCTGACACCTCTTCGACATAAGTATTCCACTCGTTACACTCACTACAACGCCCCTGCCATTTTGGGCTTTGAGCACCGCAGTTTTGACAAACAAAAAGAATTTTCGACTTCGCTTTCGCCATGTGCTCTTGTTACCATATTGAGAGAACGTTAGGTGCCCTTAAGTAGAAATCATGGAGTGATTTTTTTGTCTAGGTTTGTCTCCTTATCTTTAAAATTAATATTGATATTTACGACGCTGTCGGTCCAAGCTTCGTCGGAATTTCAAATTTACCGAGCCTTAGCGTCGAGTGATCAAGTTGACGAAGCCATCCGTATTTTGAAAACAAAAACTGCGTCCCCGGATGTCGAAACTCGCACTCTTGCGTATTTTGCTTTAGGCGTAACTTATTTTGAACAAGGTAATGATCCAGAAGTACAAAAAAATATGTTGGAGGCGATCAATTTAGGAATCCGTATAGACGACTTTGCTCATTATTACATCGGACAAAGTTTTCTTCGCATGGGAAACAAAAAAGAGGCCAAGCGCGAATTACAAAAAGTGATGGACTACAAACCGATGAGTCAACGTTATGTAGACGCGCGGTTTACTCTGGGAGAAATTGCCCTCGAGGACAAAGACTACCGTGAATCGTCTCATCATTTTGGCTACCTAGAAAAAAAATTACGACGGACCCCGCGCTACACATCGGCTGTGATCAATCTTGTCCGTTCAGATTTGGGTTCTAAAAATCGTATGCGCGTGTGCAAATGGATGCGCAAACTCTACATGCAATATCCCGGTGACGATCTTTTAAAAACGTGGACGATTGATTTACATAAAGTTGAAATTGCAGGGCAAAAAGCGGGTTGCATTGCGAGTCCGAATGATCTGAAAACGCGAATTCGCAATCTCCAATATGCGGGACTATCAAATAAAGCGCGTGAAGAGATCGAAGTCCTTCGTAAACGCACGGGAGAATTTGCGACATATTATACTGATGTTATTTTGGCGAATTTTCTTGTTACCGATGGACATGTCGATGAGGCCTTTAAAATTTTGATTCCGTATTATAAAACTCACGGCACCGATTACTCGTACCTCATGTTAATGGGAAAAGCCGCTTCCCGCGCTGGAGAATACCAAACGGCTTCGGGGGCCTACTTTCGCGCGTTTCAGTTAACGCCAAATTCTCGTAAAGGACGCGAAGCTCTTTTTCAAGCGGCTTTCTTAAGTTATCAAAATAACGATTACGATGGTGCGGCCACAAAATTTGATAGTTTCTTAAAAAAGTTTTCTACGAGTGGATTAAGTCGAGATGCAAAGTGGTACATGGCTTGGATTCGCTATCTTAAAAATGATTACGATGGTGCCTACGAGAAGTTTTCGCAAATGTCTTCGCGTGGATCACGTAAAATTCGCATGACCTATTCGCAAGATCGTATCAATTATTGGCGTGCCATGAGTTTGATGAAAGGTGGAAGACTCAACGAAGCGAAAACATTATTTCAGAACGTCGCAGATGACAAACTTTTAGGCTACTACTCGCTTACTGCCCTCGCGCGTTTAGAAAATTTAAAAGAAGAAGCTCACAAGCGGGGACTCGCGGGTTTACAAGATCCAAGTAAACCCGCCCTTCCGGGAGAACTTCCAAAGATTGGTCTTTTTAGAACCGGCGAAAATGAACCGCTCATTCCTGTCGAGCCTGTTCCTCTGGCAGATCGCGAGAGTGGCGAAGCTCCTGAAGTTAAGCAGGTGAAGTCCGAAGACGATGAAGCTGAAAGCGGCTTGCAACTCACTGACGATGAAGACGACACGACCGATGCGGTCGCGGCCGACGAAGCCATTCCTGCGGATTTGGCAAATAATGAAGACGTCGATAACCCACAAAAAACGAGTTTCAAAGATCCACGTTTAACGTCGCGTTTTAAACGGGCGAGTGACTTGGCCATTTTAGGCTTTCATGATTGGGCCAAGTACGAACTTTGGGAAATCGAACGTCGTACACGCAATCGCGATTATTTAAAAATGCTGATGAGCGAGTACGAAGCCAACGGTGCTTTTAATCGCTCAAGTAATATTGCTCAAGAGGAGTTTGGCGGACTACGTTCAAAGCAAGGTTTAGAGAAAGCTAAATATCTTTGGCAATTTTGTTATCCGAAAGCATTTGATCGCACGGTTTCCACGTTTGCAAAAAACTTTCGAATTTCGCAAGAACTTGTTTGGAGTATCATGCGTGCTGAAAGTCGTTACAAACCTGACGTTGTTTCGCCAGTGGGCGCCATGGGCTTGATGCAACTTATGCCTTATACGGCAGAAAAAGTGGCTTCGCTTTTACAGATCGCAGGGTTTCGTACTAACCAATTGGTTGAGCCCGAAATGAATATTCGATTAGGCTCTCGGTATTTGGGACGACTCGATCAAAAACTTAATCATAAAATTCCGTTGATCGCGGCGGCTTACAATGCGGGTCCGCATCGGGTGGCGGCTTGGATTAAATCTTTTGGAAAGCTCGATATGGACGAATTTATCGAACACATTCCATATTTTGAAACGCGTAACTATGTTAAAAAAGTGACCCATAATTTTTATGTCTATTCGAACCTTTATCAAAAAGATCCTAAGAAGATTTTAACTTGGCTGACAGGGCCTGTTGGCGTTGAAGTCGATGGTCCCGTTCCGACAAAAGAATCTTGGGACGACATTTAAGCTCATGTTTAAGACTTAAAAAACGAGAATAAAAAATCAGCTCTAAATGCGCTGCGCAAACTCCTGTGCATCACCCATGAGTATTGACATCAACTCTTAAAAAATAGAAAACCGTGGCTTCATCAGGAGGACTCATGTTTCATAAACATATCATCGGTTTTTTAGTAGCAGGTCTCGTTGTAGTTTCTATCGGTTGTACAAAAAAAGCCGACAAACTTGAGTACGGTCTTGAGCTTAAAGACACATTGCGGATCAACCTTCAAGTTGAGCCCCCTAGCATTGACTGGAACAAAGCAACTGATACCACTTCGGCCGATGTCATATTTAATATTATGAGTACGCTCGTTGAGTACAATCTTGCAGATCCTGAGCTTCACCTCAAACCGAGTCTTGCTGAAAAATGGGAATCCTCTGACAAAGCTCGTAAATGGAAATTCACACTACGCCAAGGTGTGAAGTGGACCGACGGAGTCGAGTTTGAAGCGCAACACGTTGTCGACGGTTGGGAGCGTTTATTGGCTCCGGCTACGGCGTCAGAGTACGCCTACTTTTTCTATAACGTGAAAAATGCGAAGTCCTATACCGAAGGTAAAGAGAAAGACTTTTCCAAAGTTGGTGTTAAAGCGACAGGCAAATATGAACTCACGGTTGAACTCGAAAAACCAATGGCGTTCTTTCCGATGTTGTTAACCCATCACTCAGGACTTCCTATTCGTAAAGATCTTATTGCGAAGTTTGGTGACCGATGGACAGATCCTGCAAATTTACAAACTCTAGGGCCATTTAAACTTAAAGTTTGGGACCATGACAAAGCCATGGTTTGGGAGCGAAACGAAAATTACTGGGGCGAAAAACCAAAAATTAAAAATGTTTTGGCTTATATGATCAACGACTCTTCAACTGCGATCAGTCTTTTTGATGCTAAAAAAATCGATTTCTTACCAGAGCTTCCTTCAACGGAGTTGGAGTCTTTGAGAAAACGTAAAGAGTATCGAGAAGAGAGTATTCTCACGACGTACTATTACGGGTTCAATACTAAAAAAGCGCCATTTAATAATGTGAAAGTGCGAGCCGCTTTTGCGATGGCCGTGGATAAAAGCCAAATCGTAAAAATGTTAAACGGTGGACAAATTCCATTGAACGGTTGGGTGCCAAAAGGAATGATGGGATACGTTGATGACTTAGGATTAAAATTTGATCCTGCAAAAGCCAAAGAGCTTTTAAAAGAAGCGGGATTTGCAGATCCTAAAAAACTTCCTAAAGTTTCAATTGGTTTTAACACGAATGAAAACCACAAGCGTATCGCCGAAAACGTCCAAGCTCAGCTTAAGACAAATTTAGGTGTCGACGTAGAGCTTAAAAATGAAGAGTGGAAAGTGTATTTAAAATCATTACAATCCGACACGCCACAAATTTACCGAATGGGTTGGCAATCCGATTACCCAGATCCAGACAACTTTATCAATCTTATGACTTCGTATTCAGAAAACAATCACACAGGTTGGAAGAATCCTAAGTTTGATAAATTAGTTGAAGACGGCGCGGCTGAGTTGAACGAAGCCAAACGTAAAACGATGTATACCGAAGCTCAAAAGATTTTAACTGAGACCGATGCTCCCGTTTTGCCTGTTTACACGGGTGTAACTCACATGTTGATCTCAGAACGCGTGCGAAACTTTCCTGTAAATCCGTTATCTCGCCGTATCTACGATGGAGTTGAAGTTGCGGGCGCTGAAGGATCATCGCTGAAGTAATGAAAAACCTAGGAACGATTCTCGGGGTCGCATTAATTGTGGCCCTTTTTTCAGCAGGGGCTTTAGATTGGACGGGATCAGAGATTCCGTCTTTCCTTTGGTATATCATCAGCGCTTTGACGGTGATGAATCTTGTTTACATCGTGTTATCTCAAAATATTCTCGAATACGTGGCCAAAAGAATTTTTGAAGCTTTGTTAACTTTATTTGTTTTAGCCACGATTACATTTTTACTGTTGCGCTTTATTCCGGGCGGACCTTTCGATAGCGAAAAAGCTTTGCCTGCAGAGGTCAAAGCCAATATCGAAGCGAAATACAAACTCAATGAACCCTTGCTTGTGCAATACGGAGATTATCTTAATAAGATTGCTCATTTTGATTTTGGGGAATCTTACAAGTATGTGGGCCGGCCAATTACAGACATCGTAGCAGAGTCTTTTCCCGTTTCGGTACAATTAGGCGTGTACGCTTTACTTTTAAGTTTCCTTATAGGGATTCCTTTGGGGGTTATTGCGGCAGCTAATCATAATAAGCCGCTCGACACTATCGCCATGGGTTTTGCTATTAGCGGGGTCGCGCTTCCATCTTTTTTTGTGGCGCCTATTATGGTTTTAATATTTTCATTTTGGTTAGAATGGTTGCCCCCGGCTCTGTGGAATGGACCTGAGTATTACATAATGCCAGTTCTTATTTTAGGAATCCGTCCGGCGGCCGTTATTGCGCGACTGACGCGATCGAGTGTGCTGGATGTGATTCGCGCTGATTATATTCGTACTGCGTATGCAAAAGGTCTGGAGCAAAAAGTAGTTTTATTTAAACACGTTCTTCGTAACTCGTTGATTCCAGTTGTAACCGTTTCGGGACCATTAATTGCGGGAATTTTAACGGGCTCGTTTGTTATCGAACTTATTTTTGCAATTCCGGGTATGGGTAAGCACACCATTCAAAGTGTGACGAATCGTGATTATCCACTTGTGATGGCGCTGACGCTTTTGTACGGTTCCCTTCTTGTTTTAGCGAACTTAGTTGTAGATCTATTGTACGTCGTTATTGATCCAAGGATTAAATTATCATGAGTGCAACTGGAGCCACTGTTACTACGACCTCAACACTTGCACCTTCTAATAAAAAAGGCACAAGTCTTTGGAGTGATGCGGTTAAGCGTTTGAAAAAAAATAAAGCCGCTATTTATTCAGGCTATTTTATTATTTTTATTTGCTCGATCAGTTTCTGTGCCCAATGGCTCGCACCTTTTTCTTACGAGACTCAAGATATTGGCCGTATGCTTTTGCCTCCCAATTCAACAAATTGGTTAGGCACCGATAGTCTTGGCCGCGATTTACTCTCGCGCTTAATTTATGGCGGTCGTGTTTCTATGACGGTCGGAATCGTCACGGCTTTGATTTCACTTTTTGTAGGTGCTATTTACGGTGCCATTTCAGGTTGGTTTGGCGGAAAGACAGATGCGCTGCTCATGCGTTTAATTGATATTCTATTTTCAATTCCTGATATCGTGCTTTTGATTTTGATTATGTTAGCATTTGAAGTTGTTACTATTGAAAACTCAGAACTTAAAGCCGTCATTGCGATTGTGGTCGCCTTAAGTTCGACGGGTTGGGCCGGCATTGCGCGTCTTGTGCGTGGCCAAGTTCTGCAGACAAAACAAATGTTATTCGTAGAGGCCGCCACGGCATTAGGTGCTAGAGGTACGACCATTATCTTCAGACATATTATGCCAAATATTCTAGGCCCGATTATCGTATCTTTGTCGTTTCAAATTCCCGCAAATGTTTTGGCCGAAAGTTTTTTAAGCTTTATTGGTTTAGGTCTTCAGCCTCCGCATTCAAGTTGGGGTTCACTTGCGGCTGAAGGTTGGCGTTCACTTAAAACGTTTCCGCATTTAGCTATTTATCCTGGATTTGCTTTATTCTTGTCGATGTTGGCGTTTAATCTTTTCGGAGATGGACTACGCGACGCCTTCGACCCCAAAATGAAAAACCGGTAAAAACGAATTTAAAGACGGCATCTGCTTCGTTGCTCGGTCGTTCGCTTGTGCGGTGTGAGAGTACCACGCCTCCGCGCTTACTTCCTCGCGCCTCGCATCTGCCATCTTTAAATTCGTTTTTACCGTTGCGCGTGGGCATCCGCTTCGTTGCTCGGTCGCGTGAAAGGTAAAAGGATGTCCGTACCTTTAGTAAGATGACGTTAGGTTTATGCCAAAAGGTGCCTACTACCTTTTGGCGGTGCCTTAAATTTGTCTTTTAAGGGTTTGTGCTAAGTGGCCGTATTTAGGTGTTTTCTAGACGTTGAATTTGAAGAATAGGACGTCGCCGTCTTTGACGACGTACTCTTTTCCTTCGGAGCGATAGAGGCCGGCGTCTTTGACGGCAGCTTCGGAGCCGAGGCGAAAGAGATCTTCGCAAGCGTACGTTTCGGCGCGGATAAAGCCTTTTTCAAAATCGGTGTGGATGACTCCAGCCGCTTGCGGGGCTTTCCAACCTTTTTTGATTGTCCAGGCACGAGTTTCTTTTTCGCCAGCGGTAAAGTAAGTGGCCAGATTTAATAATTCGTAGCCCCCGCGAATGAGTCGATTTAATCCGGGCTCTTCTGCACCCAGAGCTTCTAAAAACTCTTTGCGTTCTTCAGGAGACAATTGCGCAATTTCGGCCTCCATCGCACAGCAAACTAAAATCGTGCGGTTATTTTCTTCTTTCGCGCGAGCCTCAACTTTTTTTGACCAGTCGTTTCCACCGGCGGCAAAGTCAGTTTCGTTCACGTTACAAACGTAAAGCACTGGCTTTGCGGTCAAAAGATGAAGACCTTTTAAAATCGGAAGTTCATCATCAGTAGGGGTTACGCTGCGAGCCGGAAGACCCGCATTCAATGCCGTTAAAACTTTTTCGACAATATTAAGTTCATCTTTAAGTGCTTGCGCTGCTGCCCCTTTGGCTTGTTTGCGAATTTTATCGGCACGCTTTTCAACACTTTCAAGATCAGCCAGTAAAAGCTCAGTGTTGATAACGTCCATATCACGCAATGAATCCACGCTCCCATTCACGTGAATAATATTTGGATCATCGAAACATCTGACCACATGAAGAATGGCATCTGTTTGACGAATGTTAGCTAAAAATTGATTGCCTAAACCTTCGCCCTTACTCGCGCCAGCCACGATGCCCGCAATGTCCACAAATTCAATCGTCGTCGGAATCGAAACTCGAGTATGGACGATCTTTCCAATTTTATCTAGCCGAGGATCTGGCACCATCACGACGCCTACATTTGGATCGATCGTGCAGAAGGGGTAATTAGCGGCTTCGGCTTTCGCGCTGGTGAGTGCATTAAAGAGTGTGCTTTTACCAACGTTAGGTAGGCCGACGATTCCACATTGCAATGCCATTAATGTACCTCATCCGTTTTTGTATTAAATTTATTAGATGCGCGTTCGACGCCGTCAAAGATGCAAGATTCAATCGCATCACCTGCGAGATTCAGAAAGTCTGTTAATTTATTTTGTTCATCTTCTAAAAAGTTTTGCAAGACGTAATCAGGAATCGGAATATTCGTATTTGCAGGTCGGCCTACACCTAAGCGCAAGCGTGCATAATCCTGATGGCCCAATTGCTCTGAGATACTTTTGATTCCGTTGTGACCGCCAGATCCACGATTGCGCTGAATTTTCATTCTTTCAAATGGAAGGTCCACTTCGTCGTGTACAACTAAAATATGATCGGCCTCAATTTTATAATACTGCATTAGAGGTACGACCGACTCTCCAGAAAGATTCATGTAGGTCTGCGGCTTTACTAATATAATTTCTTCTTCGTCGGCTTTTAATTTTAAAGTCAGCGCTTTAAATTCTGATTTTGTAATCTCTCCGCCAAAACTCCGCGCGAGGGCATCAACGGCTAGAAAACCAATATTATGTCGAGTCAGAGTGTATTTAGTGCCTGGATTTCCAAGGCCGATAATTGCCCACATAATAACCTTGAGTCATTTATATTAAGCGCGTCGATCACGACGCGCTTAAAAAATTAGATCCTGTAGAGTTATAAAATTTATTTCTTGTCTGACTTAGCTGCTGGGGCTGCTTTTGCTGGAGCGGCACCAGGTTTTGCGGCCGCGCCTTCAGCACCGGCCTCTTCTTGTTTACCTTTCTTGATAACTTCTGGCTCAGCGGCAGTAGGGGCCGTGCCATCTGCTGCGGCAACAGGAGCGGCAATAACTTCTTCTTGAACAACCGTTACGGTCACAAGAGCAAGATCGCTAGTTGCAACGGCTTTCACGCCCGCAGGTAAAGTAATTTCAGAAATATGAAGGGTTTGGTGAACACTAAGACTTGTAACATCCACAGCAATGAAGTCAGGAATATCTTTTGGTAAACACTCAACTTCGATTTCACGCATAATAGCTTGAAGAAGTCCGCCCTCAGAAAGTCCAATGGCTTTTCCTTCAAAACGTAATTCTACGTAAACTTTAACCGTCTTGTTCATATCCACAACGTACATATCAAAATGTACAGGGCGTCTTGTTACCGGATCTACGTCGATGGCTTTTAAAAGAACGGGTAATTTATTTGCGCCTTTTACATCTGCTGAGGTGATATTGAAAATTGTGTTTTCAAACGCCGATGCCGAATATTTTTTTATTAATTTTTCTTCGGCCGCTACTTGAAGCGTGTCCACTTTATTTCCGTAAATAACGCCAGGAACTTGGCCTTTCATACGAAGTTGACGAGAAAAATGTTTTCCAGTTCTGCGAGTTGATACTGGGAGTTCTAGCTGATTGCCTTTCATACCTTCCACCTTTCGGGACCCTCTGATAGGACCGTTAAAAATTTTTAAATGAACAACGAACTTACAGATTCGTTGCCATGAATACGTTTGATCGCTTCAGCAACGACAGGAGCAATGGTGATCACATGGATCTTAGAACATTTACGCGCGTCTTCACTTAAAGGAATCGTATCGGTTACAACAACCTGTTCAAGCTGACTATCTGTGATTCGTTGAATCGCAGGGCCAGAAAAAACCGGGTGGGTCGCAACGGCGATCACCTTTTTTGCACCATTTGTAATAAGGCTGTCAACAGCTTGAGTGAGGGTGCCGGCGGTATCGATCATATCATCCAAAATAATCGCCGTTTTGCCCCGAACCTCACCGATTAAATGGAGGGCTTTAGCCTCATTTGGACCGGTTCGGCGCTTATCGATAATCGCAATCGGGCTTTCGATCCTTTTGGCAAAGGCTCGCGTGCGTTCCACCCCTCCCGCATCAGGACTCACACAGACAAATTCGTCGCCCTGGCCATACATTTCTCTCCAAGCTCTAGCCAATGAAGGAATTCCAAATAAATGGTCGACCGGGCAATTAAAAAAACCTTGAATTTGCGCGGCATGAAGATCGACGCAAAGAACACGATTTGCGCCCGCCGCGGTCAGAAGATCCGCCACGCATTTTGCCGAAATCGGGGCTCGTGGCGCGACTTTACGATCTTGGCGCGCGTATCCGTAGTAAGGAATGACCGCCGTAATTCGCGCGGCTGAAGCGCGTTTGAGAGCGTCGATCATAATGAACAATTCCATGTAATGTTCGTTGGCTGGAGGGCAAGTGCTTTGAATCACATAAACATCTGAACCACGTACATTTTCTTGAATTTCAATTTGGATTTCGCCATCTGCAAAGCGTTTCACGATCGCGTGCCCGAGCTCCGTTCCCACCGCTTTTGCAATATCACGAGCAAGATCGGGAGTGGCGGTACCGGTAAAGAGTCTAAGATTAGGCATAGAATTTAATTACATGATGCGACCCGTAAAGTCTAGGGACTTTTATGCTCTTGAGAGTTTGATTCTAAGAGCCTAAAGACCTCAAATAAGGTATGCATAATTAAGAATTCACCACGCCTATAGACGCCGCACCATCTCTCAAATATAAGTACGTTTTCGAACTTAATCAGCCTAGGAGGCAAAAATGAAATCGCTTGTGATCTTTTTAACGGTCTTCTTGTTACAAATGCACGTAAAAGCTGCTCCAGTTGATGTCTTAGATATTGCACCTCAACATATTTTTACCTTAAACGGTTTTGATAGTAACGATAATGCACAACTCGTGCTGACTGGAATATTTCCGAACACATGTTACAAAGTTTCAGAGACAAAAGTTAGAGTCGACAAAGTCAATCATCGTATCGATATCAATGACAAAGCTTTTCATTATAACGGTACCATTTGTATGATGATGCTTGTGAATTACAGCAAGTCCGTGAACCTCGGCGTTTTGTCTCCAGGTCTTTACGACATTTACGTCCACGATAAAACCCAAGAGACAGGAAAAAAAGCTGGATCTCTAAATATTGCAAAAGCGACAGTGATGGCTCCAGATGATTTTTTATATGCCCCAGTTGATGACATTGTGGTCGACACCAGTGGAGCAAATCCCGTTGTTACTTTAAGTGGCATCTTTGCACAGTCATGCTTAAGAATGAAAACCGTACGCGTAACGGTTGAGACCGACGCGATCGTGTTGCAGCCGATTGTTGAAGAAGACGGCTCAGTTTGTACAACCAACGAGAAAAAATTTGTTGAAAGCGTAACTATAGAAAATGCGCCAAAAGGGCGAGTTCTCTTTCACGTACGCTCATTAAACGGACAATCTATTAACAAAATTTTGAATTTATAATTAATGGAATGGGAAGACGAAGAGTTCTTCGATAATGCAGATGATTATTACTCTTCGCTTCTTCAGTTTTGTAATGAAGCTCGTTCGAGTATCGATCTAGAAGTTTACATTTTTGAAAAATCAACGATCGGCGATCGGGTTTTAAAAACGTTGCAAGACGCGGCTCATCGCGGTGTGACGATTCGTTTGATGGTGGATGGTGTTGGTAGCTTAAACTTTTTAAACACCCATAATCATGAAATCGAAAAGCTAAATATTAAAATTTATCATCCTGTTCCTTGGCAGCGTTGGACAACAAGAAATACTAAAATTTCAACGGGCTGGTGGCCGGCCACTTTTTTTCAGCTCTTTGGCAGCATGAATTCTCGAAATCATCGTAAGGTCTGTATCATAGATCAACAGCTGGCGTTTTTAGGTAGTTATAACATTTCGGATGTTCATCTTTCTGAAATTCACCGGGCGAAAGCATGGCGTGATTTTGGCGTGCGCGTGCGTGGAGAATGCGTCAAGCTTTTAACTTTGGAGTTTGAAAAAGCCTGGCAAAACTCTATACGCGAAAACATGAAACTCGCTTGGCTTAAACAATCTTCAAAACTCGATAAATTTTATCGCTATTTTTTACTAAATCACTCCGTTC
The DNA here is from genome assembly GCA_021731045.1 of Bdellovibrionales bacterium. Classification (GTDB taxonomy): domain Bacteria; phylum Bdellovibrionota; class Bdellovibrionia; order Bdellovibrionales; family JAKFYE01; genus JAKFYE01. The sequence goes on along the minus strand of JAKFYE010000026.1, from coordinate 46,460 downwards.
GTACGCGTTTTCTAAGTCGACAACGAATGCTCAATCACATTAAAATAAGTGAATCACGAATCTGGTTAGTGACGCCTTATTTTGTTCCTACCGCTAGACTTATTCGTCTTTTAAAAACTCAAGCCGAAGCGGGTGTGGACGTTCGACTTTTGCTTCCGCGAACTGTGGACATCGTTTTTATGCATTGGATTATGCGCTCATTCTATGCAGTGTTGATTGAAAGCGGCGTAAAAATTTACGAGTATTTACCAAGCGTGCTGCACGCCAAAGCCGCGATTCTAGATGATTGGCACATTGTAGGGTCCATGAATTTAAATTTTCGTAGCATTCTTCATGATCTCGAGGCCAACTATATTTTTCAGACAAAAGAAGAAAAAAAGAAATTAGAGATGGCCATAGAGCGTGACTTTAAATTGAGTGATCTCATCCTAAAAGGTGCACCGTATCCGTGGTATGAGTATTGGTTAGGTCGGATACTATTACTTTTCAAATACTGGATCTGATGAAGATAAAAGTTTTAAGCTACAACATTCATAAAGGATTTTCTTGGGCTAATACCAAGTTGGTTCTCTCGAAGGTTAAGCACTCGATTCGCGATGTAAAAGCGGATATTGTTTTTCTTCAAGAAGTTGTCGGCAAAAACCATAAGCACCAGAATAAATTCCGCGAGTGGCCGACCACCTCGCAATTTGAATTTTTAGCTGACCAGATCTGGGCGCATTATGCGTACGGTAAAAATGCAGTGTATGATGAAGGTCATCACGGTAATGCCATTCTAAGTCACTTTCCAATCCAAGAATGGAGCAACACGAATGTTTCGACCAATCGTTTCGAAAGTCGTGGTTTTTTATACGCTAAAGTCGAAGTTCCTAAGAGAAAAGTTCTGCATTTGATCTGCCTGCATTTTGATTTATTTGAACGTGGAAGACGTCGTCAAGCGCAGTATCTTTGTCAGTTTATTAAAAAAAATATTGATCCCCAACACGCACTGATTGTTGCTGGAGATTTTAATGATTGGTCTGGGCGAATTTCAGATTTTCTTATAGAAGAAACTGGGTTGACCGAAGTTTTCTTTGAACAAACAGGTGCGTATGCAAAGACCTTCCCGGCTTTTTTTCCGATTTTAAGTTTAGACCGTATTTTTGTACGCAATATCAAAATTCATGATTGTGAAACCTTAGATTCGGCGCAAGATCTTTCGGATCACACGCCGTTATTTGTTGAGTTGGAACTCTAATTAAAAGTGAATGTCTCGCGCGGGGACTTTTTCCCAATCCAACGGAAATTGAACTTCAACAAATTCACATTTGGACCAGCGTTTGAATCCTGAGTCTATAGAGTCAAAATTGGGGACCTCATCATCAAGGTTATGGCCCGCAACTTGAACGATGGCACGGGGAGGATTAGATAATTCTACAATCAATCGTTGGGATGCTCCTGCTGTATGTTCGTAGTGATCGGTCTTCCACTCTAAGCTCCCAGGGTTGACCGTATTAGAGTCACCTTCAGTTTCTATATATCGCGAATTTAAAAAGCGGGGATCATCAGAAGGGTGGCGAAAAAAAACGCGGTGGATTTCGCGCCATTTTGGAAAGCGACCAAAAGGGGTCGTGATATCTTTGAGCGCCTGTGCAAATTCGGGCTGTAAAACTTTGCTGATCTCTTCTGGTTTACCACTCTTTAACCAGCGGTAGATAAATTGGTCGTTGGCATCGAGGGTTTCCATTAAACGGTCCATCGTGCGGCGAAAAATTCCGCAAGCGGTACATTCTAGGTCTGAGCGATAATTCCATTTTTTTAGTTCATTCACTGCGGATTGCTCGAAATCTGTTAGAGTTGCGCGCTCAAGGTTAGAAATTAATAGCGGTGCTATAAATGAGGCATCCGTATTGTAGATATCGCAGGCAATATTTTTAAAAGATTCAAAGCCGTGTTTTGCTTTTTTTAAAAGTAAATCTTCTATGCGAAACGCGCGAAAAGACGTGCGATAGGTGTAGCCTCCGTGCCATTTGGAGCCGACCGGCCATTGTCGATTATTCGCAGTTACAATGTACCCGCGCTCCGGATTGATCAGTTGAGGCATTTCTTTTTTCTCAAGTAATTCGTGGTTTAAGTTTTGACCGTGTTTAAGCTCGGTCACCCCATAAGGAGTGGTTTCGAGATTTTTAAGTGCAGGCCCCGTGGCCAGGTAGCCAATGTTGCCTTTTGAATCTGCAAAAACAAAATTCCAACTTGGGATATTTAACTTTTGAAATGCGGCCAAAGTGTCTTGAACGCTCTTAGCATAAGTCACCGTATGGAGAGCCGCTATTTGTTCCGGACCGATTCCAAAACCTGTCCAATCTAAGATCATTGCCTTTCCGGGCGGCGCTTCAAGAGGTAATATGGGATGACCGTCAAGACGTCTAAAAGTTTTAAAGAAAAAAGGTATTTTAAAGCCATAAAAATTTAACCACACCATCGGTCTTAGCGACTGTGCTTTCACTAACAGGTCTTCAGAAATATAAGAAATTTTTCCTGCATCGAGATACGCATTTGTTAAACCCCAAGCGGCGGTTTCATTAAATCCACTGGTGATCGTGGGTATTCCCGGAAAAGTGGCTCCCATCGCGTTGAGGTCAGGTCCTTGAATATGGGCCCAGTACCAAAATGAAGGATGGCGGAGTTGAAGATGGGGATCGTTTTCAAGAAAGGCATTTTTAGTCTCACTTCTTTTTGGAGAGATCACCCAGTTGTTACTACCTAAACTTGTAGAATCATTTGAACCAAAATAAGAATTAAAATCCTGTGTGTTCGTGTGCGTCCATTCTGCAGGACGTGGTTTTTCAATTGAGGCGTTTTTTGTAGTGGCGAACTTCTGATATTCTCCTTTTTTTAAGATGGCGGTATCCCACGGTAAACCGTCATCGATAAAAGGTGTTTTCTCGCCCATTTTTTTTAACCAGGCGCTCTCCCGCATTTCTTTTAAAAACGTATCTCGCGTTTGATCAAAACTTTGAAGAAGCATTAAGGCGATTGTATCGGTCGGGGTCCACGGGGAAGGTTTGTATTTTAATTTTTTGAATTCATATATTTTACTAAAATCGAGTTCGCTAAAAGCTTTGTTCACTCCAAAGGCATAAGCCCAAAGCCATTCTGAAGTTTGGGCATCTAATTGATGTTGAATTTTAGCTGCTTGATCGTAGAGGTTGATTAATCTCATCATCATGTCGGGTCTGAGTTTATAATAGCCATGAACTTCGGCGGTTCGGCCTTGAACAACTCTCCGATAATAATCAAGTTGCCAAGCACGGTCGCGCCCGTGAACATACCCCAGTGCTATGGTCATGCCTAAATCTGTCTCCGATTTGACATGCGTGTGTTGATTGGAGTCTTGCCAAACTTTGGCCGTCAATCCTCGAAATTTTGAAGCGTATTCGACGGGCATTGTTATTGGTTTTTCTCCCGGTATTTCAGAGCAGCCCGTCACAAGTAAACATAAGAAAAAAAACGCTTTCATGTTTTGAATCCTCGAGAATCATTTTAGAAATTTATGTCATATTCTTAATAGCCGTGGCTAAATATGGACAGATTCTTCCTCATAAGCCACATTTAGGATAGAGGTCTTCATGAAATTTTCAACAATAAATCCCGCTACGGGACAGAAAATATTAGAATACGAATACGAGAGTCTGCAAACCGCACACAATAAAATTGCCAATAGTTTAGACGCCTATAAAAGGTGGCGGTGCCAAAGTGTCGAATTTCGTGCCGAAATGATTTTAGGTTTCAAAGCGGCATTAGAAAAAAACCTTCAAAGTCTTGCAGAAAAAATGACTATCGAAATGGGAAAGCCCATTGCAGAGGCACAAGCTGAAATTAAAAAAAGTATAGCGCTGATCGAATACTTTGCAAAACAAGGCCCGAGTTTTCTTAAAAATGAAATTATAAATTCTCAGGCAACTGAAAGTTACATTACATTTCAACCTATGGGGCCAATCTTAGGTATCATGCCTTGGAATTTTCCGCTGTGGCAGATTATACGTTTTGCGATTCCGACACTTATACTTGGCAATACCGTTTTGATTAAGCATGCCGATAACACTGTGGGATCGGCATTACTTATCGAACAGATTTTTAATGAATCGGGTCTCAATAAACATGTGTATCAAAATCTGATTCTTAATTTGGCGGATACCGGTCGCGTGATCGATGATTTTCGCGTGCGCGGAGTCAGCCTAACCGGAAGCGTGCGCGCCGGTCGTGAGGTTGCGAGTCGTGCCGGGCAGGCACTTAAGAAAGTCGTCCTCGAACTTGGAGGGAGTGATGCGTACATTGTGTTGGAAGATGCCGATATCGAATTGGCCGCTAGCGAATGTGTGAAGGGTCGTTTCGTTAATGCGGGACAAAGTTGCGTGTCGGCGAAACGATTTATCGTTGTGGATGAGGTTTTTGAAAAATTCCAAGAAAAAGTTCTTTCTAAAGTGAGCGTGCTTAAAACGGGATCACCTCTCGATGAAAATGTGCATGTGGGGCCCTTAGCGCGCAAAGATTTAATGGATCAACTCGCGACCCAAGTAAAGAATAGCGTGAAGTCAGGGGCACGTCTGCTTTTAGGAGGAGAAAGCCTCAACATTAATAATGGTTTTTTTTATGCCCCGACAGTTTTGACCGATGTGAAACCAGGAGTTGCGGCCTTTGACGAAGAACTTTTTGGCCCGGTGTGCGTTTTAATTCGTGCCAAAAACGAAACCCATGCGCTCGAATTAGCTAACCAAAGCGAATTTGGTTTAGGTGCCGCGATTTTCACGACCGATATGACAAAAGCGCGAAGACTCGCAGAAGTCGAAGTCGATTCTGGGTCTGTCTTTGTGAATGAGTATTTAAAATCAAACCCGTTGCTTCCCTTTGGCGGAGTTCGAAACTCAGGCGTTGGCCGAGAAATGAGCCGTTACGGAATGCTAGAGTTTGCAAATATCAAAACGGTTTGGATTAAGTGAGCTGTGCTTATTTTACAACAAGCACGGGATTTGTGAGTAGAGGTAGGACGTCAACTCGCGTAAAGACCGAATCAAATTGGAAGTGAAAATCTTCAAGCACAAAGAGCGCGGCTTCGGCAATGACAGTCCCGTGAACTTCGCCGAGATAACGGCTGTGAATAACTGGTGCATTGAGGAGGAGTCCTGAAAAATCAATCGACGTACGATCCGAGCCCACTTGGGCATCCACGAGAGTTCCAATATTTTGCGCTTCTTGTACGGCTTGTTGCGCGCGTGATAAATAATCTCGCGTACCTGACAATTCAAGATTTCGCCGTTCATTAAGCAAGCGGTTTTGAAGGTGACTGACATTTATACCCATGATGATGGCGTTAGCACTTGTAATCTGAAGATTCTGATCCGCACCTGAACCCACATATTCGATGGCATCTTCTATAAAGACAGACCCGGTGACGTAGAGTCGACATCCACCGGCGGCGTTGACCTTTAATTTTTTAAGAAACAAAGTTCCATTCACTATGATATCGGATTTCGAGCACGAAAGCGTTTGGGCGCTGTCATTCGTCGTATAAGCATTGACACCGCTTCCTTTTATAACAAATTCTACTGCAGCAGCGGAATTAGCACGTTTGAAGCCGGCCTCTGTCGGCGTCAATCCCGGTACTAAGTTAAAGATTTCCGCTTCGCTTGGAGCGCGAATCACAATCTGTGATTTTGCGATGACTTTTGCATTTCCATCGAGGGGTTGAACTCGAAGAGCCATATCTGAAAATGTCACCTCTGGATCTTCATAAAAGTTCCAAGCGACCTGATAGGGTGTCGTCATCAGTTTGTCTAACTTCATCAGCGGTTGGTTAACATATGCGCTTCCCAAACTGTCTTGAGCCGCACGAGTGACTTCGACATTAGGAACAAACACGCTGCCTTTTATGCGAGCTGTTTGCCACGTTGATGCTAGGTTAGAAAACCAACTCTGGTCTGATTGGTTCACTCCTTGGTCAAGTGTTCTATTCTCTCCTAAATACCAAGGGTTGCCGTAACCAAAATCGGTAATAACGTTCGAACGGATATCCGCGTGACACATAAGACAGGCGAGTCCACGTACAGCTAAGGCCGGCTGAAGAGATTTTAAAGTCACAACTATTTCATTCGGAGGAGGCTCAGTGGGAGGTGTCGGATTTTTTAATGCCGTTCCCTTTTCGCTTTTTGTACTATCAAATGCAACTTGGCCACAGCCCACTAAAAGTAAGCTGGTAAGTAAAAGACGAATTGTCGTTTTTAATGTTTCTCTTATGTTGTGTGACACGTAGGCCCCCATTTTACAGTTAATAATTGCAAGTCGTGTTCCCGTTGAAATCCTACGGAGACTTAACCTAATCAAAATGAAGGGTGATTTTATGACATTTGCCGAGGTGTTCGACGTCTCAAAATGAGACACGAAATCCCTACTTGATGGAGGCGGGTCTTTATAAAAAATGGGTTACTTCGGTAATAAGAAATATGCGGAATAAAAATTAAATCGATCTTTCGAGGGGCTGTCCATAATTATTTTAATTATAATTCAAAAAACTGAGAAAAAGGCTCCCAGGGCCTATAAATTCGATTTGAGCGAAATATTTAGTTTCTGTTCGTACGTTTAATTTTCTTTATATAAATCCTAAGACCTGATCTGATTAAGCCATTAGGGGGGGGACATTCATGGAAGTGGGGACCATGAAACGAAGGCTCATTACTGTAGTATCACTACTGTGTCTTTCAGTCAGTATCACGAGTCCGCAAGCCTGGGGATGGGGAGCGACTGGTCATAAACTTGTTGCCGAAGTTGGCGGCGAGCTCAACGGTGCAAAATCTTTTTGGTCAGCCAATCAAGTGAATATGGGGATCTTAGCGAATGTTCCAGATAATACCTGGAAGACTGGCAAGAATGGATTTGATGAAAAGCCCACCCACTTTTTTGAACCCGATGCCTATTATTCCTCTATTTATGATATTTCAAAATTTCCGCGTCGTTGGGTGGATGCTTTAAGACAGTTCTCTGAGGAGAAACTGATTGACCACGGAACTGCGATTTGGCGAATCCAACAGCTCTATGCATTGGTGATATCCAAGGCCATTACCTCTGATTACAAGTCTTCACTTGAAATGGCCGGAACGATGAGCCATTACGTAGGCGATCTTTCTCAACCGCTACATGTGACTACAAACTATAACGGACAGCTCACCAATCAAAAAGGTATTCACAAATTTTTTGAAACAACCAATCTTGAAGGTCGTGCATATGCGACTTTGAAAGCAGATGTTTTAAAAAGAGCAAAACTCTTAATTAAAAATCGTGAATTTGTACGACAGAATACCGGAAGTCTCGACAACGTTATTTTTAATATGGTTAAACGTTCTTACGAGTGGAAGGACGCTATTTTAGAAGTCGATGCTCTTTATGGGCGTACGGGCCGAGGCGCCACTGAAATGTATGATATAGCGAAAGACAGATTAGCCGATGGAGCCGCAACGCTTGCGGTGATTTTATCTTCTGCATGGACGGCAGCAGGTAACCCGACGAAAACGCAATCCATAAAAGTAGGGGTTCCAAGTTGGTTGGCGCCAAACTATGCCGGGCTAAAAAATAAAAGTATTATGCGAGCTCATAATTTCGCCGATGATCACGAGGATGATTGCGAATAAATAAAAAAAGCCGACTCTGGTGCTTACAGGCACCCTAGAGCATCATGGCGTTGGTCCTGCCTGGCCGAATTGTGTTTGCAATGGGCCGTTCAAAATAATTTTGATCGCGTCATTGAACACATCTTTACTCAAGAGATCAGTATCGAGAGTTTTAACACCGCTGGTCGTGATGGCTGTATGGTAATTCGGTCGTAAGAGCTTTTTCTCTTTTTCTAAATCTTCAGCTGTTGCGGGATTAATGCGATACATAGCACAGGTGATATTTTTGATGAGAGATCTTTTGAATTGCATTTCTATGCGAATGGTTTTGTAGCTGTAGGGATCTCCGATTTTTTCACATCGTGTTGTGAGTTGGCCGGCGAGATAGCCATGGCCGCTTCCGATTTCGCCGCAATAAATTCCATCGTCGTAACCGTCTCTGGCTTCGAATTTTGAATCTGAAATATTGAATTGAGTTCCTGCAGAAATAGTCTGTCCTTTGGCTTTTTTGTCGAGCTCGAGACTACAGTGAAGAAGATTGGCTGCGTCTCTGACTTCGATTTTTCCTCCGTTGGGACCCACTTCGATGGGTAGATTCAAAACAAGCTTTGAATTTTTAGTAACGTAGTCATTGGATTTGCCAAAGCTTGCGAAGGGTAAAAGGGCAATGACTAAAAAAAATGTGAACTTCATAAATCCTCCAAAAGTGAAAAACCCTCTGACCTTTTTTTCTGGCTATACCAAGACAAATAACAATATATAACCAGAAAAAAAGGTCAGAGGGTTTTTACTAAGCAAGGCAAAGGCCGTTTCAATTGTGAATATATTTGAATCTGGACGAAGTTGTTGTCTCATTTTGAGACAGTTCTGCAAGTTCTTCAAATGTCACAATGTGTGCTGCGTATATGGAATCCAGTAGGATCGGCGGCAGAGACTGTTCTTGAGGAGACCTCAAAATAGTGGCAAAAACGGCGTTCTGAGCCCTTTGCATCCGAAAGTTACTTTGATTGAAGAGCCTTCTCGATTTTCTCAAGACAGAGGCTGAGCGAGTTATTGTGTAAGATCTGTGGGTGACGGCGTGACGGCTGAAATGGTGAAGGCACTAGTTCGCTCTGTAAATCGGATCTAAAATTTCAAGTTTACCGTCAATAACTTCGTCAGTGTGCAGTCCCAAAATTTTTAATATAAACGGATAAATGTGAATATTTTCAAACGGAGCGAGCACTGGACCTGGCTTAATATTTACACCTTCTGCAAGAAAAACTCCGTGCATGTCTTTGTTGATGTTGTCCCAACCATGAGTCGCCATTTGTCCCGAAGGTTTGGAAACATCTTTGGGAGACTTAGTCATAATATAGTACCCATTGTCGGCCACCATAACAAGATCGCCCAAGCGGCTTGAGCTCTTCAACTTATAATGAGCGGGAATTTTATTTCTAAAAAAAACTTTCGCATGCGGTATAACTTTTAATTTATTGTAATCATTTTGAATATCTTTTGGGCTATTCGAATAGAGCGATAAAAAGGCTCCGCCTCCCGCGATTTCGTATTTTTTCAAATCAATAACTTTATCGAGATAAATTGTTTTAACCGGGTCGAGGTTTCCCATTCCGTGATCTGAGACAACAATAAAGTTTATCGGAAGATGAGTCGACGCCAGCTCCGCACGTAACTCACCAATCAGTTGATCGGCTTCTTGAACCGCGACCCCTGTTTCGGGCGCGTCGGGCCCATACTTGTGACCGGCACTATCGACAATTGAAAAATACAACGTCAACATGTGCGGTCTTTCAGATTCGGGAAGGCTTAGCCATTTAAGCACCTGAGCCACGCGCATTTTATTGTCATGCTTATCATCGTAATCATAGTAGTAACTCGGCCTATAGCCTTTGATTTCAGCTTCTGACCCCACCCAAAAATAACTGGCAGCGATCATTCCTGAACGTTCAGCGACCATCCAAAGCGGTTCTCCCCCATACCAACTTCCATCACGTACGGCGACCGAATCACCCATGCTATATTTTTTTAGAGTTTGAGAATCGTAAAAATCATTATCGACCAGTCCATGAGTCGTCGGCAACATACCTGTCACGATCGTATAATGATTAGGAAACGTTTTTGTTGGAAACGAGGGGATCAACCCTTTTGCACGCCGTCCGTTTTTTTCAAAAGCGGCAAGGTTTTTTGCGTTGTATTTTTCGATATAGTCATAGCGAAAGCCATCAAGCGAGACGAGCAAAACATAAGGCTTATTAAGCGCACTTATAGAATTATAGCGCTTTGGCTTGTCTTCTATAGGAGCGTGCGCTTTAGTGCCTTGTTCCTCATTTTGAGTAGATGGAGCCGAGCAGGAACTTAAGAGACTTCCTGAGCCCAAAACTAATATTGTGAAGAAACTTGCTATATAAAGACTGACCCATTTTTTTATAGTGGTAGATTTCATTTTGAATGTCCTTTATGTAATTGTTCAAATCTAGCGGGCTGCAAGACCTTACGCAAGCTCGATAGTAGGTTGTTAAATACCTGATATAATTAACGTTTAATCGCTGAGTAGATTTGTTAAGAAAACATAATACTATAGGCGTTGACCATTTAACACTCTAAGGGCGAATAATAGAAATCTATGGCACATATATTACTAGTTGAAGATTCATTAGAAGCACAATTTCTCACAAAACGAGCAATTGAAAAGAACAACCAAGTTGAACTCGCAACAAGTCTTTATGAGGCGCGATTAAAATTATCGTCGAATCAATTCGACTTAATTTTATTAGACATATCTTTGCCTGATGGCAATGGAATTGAGTTTTGTAAAGAAATCGAGCGCGATGGCTTAACTCGTAAAACTCCGGTGATTATGTTAACGGCTAAAGGTGAAGTGACCGATAAAATTAATGGCCTCTCTTCTGGTGCTGATGACTATATTGCAAAACCGTTTGATGCGCGTGAACTGCTTGCTCGTGTTGAAGTTGTTTTGAAACGCAAAGGCAATTTTGAAGGCGATATTGAAATTGGCCCATTACTTATTTCGCTCGTAGATCAAAAAGTTTATAAGAAAACGAATGGCGAAAACACTCATATTGATTTAACTCCAATCGAATTTAAAATATTATTGGCGTTAGCTCGCAAACCGACGGATGTCTTGACTCGCGACGAACTATTTGAATCGGTATGGGGTAAAGGTGTGCATTTAAGTGTTCGTAATATTGATACGCACGTTTGTAAGTTACGACAAAAAATTTCGGATACGGGTGTGAACTTACGTTCGAGTCGTGGAAAGGGCTACATTCTTTCTATTCCGGCGGCTCCTAGAAAAACAGTGAAGTCGGACGATCTATCATTGCCTCAAGGCACGATCTAAGAAAGGGGATAAAATGGATACTCCTAAAACTGAAGTCCCAGTTGAAAGTGATATTGCTGATCTCATTCCGTTCTTTATTAAATCACGAGAAGAAGACTTAAAGAATTTAAAGAGCTTGTTTGCAGAGAGTAAATTTCAAGATATGGCAAGAATCAGTCATACGATTAAAGGAATTGCAAGACCCTACGGCTTTCCTTCCCTCGAGCTCTACGCACGAGAGCTCGAAGGGGCTTGCAAAGAGTCTAATACGGCTACAATTCAACACTGTATGAATCAGGTTGAAGTCTATTTGAAAAATTATTTGTTTGAATAAGTTCTCGCTGCTGACGAGCGGCGACTTTTCGTTTTTTTCGGCCGATTTCTCGAGAATGATCTAATAAATTCAAAGCAGCACGACGCGCACGATTGAGCGCGCCAAATAAATTTTGATCATTTTTTTCGACAAAAATATTTTTTCCGTTATCTGTTTGGACTTTAATTTTGCAATGATAGCTCATGTTATTAGGACTGCGTCGGGTACGATGCCGATCTAGCCAAACTTGAAACACCTGATGTCCTTGAGGTGAAAAATGTTCGCTCAAAATCTTGAGCTGATCTCTGACTAATTCGTCGATGCTAGATGTTCGTTTGAATGGTCCATAATGTATAAGTGTCTGTTGCATATGTCCTCCAATAATTAGTTGAGTCGTTCGAAAAGGCTTGTGATTTGCTTGATAGTAAAAGGCTTTGGCAGAAACAGAGGTCGCGCTTGTAAACGCTTTGCTTTTTCAGCATAGAGATGAGGATGCACGCTGCTCGTTACGACGATGTTCGTTTCTGGGTAGAGTGAGTTAATGGTTTCACAAAATGCGAGTCCGTCCTTAGGACCTCTTAAGTAGACATCGACAATCGCAAGATCGGGTGCGGTCCAATTTCTTCTCTTTAATGTCTCAACATGTGAGATGGCATCTTCGGCTGTATTAAAACTCTTAATGCGCGCAAAATTATTAGTTCGTCGAGCAATGGCTTTAATCAGACGGGTTGTCGTGATATCATCCTCCACAACGATGACATCAAAAAATTGAGGTAGGTTCCATTTTTCGATATCAAACATTTCGTCATACGGCCAATTTTCAAGTTTTCCCTCTGAATTCGATGTTAAAGTGTTTTCGTTCATTTGAATCCCCCCTATGGCATTTATTTTCGGCCCTCAGCTCAAAAATCACAATACTATCGATGAGAATTAAGAAATCTCAGTAAGTTAGACTTTGGACTCAAAAAAAATCGCGTTAATATTTCTTAATAAACACTCAATTAAGGTCTCTATAGACTTGTGACAAGTATGAAAAAAAGTTTAAAATTGCACCAATGATTAAAGATCTATGTGAAATAGCAATATGCAACCAACAGATTGATCCTCTGAATATGCACACACTTATTTTCTTACTCTGTGTGCTAGTGGGAGGTCTATCTTTGAGCTGGCGATTTTATCGTTCAGCTCGTGTGATCTTAGGTCTTACAACTCTTTATGGGGTTGGTATTTTAATTATGGCTTTGGGTCCAGACTGGATTCTTCGCCACTACAATGTCGAGCATTACTTTGCACTTCGCTTGGCTACTTTTATTGCACATTTATGTACCACACTCGTGAGTTTATTTTTATTTTTTGCTTCGAGTGGTAAACGAATTGCACACGATAGTTTTCTTTACATTGCGGCGGGCTTTGGCGTGCTCGTCATTAATATTGCGTCGGTTCTACATCGTTACACCAGCAGCCGGTTTAATGTTGAAGTTTTACCGGGAGATCAAATTGCCTTAACAATTCTGAGTTTAGCCGCCGCCCTTTTACTAGTGGCACATGCTAGAAAGCTCGCGATACATAGTCCCTTTCGCCTTCACCGAAGCGTGTTGCCATTTACAATTTTTTTTGGAACGCTCCTGCTTGTTATTCTGCTATCATTTAAATTACAACGAGACGAAATTGATCTACTCAAAAAGACTGAAATTTTATTTGTAAACAGTCTCCAGTTGTCTCTAAAAGAAACTCTCGATAATGAAGTGATTCCACTAAATCTTTTAATGAATTTAAAAAATAGTAAAACTGAACTTCCAGAGAACGACACCACACTCGAAGTCGCGCGCGGAGTGCTTTTTTCAAGGCAGGTCATGCAGTCCCTGCACTGGATCTCAACGCAAGGACGTTTAGGATGGATGCTTAAAAAAACAGAGGTGCCTGGGGATCCGCCTCGTCTGATTAAACCCGCGCTTTATTATACGAAGATTACAGAACAAGCCGATATCGCAATCGTCACGCCTCCTGATCTAGCGAAGGATGGACGTGTGGAGATTGTCGTGCCTTATGTTTCTGAGGGGATCATTCACGGATACGTAGTTGCGCAATTAAAGTTTAATAAAATTTTAGAAAGAGCCATCGATCAAGTTCAATTTACTCGTTTTGACTATGGTTTGTTTTCTGAAAGTGGACTCGTCATCTCATCTAATATCAAAACGATTGATTACCCCGGATTTTCTCATAAAACTTCGTTTGATATTTTTGGCAAAAGTTTTTCGATTGTCACAACTCCAAATCTTAATGGCATGTCGGAATTTTTAAGCTTTCTACCCAAATTTACTCTCGTCTTTGGTTTCTTTGCCGCATTATTATTCGGGCACATTTTATACATGTATTCAAACTTACTAACGTCCTACGATCAGGTGGAAAATTTAGTTAAAGAACGAACATTTGAACTAGAAGAGGCTCGCAGAGTCGCCGAGGCCGCAAGTGAAACTAAAAGTTTATTTTTAGCAAACATGAGCCACGAAATTCGTACGCCGCTTAATATTTTGATGGGTGTGAGCGAAATGCTTGCCGAAACCAAAATGTCTAAAGCGCAAGAGCAGTTCGTCAATATGTTTAAACAGTCGTGTTCGAATTTACTGCGTTTGGTTAATGACCTTCTCGATATGTCGAAAGTGGAATCCGGAAAAATTGAACTTGAAATTGTCCCGTTTAATCTTAGATCTTTTGTAGAGGAGATCATCAGTTTGTATCGAATTAAATCCTCAGAAAAAGGCATCGATCTCGTGTCTTCAACAGAAGGCCTGACTCACGATTATTTTTTAGGTGATCCTTTAAGATTGAAGCAAATTTTAGGTAATATCCTAATCAATGCTATTAAATTTACAGATGAAGGTGCGGTTACGTTAGCCGTGACGAATACGGAAAAAGGCGTTCATTTTAAAGTGACGGATACCGGTATTGGAATTTCACAAGAAAATATCACTAATATATTTGAGCGTTTTGAGCAAATTGATAAAACGATCACGCGCAATCGGGGTGGAGCGGGTCTAGGACTTTCCATCGCAAAAGATCTTGCCGGGCTTATGAAGGGCCAGATCGAAGTTCAGAGTGCCCCAAAAAGTGGAACGGTCTTTGATATTCTTATTCCTCTGCAAGAGGCAAATAAAAATGATGTTTTGACGACTCTCAGCTCCGAAAATAAATCAACATCGGTAGATCTGCCTAAAGGTCTCAAGATTTTAATTACGGACGACTCACCAGAAAACCGACAATTAGTAAAAGTGTATTTAAAAAACTACGGATTTATTGTTGACGAGGCCGAAAATGGTCTTGTGGCTTTAGACAAAATGAAACTTAAAAAATACGATATTATTTTGATGGATATGCAAATGCCAGTGATGGATGGATATTCCGCCACAAAAAAAATTCGGGAATTAGAATATAGCACCCATGCGAACCGGACTTCTATCTTAGCCCTAACTGCTCATGCACTGCGTGAAGACAGCCAAAAGTGCTTAGTCGTGGGCTGTGATGCATATTTGTCTAAGCCAGTTTCTAAGACCCAACTGATGGAGAAACTTGCCAGTTTAATCTAAACAATGCCATCCTAAAATAACAGGGGTGGACGTGCCTAAGGGAATCCGAACAGCTAAAACGGCTATATGCCAGATTTGCAAAAAAGAAAAACGACTTGATGAACTCATTCCGGGAGCCCTCATACGTCGTTCTGTATTTGAAGAAATCAGTCGGGAGCACCCTCACTTTGACCCCGATGAATATATTTGTTTAAAAGATCTCGAGGTTTTTCGCTACGAACAAGTTCGCCGTCTTCTTGAAGTTGAAAAGGGCGAGCTGAGCGACCTAGATAAAGAAATTATCGCGGCAATTCGCGATCATGAGATGCTCACAGAGACGACGTCTAATAAAAAAGAAGATCAATCTATTGGTGATCGGCTTTCTGATAAAATTGCGTCTTTTGGTGGCAGTTGGGCATTTATCATTATATTTATTTTAACTTTGCTAACCTGGATGGGAACCAATCTTTATTTTCTGGGCCATAGAGCTTTTGATCCGTTTCCGTTTGTTTTATTAAATCTTTTTCTTTCCAGTGTCGCGGCTCTTCAGGGGCCAATCATTATGATGTCGCAAAATCGCCAAGCACAAAAAGATCGCATTCGTGAAGAACACGACTATAAAACGAATCTCAAAGCAGAATTAGAAATTCGAATGTTACATGAAAAAATGGATAAGTTGATGACGAGTCAGTGGCAACGTTTGATCGAGATCCAGCAAATTCAAATGGATTACATGCAACAACTCGCCCATAAACAAAGATAGATGCATGAAAATTCATCGTAGTGAAACCGTTATTATTCTTCTTTTAGCGGCAGTACAATTTGTTAATATTTTAGATTTTATGATGGTTATGCCGATGGGCCCCGATTTTGCGAAGGCCCTGGATATTTCGGTTTCACATTTAGGGTGGATCGGTGGAAGTTATACGCTCTCCGCCTGCTTGTCGGGGATTATCTGTTCATTTTTTTTAGATAAGTTTGATCGTAAAAAAGCACTCTTTGTTGCGATGATAGGTCTAGGTATCGGAACGGTACTTGGGGCTTCGTCGACCGGACTATACTCGTTACTTATGGCGCGCATTTTAGCGGGTGCTTTTGGTGGGCCGGCATCTTCACTCACGCTTTCAATTGTGGCCGACATTATTCCACCTGAAAGACGAGGTCGTGCGCTCGGTACGGTGATGGTTTCATTTGCTTTGGCTTCTATTTTTGGAGTTCCAGCCGGTTTAGAGTTAGCGCGATTGGGCGGTTGGTTTATGCCTTTTTACGTTGTCGGCATCATTGGCTTTAGCATCGCTTTTTTAATTCTTTGGGCGTTGCCGTCGATGACTGCGCATCTTAAAGATAAACAAAAACATGAAGTTAAATTTAAGACGGAGTTCAATCAAAAAAAATATTGGTTAGCTTGGACTTTAATGGGCTCTTCGATTTTGGGCACTTTTATGGTGGTTCCAAATTTATCCGCATATCTTCAGTTTAATTTGCTCTGGCCACGTGAGCACATGGGAATGTTGTATTTAGTCGGTGGATTTATCACATTGTTCTCAACGAAACTGGGAGGTTATTGGGCGGATCGCTCAGGACCTTTTCCGCCCGTGTTATTGGGAACCGCTTTGCTATTTATCGTGATTTTTGGAGGATTAATTTATTATCATCCTGCACTGCCGATTCTTGCTATTTTTTGCACCTTTATGGTTGGCAACAACTTAAGATACGTGGCCATGAATACGCTCATCTCTAAAGTTCCACCGCCGCAATACCGTGCTCGTTTTATGTCGATGTTATCGGCAGTCCAACACTTACTTAGCAGTAGTGGTTCCTTTTTATCGGCGGCCGTTTTAAGTTCTGACGCTAGCGGAAAACTAATCGGAATGGCCACGATCGGTTGGATGTTTTTTGCACTTTCTTTAATCGCGCCCCTTTTAATTATGCAGCTTGAACGTATCGTAAGAACGGCCTCCATCAAAAAAGAACTCTACACCGTTGAGGCTTGAGCCCCTTCTCATTTATTTTTAGAATATTTTTTAAATTTTCGAATATCTCCAACAACCAGGGCGCCCACCGTGGGCGCATGAGCGCGCTCAATCCTGATTTTTGGAGATATTCGAAAATTTAAAAAATATTCTAAAAATAAATGGGAAGGTTTTATCGGCGACCTTGGGATTCAGTTTTATTTATGACACCAGGTTAATTTTTTTTTGTTTCATGTGATGTCTATTAGTATCGGTTTGGATATAACGCGGTGGCATTTTTATGAGGAGTAGGGTCGGTTTGATTTGGCATGTGGTTGCATTCTTCTTTCGTTAGGAAAAGGAGAGTCCGCTATGAAAACAGTTATAAAAGTTACGATCTTTACGATGTTGGTTCCAATTTCTAGTTTTGCTTTAAATGTGAGTTCTGTTTTAGATGCGCGACAAATTGCCGTAGGAGGAAATGGATGTGCTCAGGCGCGTACGTCGTTGCAAGATACGGGACCTAATAAAGCTGTACTACTTGTTGAAGCAAACAGTGCGCAGCCTGTAACTACGATTGGGCGAGTCGCGTGTAGTTTGGCAGTGCCAGTAGATTTGCCACAGGGGGCTCGTTTGGTTGTGAAGTCATTAGGCCTATATTCAAATGTGCAGTTGCCTAAAAAAGCGCAAGGTGTTTTGAGTGCTGAAGTTTTTACTTCGGGGTCGGTAGGTCAAAAGCTGACTAAAAATGTTCGAGGTACGACGGGTTTAGTAGCGCCATCTTTGATTGGACGAAATCTTTTAACTTTATCGAGTCAAGATACGATGATGCGCGTGAATACGTCAGCGACTGTGCGGAATCAAGATGTGAAGATCGCACGAGCGGGGATTCGGGCTTTAATTATCGAACTCGAGATTAAATAGAATTTTAATTAGTTTGGAACGCTTTTGTTTGAACATGTATTGGCGACCTGAACATTCTTTGGATCTAAACAAAAATGAATGTGGTCGTCATGTTCAACTTCGCTACGAATTAGCAAGTTGGGATGACTTTTTTTAATAGGGGTGATGATGGTCATATCATTAAAAAAAACCGTGGTTGCCCCTGCGCGAATCACAAGTTCTATAAAGTCTCGAGTGGCTTCGCGATCATAATTAGCAGAGCGATAGTTAATACCGCTATCTGGTAAGTTGGAGCTTGGTTTTTTAATCGGACGCACATCAAAACAATAGCCTTTGGTATGTTGACGATGACTATCAAAATATGGATCAGTCGCACGCGAAATATCTCCATACTGTATTTGGCACTCAACGCCGGAACATTTAGGTTTAAAAGATTTTAAAACCGCGGCAAATGAGCAGAGCGCAATCGGAGAGCCGTATTTATCAAAATCGGAGTCGCCTTGACCGTAGGAAAAGCTATCAAATGGCCCAATCGTTTTACAAACGGCACATTCTGAAGGATTACTGCATGAAGTTTCGCATTCTATCCGATCGATGGACTTTGGAAATTGAATTAGTCCTCGAGACTCCATAATTTCAAACTTGCTAATGTCTTGTCCGAGTATTTGACTTAACTTAAGTAGAGGGGGCATATCGCGTCTAACAGTCGGATGAAGATCACTCATAAATCTAAAATTCTTTGGAATGAGTAATGTCGAGTTAATACTTCTCCCGTTGGCTTTGGCATAAATATTAAATGTGTAGCCATTTTCACAACGCGCGGGTGTTTTGCTTGTATCGCAACATCGACTTAAATTGTACATATCACCGGTCATCTGCGGCTTCAAATAATGATCCGAAAGTTTGAGCATCGTATTGCGCACGATAATACGTTGGGGCGCATCGCTATCAATAATAAATGCATAATCTTTTGCAGGTCGAAGATGTCGGTTTAGAATACCTCCGATCTCTTGCGCTTTGATCTTGGGCAAACCTTGTGGGGTTATGTACGTCTTCTTGTTACGCAAAATGGTGCCAAAAATTTCTTCATCTGCAATCGATAAAACTTGGCTTTGGATGAGAACATTTGGGTTCATATTTCGAGCCGTAGGGGCGTCGATAAGGCTGCGGTTGGGAACGTAGGCAACACCGCCCCCATTTTTTACTGGTCTTTGCACTCTCACGAATTGCTCAATTTTACTTTGAAAATTCGTAGTTTGTTGAACTTCTGTATTGGAATAAAAAGAATTCGAAATCACGTAAAATGGATCAAGAGATGTTGTGGAGTTTGGTGTACATGTAAGGCCTGCATAAGCGAAGGACGTCGTGATAAAATTCAAAACGATAAAAATCGTCTTCACTTGTATCCTTTAACCGAAATTTCTTGAGTGCAAATGATTTTGTTATCGTATAAAAATTTAACAATTAAAATTCCGGGTACGGTCGTTTTATTTAAAACATCATTATAGAAATTTAAATTTTTAATTTCATGAAAGGATTCAGTGGTCGCAGGCAACAGGGGGGCTTCTTTTTTTATTATTCTTTTTTCGCTTTGAAATTCAGAGACAAACTTAGCTTTACTGATATTTTCGTAAGCCGTGGAATCAAACGAAAGGTAGATTTTTTTATAGTCATTTGAGTTTCTCGACCACCAGTTGCCGATCTCTAAAAAATCTCCTGAAAAAACAAACTTTCCGTGTTCTTTGCGTGCGTAGCCAGCCCAACCAAAGAACTTAACTCCCTTAGCAGGACAATTCTCAGCACCACTCGAAATGCTAAAAAATAGAATGTTTAAAAACGAAATAAGAATTAATTTTTTGTAAGAAATTAATGGCGCCATCACTTAGATGTATCGGCGCTTATAGAGCGAGAATTAAGAGAATTCACTATAGGCTCCGTCCAGCAATCCGATAGGTCCCGTGTGGGACCTATCGGATTTGGGTAGGGCATAGAGTCTAGAGCATAGAGTCTAGAGAAAGGTCTAGGTTTAAGATTCAGAAGGTATAGCGAAGTGCCGTGAGTCGTTAATTTGTATGGTAGAATAATTCGGAACCTTTGTCGGTTCGCACTTTCAAAATCATTCCACGCATAAAGGCTTCTCCGAGAGAAAAAGGCAATCTGGTTTCGCTATCAAAGATCGCTTTTTCAAAACACGTATTGTCTATTCTTGCATTTTGAAAATCAGTTCCCGTTAAAATTGCAAAACGCATTGAGCAATTTGATAGGTCAGCGTTTTTTAAATCGGCGTACGCTAGATTTGCAAAATCATAATCAAATTGTTTAGGCGGCCGAGCCCTCAATGGCATTTTTAATTCATACGATACGTGTTCCATAGGTTTTTCCCCTCCTTCGACTGTACCCGGCTTCAGTTGTGTGTCGAGACTCATAAAGAAATCTCTATTTTCAATTTCAAAATACTCGAGATGAATAATTATTTTTCTTAATAGAAATTGCACAAAAAAATAGCACGACTAAGGGCGAGAGATGAGAAACTATTTACTGCAGTATAAGTTAATGGTTAAGCTGAAGTGATGACAGAACTACATTTTTTTAGAGATATTGGAATTTCTATTCTAGGAGCCACGCTGTTTGGTGTGCCCGCTTATTACTTACGTGTGCCCGTGTTGCTCGCCTATATTATCGCTGGTGTAGTTTTGGGTGGCTCGATGGGATTAGGCTTTATTCAAGGTAACGAAAGTATTTCGACTCTTTCAGAAATCGGTCTTATTTTGTTAATGTTTATTTTAGGTTTAGAACTCGATATTCGAAAGGTTATGCAAGCAGGAAGGGCTGTGGTAGCCAATGGCATTCTTCAGTTTTTAGGTTGTTTAGCTCTAGGATATTTATTTTTTTCGGCGCTTGGTTTTAAAAATGAAAATGGCTCTTTTGAATTAACTTATTTAAGTGTGGCCTGCTCGCTATCTTCAACTCTAATTGTTGTTAAAATTTTATCCGATAGAATGGAGCTCGACACTTTTTTATCTCGAATTACTTTGGGTATTTTAGTGTTTCAAGATTTGTGGGCCCTCGGATTTTTAGCGGTGCAACCTAATCTTAAAAATTTTGATGTTTCGACGGCGCTTTTGTCTTTCAGTGGCGCGGGCTTTCTAATTATTTTTTGTTGGTTAGCTGCAAAGTTTTTATTGCCTAGAATATTTTCGTTAGTCGCAAAGCAGTCCGAGCTCATGCTATTAGTCGCGATTGCATGGTGTTTTGCTATGTGCGGATTGGCACAATACTTACAATTGTCGATGGAAATGGGCGCATTATTAGCCGGCCTAATGATTGCCTCGTTACCCTATCACGTTGATATTGCAGCAAAAATTTCAAGTCTAAGAGATTTTTTTATTACGCTATTCTTTGTTTCGCTGGGATTACAAATTCCCAAGCCAAGTGAACATGTGATGTATTTGGCGACCATGATTTCTTTATTTGTGCTCGTCAGTCGAGTGATCACGATGTATCCCGTTTTGTATAAAATGAAATACGGAAACCGCGCAAGTCTTTTGCCTGCATTGAATTTAAGTCAGCTCTCTGAGTTTTCCCTTGTTTTAGGTGCGCTCGGTGTAACCTATGGACATATTTCTCCAGATCTTCTTTCGGCTTTTATCATTGCGTTAGGCTTTACGGCATTATTGTCGTCTTTCATTATTCCTGAGGGGCATCGCATTTTTAAAATGGTCAATCCCTTATTGGAGTCTTTGGGATTAAAAGACCGTCCTATAGACGAGAGTGACGGCGAACTTGACAGTGAGAGAGCCGAAGTCGTGATTCTAGGATTTTTTCGCGAAGCGAGCTCTTTATTAATAGAACTATTAAATCGGCACTCTGAGGAAACTATAAAAAGAATTTTAGTCGTGGATTATAATCCGGAGACTCATCAAAAACTTTTAGATTTAGGAATTAAGTGTAAGTACGGAGATATTAGTAACGAAGGTACTCTGAAAAGCTTGCGTCTTGAAAGTACGAAAACAATTATTTGCACGATTCCAGATCACAATTTAAAAGGCACTACAAATTTTAAACTTTTAGGCTATTTGCGGAAGATGGCTCCTAACGCTGAAATTATTGTGACTGCGACGACTATCGAATTAGCAAAAAAAATGTATGAAGAAGGGGCAGATTACGTATTTACTCCTAGGTTAATTGCAGCCCATTACTTGGCTGATGTGTTAGAAAAAATTAATTGTGGTGAGAAAGTCATGATCAACAACAATGCAAAAAAATTCTTACATAATAGACCGAAAGAAGTGTTGGAGTAAGTGTGCTTGAAAAATTATGAGAGTTTACTAAAACAGCATAAGGCGTTACTCGTTGGAAGATGGCTGACAGATCTCGCAAATACATCCGCATTTATTTTTTCTGAACTCAGCGAAATTAATTGGGTGGGATTTTATTTATTTGAAGACAGTCAATTAGTCTTAGGCCCGTTTCAAGGTTTGCCCGCGTGTACCGAAATCGCAATGGGCAAGGGTGTTTGCGGAACGTCCGCCGCGCGAAGAGAAACACTTATTGTGCAAGACGTGCATCAGTTCCCGGGACACATTGCATGCGATGCAAATTCTGAGTCAGAAGTCGTAATACCGATGATTCGCAGCGGGAAACTTTTAGGAGTACTCGATGTCGATTCGCCTCGAAAGTCTCGTTTTGAAACGACGGACGCTCAATTTTTTGAAACATTAGTTTTACAATTAGTCGGTGATGAATAAACGCAAGCGTCGTAGGGTGCGTATTACGGCAACGGTTGGTCGCCTTCTTCGGGCATTGTCCATAGACGTATCAGATCGCGCTCGCGTTGAGGCATGAGGCCGTTATTCACGTTAGGCATAGGACTAATTGGATTATTAATGCGCGAAATGAGTACGCCAGAATCCACTACGAGCAGAGCTTTTGCGTAATCAAACAATTGCAATTTATTAAATCCAGGATTTGAGTTTGTTCCGTGACAGGTGTAACAACGGTTTCTGAAGATCGCTTGTGCACCACCACCGACCGCCGTTAATTCCGCAAAAGAAATTGCGCCGAATCCATTACTGACTGTTTGTTTGTTTGAAGCCAAAGAGACATTTCCGGCTTTATCCCGAACGTACACCCACACATTGCGAGAGCCACCTTCTTTAAAGCCAACAGTTGCAGGTTTTGCATTATTGTCCGCCCACTTCCAACATGGATTATTGAGGGCAATCGCGTTAGGTGCACTTTTTGTAGCACTTTGTTCAAAGACGCACCAACCAGTGACATCGGATTCATTCGCATGTGATACCGACATGTTCGCTACTGGCGTATCGATAAGGGTGATGGAATTAATCGTCGGTGCGGCGGGAGCTGTCATATCTAGTGTGACACTGGCCGAAGCGGCGACATTATTAATTTTAAGATTTTGATCTGCGACCCAGAGATAGAGTGTTTTAGCACCATCACCATTTGAGAACGTAAAATTATTAGGACGTGTGAGTGACCATCCGTTGACGAAATTCGCACCGGTTGAGGAGTTTACGCACGGAGCTTCAGTCGATTCAGGGCGTGTTGGCTGCTCAGATAAACACCACCTTACCACCGAAGCATCTCGTAAAATCGAAACCGCAGCGATACGCGCTTTAATGAGTGTGTCAGAGTTCGTATCTGAGTCAGTGACTTTTAAAATCGGAGTTAAAGGTGCGGGCGAGTCTTCGGTGCCTGAAGTTGCAACAATTCGACGAATATATAATTGAAACACGTCAGTTGTCGAAATAGGTTCGATAAGCGTATTGGCGTTAGCGTTCATTAGTGGAATTGGAACTGTCCCACCAACAACCCGACTGACACTTGTAAACGTCGTCTGACTTGATATAGGCTGGCCATTAATTTGAAAAAATATACCTTCAATAATAATTTGTTGTGAAGAGTCCTTAACGCTTAAAGTGGGATTCGAAAATATATAACCTTTCGCTTGTGTTTTGCCGGCGATGGCCTGATACAGTACCCGCACATTCATTGTGATTCGCGCAGGGACAGGACGAGTCATAGTTTCATCGAGATCTTGTGCAAGATCTAAATCCCAAGTTAAAGTCTCATCTTTGTTTATAGCCGAATAAATACTCGGAGCTCCTTTTTTCGAAGTTAGTAAAGCTTCATTAACGCCGCCATTTTCTGATTTACTGACACAGTCTAGATATTCACTCTCATAAGTTGTCCATTTGCTTACGATTGTATTAATGGCGGGTTGATTTTGTTCGCCTGTATAGGGTGGTTTATGTAATGGATTTGTTGCCATATAGGATATTTTTGAAAGTCCAGCGGCAGAAAACGCCGCATATGAAACTTCTGAATTTGGAGATGCAAATAAACCTAATCCGGCGCCGCCTTCTATATGGCAACCTAAGCAACGTGAAGACGCTCGAAAGAACGGGTACACATCGACGTTATATCTTTTGAAGAGAACTTCACCACAACTTCCAGAGAACGAAGACAGGGAAGTGGAGCCATTACTAAATTCTAGTTTTTGTTGACGTGCACAATTATTGAAAAAAAGAATAAGGATAATTGCTGAAAATATGAGTGCTAAATTTATACCTTTAAGTTTTGAATATTTCACGGCGTCTCCACTGGCGTCGTTGTTTGTGAAAACCAAACTTCAATGAGTGCGCGCTCTTTCAAATCACTTAAGAAATCAGAAGGTTTTGACGAGTTTGCAATTCGGCTGAGTATTTGTGATTTTTTATTCACACTATCAGCATATGATGTCGCATCCCATCCAGGCGTCGAACTCACATTAGCGCCACCTGGTCCATGACATGAAAAGCAGCGGTTTCTAAAAATTGCACGGCTATCTGTTCCTGTTAATTGCGCAAAACTAATTCGCCCAAACGGATTTACAATGGTTTTTGATGTCGAAGCTGTTGTATTACCTGCGCGATCACGAGCATAAACGACTACGTAACGAGTGCCTCCACCAGTGAGTACGACGAACGTAGGTTTAGACGAGGTAAATACGCAACCATTTGAGTTTTGTAAATTGGCTAAGACAGCGTTGTCTTTCACACACCACGTGACCGATTCGTTAGAATCCGATAGGCCGACAATATCTACGGCTTGCGTGTTGATCGCACCAAACGAAGCAAATGTAGGTGCAGCTGGAGCAGTCGAGTCAAAAGTTAAATTTGCTGTTGCCGCAGCTGCATTAATTTTTAAATCTGAGTTTGCGATCCAAACATAAATACTCACTGTTTCGCCATCGGCGATAGGGCGACCCAAAGTAGCTAAGTCAGAAGTGGTCGGTCGTGCGCTCACCCAACCATTCGTCATTGCGCTTTCAAAACCTGGGCAAGTTTCGGCGGCTGATTTTAAAACTTTACTTGAAGTGGTTACACACCATAGGCGGGCTGTGGAATCATTTGTAATTGCAAACGTTACGGGAGTTTGTCTCGCAAAACCGCCATTCGCGATAGTTAGGGTAGGAGTTGCAGGCACGGGAGGATTATCTGTACGGTTTCTTAAATCAAAATATTCAAGACCTAAACTAAAAGTATCGGAGTTTGAAATCTTGTCGCGCTTAACGAAAACTTCCCCATTATATATATCTGCGTAATCAATTCCTTTGATGACTTTACGTGCGGATAAAAAGGGTTCAATGCCTTCCGCATCGACTCCGTTGATTTGGACAGAGACGCCCTCAACTTCAACTTCTTGCTCGCCGGTGAGCATTTTAAGTCTTGGTTTAGTAAGAACATAGCCGGTGGCGACAGATTGATTATTAATTTGTTCGTATTTAACTCTCACTGTGATCGAGAGCATTCCTGGAAATCTTTGATTATCAGGACTAGCTTCTCCAGAATTTAAGTTCCATGTAAAAATAATTGCTCGTGCGTCATCAAAGTAGAGATCTACAGAGTTTTTTCGATTTGTTGAAATTGCGGTCGCGCGATTCGCAATCGTTTGCGATTTACAATCTTGATAAGCTGCATAGGCTGTATTCCAAGTTGCACGTGCTGAACTAATACGCGTTTGGTTTGCTGGGCCTGTAACGCCCGGAGCATGTGTGGTGCTGATTGCGTTGGCATCGACCATCTCTACACCTACGTTCATAAAGTGGCTGTATCCTGTTTGCAAATTAGCCGAAGCAAACTTTATCGGAGACACACCTGTCTCCGTATGGCAGCGGGCGCATAATTGGGAATCAGTTAAAATTGGGCGGTAAGAGGCACTGAAGGCTTCAATTAAGGCTTGATCGCATACGGCGGTAGATCCCGATGCGGCGGTCGAAGAAGACGGATTTTGTGATTTGTACTCAGCACAATTGGTAAAACCAAAAAGCATAAGTACAAAGACAACGGACATAGTGAACTTAACTTTAAAGTTGCTAAAGGTCATGTTGGTTTATCCGCTCGTAAGTTTTATAACTTGGTTTCTTAAGCCGGCATCACCAGCTAATCTATTAAGTTCAAGAAAATCTACGCGCTTATTCCAAGCCGCATAGTTTGCAAAAACGGCCTGGGCTGCCAAATCCGGGCTGTTGCCGATCGGAAATTTTCCGTCAGCTGCTTGTCCGTCGTTGAATCCGCCAATTTGGTTTCCGCTTACGCTTGGGCGACCGTTCGGGTGAAACGCAATAATATATTGCATGCCCGCGATACCACGATCGCTCATCCATGGAGAATCTGCCGTTGGGGATTCTGAAGATACCGTAGCGCCATCAGCACATACATAAATGAAAACTGGTTTTTGTAAATAGTTAGCGGTCTCTAATATTTTTCCGACAACAGATCCGGCCGCTTGGTCTCGGGTATTGCCAGTAGTTCGCGTACCATCGTGATAATCATAACCGCCAAGATTTAAATTAATGGTCGAGGCATTACCTTGAATACCGTTATAAACCATCGAACCAAAAACTGCGTTTTGACTCGTGCGATCGTTCGCGTTCACACCCCAGATACGAGCTAATTCCGTCGAGACGGCGTTGCCTAAAGCTAATGGATTTACATCTCCGCCTCCAGAAGCGACTAGGTCTACGTTACGAATATTAGCACAATCCACAAGATCAGCGATGACTTGATTGCCTGATGTCGATGCAATTTTTCTAATTTGAGATCCTGAAAGTCTCGAAATAACTTTTGCGAGTGAAGTTTTTTGTTGAGAAGACATCGCGCTAAGAGCTGTTGCATAACCTAAAGCGTTTGAAAGATCATTTACGTTTCCAACAATAAAAGGAGCTGGTGGCGGAACGACGGTAGGTTTTTGTCCAATACCAGTAGAGGTGTCGGTTCGTCCTAAGTTAGGTAGTTTGCTGCCGGTCATTCCCATTTTAAGAACAAGCCCTGTAATATCGAATGGGTTATTAGAGGAGTCATCTCCTGAAGCCACGGCCGTCCAAATAAATGCGGCTTTGTCGAGAGCAGGGTTTCGGGTGTTTTCGTTTCTTGGACTTCTCATCCCGGTTAAAAATTTACTCACAAGTCCGTTGGTATTGCCACCAATACCGGTTCCAGCAAATTCAACGTTTCCAAATTCTTTTTCGACGTTAAATGAAATTCCAGGGCCAACTCCTAGGCCAAGTTTGGTGTAAGAGCTGATGTTTCCCCCGGCAAGATTTTTAACGACTAATTGCGAAGCCAAACTTGGTCCGCCAGATAAATTCAAAGTTATAAATGGAATGTAACTTGATCCGCTACCAACATCACACGTTGCGCTTAGTGAACGAGATCCAAGTAAGGTCACAAGGCTAGGACCAACCGCCCAAGCGAAAAACGGAATCACTCCCGTGGCCAGAAACTCTCGGCGTGTAGTTGGCTTAGGATGGTTCAGCGCGGCCCACATTGGTTTTTCTTGTTTTCTTCTTTTACTCATAATGACTTCCTCGTTTTCTTAGTACGTTAAAGCATCAATACTTGAAAGGGCTGCCGTGCAAATCGAAACCGCGAGTAATCGGGTTTGAATGGGATCGGTCGCACTCACGCCAACACTAAACTCTTGGGCAAAACTTAAAATCATTTCACTGTCTTCGCTTGCTAAATTTCGTCTCCAGGCGTTTCGGGCCACTCTTTCAAATGCCATTGTCACGCTGTCTGAAGTTTGCTGTGATAAACCCTGTGAAAAATCAAACTCTCTAAAAAATAACCGTTGAGCTCGTTGGGATTCACTGACAGCGCGATCGCGATCAACAGCTTTAGCGCAAACCGCAGAGGCTAAGTTTGTTACAGCAATTAATGTAGGTCCGCTGGCTTGATTAAGGTTTTGAAGCGAAGGCAACATACCGGTTTTATCCTTATATGTTTTATCGATGAGATCGTCCGAAGTTTCAGTTAGATCTCCCAAACCTTCAGTTCCGGTCGAGGCGATCATCGTTTTAATCATTTGCTCCGAACTTAAAAAGCCAACATAAGTTGGAGGATCCACGTGTGTATCACCAGTAGAAAAGCCGTTATTTAAACCTGCGAGGTTCGCCGACTTCATTCCCGAACAGTTCATCCCGATCGCCATAACAGTTCCGAGACCAATTACGAATAATAAAGACGAAGTGAGGGTTTTCGAGTTTTTATTTGCGTAGTTCATAAATTACCGTCCCATATTTTGAATGCATACGGGGTGAACCGCTACATCCTGAAAGAGGGTTCTTAGCTTGTAACCGCTATTCTTAAACTTCGTCGCGATTTCTGAAATAAACGGAAGCACAACAGTGCTCGGTTTAGCTTCAGGTGTACATACAGATTCATACACACGATTCGCCATACACTCGGCAAAACGATCTGAATCCGCAATCATGCGTCCAAATTGATTTACGCCGACACCACCAAGTTTATTTGGGCCATTCCATCCAAAAACTTTTCGGTTGTTCGCGCCGGTCGCGTTGTTTACAAAGCTGTCGTCTATAATAGTGTAGCCGTTTGGAAACACGGTCTCGTTACCATTCATTTTTTTAACCGTACCGTACTGATCAACTGCCGTAGTCGGAAAGCCAAAGGCTGCCGGAGTGCGACTGACTTGAGTATTACGAGTAAAAGCGTAGGGAACGTTATTAATCGTCACACTGGCAAAATCGTATTTTGCAAAAGCCCCGCGAAAACCATCCATGATGGTGTGGCAACCTTTGCAACTCGTTTCAAACTTAGTTTGATCCGCGCCTGGAAGTCGATCAATATCACGACCGATTCGCGCCGGAGAAGCTGCAGTGTCTGCAATTTGAGAAATTGGCAAACACGAAAACTCTCTAAATGAGTATTCAACTAAACGTCGATTTGTTCCCGCAATCGCATGGGCGGCCATAAACGCGCGTGAAGTTAAAACTCCCGCGGGGTCTGGGCTTGCGGTCATTCCGCCATTAATGTCTACGGCAATTTGTTGTCCGTTTGGATAACCCGGAGGATTGGCTGCACTTGGCACTTTCATTAAAACCTTACCAATATCCCAATGTCCTTTTTCAAGATCTTCATAGTGATTGTTACTTAAAAGTAGATCATTAAACATATCGGTACGAACTTTCACTAAAGCAGGATTTCCCATATAAAAGAAATTTCCGGTTAGAAGCTCTTGCGCGTTGATTTCGTCACGAGTGACCCCAATAAAAGACGCCGCAAAATCGTTGAATGGTGTACGAATAGTTTCTTCGCGTGTCGACATTCGCAAAGCAAATTGTTTAACCATTGTATTTAAAAACTCAGGGTGACCCGACTCTTCTGAAGCGGCATCGCCGGTAATAATTTTTACGGCTCCGCTAAGATCGTTGGCGACAACTTTTGCTTCGACTCTAACCACAAGTGGATGATCAATAGGCGCGATCACACCGGTGAGTCTCTCAACTAATTTACGTGCCAAAATTCGGGAGTCCTTAATGATAGATCCCGTTTGAGGTGTGACGACAGCGGCACGACTTTTATAATCGGTTCCTTGACCTAGCTCGGCTCGCGTAAAACCACGGCAATAAATTGCAAGGTGATAAATTTCTCCTGACCAGTTTCGTTGTTGACCAATTTCAGTCATTCCATCGCCACGAATAGTTAGAGGTACAAGTTCGTTGCCGATAACAAGTTTTGCATTTGGAGAAAATACAGGTGAGGCGGCTACAAGCGAGCTACGCGCTTGGCGGTTAACATAAATAGTTAGGATACCACTTGGTTCTTGAGTCGCGATGATTTCGGTGACTTTACCTGGATTAGCATCTTGGCGAACGGAGTAAAATCCATTTTGCTCCGAGGTGATGCTTGAAGAACTTGTATTTCCAGTTCTTACAGTAAGCGTTGCGGATTCGGCACCAGATTGCCCTGTTTGGTACAAACCAAAATTAGGATTTACAACTGAAGACTGTCCTTCTGAGTTTGATAAACCGACAATCAAGTTTCCAACGGTGGATCCTTGAAATGGAAACCAAGGGCGCACAAACGCTTGGATTGTAAAACCATTTGTGCACGAATTTAATTTTGTGGCGGGTCCGCTGCTCACAAGAAAGGTTCTGTGTCTTTGTGCAGACTCGTAACCTCTGTCGGCTTCTGGAGTCCCATTCGGCTTCGGATTTATAAGAAGATATTTATCAGAACTATTATTAGGATTAGGTTGAATACTCGCATTTGTTAATATCGTCTCCCCTTGCGCGGTGGGAAGGTTGCCGTCCACAGACATATTTAAATTAAGTGGATTTGCGGCACTGTCTTCAATACCATTATCGAAGGTGTAAACAGCAATTGCCCCTGTATCGTCCCCGCTCATATCTTGATTGCGAATTGCCTGAGCAGGGAAAGGACTGAAGATATTGAGTAACAATATAGAGACCGTTGAAAAAACCAATCTTCTATCTGCGTGTATTTTTATCATCGAGTGGTTCCCCTCACAGGAGTATTTATCGGCCGCGCAGCGCAGCATCTGTATGTAAAAAAAGAAATATTTTAAAAATTCAGAGGGTGAGAAATTAGACCACTTAAACTGTATAAGCTTTTACTACCTGATCATTTATTGATCGTTTTTTTTTACAAAAAATCAACACGCACAAAAAATTATTTTTTACACTAGAAACTTAAAAAGTGTTTTGTTTTGGAACGTTCAAAATAAGACTTAATATAGACTCGAAAAAGGAAATATTTAGAATTTTTTAGAAAACGGATTTCACTCTCGACTGATTTAATAAGTCTAAATATGTATGTATGGTGATGATGGTCGAACAAGAATGCAACAAATACCTATACCTGAAAAGTCATAAAAAGAGGAGCAACTTGTTACTGGTTGCCCATAAAAAAAAGAAGAGGAGATTTTTAGAGATAGCCGAAAACGGCAAATAAAAAAGATTGAATATCTTAAAGACTCGTCAGAATTCAATAGTTATTTTTTACCTTTTTTCTTTCCAGGTTTTTTTGCCTTTTTTGATTTGCTGGATGATTTGGCTGCGGACTTCGTGGTCTTTTTCTTAATTGGACTTTTTACTTTGCCAAAAAGATTCGACAGGCTGGAAACTCCAAAACTCGCTATGATGGATTGCCAATTGTCTTTTGCTGATTCAATTAGATCTTTAGCATCATTTAGGCCACGATCCGACAACTCTTTTGCCGCGGCAATAAAATGTTCGGTTTCGCTTTTTATTTTTTCGAATTGCTGTTTCAAAGCTAAAATTTCATCAAGTGTCGCATGACTGTGATCATCATTATGGCTTTCGCTCTTATTTTCACTTTTGTTATTCATGTGGATCTCCTGTGTTAATTTACTTTGGCTTTATAACTTGTTAAGATTATATCTGAGTCTTCAGCAAAGAGATAGTCACGCTTAAACTTAGATTTAAATAATAAAGAAATCTTAAAATATTTGGGTCTGTGGAAGAAACACGACATTAAAAATGGGGTTTGTTCAAAAAAGGTCAGATTCTTCAATAAACCCACGTCTATTGGGGTGACAATTAATTAGCTAACAACACCGAGTTGTGTGTTATGGTTGTCAAGCACTCCAGCTTCAGAGCAAACCTAGAATC
This sequence comes from Bdellovibrionales bacterium, assembly GCA_021731045.1. GTDB lineage: Bacteria > Bdellovibrionota > Bdellovibrionia > Bdellovibrionales > JAKFYE01 > JAKFYE01. The sequence continues at coordinate 14,789 of JAKFYE010000026.1, read as the reverse complement.
CCCTACGTAATCTCTTCTGCATTAGTGCAGGAGACATTATGGAAGAATCTCAAAGTTCAACGTTTCAAGTCGAGCGCAAGAATACAGATCGAAGCTTAGGATTAGAACGTGAAAAAATGAATCGTTCAATTGCGGAAGTTAGAGGTAGTGCAGAATCACAAACGAATAAGAGTGTTCAGGAGGGCCGTAATCACACAGATAAAAACATTGCCCATGCTCGGAATAAAGCAGACGCTATTCGGGATATTGAAAAGACAGATGGTAGTAACGAAAAACGTCGAACGGAAGATGCGCGACTTCTTGTCGATGCCGCAGTTCAACACGAACGCTCACAAATTGACGATGCTATCATTCGTGAGCGCGAAGTCATAAGTACACTTGAAACGACTCTGTTTCATCTAGAGCGGCAGCAAACTGATAAAAACCTTGCCGATGAGAGAATTACTGCGGACACAGTTGTATTGTCTAGTTCAATTAAACTTTCAGAAGAAGTAAGCGAGCATACAAAAACAAAAGCATCTTTAACTACAAGAGATGAATTTTTAGCTATTGTCAGTCATGACCTTCGAAATCCTATTGGTGCAATTTCATCATGTATGGAAATGTTGCTAGAAGAGTCTGTTGAAAGAAAAATAGATAAAGAGACTCGAAGCTGGATCGAACTCGCAAAAAGAAACGCGGATTCATCGTTGCGATTAATCCGCGATATTCTTGATATGGAGAGAATTGCGGTAGGAAAACTTGAGTTAGAAATCACACGGTGCGATATCGGAAAACTTATTAAGGAAACAATGGATAACTTCGTTCGTGCAGCCTCAGCAAAAAATGTGCTTTTACGTTCAGTTCCAGCCACCATTACAGACTTTTTAGATTGTGACCGTGATCGATTAACGCAGGTTTTATCTAATCTAATTGGTAATGCAATTAAGTTTACACCTGAAGGTGGAAAAATTGTCTTAAAGGCCATAAAAACGGATCTCGATATTACGATTTCAGTTTGCGACACCGGGATAGGCATAGCTGAAGAGAAGAAGGTTTATATTTTTGAGAAATTTACTCAACTCGGATCGAAAGATCGAAGCGGACTAGGCCTCGGTTTACATATTTCAAAAATGCTTGTGGAAACACAAGGTGGAAAAATGTGGGTAGAATCAAAATTAGGAGAAGGAAGCACCTTTTACATTAAGCTTCCGTTGTGCTCTTAGCTTAATCATAGCATGTCCTCATGCGATCCGAGCGTCGCGCGAAGCGCGTGCAAAAGGTACGGACTTCCTTTTTGCGACTAATCGAGTCGCAAAAAGGAAGTCCGTACCTTTTGCAATATTGTGACCAGCAGACTGTACGCACCCCTAACCGCATTTTTCCTGACCTGCGAACTTCAAACACTTTGGTGGTTCTTTAGCAAAAGTTGAATGCCACAAAAAGAAGATAGGCAAAGCTGAGAAATACAACCACTTCATTTTTTCCCTCCAAAAATCACCGGATCTTAATCAGACTATCCTTTAGAAAAACTTCTAAGGGCTTTAGATCATACACACCTAAAGGTAAACCAAAAGTAATTTTGCCCTCAGAATCGATCAATACGAGACCGCCATAAAAATACTCTCTCACCGCTCGAGTTTCTCTTAAATCAACTCGGTCAATTTCAGTTCCGCGACGATCTGATTTAATTAAAAATCCTCTTTCGAGTCTCAATTTAGGTGGTGGCCACGCAACTACAAGAACAGTTAACGTCAAGGCGATTAAGACAATGGGCCATGCCCAACCCTTTATCCAAGTTACGACAATCACAAAAGTCGCGTTAAGAAACAACTTGAGTAAAAAATTACGTTGGAAGTAAATTGTGTTGTTGAAGATGTGGCTATCTGTTGGAGAGGTCTTCCGCTGACTACCTTGGATGGCTGCTATGTTTTTTCTAACTTCTCGCTCAAGGATCCATTTTACCAATGGCAGGGAAGAAAAAAAACCAATAACACTGCAAAGTGCTACAGCACATACCGTAATACCAATCTGTTTTTGAGGCGATTCATAAAACACAAGCGACATCATTGCCAAAGAACCCAAAAGAAGGCCAAACCCAATTCGACAGAGAAATACTTGTCGTTGAAATGCATGGCTAACCATGGGGCAATACTAGAGTGATTCCCACGTGTGATCAACAACCCAATGATTTGGGTCAGGTTCGAGAGTTCTCTTGCCCAGAAAGACAGTCAATAATTCTTCGTAGGTAATCGGAGGTGACCGACGGTCGTGCCCTTGTCAAAAGGTGCCAGTGGCACGTTTTGATGAGGAGCATACGCGACGTGAGCATGTCTTTCATGCGATCCGAGCGTCGCGCGCAGCGCGTGCCCCGTCAAAAAAAATTCCGTTGATTAAAAGGGTCCGTGGGCAACAAAGATCTTCGCAAAAAAATTGGGGTGACCGACGGGGCTTGAACCCGCGACACTCGGAATCACAATCCGATGCTCTACCAACTGAGCTACGGCCACCACAAATAAAGAGTGCAAACTATAAGGCCTTGCAAAGCCTCTGTCAAAGTGCGAACAACGGTCTGCCTAAGGTTAGGCTTTTGGCGCCTGGCGAATCAAATAAGCATAGTGATTTCAAATATTTACCAAGTTTCTTTCGGTTGGGAGTTGAAGTTCGTTCCAGCGAAGCATTCCGCCGGTCATGTTTACAGTTTTTTCGTATCCTAAACTGTGGCTGTAAAGAGTGGCTTGGCCCGACCGCCCACCACTGCGGCAAACAAAAACAATTTCCTGATTGCGATCGCCGGATTCTAAAAACTTAAAGAGGGAATCTCCCAGCGTGACGAGTTTTGCGCCGGCGATATGTCCCAATTCATTGTTGAACTCCTCATCTCGTCGAACATCAATAATTTGCACGGCTTTTGTGTGCGCCCGCAACTCTTCGGGAGACACTTCGGGAATATCGTTTATCATGCGAGGCTGAAGTACGCGTTCGGTTTTCATTTGACCTCCCTTTCTATTGGCTAGAACAACTGGTTTAATATTTTGCGATAAGTTAATTTATGTTCACTAATGGTTTTGATAAAATCGTTAGCGGTCACCGCCGTTTTTGTACCCGTTTTCTGCTGCACCAGAATATGATCATCACAAACGTGCGTATCTAAAATGTGTTTAAATTTTAAATCTCGTGCGGCGGTATCTAAAACCGAATCTATGAGGACGGCTTCTCGACTTTCGGGATCTGCAAGTAAGTAGGAATATGTCGATGTTCCGCTCTCAAAAAGCTGATAAAAGAGAAAGCTAGTTTTCATAATCACGTCATCATAGTCATGCGAATTTAAGATGATCAATCTTCCCGCATGATTTTCTGCGTTATCATGCATGGAATAAGTTGCTTGAGCATTTAATCGGTAGCTCCTAGGCTATAGCGTGAGCAAAAAATCCGTTCTTTTGATTATTTTTTTAGTCGCCATTTTGGGGATTTCCTTCTTTTTTTATTGGTCAAAGCAGCCGAGTTTTACGGTCGCGAAGGCGGGGTATTCGATTCTCTATAAAAAACGTGACACTTTTAATAACACGATTGAATTGCAAAAAATTGCAGATGGACTTGCAGATGACACCGTAAGTGTAGCCTTAAAAAAAATGGGTGCCGATCCTCTTGGAAATCCGGGTATCGTACAATCTTCATTGGCGCTCCAAATGGTGGAGTCTCTCAAACCACAGTTGGTGAATTACGTATTTAAGACGGTAGATTCTTATTTTGTGGGTGAGCCGATCGTAAACTCAAGCGGCCAAAGTTTAAATAGCGTCGTGTTAATGTTGTTAGCTTCGCATTCCGATTTTAAATTTGATTGGAAGTTGGCTACCGAACAAAATCCTGATTTTGCAATTGTGTCGGCCAGTTTTTTAGATACTCGAAATAAAAAACCAGTGATTTTAAGATTGAGATTAGAGAAACAAGAATTCGGATGGAAGATCGTGCGGGTTTACAACCTTGTAGAATCTCTTTCAGAAGATTAACTTTAGGATTCAGTTATGGAATGGATTTTAGAAATTTATGACAAGGTCAAATGGATTCATTCGGCAGAGGGCATTTCGCAATTAGTAGGTTCGGGCGGACTGTTCGTGATGACATTTATTATTTTTGCCGAGACCGGTTTGTTGTTCGGATTTTTTCTTCCGGGAGATTCTCTGTTGATCACTGCCGGTGTTTTGGCGAATCCTGCAAATCCTAATTACGCCGTTGGACTTGATATTATTCACCTCAATATTGTTCTCATTCTCGCGGCCATTATTGGGAATCAAACGGGATATTTTTTGGGACATAAAATTGGAGATCGCATATGGGAGAGACCCGACAGTCGCTTTTATAAACGTAAGCATCTGCAAGCAGCGCAAGAGTTTTATCAAAAATATGGCGGGTTTTCTGTCGTAGCGGCCCGCTATGTTCCTATCATTCGCACGTTTGTTCCTTTTGTTGCAGGCGTGGCACGAATGCCATATCGTAAATTCGTGGGTTGGGATATTGGCGGCGGGATTTTATGGATCACGTCTCTTTTGTGGATTGGTTTTTATTTAGGGCAAACAAGTCTCGCCAATCGATTAGATAAAATTATTGTGATCGTGATTTTTGTCTCTGTATTACCTATGGTTTTTGGGATTGTTAAAAAATACGTTACGAGAAAATCATAATGAATAAGGCGGCGATTATTTTTGGTGATGGCGCATGTTCGGGAAATCCCGGGCCCGGCGGGTGGGGCGCCATTGTTTACAATCCTGATGTTGGCGTTCGAGAATTGGGCGGTGCTCTTTCTCCAACAACTAATAATCAAATGGAAATGACGGCGATTCTTAAAGCCTTAGAATTTCTCGTCGGCTTTAAAGGTACGATTCATGTGTACACAGATTCCGCATATTTATTGAAGGGAATAACCGAGTGGGTATTTGGTTGGAAGCGGCGAGGATGGAAAACGGCTGAAGGAAAAGACGTTTCAAATATTCCTCTTTGGGAATCTTTAATTGAAGTGTCGGCAAAATTTCAAAAAAAACAAATTGTTTGGGGTTACGTGCCTGGACACAAAGGTGTACCTGGCAATGAGCGTGTCGATCAAATCGCAGTCGCTTTTTCTAAAGGTGAGTTTATAAATTTGTATAAAGGGAGTCTAAAAAGTTACGGTTTTGATTTAGAAAATGTTCCTGAAGACACTTCTATTCCAGATATGAATTACGAAAAGCGCGAAAAGAAAGTTGCGTATTCATATCTCAGTCTTATTGGAGGCTCTCTAGAGCGTCATAAAACATGGGCGGAGTGCGAAGCACGTGTTAAGGGCCGTTCCGGCGCTAAGTATAAAAAAACTCTGAGTGAAAATGATGAAATTTTAATTCTCAAAGAATGGGGCATCGAGCCATCAAAACTAAAAAAATAGAATGATACGGTCAAGGTTGTTTGAGTCCCATTCTATGATAATCTGTCTTTGGGGGAGGCTAGTATGAAAATTAGAATAGCATTTTGTATAATTTTTTTTGCATCCTTAGTTTCTGCCAACAAAGAAAAAGTTGTATCTCATCATGAGCATCGTGCCAACAGCGCGCATGAACATGGCTCAGGAGAGTTTAACGTCGTTCTAGCTGAGAAAACGTTAAGCGTAGAATTACATACGCCGGCAGAATCGCTCGTAGGGTTTGAGCATAAAGCTAAATCTGATAATGATAAGAAGAAAGTTTCTGACATCTACAAAAAATTAAAGGATGAACAAAATGTTTTGATGATGCCAAGTTCGGCAAATTGTAAGCTCGCTAAATTTGAAGTCGAAGGTGAAATCTTTGAAGATATTCCAGGACTAAATGTAGTATCTGAGGAACATGAACATGGTGATCATCAAGACGGACATTCTGATATTGAAGTGAGGTATGTGTTTGAGTGTACCAATGTGGCAAATTTAAAAGGCATGAAGGTGTCGCTGTTTAAAACTTTAAAAAATCTTAAAAGATTAAAAGTTCAAACGGTAATTAACGATAAGCAGAATTCTGCAGATTTGCTAAATGAAACTCAACCTCTTCCGGGGTTTTAATTGCCAGCAGCTATAAGAATTGAAAACTTGCAGTTTCGTTGGAAGCCCACGCTTCCAATTATACTAAATATCGAATTTTTAGAATTCGAGACAGGCGAAACTATTTTTATAAAAGGTCCAAGCGGGAGTGGTAAAACGACACTTCTTAATTTAATTGGCGGAGTCTTAGAGCCATTTAAAGGTAAGCTCGAAGTTTTAGGGCAAAATTTTATTGGTATGTCACATCGCGAGCGAGATAAAATTCGAGGTGATAACATGGGTTTTATTTTTCAACAATTCAATTTGATGCCCTATCTCACGGTTTTAGAGAATATCATGTTGCCTATTGAGTTCTCCGCACAGAGACGTAAAAGATTAAATGATATGAATATCTCTTCAATAGATGAAGCCAAAAGGCTCTTGGGTCATTTAATGATGAAAGTCGAAGAAGTAATCTCTAAGCCGGTTACAGAACTCAGTGTAGGGCAGCAACAGCGAGTGGCGGTCGCAAGAGCTTTGATTGCACAGCCATCTCTGATTATTGCAGATGAACCAACATCAGCTTTAGATGCGGATGCCCGCGAGTCTTTTATTAAAACATTATTTCAAGAGTGCAAAAGTGTAGGTAGTACGCTGGTATTTGTCTCGCACGATTCGCAGCTAGGAAAATATTTTGACCGTCAAATTGATCTAACGCAAATTAACACGGCCTATCGGCCTGTGAGCTTATGAGTCTTTTATTGCGATTGTCTTTTAAAAGTATTCTCAACCGTCGACTGACTACGGGGCTTACAGTTTTAACTATTGCCATTAGCGTATGTCTTCTCTTGGGTATAGAGAAAATTAGAAATGGGGCTAAAAGTAGTTTTGAGCGTACGGTTTCTGGCACTGATTTGATTGTAGGAGCCCGAAGTGGGAATATTAACTTACTGCTATATGCAGTTTTTCGTATGGGCAATGCTACAAATAATGTTTCATGGAAAACATATGAAACATTTTCTGCCCATCCTGCAGTTAAGTGGACAGTGCCGATATCTCTCGGAGACTCCCATCATGGATATCGAGTGGTGGGAACCAATAAGGACTTTTTTGAGTTTGTAAAATTTGGTGGGGGACGTGCTCTTGAGTTTAAAGAGGGGAACAGATTTAGTGGAGTTTTTGATACTGTAATTGGGTCTGAAGTAGCAAAAAAATTAAATTATAGAGTTGGTACGTCTATTACACTTGCTCATGGGACAGGGGCTATTAGTTTTCAGGAACATGCAAATAAACCTTTTATGGTTGTTGGCGTTTTAAAACCTACTGGTACACCGATTGACCGTTCCATTCATGTGAGTCTTGAGGCTATTGAAGCTATCCATGTAGACTGGGCCGATGGTGCACCTCCTATGGAGGGACAAGCCCTTTCTCCAGAAGAAACTTTAAAAAAAGATTTAAATCCCAAGCAAATTACAGCTTTTTTTATCGGTTTGAAGTCTAAAGTTGCAGTTTTTAGATTACAACGCGAGATTAACGAATATCCCGAGGAGCCTATGTCAGCGATTCTACCCGGTGCGAGTTTGCAGGAGCTATGGCAGATTTTAAGTGTCGCAGAAACATCTTTAACCGTGGTGAGCAGTCTAGTTTTCGTTTGTAGTCTTCTTGCTATGTTGTTGGCGCTTATGACGACACTAAATGAACGACGTCGAGAAATGTCGATTTTAAGATCAGTGGGAGTGAAGGCTTCTTTTATTTTTTCTATTTTGATATTAGAATCATTGAGTCTTGCATTTTTGGGCATTGTCCTAGGCATAATGATTTTGACTGTGCTGCTTATAATTATACAACCAATTCTTGAGGCCCAATTAGGCTTAAATGTTAGTTTGTTTGACTTTTCGATGTTCGATTTAATGTATTTAGGTTTTGTTTTTGTAGGAGCGTTCTTAGTAGGATTGTTGCCTGCCTGGAAAGCTTATCGCAACAGTGTTGCAGACGGGTTGGTTGTTAGAATATGAAGGTTGAAAAATTAGAGAAAAAAATAATATTCGTTATTGCTGTCATAGGTGCAGTGGCAGTAGTTGCAGCAACATTGGTATACCAAAAGAAATCGTTAATAGAGCAAGCCTCGCCTCCAGAAGCTTCTTTGCGTCAAGTATATGATGGCGTGCTGACCACAAATACTTCATCGAACATTGAAGTTGGAAAAGCAAAAGGTAGTGGTACTGTGATTACGACAACAGAGGTGCCTTCCTCCGGCAAGGTTACAGAGATAAAATGGGAAGAACTGTACAAGTTAGATTACAAAACAGGTAAAGCACCTGACAGTCTTAAAAAGCTAAATAAAACAAAAGTGCGAATTCCGGGATTTATAGTGCCACTGTCTGATGATTTCCAAACGCTTAAAGAGTTTTTGCTAGTGCCTAATGCTCAAGCCTGTATTCATGTGCCACCACCTCCTCCAAATTTGATTGTGTATGTGATACTTGATAAAGCAATTTCAAGTGAGAAAGTTTTCAATCCATCGTGGGTTGAAGGCACCTTGTTGATTGAGTCGACCAATAGCGAGTACGGCGCGGCTTCATATAAACTTCTTGCGCAAAAAATGGAAAAGTACAAATTTTAGCTTCTATGTTCTGAGAGGCAAGCGACACGCTAATAAATTTATAAAGGACTGAAGAAAGATTTAGTTTTAGGCGTGGAATTTGGAGAACAAAATTTAGTAAAATTTTTAGGAATAGGACGGGGATCGTTGGCAATAGAAAGAGACGCATTTTGCCTTATGTTTTTAATACAATCGAGTTCAGTTTCAAAAATACACTCTTGGTGAAACGGTGAGAATACAAGACACCAGTTTTGAGTTCCTACGATATGGGCATACGCTTGTCTGCTAAAAAATAGAGCCACTACAAATAACATAATCATACTTCTCTTATTCACTTCATCATTATATCGTAAAGTTATGAGGAAAGTGATGTTGTTTCTTAAATTTTTACCTAGAATTTTAATTATTATTATTAGTGCCATAGCTACATATCAATTCGCATTAATTGTGTCTTCGTGGATTCATCCGCTTAATAATGTACGAGAAGTGACTTGGTCCGAACTTGCAGTTTTGGACGCAGTATCTAATGCTGGTTCCACAGCAATGCAGAAATTAGAGGGTGAAGAGGTAAAACTCGCGGGTTTTGTAGTGCCTTTGACGGACAACTTTAAAGAAATAAAAGAATTTTTATTAGTGCCGGATGCGATGTCATGTATTCATGTGCCCCCTCCGCCCTCTAACCAAATAGTCCTAGTGACTTTGAGAGAACCTATAAATGGGCAATTGGCCTATGGGCCAGTCTGGGTACGGGGTCATCTCAAAATAAAAGGCATACAATCAGTATTTGGTTTAGTCGCGTTCCAGATGAATGGTCAAAAAGTAAAAATCTATGAAGGTAAAAATTGGAAGTAGTTTTACTAGGCTGTGTCCGGCAAATCAAAATTCAATCTGACTCGCTATTTTTGCTTATAGCTTCGTTACTCCTCCTCGAATTAGCTTAAGCTAGTCCTTCGTCGTCGTGCCTCACTATAAGCAAAAATCTCTTCGTCATCTTAAATTTTGATTTGCCGGACACAGCCTAATTGAGAAACTATTTTCATAAATAGATAGTGAATTAGACTCAACTTCTCCATAGTTTAGCCGATAATTTAGCGTGAAATATTTTTGGAACGTTTGCGGATTTCTAGTTATTTTTCTTTTATCTTTTGCCCCCGGTAAAGCACGTGCTGATACTCAATGGTGCTATGTCAAAAGAGGCATCGAAGACGGATCGCTTTCGGTACGAACAGCGCCGCGATTGCCAAACCTTTCGAAAGAAGAAGACAACGAAGTCGCACTTTTATTTGAACTCACTCCCGTAAAATGTGAGCGTAAGGGTGGGTGGTTGATCATTCAAGGAACTGACAATAGCGCCGCTGATGATGATGGCAACACTATCAAACCAAAACCTATGAGTTTTTATTTTAGAGATGGAGTTAAGTATTTCGAGCCGTCGGGATTTAAACCGCAAGTAAAAATCAACCCAGATAAAAACGCGCGGGTGGTTGTGTACAACCTCCCAGGTTATGATTATAAAACGTGTAAAAAAAATGAATTTGATCCTGTGAAAAATAAAGACGGTTGCAAAGTCGTTTCATGGCCGGGACGAGATGCGAAAATTGATATTTTAGATGTTACCATTGCCTGGGAGAACCTTTCCAATCGTTACCTTGTTTATTATAAAGTCTATGTTCAATATAATTACTTCGATCCGGTTAAGAAAAAACTTTTTAATAGCCAACATCCAGGTTGGATTCGTGCACCTGATCTTGAATTTTCAGTACCTGGAAAAAGCAGTTTAGTTCCTACAGGTTCCCAATCACCAGTTACAGTACCGCCGTCGGTAAAAGAACAGCCATCACCAGTCGTGAAATCACCAACGCCACCTTTGTTGCCATCGTCGCCAGGACCTATGATAAAAACTCCACTGCCATTTGTACGACCTTCGCCTCCTCCGGAAGTCACTCTCGAGCCACCTCTAAATCCTGTTGTGACGGAATTGCCTACCGAAAACAAATTACCAATGGGGGATATTGCGTTAGATGAAGACATGAGTTTACCTCAAGCTCAAACAAGCCCGGTGAATGTTTATCCTCCTCTGAAATTGAATCCGCCTACGGAATCGACCCCTCAAACTCCTGAATTGCGAGGACGAGAAGTTGAAGAGCTTTCCTACATCCTAGAGGGTGAAATCCAATTTGCAGTAAATACATTAAAGTTAAAACTTGGGGAGTGTCTCTTATCCGAAACCGTCAGCACGGTTGGCAAAACTAAAAAAATTAAAATGTCGATGCCGCCCTCAAATGGATATCGTCTACCGTTTGATGATTATTTAATGGCAGGTTATTGGAATAAAATTAAAAATAAAATTCGACCATTTCAAATTCCTAATCGCATTCACTCGCAAGATGTGGGTATTAAAGAAATCATCGCCATAGATACACTGGCCCGCACTATTTACGGTGAAATGGCAATTTGTTCGAATAAACCCAATTGGCAAAAATATTTACAGGCGGTTGCGCGAATTAGTCTGAATAGAATGAAGGCAATAAACTCTGAAGATCCGCAAATTAGAACAGAGGCAGAAGGAAGATTCGTTAATAAAGCTAGTGATAAATATTTTTCTGATTTAAAGCACGATATGACTCGAGTTCTAATTGAGCCGGCAGCATATTCGGTATGGAACAGGCCTACGAAGGCTTATCCGTCTACTTCTCATTTAAAGCAACTTTTGTGTCCCCCTGCTCCACGAAATATTTATATGTATAATGGTTCTAGCGTAAAGAACAATGCAGAGGAGCGATCAATTTGGGAGCACGCCTTTCGTTATGCTGTCGAAGCGGTGCTCTTTCCAGCCGGCCTCGAAATTCGCACAAGCGGATTAAATGCTCACTTTTACACTTCAAATATGAAGATGCGTGGTGGAGCTGTGATTACTCCTGGAATGAATGGTTTTACGCGATTCGATAAATACTGCATCCAAATGTGGCGAGAGAAAAATACGAAACTATAGGTGCCAGGCCCTGTTTCTAGAAGCAACGCTTCTAGAAACAGGGCCTGGCACCTATCAATGACGGTGCCGCGCTTCACTTTTAAGTAATATCTCTTCTCGATAGACACAGCAAAACTTCCGCTCTTATAATTGACCTAGTCCTGATTGGATTAGGATTGTAACGTAATACTTTGGCGCCAGACAAGGATGTGATATGGCTATTATTTCTGTCATCAATCAAAAAGGTGGAGTGGCTAAGACCACAACGTCGTTAAATGTAGCGGCCAGTTGGGCCAAACAAGGCAAAAATGTTTTGCTCATCGATCTCGACCCGCAAGCGTCTGCCACACGCTCAATTTTTGGCGATCAAGATTTTGACAAAACAATTTACGATGTGATCATTAATCGCGTGACTCCCGAAGAGACGGTTGTTCGCTCAGAAAATTTTGGTATAGATGTCATTCCCTCTGAGATCATGCTTTCAGGAGTTGATATTCAAATCGCCGCGCATTTTGGTCGCGAACGCGTCTTAAAGAAAAAACTCGAATCTATCAAAAAAAAATACGATGCGATCCTCATTGATTGCCCTCCGTCTCTAGGGCTCTTAACTATCAATGCTTTAATGGCTTCGCGAGATATCGTGATTCCGATTTGCCCAGAGTATTTTTCGGCAAAAGGAATTGATCTGATTTTGGAAACTCTTAAAAATTTACAAACAGGCCTTGGTCATCGGGTCGGTGTGCGGGGAATCGTTATCACGCGATATAAAGATCGTAAAATTGCGCGTGAAGTAATCGAAAAAATTAAAGCTGAATACGGCGTGCGTATTTTTGACGAATATATACCAGACAACATTGCTGTAGAAGAAGCCCACCACCAACATTTACCAGTCGTCACGTACTCTCCAGAATCCCGGGCTTCGCAAGCCTATATGACTCTTTCCTCGGAGCTGTGGGAAAATGAAAAATAATCCTCTATTTTTTGATTCTACAAAATTTCGTGGAGACAACGTCATAGTCGATATCGAACTACAAGGGGTTGAATTATCCCTCGGAGAATCGTTAGAAGTTCGCGTGATCATGAGTGATGGTTCTGACTCTTATTTTTTGATGTCTGCACGCGGTTTACGTAAGTGGCATGCCGAAGCTCGAGTTGAATATCAACAAAGAATTAAATTAGAATTTATAGTTAAAAAGAACGAAGAAATCATTACGAAGAGTGATATTCGCACGACGATCGCGTCGTATTCCGTATATCAAAAATGGGAGCGCATGCCGCCCATTCTCAAAGCCGTTCAAGAGGAGCTTGAGTCTGATTTTGATGAAAATCTTATCAACGGGCCTACATTAGTTGAAAACGAGAATGGTGTTTTTGAACCTATGAAACCCGCGACGGCGGCCATTCCTGAAAAACGCCATTTGCCTATGATTATTGAAATTAATAATCCTAAAACGGCGATGGATAAAGCGCCTTTTACCAATGAGAATTTTGTAACACCTAAAATAAACAGCGACTTGGAGTGAGCATGACAAATAAAGAAGACTTAGAAGCAGAACTTGCAAAATTACGTGCTGAGAATGAAAAGCTAAAATCGGGTAGCGCGAAAACATCGCGCGGCGAAATTTCATTTAAAGTTAGCGAAAAGGGAGCCGTCTCTGTCTACGGAATGGGTCGTTTTCCCGTGACTCTTTATAAGGAGCAATGGACCAGACTCTTAGGTAAATCAGAAGAGTTAAAAAAGTTCATTGCTGATAACGACTCTCGACTTAAAGTTAAAGAATAGGCTGCCAACTCATTGCATTAGCGCTTACTAAGTAGAATTTTGTGCGCTAAATGAGTTTCTTTTCTGGGATGAAAGGTCTTATGAAGTTGCTCGTAATAGCGATCGCGATGTTTTTCGCAACTGCGAGTTATGCGCAAAATCGCATATGGACTGCGTATGCTATTCCCAATCAGACTTGCGGCAACGGCGATCCTTATAATATTTTTATTAGTCTCGGAGTATCCGATAAAATCTCGCTTGTTTTTCAAGGTGGGGGTGCGTGTTGGGATTACGCCACTTGTTTTAATCCTGTTAAAACGCCAATCCTTCATGCGCCTTTAACGGTTAAGGATACCACTGGGATTTTTTCTTTAAATCCTAACAAAAGCGTCGCCTATGATTCGACGATGATTTTTTTACCTTATTGTACCGGAGATGTTTTTGCGGGAACTCATAATGCCTATTATCGCGGCAGATTAGTTCGGCACGTAGGTCACAATATTGTTCAAGGTGTATTGTCTTATTTAGAACTCAATCTCGCTCCACTTTTTATGTTCGCTTCAGAACTGCTTGTGTATGGATATTCTGCCGGAGCCTTAGGAGCACTCGTTCACATGCGCGATATCGAAAGTTACTTTGGTTATATTCCTCATAAGTCAGTCTTGCTGGATTCTCCGGGCCTGCATTTTGGATCTGCATTTTGGCACAAGTTTTCGCCTGAACTTGTTAAAGACTTTGCGCGCGCCATTTCGGATTCTGGTGTTGCGTTTGATTATAATAATGGATTGATTGCGTCTACGGTTCCGTCCGCGTGTGCAAATTTACCAACTTGGCGAATCGGAGTTTTACAGTCGACGCGAGATGCGGTGATGTCCACCGTTTTTGGCAACATCTCAATGGTAAATCACGAAGCTGCCGTCCTGGGGCCTCAGGGTGTTTATGAATTAACAACAAGTCCGAACGATAATTGTTCAGCATGGGTACCGTCTTCCGTTCAACATACATTTCTTAATACCGATAAAGCGAGTCCCCTGCCGGGCGGAATGACAGCTCTTAATTTTGCATGGGAAGTTGTCGGAACTTCGCTACAGTATAACTATAAGTAACAGGGTAATGCCGAAGTTCTAAACTCACACTTTCAAGAGACACAATGGCAGGATAACGTGAGCCCGCACTATCCTTACACTCTACTATAGAAAAAATATTTGCCGACCTATTCGCGTGGCGGCTTCAAGGGGGCGTTGGAGCCCCAACAGCCGCCCGCTGGGTTTTGAGGTAAAATATTTTTGGGTCAGCTGTTTCGTGTTTTTGGCGACGATGGGTTAGAGAGGGATTGGATGAGATATAAAGATCGGTGTTGGAAAGGATATTTATCTGTCGCGCGACAGGAGAATTTTTAAGTGGAAGATTGGCGGACGGGCGTGGCCCTTAAATGGGCCCTTGAGCCCGTGCCGTT
>JAKFYE010000039.1 GCA_021731045.1 Bdellovibrionales bacterium | reverse complement strand
AGACAGCAATACTATTTTCGACCTCTCTACCAAGTTATGGATCGAGGCTCTTACCCTACGGGTCAGTGCGGTGGTCTAACTGCAAACAGCTTAAAGAGTGGGTATTCTGGCCCTTCCTTACCCGCGAATTATCGAAATTCATTTTGGTTTTCTATAAAATAGCATCCTACCAAAAACACTCCCTTTTGGTACAGCTCTGTATTGAATCGCGCAGAATTTATGAGGATGACTCGATACGGGCTTCAAAAAACTCCCAGCGCTGGAACTTGTTTTCTATGGCTAGTTGTCCAACATAGGTGATTCCTTGCGGATCAGATCTGATTATTTTTTAAGCATTTTTGAAATAAGATGGCTTCATTTCAACAACTTAGCTCGTTGAGTCGTGTAGAAATTTGTAGAGCGTCATTTGGTCCGTTTTTTTGACAAATTGCGAATAAGCACGCTACGCTTCTTTTGAATTGAAATAAGCTATTAAATTCATTGATGAATTACGCTGGTCACGGGTTGAATATTGACGTTAACTCTCGATCTATTCATTCAAGAATTTTTAAGCCCTAATCCTGTGGGAGTTT
Source organism: Bdellovibrionales bacterium (assembly GCA_021731045.1). GTDB lineage: Bacteria > Bdellovibrionota > Bdellovibrionia > Bdellovibrionales > JAKFYE01 > JAKFYE01. The sequence goes on along the minus strand of JAKFYE010000039.1, from coordinate 101,192 downwards.
TGCAGCTTTGACGAAACGGTTTCTAGTTTTATCTTTGTGTGCGTCTGTCTACCTAGACCTAGGTCTTATTCATTTTTCGCAAGCTCAAACAAAAAAACTTCCTGCAAAAAAAACGGCGCCGGTGTCTCAAGACGCGAAAGTGACAAGCCCGGTTGCGACTGAGACCAAAACACAGCCTAAGAAATCTCCAGATAAAGCGGCGTCTCCAGCCGCAAAAAAATCGGCGGCAACAAAAAAGCCACCTTCGCTCAGTAAAGGCAATGTTGCGGTTTTTCATGTTAAAGGGAATAAAAAAATTGAAGCCGATGCGATTATCGCAAAATTAAAATCTAAAATCGGTGAGCCTTTGGACCGCGAGCGCGTTCGCGAAGACGTTCTTGCCATTTACGGTATGAACTACTTCTACAATGTCGAAGTCGATCAGGTCGTGACCGCACAAGGGATTGAATTAACGTATACCGTAATGGAAAAACCTTCGGTTATCGAATTTGTTTATAACGGCAATGAAGAAATCAATGATGACGACTTGGCGACTGCCACAGGCTTAAAGGCGTATGAAATTTTAAGCCAAAGCCGTATTCAAGATGCCGAGACTAAACTTCTTAAGGCGTACGAAGACAAAGGTTATTTTCTCGCGCGGGTGAAACACAAAATCGAAGAGGTTCAAGCGGGCGAAAGCGTCAAAGTTATTTTTGATGTTCAAGAGAACGACAAAGTGCGAGTGAAAAAAGTTTTTTTTGTTGGCAATCGTAGCATTAAAGACGGTGAAATCCTCAACATCATGGCGACAAAAGAAGACGGCTTCTTTAGTTTTCTGAGCAGCTCGGGATCTTACAAACAAGAGGCCTTTGACCGTGATATGCAGGTGATTCAATATCTGTATTTCAACCAGGGGTACGTACAAGTCCAAGTCGGAAAACCTGAAGTGACGGTCACGCCTGATAAAAAGAATATTTATATTTCGATGCGAATCGAAGAGGGCGATCAGTTCAGCGTGGGCAACGTGGATTTTTCTGGAGACCTTCTCTACACGCGAGACGAACTTTTTGAAGCTATTAAAATCAAAGATGCGGGCATTTTTTCTTACGAAACTTTGCAGTTGGACTTAAGAGAACTGCAGGCGAAATATGGGGATTTAGGATACGCTTACGCCAACATTATTCCACGTACGCAAGTTCGCGAAAAAGAAAAGCTCGTCGACATTACGTTTGAAATCGACAAGGGCAATAAAGTTTACTTTGGCGAATTCAACGTCGTGGGCAATACAAAGACACGCGATAAAGTGTTACGACGTGAATTTGAAATTCGCGAAGGCGAGCTTTATAACGAAACCCGAAAACGTGAGTCGATAGATAAGGTGAAGCGTCTCGGATATTTTGAAGAAGTAAATTTTAATTCCAAGACGCCGATCGACAAACCTGACATTCAAGATTTAGACGTCGCAGTCAAAGAGCGAAATACAGGAAGTATTCAAGTGGGTGCAGGTTACAGCTCCTTCTCAGCTTTTGTATTTAACGGACAACTCCAACAGACAAACCTTTTTGGTAAAGGTCAAAAGCTAGGAGTGACAGCGGACTTAAGTAAGCAAACAACAGTTTTCAAACTCAGTTTCACGGAGCCTTATTTTTACGATACAAAATGGTCAGTAGGTGGGGATCTATACCGAAGTGAAATTAAACGTGATATTTACACCGAAATTAAACAGGGGGCTGCGCTTCGCTTAGGACATCCCCTCGCGCCTTATCTAGAGGGGTACATTCGCTACAAGAACGATAATACGAAAATCAATCCAGGCGGTGACGACGTACCAGATCCAACAGTACCCGGAACATGGATGAGTACGTTCGATGAGGTTTTATATCCGGTCAAAACTGCAAACGGGAACACAAGCTCCGTCACATTTACTCTTGAGTATGATAAGCGCGATGACCGCTTTACTCCAAGTAATGGTTTCTATAGTAGTGCCTCTTGGGAAAAAGCAGGTCTTGGCGGAAATTTAAAATACGACAAAGGCTACTTTAACACTCGCTATTACAAAAAAATATTTTGGGATTTTGTACTGAGAAACAATGTAACGTACGCGACAATTATTTCTTCGAATCCTGAAGGCCCTCCGTTTAACGAGTTGTACCTTCTTGGGGGAGCGAATTCTTTGCGTGGTTACTATTGGTTCTCGGTCGGAAAGAAGAAAGAATCCGAGAAACAAAAAAAGTTGGGTAACGATAGATGGGTTCCTTACGGGGGCACGCAACAAGCGTATTACAACTTAGAATTAGAGTTTCCGTTGATCAGCGAAGCCGGGATTAAAGGCGTTTTATTTTATGACATCGGGAATGCCGATGACGTGTTGATGGCCGGAGATTTTAGAAGTGATTATGGTTTTGGATTTAGATGGTTCTCACCAATCGGACCGCTACGTTTTGAATGGGGCTTCCCTATCGACAAGCGTCCGGGGGATGCGGCCTCAAACTTTGAATTTGCAATTGGTTCACCATTTTAATTTTATTAGAGGAGATAAAAATGAAGAAATATATGTTTGCTGCCTTATGTGCGACGGCCGTTTCTGTGACGGGTTTCGCAGCTGATACAAAAGTTGTGTTTATTGATATGCAAAAAGCCATTCAAGCGACTAAAGATGGAGCGAAGGCTAAAAAAGAATTAGAATCCGAATACAACGCAAAGAAAAAGAAACTCCAAGGCACCGAAGAAAAACTTAAAAAAATGCAAGAAGACCTCGAGAAAAAAGCCATGGTGCTTTCAGACGACGTTCGCACAAAGAAACAACAAGAGTTTCAAGAAGAAATGTTTGCTTACCAAAAACTGGTGGGGCAATCACAACAAGAAATTCAAAAACGTGAAGCCGATTTAACTAAGCCGATCCTAGATAAAATGGCTAAAATTATCGAGCAAATCTCAAAAGATAAAGGCTACGACATAGTTCTCGAAAGAGGCGCCAATAATGTGATTTTGTGGGCGAAAAAAGAAACTGAAATTACAGATGAAGTCGTCGCGGCGTTTGAAAAGGCCAAGTAAATATGAAGATGCCTCTGCCGATCACGGAATTATTTGATATTCTTCCTCATCGATATCCTTTTCTGTTGATAGACAGAGTTTTATCTTTGAGCAAAGATCCGCACGAAAAAAATGCGGTCGATACGGTTTTGCGAGCGATTAAGAACGTCACGTTTAACGAGCCATTTTTTCAAGGGCACTTTCCGGGAAATCCTATTATGCCAGGAGTGCTGATCGTAGAAGCAATGGCGCAAGCCGCGGCTCTGTTAGCTTATAAGCCAAAGCCAGGCGGCGGTCGTTGGACATTTTATATTCTGAGCATTGATAAAGCGAAATTTCGTAAACTCGTAACTCCGGGCGATCAATTAATTTTAGAGGTTAGATGTTTAAAAGATAAAGGCACGCTCTTTGTTTTTGAAGGGCTTGCGAAAGTGGGAGACGATCTCGTCGCGGAAGCTGAAATCATGGCGAAGATGGTTTGAGGTTTTAATGGGCATTCATCCCACATCCGTTATATCAAAAGAAGCCAACGTTCATCCTGAAGCGGATATCGGTCCGTTTTGTCTCGTCGAAGGCAAAGTACGAATCGGAAAGGGCACTAAGCTCGATAGTCACGTGCGGATCGGTAACGAACACGGGATAGTCGAAATCGGTGAGCACAATCATTTTTTTGCCGGCAGTGTGATTGGGGGATACCCTCAAGATCGCAGTTATAAAGGTGAAGACACCAAAGTCATTATCGGTAACGGAAATCAATTTCGAGAATGCGTAACGGTCAGTTTAGGTACGCTTAAAGGTCATTCCGAAACCGTTATCGGAAACGACAATCTTTTTATGGCATATGTTCATTTTGGTCACGACTGCATTGTTGGTAACGGAAATTTTGTCGCAAATTCATGTCAGTTTGCAGGGCACGTAGAACTCGGAAGTAAAACAACAATTGGCGGTGTCTGCGCGTTTAATCAATTTGTTCGCGTTGGAGATTCTTGCTTTATTGGGGGCTATAGTTCGGTAAATAAAGATGTTCTACCGTACACAATTTCTGCCGGTAATCATGCGGTGATGCGCGCGACCAATAAAGTTGGTCTCGAGCGTGGCGGCATGCCTATGGATGATGTTGAAAATGTTCACCGAGCCGTCCGATTTTTAATTCGCGGATCAAGTACGATTGCCGAAGGTATTCATCGCGTACGCGAAGAGTGTCGTCCTACTAAAGAGATTAAATATTTGATCGAGTTTGCTGAAAAATCAAAACGAGGTTTGGCAAAATGAAAAAGCTCCGTGCGGCCGTTATCGGAGTGGGGTATCTGGGCCGTTTTCACGCGCAAAAATACGCGTCGCTTTCGGATCAGGTGGAATTTGTTGGGGTCTGCGATACTTTTTCTGAAAATGCAAAGCGAGTGGCTGACGAACTCAATGTTAAAGCCTTTTCTAACGTCGAAGATTTAATTGGGAAGATAGACGTTGCTACGGTTGCGACAACTACCACCACACATTACGATGTTGCAAAATCTCTTCTTAATGCAGGCATTCATCTTTTAGTTGAAAAACCTATGGCCGCAACTCTTAAGCAAGCACAAGAGCTTGAAAAAATCGCGAACACCAAAAAACTTGTTTTACAAGTCGGACATATTGAACGGTTTAATCCTTCTTTTGTGGCGCTGACCAAAAATGAATTTACGCCGGTTGCATTTGAAGCTTTTCGAATGGCCCCCTTTAAACCGCGTGCCTTAGATGTAGATGTGGTCACCGATTTGATGATTCACGATATTGATCTTATGACATCGATTATGAAAGACGAAGTTGTCAGTGTACGCGCCGTTGGTAGTAAAGTTTTAACTAATACCTTTGATATCGCTCAAGCGACCTTTACATTTAAATCTGGTCGCAAAGGTATGATTTCGGCAAATCGTGTGTACCCGCACGCGGTGAGGTCGGTGTCTGTCTACGGTGATCGTATGCACTATTTTGCAGATTTAGGATCAGGAACTTTAACTAAAATTGAGCGTCGAATTTCAGATATCCATGCGACGACTCCTCCGCTTCAGTCCGTTGAAACCGTAGAAAAAAAGGATGCGATGCTTGAAGAAACTAAAGCTTTCTTACAGGCAGTGCGTGGGGAAATTCCATGTGCGATTCCGGCAAGTCAGGGTGTTTTAGCAATAGCCCTTATGGAGCAGGTCCTTGAATCCATCAGAAAATCATAGTGTTTTAATTGTTGCAGGTGAGGCGTCGAGTGCTTCGTATGCGGCTCGTCTGCTCAAAGTCTGGAAAGAAAAACAATTAGATATCAAAGCCTTTGGCGTCGGAAGTCGCGAAATGGAGGCTCTCGGTTTTGAATGCTTAGGTCGTTCGGAAGAAATGGCGGTAGTCGGGATTCAAGAAGTTTTTCGAGAATGGAATAAAATTTCGGGTGCATTTAAAGCACTTGAACGTGAAGCCGAAAAACGTAAACCTAAATTTGCTTTGTTACTAGATTATCCCGATTTTAATTTGCTTCTTGCAAAGAGACTTAAAAAATTAGGAATTAAAGTTATCTACTATATTTCGCCTCAAGTGTGGGCGTGGCGCAAAGGTCGCGTAAAAACAATTCGTAAATATGTAGATAAAATGTTGGTGTTACTGCCATTCGAAGTCGATTTTTATAAAAAAAATAATGTGGATGCTGAATTTGTTGGGCACCCAATTTTAGATGAGATGCACGACGATTTATGGAACCAATCTAAAATTGAAATGGAGCGTGCCCGCTACGGGCTCACCAACGATCGGTTGGTGCTGGGACTTATGCCGGGCAGTCGTCGCTCTGAGATTCATCATCACCTCCTGGTACAAATTGAAGTCGCACGCAGACTAATCAAAGAATTTCCCAAACTTCAGGTGGCACTATTGGTTGCGCCGACGTTGACCGTTGAACAATTGCAAAGTCAGTTGGGTAATATTGAGTTTCCGATCGTGCTCATCAAAAAAGAACCTTTTGAAATGATTGCCCTTACCGATGTCGTATTATGTGCTTCGGGCACAGCCACACTCATGGTCGGTCTCATGAAAAAGCCGATGGTCATCATGTATATTGTCAATTGGTTGTCTAAAATCATTGGAGAGACGCTGGTACGAAATCTCAAACACTTTGGTCTTTCTAATATTGTTTTAGAGCGTCGCCAATCGGTAGAACTAAAAAATGACGAAGCCACGCTAGAACGACTGACGCAAGAAATGAAAATTTTAATTCAGTCTGAAGAGGTTAGAAAATCTCATCGCGAAGGCTTAGGAGAGCTTCACACGCGTTTAGGAAGCAAAGGCGCTTCTGAGCGTGTGTCGCAAATTTTGGAACGCTACTTATGATGACGTTTATCAGGTTGACGATTTTACTGCCGGTATCTTTTGTTTTTGCGCTTTTGGTAGAAACTCGGCGACTGCTCTATAGTTTTATTTTTCAACCTAAAAAATTAAAGCCGGTTGTCATTAGTGTCGGCAATTTAACATCGGGTGGAACGGGTAAAACCCCTTTTGTCTTAGAAATACTTAGCTTGCTTGCAAAAACCGGAAAAAGCGTCGTGGTGGTCTCTCGCAGTTACAAAATACAGCAAAAAATCATGGCGCGTGTACAAGTTGGTCCTAATGCCGCCGAACTTTATGGCGATGAACCCAGTTTGATTGCACAAAAATTTCCGCAGGTTCCCGTTTTTATTGGTCCGAATAAGTTAGAAACCTGTCTAGAAGTCGAAAGGCAAATGAACCCCGATATCATTTTAATAGATGATGGATTTCAGCATATTCGTTTGCATCGTGATGTCGATATTGTTTTGATCGATGTGACGGAACCACGATGGCATTATCTACCTTTGCCTTCTGGGTATGGGCGGGATGCCCTTTGGCAGCTAGATCGTGCGGCAATCATCGTATTAACAAAAGAAAATTTGGCGGAACCTCAACAGCGAGAATTTGCGCGGTCACTCGTTTCTACGCATACAAATGTTATTGGTATGGATTATAAATTGGGTGACATCTATAGAATCGCTGACCACCGTCAGGTACAAATATCAGATTTTAATAATGAACCCATTTTACTTGTATCAGGAATCGGCAGACCTAAAACATTTTATTCCCTACTGGCAACCGAAATGCCTATAACCATTGTGGGTCATGTGGAGTTTAAAGACCATCACGCTTATACGGATCAGGACCTACAAAAAATTCTTAAGACTGCCGCAGAATTAAAAGCCAAACATATTTTTGTGACTGAAAAGGATGCGATTAAATTGAAAGTTCTCATCGAAGATAAGCTTGAATTTATGTCTGTGGGACTTCAACCGCGTGTTAAAGATCTCGAGCGAGCATTAAAAAAAGAAGGCATTTTATAAAATGACATCTCTTTTGCGCTTTATGATTAGTTTTGTCGGAACGGTTTTGTCTTGGCTGCCGCGACGAGCACACGCCGGGATAGCCTGGATTTTAGCCTTCGTATTTTTTGACATGATTCGAATTCGTCGCAAAGTTATTCTTTCTAATATTGCAATTGCATACCCGAACTTAAATATGCGGGAACGTATTCGTATAGGTCGAGCCTCTATGATGTCTCAAGGGCAAATTCTTATCGAATATTTTTTAATGATGGTCTACAAGCCCGTATGGTTTAAATCTTATTTTTCTTTTGAAGGTCTTGAGCATCTCGATGAGGCCTATCGGCAAGGGCGAGGCGTTTTTCTCCTGACTCTGCATATTGGAAATGGTGATTTTGCGTGTATGGGCCTTGCGCAAAAAGGTTACAAAGTAAATCTCATCACAAAAAAAGCAAAACAAGGCTGGTTGAACGATGTGTGGTTTGGAATGCGTACCAAGCACGGGACGCAACTCATCGCACACGAAAAGAGTAACGCCGAAATTTTAAAAGCCTTAAAAAGAAACGAAGCGGTTATTTGGGTGATGGATCAATACATGGGCCCGCCAAGCGGAGTTAAAACGACTTTTTTTGGTAAAGAAACAGGGACAGCAAGAGGTATGGCCATCTTTGAAGAGCGCACACGTGTTCCGGTGATTCCGTGTTACAATTTTCGTAGACCTGACGGAAGGTTTCACCTCGTCGTCGAAAAACCTCTTCCGTTTGAAGAAAAAGAGAATCATGAGTCGACCGTTTTGCATTTAACGCAAACATACAACGACAAATTGCAAGAGTACGTACAGAAAAGTCCCGAACAATGGATGTGGATCCACCGGCGCTGGAAACAATTTGGTTGATTCGCAGGTTCTTCCAAAGTCAAATAGAAGGATGTCAGTTTTGAAGTTGAATTCGAATTTATTAAAATTTCTTCTGATCGGTTTTGCGATCAATAGTTTAAGTTGCCAAGCCAAATTTCTTAAGACTGAAAATGACAATCAACTTGCCAAGATTGAAGAGTATGACAAAAAATTAGAGGTTAAAGAGTTGCCGATGGATACTAAAGTCGCAGAAGCTTTAGCGGCCCAGAATGGCAGTACTTTAAGCTCAACGACGACCACGACCTTAATTGAAGATACTAAAAATAAGAAAACAGAAAAGCCTAAGCCAAAACCAAAACCCGCGCCAGCTCCGAAAGCCAATGCAAAAAGACAACCCGATCTTGAAGACACCGAAGGGTTTTCTGGGCGTCGTCCCATCGTAGATCCGTTTTGGATTGGCGAAAAAACAGTTTTAGCCATGAGTTACTTTGGTGCGAAAGCCGGCGAAATGACCATGTCAGTTGATCCGTATGTCGAAGTGAACGGAAAAAAAGCGTATCATTTTTCAGCGACCATTAAATCTGCGCCATTCTTTTCTACCTTTTATGCCGTCGATGACTACGGCGAAACATTTTTAGATTTTGAGGAGATGACGCCATTTAATATTTTGATCAAAGTCAAAGAGAGCGGGCAACTACGAGAAGTGCGCTCCTTCTTTGATTGGAAAGCCATGAAAGCCAATTATTGGGAACGTAAGGTGACCAAGAAAAAGGGCACCGAAGAGCGAAAGCTCGAATGGGATATCCCGGCCTACACGCACAACGCTTTTAGTGCGGCTTATTATTTGCGAACATTTAAACTGACTCCTGGCAAAGTGATTCAATTTCGAGTGGCCGATGAAAATCGCAACATGATCGTCAAGGCTCATGTGCTGAGACGTGAAGAAATCGAAACCGACGCCGGAAAATTTAATACCGTCGTGATTCGACCAGAAATCGCAATGGACGGCGTCTTCACTCCCATGGGCGATGTTTTCTTCTGGCTCACCGACGACGACCGAAAAATGTACGTCAGAATCGAAGCCAAAATCAAAATCGGCACAATTAAAGCCGAAGCCATTCAACTCATCAAAGGCGTTCCCGTTCCTTAGCGTCTTGTTCTACGTGAAGCACCTTGAGGGTCTGACATTTTCTTTTCCAATATATCTTCTTCTTGTAATTGCTTTCGGCCGCAGGTTGTCTTCGGATTGCATTACTTAACCGAAAGCAATTAGGCTAAAGCTTGTCGGGCTTACGTAACGCAACCCGGATACACCCATGCACGACGCAAACTACAAGAAGAAGATATATTGGAAAAGAAAATGTCAGACCCTCAAGGCGCTTAAACCGTGCATACTAATCAATAACTTTGAGAGATCTAGTCTTGTATTTAACCCTTTGTTCGATGCTTTGCTTAGATGTCCATTTTTATCAAATTTAGCCCTCAATAATATTTAAATCTCTCTTGGGTTGTTGAGTTGCAAATCTTGGTTTTAAGAGCCTTGGGCCTTTCAATTAGTCCTCTGACTCTAGTTTGCGTCGTGCGGGGCGTATCCGGGTTGCGATACAAGTAATTTGGTAAGATATTTTTCTAATTGCTTTCGGATATTGTAGCGCAATCCGAAGACGCGCCTGCGGCCGAAAGCAATTAGAGTCAGAGGACTAATTGAAAGGCCCAAGGCTCTTAACGTAGAAAGGCTTTTAACAACCCAAGAGAGATTTAAATATTGTTGAGGGGTCTTTGTTGGTCTTAAAATCCAAGAAGGCTAGTCTGGGTTTAATTCTGGTTCTTGGGTGAGTTTTAATGTTTCTTGCTTCATGTCAAAATAGGGGATGGAGACAGGGTGTCGGTATTTTTCTGGGTATAAACCGTGTGGTCGTAATGAGACTTGCGATTCGTTTTGTCCGTCTCGGGATATTCCTAAAAATAGAATTTTAGTGGTTCATTTAGAAGCGCTCGGAGCTGTTCTGCGTGGAACTTCTTTGTTGCCGGCAATTAAACGTAAATTTCCGTCGTCGCATATTACTTGGGTGACGCAAAAGCCGGCGCACGATTTGTTAAAAAATAATTCGTTGATTGATCGTCTGTTAACGACCGAACGAGATGATCTTTTAACGCTTTCGGCTTTAGAGTTTGATTTTGGTTTTGTCGTCGATAAATCTTTGAAAGCGATGGGTGTGCTTTCGCAAACTCAGTGCGATATGATTTACGGCTTTATTCATAATTCGCAGTCTGGAGCAATTTTACCTGCAACTGCGGCGGCGCAAGAGTTGTGGGAGATTGGACTGAACGATAATAAAAAATTTTTTGAAAATAAAAAAACTGAGACCCAGTTGTTAGCAGAATCTCTCGAGCTTCAATACCAGCGTGACAATTATATTCTAAATCTGACTCAAGACGAACAAGAGCGGGCATTAGAAAGACGAAACATTTGGAGTTCTTCGAGAGAACATAAGGCGCCTCTTATTATCGGAATGAACACGGGCTGCAGTCCTACAATTGTTGCGAAAAAACTGACCGTAAAAATGCATCAAAAAATAATAACTCGTTTGATGTCCGAATTTGGAAGTCAAATATCCATCGTGCTTTTAGGTGGCCGTGAGGATACGCAAAGAAATCAAGAAATTGCGGCCGACCTCTCGATTCATGAATCTCCAACAGAATTGGGATTGCGGGATGGAATTGTTTCGGTCGCGGCATGCGATATGATTATAACGGGCGATAGCCTCGGTATGCATATTGGAATTGCATTAGAAAAATATGTTGCGGCGTGGTTTGGCCCTACTTGCGCGCACGAAATTGATTTATATGATCGTGGAACTACTATTTACACCCAAGCCGATTGCAGTCCATGTTGGAAGAGAACTTGTCAGAAAACTACGATGTGTTACGATCTTGTAAGAGTTGAAGATTTCGTAGCCGCCGTATTAAAAGGACTCGATTGGCACAAAAAATCCTCGTTATTCAAACCGCCTTTCTCGGAGATCTCCTCCTAAGTATTCCTTTATTAAAAAATACGAAAAGGCTGTATCCTCACGCCGAGATTCATCTGCTCTGTCGCAAAGGCTTCGGTGATTTTTTTAAAAAATTAGGGCTTGTCAATGTTGCAACCGAAATTGATAAGGCCGATCGTATTTCGGTGGTGGAGTCCATCAAGACCATCCAAAAACATGAGTACGAATTAGTTCTATGCCCACACCAATCTGTGAGATCCGCTTTAATTGCAAAAAGTTTAAAATCAAAATCACGAATTGGATTTACCAAGTGGTGGAACAGATTTATTTTTGATCAGCGAGTCAAACGCCGAACCGACTTACCCGACGCCCTTCGCCAGTTGTCGTTACTGTCTCCACTCGACGTAAAAATTAACACATTTTTTATTACACCAAATCTAGAATCGTTGTACTTGCGCGCCAACGTTGAAATTCCAGAATGGACGTCGATGGCGATACATTTGGAAGTTGAACCAAATCTTAGAAACAAGTGGGGGCTGAAAGAGAACGTAGTTTTTTTTGCCCCAGGAAGCGTATGGAACACAAAACGCTGGATTAAAGAAAAATACGTCGAGCTCGGTATAAAACTTCAATCTGAAGGCGCCCAAATCGTCGTCGTCGGTTCGCCTGAAGAAAAACCATATGCACAAGAGATCGCCGATAAAATTCCGAACGCAAAAAATATTGCCGGCGAACCCTCTCTCTTCGAACTTGTACAAATATTTAAATTAGGCAAAGCTTTAGTCACGAACGACAACGGCGCCATGCACTTAGGTAGCGTTGCTGGAATCCCTACGGTCGCAATCTTTGGACCTACAACACTCGAGTTGGGATATCGCCCTTGGAATAACCAAGCAAATGTTGTCGAAGATAAAAATCTCGCATGTCGTCCTTGCGGCGCTCACGGCCACGACGTCTGTCCTATCGGCACACATATTTGTATGAAGAACGTCAGCGTAGACGACGTTAAAGACGCTCTCAAAAATCTTTAGAAAAGATCTTGTTCTGTTGATTTTTAAAAATAGATTTAAGAGCCTTGAAGTTTTGAGATTTTCTTTTTGAATATTTCCTCTTCTTGTAGTTTGCGTCGTGCATGGGTGTATCCGGGTTGCGTTACGTATGCCTGGCAAGCTTTCTCTTAATTGCTTTCGACAAAGTAATGCAATCCGAAGACAACCTGCGGCCGAAAGCAATTACAAGAAGAGGAAATATTCAAAAAGAAAATCTCAAAACTTCAAGGCTCTTATAGTAGGAAGGTTTTCAACAGAACAAGATCTTTTCTAAAGATTTTTGAGAGCGTCTTTGGAGGCTAGCGAATTAGTTCTTTAACGTTAATGCCGTATTTTTTTATTTTGCGTAGAAGTGTGTTTTTAGGAATGTTGGCGCGGGCGACGGTTTGATTGATACGGCCGTTGTTGGCGCGTAGAGCGCTGATAATAAAATCTTTTTCGACTTGTTCTTTGAAAGATTCAAAGTTGAGCGCACCTGAAGCTGGTTCGGTAATATCTGATTTTTGTGGGCGTTGGGCTATCGTACGAATACTTTCAGGCAAGCTTTCAAATGTGATCTCTTTTGAATTCTCAACTATAAAAGCGCGTTCGATGACGTTTTCGAGTTCGCGAATGTTACCAGGCCAAGAATAGGCTTTCAGTGCTTGTAAGGCCTTCGGATGAATACTGTGAATTGGGCGATGGTGATGTTTCGCAAACTTTTTAATAAAATGATCGGTCAGACTGTCGAGATCGTCGAGCCGCTCTCGTAAAGGTGGGAGGAATATTGGCATGACATTCAGACGGTAAAAAAGATCTTCACGAAATTCACTTTCTTCAATCATCTTTTCTAAATTGCGATTTGTGGCGGTCAAGATTCGCGCATTCGTTTTGATTTCGCGATTACCACCCACGGGCACAAATTTTCTTTCCTGTAAGACTCTTAAGAGTTTCACCTGCATCTCAGGCTTAAGTTCTGCGATTTCATCTAAAAAAATTGTTCCATTATTTGCTAATTGAAATTTTCCGATCTTTCTTTCGACGGCACCAGTGAACGCACCTTTTTCGTGCCCAAAGAGTTCGCTCTCCACCAAATTATCGGGAATAGCCCCACAATTGAGAGCGACAAAGGCGCCATCTTTGCGCGAGGAATTAAAATGAATCGCGCGCGCGACGAGTTCTTTGCCGGTTCCATTTTCTCCCCGTATCAAGACCGTGGTGTCGACTTTACAAAGACGATAAATTAAATCAAAAACCTCTCTCATTTTACGTGAATGGCCAACAAACTCACTGTCGACGTCGTCGTCAAAAATAGGATTCGACATAGCCAAATCCGAAACCAAGTCTCGTGCTTCGAGACATTTTTTAACAATCACAGCAAGTTTTTCGGCTTGTACCGGTTTTTCAAGATAATCATAGGCACCTTCCTTAATAGCCTGAACGGCATCAGCCAAATTACTGTGAGCTGTCATGAGCACGACGAAAATTCTAGGGTCGTGTTCTTTAATAGCACTGAGAGCTTCAAGTCCGTTGACTTCGGGCATGCGCACATCCATCAACACGATATCGAAAGATTGCTGTTTTACTTTTTCAATGGCTTCGCGACCGTTTTCGGCCTCAACAATTTCAAAAAGAACTTCGGGAAGATTTGTACGTAAAAACGAAGCGACAGTTGTGCGCAGTTCGGCTTCATCATCGACGATAAGTGTTTTTAATTTGGAGTTTGCCATGTGTTATCCTTTGGTCTCTTCTTCGTTTTCAGAAAGTGGAAGTCGAAAGCCAATATCGGTTCCTTTTCCAACTTGGCTTGATAAGAAAACTTCGCCACCATGAAGACGGATAAAATATTTGGATAAATACAAACCAAGTCCGCTTCCACGAGTGCTCAAGTCATGTTTCTTTCCACGATAAAACTTATTCCACACGCGTGAAATTTCGTCATCGGGAATGCCTTCGCCGGTATCTGAAACTTTGACCTGAACAGAATCATTTATTTCTTCCGAAGTCACGGTGATACTACGGCCTTCTGGCGTGTATTTAATTGCATTCTCAATAAAATTCAAAATCACTTCATAAATAAGTGTGGAGTCTAGTTCAATAGAAAACATGGGTTCGAGTTTCTGTGTGAGGCTAATTTTTTTTTCGTTGGCGAGAGGCATCAAATCTTCAATGACCTTAATTATGATTTCGTTAATATCTGTCGGTTGCTTGCGCGCATGAAAATCTGTGGATTCTACACGAATCACTTGAAGGATCGACTGAATGTAACGATAGAGATCTTGGCTAGAGCTTTTAACAGTTTTTAGATCTTGATTGAGTTTTTCATCTTGAAATGAAGCCAAGAGGCGATCTGCCACTGCTTGAATTTTGGCAATAGGAGTTTTTAAGTCATGGCTAATAAGACTTAAAAAATTATTTTTAATTTCTTCGATCTCTTCGAGATACCGTTTTTCTTGTTGCAGCTGCCAATTCTCTTTTTCGTTGACGATGAGTTGATAACTTAAAAATACAACAAACGTAATCACCAGTTGCACGGATGGCGCAATAATGGGAATCCATAAAAAAACTGTATCGAATATCCAAGTCGAGATGGTGATAAGTAACGCCCAAATACAAAACAAAATCACAATCGCGATACTTTGTGAATACCCAGTGGTAACCCAAATACTGAGAATTAGTAGAGCGAATAGCAAAATAGCGTAGGACCACAAAGGAAGTGTCTTCGTCCATTGACCGTTATTTATATTGTGCGTGATATTGGCGATCACTTCGGCACGTGACATAGGGCCTTCAGGGGTCAACGCCGAATGACTCGGGAGGTTGCGTGCGCCAACGATAATTGTTTTACCTCGAATCGCGCTTTCAGGAACATTGCCAAATAAAAATTCAGTCAACGTAAAAGTTTGGAAGGTCGCCACAGGTCCTTGAAAATTAATGAGTGCATATTCGGATGTGGGTAATTTTAATTTCGCATTGTGAGCTAAACGGTACGCGAGATTTGGAAGCGGACGCATCGTCGTTGAAAAACGACGTAAATAACCGTCTCCATCCGTTTTGAGATCGATTAAACCTAAATGTTTTTCATCGATGCTAAGCGCGCGTGGACGAAGTAGTTGTCCATCACTATCTAATTTTGCACCCCAAAATATTTTTGGATTTGCAAGCACACGATT
The DNA here is from genome assembly GCA_021731045.1 of Bdellovibrionales bacterium. GTDB lineage: Bacteria > Bdellovibrionota > Bdellovibrionia > Bdellovibrionales > JAKFYE01 > JAKFYE01. The sequence continues at coordinate 85,790 of JAKFYE010000039.1, read as the reverse complement.
GTTTTGTGCTTCGATTGGCCACGGATCTCCTAAAAAAAATGCTACGCCAATAGACTTTGCGTTTAAGCGAAGGAGGCGACCTAAAACAAGTTCCCAAGTTTCGGCATCACTAAAGAAACTATCTGAGAACGATTCGATTTCTTTTAATGGTCGCAAGGTTTGCGCGCGGGGACCTTTTAAATTTAGCCACTCGTCTTCAGAAATTAAGACTAAAACGATTTCGCTATTTTTTAATGTATTGCCGCGAAGTCGAAAACGCGTATCGAAATCATCACTGCGTTCGCTTAGCAAAACTCCGATACCGACAAACCAACACACGAGTGCACGTAGAACAAAGGGTTTAGCGCTCCAAATTTTTTGAAAAACGGAGAGCGTCCCTCCTAGAATGTGATTGAAGCGGTTCGATATCATGCTGACGCAGAGTATTAATAAATCCTATAAAAGTCTATCTTCAGGCGTGGACTTAGCTCTAAGTTTAAGAAATTTAGCTCACTTTAACAGCTTAGTTGCCAACTCAGCATCTCCGAGCGAAAACAACTCAAATGAGAACCATATTAGGCATCAAACAACTCGAAAAACCCATTAGTCAGAGCATTTTGACCATCGGGAACTTCGATGGGCTGCATTTAGGGCACCGTAAAATAATTTCAAGGGTTACAGAAATGGCCACCTCCTTGAACACATCTTCGGTGGTGATGACTTTTGATCCGCATCCGCGACAGGTGCTTTTTCCAGATCTTTTGTTTAAACGGCTCTTCACACGTGAGGATTTACAGGCGCAATTGGCTGCCGCCCAAGTGAAATATTTGGTGATCGAGCCGTTTTCAAGAGCTCTATCGCAGATGGAACCTCAAGATTTTATTCAAGAGTGCGTGGTTAAACCTTTTAATCCCAAAGCACTTGTAGTGGGATATGATTTTTCATTTGGGGCTGACCGCACGGGAACGCTAAAAGTTCTTGAATCCATTATGCAATCTTTGAAAATCGACTTAGTAGTGGTTCCGCCGTTGAAGCATCAAGATAAAATAATTTCGAGTACACTTATTCGTAATACAATTACCAACGGAGAAGTCGTGTTGGCTTCAGAATTTTTAGGTCGCAATTTTTATGTAGAAGGTCTTGTTGAGCGAGGGGATGGGCGAGGTCGAACAATTGGATTTCCGACGGCGAATATAAATTTACGTTCCCCATTGACTCCGAAACAGGGCGTGTACTCGGGTTGGCTGCACTTCAAAGGTCGGCGTTTCAAATCTATAGCGAATATTGGGATTGGACCGACTTTTCACAAAGAAGGTGATCCAGTAAAATTTGAAGTTCATATTTTTGATTATAATCAGGACCTTTATGGAGAAACGGTGAGTTTTGAGTTTCATAATCGTATTCGCGATGAAATGAAATTTTCGAGCGCTCATGCACTCGTCGAGCAAATAAAAAAGGATATTGTGGTCGCACGACATTCTCTGGCAAGCTAAGAGTGCTTTGTCCGATAAGTCTTCTCATATAGATGCGCAGGGATTTTTGCTCAGATTCAATGCGTGACGACGAAGGACTAGCTAAGGCTAATTCGAAGAGGATCAAATAGAATATGAGTGAAAATAACAAGCAGATACACGAAAAGACTTTTCGGACAAGGCACTCATGATCAAATGGGCCGAAATTTCTAACGGTATCAATCCTAAACTTCGTTTTGAATATTTGTCTAAATTTATGAACGATGCAGGGATTCAAAATCAGCTAGATTTTATTGTTTGCACCGAAGACGAATTTCCAAAAAAGATTCAAGAGGTCATGAAAACTTATGACCACATTCGTATTGGCACACCTTTTGGTGAAAAAGTGCAACTTGAAGTTCAGCAATTGCCGATGATGACATTGATGCAAAAATCTGCGGATTGTTTGATTAAAGAAGAAAACCGGTGGTGGGCGCGGAGCATGCTGTCTGAGGGGCTTGCGCGCGAAGTTGCGCTGATTAAACGTTTGGATATTTCTGAAAGCGCTTTTGTAATTGGTGCCGGATCTTCTTGTCGCGCTGTGATCGCGGCTCTATTAAAAATGGGTTTTAAAAAATTTAATGTGACGGAAACGCTAGAAGAGCGAGGGCGGCAAATTCTTAAAGACTTGCAGTCCACGTACTTTGGAGTGGATTTTCGATTCACACCGCAATCCTCTGTCACAATGTTACCCGGTACTCACTCCATCGTGGTCAACACCACACCGTTGATCCCGGCCAATCAATTGTTAAATCAACTCTATTACTGTAATTTTTTAAAGCCAGGTGGTGTGGTGATCGATTTGACTTTGCTGCCGGTGGATACGCCTTTGCTTAAAGCCGTCAAGCAGGTTGAGGGACGGATTATTCATGGATATGAAGTCGCGAGCCTCGTTGATTTGTATTGGGTCAAGGTCTCAATGAATCAGATCTTGGACGTAGACAAATACACCACGGGGTTCAAGTCCGTTTGTGAGAGTGCACCGTTCGATCTTAGCGGTTTTGATATTCCCGAGTTTTAGCCTTAGGTCTAGTTACAAAAAACGTCACTACTCGATACACTAAAAATTGGAGAGGTGTAGTCTATGGCGGTCAAAAATATTGGCGAGTTATTGGTGCGTGAAAATTTGATTGATATCAATCAACTCGAAATCGCAAAACGTGAACAAAAGCAATATGGTGGCAAGCTTGGTCCGGCTTTAGTTAAGCTTGGTTATATAACCCCAGTTCAGTTCACCGAATTTCTTTCAAAACAATACAATGTTCCTTCAATTGATTTGTTAAATTTTGAGATCGATACAGAAGCCGTAAAGCTTATTCCAAAAGAATTTTGCCTGAAACACATGCTGATCCCGATTTCTAAAGCCGGTCGCAACGTTGTGGTGGCGATGTCGGATCCAAGCAACCTAAATGCACGCGATGATTTGATGTTTTTAACCCATTCTAAAATTGAAGTGGTTGTGGCAACCGAAGCCGCCATCGTTCAAATGATTGAACGGCATTACGCCTCTAAGGTGACGTACGAATCTATCATGACCGAAATCGAAAAAGACGTCGATCAATCGGCTCCGATTGAAGGTTCGGGCTTAGAAATTATAGATATGGAAAAGCCAGGAGAAGATGCGCCAATTATTAAATTGGTAAATCTTATTTTGACTGAAGCCATCAAGTTGCGGGCCTCAGATATTCACATCGAGCCCTACGAAAAAAGTTTTCGCGTACGTTTTCGAGTCGATGGAACGCTCTATGAAAAAATTCAACCTAACCCCGCAATTGCCAATGCGGTTACGAGTCGTATTAAAATTATGAGTAAGCTCGATATTTCTGAGAAACGTCGACCACAAGACGGCCGTTTAAAAATTGCATTTAAGGGCGGGCGAGAAATTGACTTTCGGGTGAGTATTTTGCCAACTTTGTTTGGAGAAAAAATCGTATTACGTCTTTTAGATAAAGCGAACCTCCAGTTGGACATGACCAGGCTCGGATTTGAGGCCGATGAGTTGGCAATTTTCAAAGAAGCCATTCAGCTTCCATACGGAATTATTTTAATTACGGGACCTACGGGTTCGGGAAAAACAACAACGATTTATTCAGCCTTAGCCGAGTTAAATAAAACGGACGTAAATATTTCGACAGCAGAAAACCCGGTGGAATTTAACTTGGAAGGAATCAACCAAGTGCAAATGAATGCGGACGTCGATTTAGATTTTGCCGCCGCTCTCAGAAGCTTTTTGAGACAAGATCCCGATGTCATCATGGTGGGTGAGATTCGAGACTTTGAAACTGCAGAAATTGCATTTAAAGCCGCACTTACAGGTCATATGGTGGTGAGTACGCTTCACACGAACGATGCACCTTCGACCGTCAATCGATTGCTTAATATGGGTATCGAACCCTTCTTAGTGACTTCAGGAGTAAACGTCATTGTGGCGCAACGTTTGATAAGAAAGTTGTGTGAAAGTTGTAAGCAACCTCATCACGTTGAACCTCAAGTTCTTATTGATTTAGGTGTTCCTCAAGAAGACGTCGGCACGTTTCAAGTTATGAAAGCTGAAGGCTGCAATGCTTGTAATGATTTGGGGTTCAAAGGTCGTATGGCGATTTATGAGCTTATGAAATTTACAGATGATCTCAAGACTCTCGTGTTTCAAAACGTCAGCCCGATGGAATTAAAAGTGGCCGCGGTTAAAGGGGGCATGAGAACTTTACGAGACAATGCAATACGTAAACTGAAGATGGGATTAACAACGATAGAAGAAGTCATAGAGAATTCAGTTAGGAATCAATAATGTTAAGCATGCATCATCTTTTGAAGGCGGTTCTTGAGAAAAACGCAACGGATCTTCATTTGGTGGTAGGCTCGCCGCCCGTTTTACGCGTGAACGGAGAAATCATAAAAGTAAAATCAGAATTGCTTGCGCCCGATGAGGCGAAACAACTTTGCTACTCCATTTTAACAGACACGCAAAAAGCCACTTTCGAAGAAACCAAAGAGTTGGATTTTAGTTTTGGAATTAAAGGTTTGGCGCGATTTAGAGGAAATTTATTTTATCAGAAGGGTCAAATCTCAGGTGCGTTTCGAAGAATTCCCTTTCATATTCCTAAATTAAGCGAATTAGGAGTGCCAGAAGTCGTTGCAAGTTTATTAGATTGTAACAACGGATTAATATTAGTGACGGGCCCTACTGGTTCAGGAAAGTCGACGACACTCGCAGCTATGATTGATCGGCTAAATGAAACCAAGCACGGACATATCATTACCATTGAAGATCCCGTGGAGTATATTCATGAATCAAAAAATTGTATCGTAAACCAAAGGGAAGTCGGACCTGATACTTGGTCGTTTCGGGCTGCGGTTCAACACGTGCTTCGTCAAGATCCCGATTATTGTTTAATCGGAGAGTTGCGTGATCTCGATACGATTGAAGAGGCCTTGCGTGTTTCTGAAACAGGGCATTTAGCATTCGCGACTCTACATACGAATTCGGCGATTCAAACTATTAGTCGTCTCGTCGCGGTGTTTCCGGCAGAGCAGCAAGAGCGTATCCGTATGCTTTTGAGTTTTGTTCTTCAAGGCGTGGTGTCGCAACAATTGTTACCCGGAATTGATGGCAGCCTAGTTTGTGCCGCCGAAATACTTATTCCGACTCCGGGAATTAAAAACCTGATTCGTGAAAATAAAATGCACCAGGTTTTAGGCCAAATGCAAATGGGTCAAAATAAAACCGGCATGATTACCATGAACCAATCCATTATGAATTTATTGTTAAAAAGAAAAATAGATATCAGCGTGGCGTTTGGGGCCAGTCCTGATCCGGAAGAATTAGACAGCATGTTGAAAAAAGCAGGTATTTAAATTATGGCAGTTTTTAATTTCCAGGCCAAAGCGCTTGGAGGAAAAGTCATAAAAGGCGAAATCGATGCGTCTTCTGATATTGAAGCGCGCGTGAAGCTACGGACTCAACAACTTATTCCAATTAAAATTTTTTTAAAGGGCGAAAAAAGATCTAAGACAACCGAGCTTAAATTTCTTCAGCGCGCGCCTAAGGTAAAATCAAAAGAACTCCAAATATTTACCAGACAATTTTCGACTTTGATCAATTCGGGTATACCTGTGGTGCAGAGTTTGGAAATTCTTGCGACCTCTGTGGCGAGTCCCGACCTCATGAAAGCATTAAAAAAAATCCAAATCGAAGTCGAAGCCGGAAAGCGACTTGCCGACTCGATGGAAGCACATCCTACCATTTTCGATCGCCTCTATATCAACCTCGTAAGAGCGGGAGAAGAAGGCGGTGTTTTAGATACAATTTTAAATCGTCTTGCCGTCTATATTGAGAAATCTGTAAAAATTCGCAACAAAATTTCGGGTGCGATGTGGTATCCCGCCGCGATTCTTTCTGTGGCCTCGATCGTGATTCTCGCGATTCTGATGTTTGTGATTCCCAAATTTGAATCCTTATTTGCGGGTTCGGGCCAACAATTGCCATGGCTAACGCAACAAGTGGTAACGGCGAGTCGCTTTCTAGTTTCGTATTGGTACATTGTCTTCGGCGCTATTTTTGCGAGTGTGGGTTTTCTTTCTAATTATCTTAAAACTGAAGCGGGTACAAAGAGGGCGGATGCCATTATTATTGGTATTCCGGTTTTTGGAGATCTTGTTCAAAAAGGATCTATCGCAAGATTCAGTCGTACGCTTTCGACGATGCTTGCGTGCGGGGTGGGAATTATCGACGCGCTAGACGTCGCGGCAAAAGTTTGCGGTAATCACGTGATTGAAATGACTCTGCTAAGTTCTAAACAGTCTATCTCTGAAGGTAAATCTATTATTACGCCATTGAGTAAGAATAAATATATTCCGGATATGGTGGTGCAAATGATCGGTGTGGGTGAGCAGACCGGAGCGATGGATGTGATGCTCGGAAAGATCGCCGACTTCTATGAAGAAGAAGTGGACTACGCAGTGACGGCGCTAACGAGCGTTTTAGAGCCGTTGATGATGGTGTTCCTGGGTGGAATTATCGCGGTCTTGGTGATCGCGATGTATCTTCCGATCTTTAGTCTTGCAAGCACGATGGGTGGTTAATGGCAAATTGGCTCGGGCTTAATCTTCAAGCAAAAGACTATTTTAGGCACGAAGAAGCGCGCACTAAGATTGTTATTTTACAAGCTGTAAGATTAGGGTTTCTGTCGGTCATTTTACTTATCACGCTGGCGTTTCAAATTCGCCAAGCCGATTTTATAAATTACGATGTGCTGTTTCCGCTCTACGCAATGTTGACGTTTGTATTTTTTGTTAACGGTCTTTACACATTTTATCTTCGCACATTTTCAGAGCGATTGTTTTTAGTAACGGCGACTTTATTTGTCGCTGATACTTTATTTATTACGGGGTTGATCTATTTTACGGATTTCAATCAGTCGATCTTTTTGTTCATGTACCTTATCAATATTATTTTATGCGGAATGCTCTTTCGTCGCACAGGTGCGCTCGTACTTTCTCTTTTAACCTCACTTTGTTTTAGCTTTCTAGTCGTTATCGGCCCTCCGTTAGTGGGCGCGGCGCTTTATTTTACAATGGGAATTAATAATCTCGCCTTTGTTTCGGTGGCTCTTTTAAGTGGATATTTGAGTGAGCAGCTTAATTTTATGGGTATCGCCATCAAAGCGCGAGATGAAGATATTAAAGTTCTGCAGAACTTTAATAAAATGATCGTCGATAATATTGCGGCGGGATTGATGACAATTCAATCAGACGGGATGATTTTACATTGTAATCCGTCTGTTAAATCTATTCTAGAGACAGACCTTGATTTAACTCGAAAAAATTTATCGGAGGTCTTTCCTGAAGTGTTTCATCGTTTGCGAAGCTTGAGGTTTGAAGAAACGCGCAATCTTGGTCGCTTTGAAATTATATACGTTACGCCTAAAAACGAGAGACTACTTTTAGGTTGTAGTGCCTCGCCAATCAAAGACATGAATAGCTTGGTTACAGGTTATATTTTAATTTTTCAGGATCTCACGGAGATCAAACGTTTGGAACGTGCCGTTCAACGATCAGAAAAACTGGCGGCGGTGGGACAGTTGGCGGCAGGGATTGCGCACGAAATTCGAAATCCGTTAGCCAGTATCAGCGGAAGTGTTCAGTTGTTAAAGGCGGGTTTGATTTCTAAAACATCGGATGATGACCGGCTTATGGCCATAGTTTTAAAAGAAATCGATCGCCTGAACCACCTGATTTCAGAGTTTCTAGACTTTGTTCGTCCCGAGGCTGAGGCAGATAAAATTGTAGATGTCGATTTTGTTCTGCGCGAAGTTTTAGATATGGTTCGGGTCAATACGCGATTGCGAAATGATGTCGTTCAAAAAGCCGACCTTAACTGCAAACGAAAAATTTTAGGCAATGCAGATAAGCTCAAACAGGTGTTTTTAAACTTAGTTATTAATTCGTATCAAGCTATGGAAAAAACGCAAAACCCTATGCTTAAAATTTCAAGTGTTTTAGAGCGCGGGATCGTGCGAATTAAAATCCACGACAATGGTATAGGTATGAGTGAAAGCGTTGTGAAAAGACTTTTTGAACCATTTTTTACCACAAAGACAGGTGGGACGGGACTCGGGTTAGCTACGACACATAAGATTATTGAAAATCACGAAGCCCGAATATTTGTTGAGAGTTACGAAGGCAAGGGAACAGAATTTGTTATCGAATTTACGAAACTTGCTCCTAATGAAGAATATGTAGATAATAAAGTCAGCACAATAAAAAGAGGTCATGGATGAAATCACGCATCTTGGTAGTCGACGATGAAGAGAGTATCCGAGAATTTTTAGACATCATGTTACGTAAAGAGGGATACGAAGTCACCGTAGCTGAAGACGGCGCTAAAGCCATTGAGATTTTGAAAAAGAAAAGTTTCGACATGGTTATCTCTGATTTGCAAATGCCGAACGTTACGGGCTTAGAACTTTTAAAATCTGTGAGAGAAACAAATCCAGATCTTATCTTTATGATCATCACGGCTTTTGGTACGACCGAATCTGCCGTCGACGCGATGAAGATGGGCGCCTATGATTACGTGACGAAACCATTTAAAATTGATGAAGTCCGCATAAATATTTCGAACGCGCTTAAGAGCCGAAATTTAGAAGTTGAAAACCGTGTCCTTAAAAAAGAACTTAAAAAAGAGTACAGTTTTCAGAATCTCGTCGGCAATTCGGAAGTCATGCATCGTATTTACGATTTGATCCAAAGAGTGTCACAGTCTCCAACAAACGTGTTGATTACCGGAGAGAGCGGAACCGGTAAAGAAATGGTGGCCAAGGCGATTCACTATAATGGTCCACTTAAGGATAAGCCGTTTGTGACGATCAATTGTGGCGCGATTCCAGAAAATTTAATGGAATCTGAAATGTTTGGTCACAAAAAAGGTTCGTTTACGGGTGCGATTGTCGATAAGGTCGGCTTATTTGAAGTCGCCAATGGTGGAAGTCTCTTTTTAGATGAAGTGGGGGATTTGCCGCTTTCGATTCAAGTAAAACTCTTACGGGCGATTCAAGAGAGAATCGTAAGACGCGTGGGCGCGACTGACGATTACAAAGTAGAAGTACGGATTATCGCCGCGACAAACCGCAATCTTGAAGAGATGGTGAAACAAGGAACATTTCGCGAAGATCTTTATTACCGCCTTAACGTGATTCACATTCGGACCCCAGGCTTGCGCGAGCGTCGTGATGATATTGTCGCGTTGGCCACTCACTTCTTAAAAAAATATGCGGATCGTTTTGGCAAACCCGTACAATCTATTAGTGAAGAGGCCATGGAAATTCTTAAAAAATATGATTATCCGGGTAACGTGCGTGAGCTTGAAAACATTATCGAGCGGACCGTGGCCCTCGAGGCTGGTTCCACTGTTTTACCGGAAAGTCTTCCGCCCTTTGTAACGACGGTCTCGGGACGCAAGATGGCTTCAAGCCAAGAAATCGAAGTCACAGATGATGGACTTGATCTTGAAAAAATCATTGGCCAAATTGAAAAAGAACTTTTGATAAAAGCTATTCACAAAGCGAAGGGCGTAAAGAAAAACGCGGCCAAGCTTCTGGGAATTACCTTTAGATCCATGCGATATCGTGTCGACAAATACGGATTGGGTGGGCCAGACGACGATGAGTTAGATGCCGACGAGTAGAATTTAATTTCGCAAAATGAGATGACTCGACGTTTGTCGCGAGAATTTCTCAACTTGAAACACCTGTTTGACGGCGAGTGACAGATTTCAGCTCTGACCGTGCCTAGTTTTCTGAAAATTTTTGTCATTTCGATAAAAAAACTAGTCTCCACGCGGACATAACACACTGGTAAACTCTTATTCAGTAACAAAATGAAACGCGCTTTCGAGTGAGTCTTCTCATGATGAAACACATGATGTCTCAGAGTGAATCATGATGTGTTTTAATGTGAAACGAAATTCCGGCACGTGAATTGAATATAGAATATGTGAACATAACGTTCATGAAACAAAGCAAAGGGGACGTACAATGAAGAAGATGTTAAGCTCTCAAAAGGGTTTCTCGCTGATCGAGTTGATGATCGTGGTTGCGATCATTGGTATTCTTTCAGCTATCGCAATTCCAAACTACACGCGCTTTCAAAGAAAAGCTCGTCAATCCGAAGTTAAAGGATTGCTCTCTGGCTATTATACAGCTGCTAAAGCATCGCAAGCAGAGTATGGATACTTTTCGGGCAACTTCGTGGCTATCGGATACCAACCTGAAGGAAACAGTCTTGGTTATCGCCTTTTGGCTGCAGACGGAACTAACCCCCCTGGAGCGTTAGCGAATGAAGATGCATGTATTACGACGGCCGCGGGCACTTGCCTTACAGCTGGATTTGTTAAATGGGTAGAGGGTCCAAATGCCGTAGCTCCGGCTGGGGCAGCAGCGTGTGGTAACGCAACATTCCTAGCACGGGGAGCGGGTAACTTAGGTACAGCCGTTGTTGACGAATGGACTATGGACGAGAACAAAGCTTTAGCACAGATAACTGACGGTATTTAATTTTATATATTTAAGTATGCGAAAGCCAGGCTAAACGCCTGGCTTTTTTTTTGTTTTAATTCTAACTTTATAATGAATATGAAATCTTTTGTATTTTTCCTAGTGGGTGGCATTCTGATAGTTGTAACAAACTCGAAAGAGTTTTATGCGCCTGATCTTCATCCTAAATTGAATCCTCCTAAACTGACTGTCCACGAAACTCTAGGTTATCACGACCTTGTGGCAGATTCGCTATGGCTTAGGGTGATTCAAGATATTGATTTTTGCGAAGGCGAAAGAAAAGAAAAGGCCGTTAATACAGGTAACAACTATCTTGAGGCGCTCGCATTTAAAAATATCGAGTCACGTTGCAAAATGGGATGGGTCTATCAGATGCTAGATGCTATAACCAATCTTGCTCCTAAATTTAAAAAGCCATATACCGCTGGAGCTGTGAGCCTCAGTGTGGGAGTCGACGATCGCGAAGGTGCACGGTTGATCTTTGAGAAAGCCATAAAGCAATTTCCCGACGATTGGACAATCGCCTACGCAGCCTCTTACCATTACTTATTTGAAATTCAAGATGCGGCCCGAGCCGCAGATTTACTTTTGCAAGCCAATCGCTACGGCGGTCCTACTTGGTTGCCCGTGCTGGCCTCACGACTCTATTCGGCCTCAGGACGCAATGAGCTCGGGCGTTCCGTTTTAGAGGAATATCTTAAAACCCACCCTGAGGGAGACGGCGCCGAGCGCGCCCGCAAACGCCTCAAAGAGCTGAACTCCGAAAAATAATCGAACCACTCGTTTGGGGACGGAGCTCGCGCCTCTCGACAAAATCAGGTCGATATCGATTTCAAGAACTGAATACGAGGGCTCTAGCCTAACATATTGAAAATACTCAATTTATATCAACTTGGCCCAACTTCACGAAAGAGTTAAAAATCATTGCAACTCACCCTTGACGAAAGCTCCTAAAATCCTCACATTCCTACAGTACCGTGCCTCTTAAAATTCCTCCGTAAGAGGTATTTAAAAAAGGATTTGATTGATGTCGCAGCAGAAAGATCTTTACGAGATTTTAGGTGTTCCTCGTAATGCCGAACCCGATGTAATTAAAAAAGCCTATCGCCAATTGGCAATGAAATTTCATCCTGATAAAAATCCTGGTAATAAAGAAGCCGAAAATAAATTTAAAGAAGCAGCGGGTGCTTATGAAATTTTGAGCAATGCTGAAAAACGTGCGAAGTATGATCGTTTCGGTCACGCCGCTTTTGGACAGGGCGCCGGTGGAGGAGCCGGCTTTCAGGATATCAACGATATTTTTTCAAGTTTCGGAGATATCTTTGGAGATATTTTTGGCGAGAGCATGATGGGCGGACGTTCTCGCGGAGGACGTCGTCGCCCGGCTCGGGGAGCTGATCTTCGATACATGCTCGACATCGATTTAAAAGATGCAGTGGATGGTTGCGAGAACGAAGTCAAGTTTGATAGCGAAGACAATTGCGAGCCGTGCAATGGTTCGGGAGGAGATCCCAAACATCCGCCCCAACCGTGCTCGACATGCCGAGGCTCTGGTCAAATCGTACGCGCCCAAGGATTTTTCTCGATGGCGACGACATGCCCAACGTGCCGTGGAGAAGGACAAATTGTCACGCACCCTTGTAAATCCTGTCATGGTAAAGGGCGTATTCACGCAAAAAGAAAAATCAAAGTTAAAGTTCCGCCAGGAGTCGATAACGGAACGCGCTTGCGCTTAACCGGTGAAGGCGAGGGTGGATTTTATGGCGGACCAGCCGGCGATCTGTATGTTGAAATTCGTATTAAAGAAGATCGTCGTTTTGAACGTCGCGAAAATGATTTAATTGGTCGCGTAGAAGTGTCGTATCTTCAAGCCATTTTAGGAGCAGAAATCGAAGTTGAAACCCTAAAAGGTCGCGAGTTTATTGAAATTCCTGCCGGCACGCAACCCGGCGCGATGATTAAATTGGGTGGAAAAGGTGTTCCGTCGCTTCGTGGTTACGCACGCGGGGATATGTACTTTGAAGTGAAAGTACAAATTCCTAAAAAGCTCTCAAAACGTGAAGAAGAAAGTTTGCGAGAAATGGCTGAGGCTACGGGAGAAAACGTTCAGCGAAAAGCCAAGGCTTTTTTCGGAAGTAGTAAAAAGAAAACAAACGTCGAACCAGAACATTGAGTTCGGACTTGACGATTTTAAATTCATACACAAATTAAATTTGTAAGTTTTAAAAGGAGAAAATATGGGAAAAATTATCGGAATTGACTTAGGAACAACAAACTCCTGCGTCGCTATTATGGAAAATGGAGAACCAAAAGTTCTCACGAATCAAGAAGGTTCGCGCACGACCCCTTCTATTGTAGGGTTCACAAAAGATGGAGAGCGAATTGTTGGCCAAGTCGCAAAAAGGCAAGCCGTTACAAATCCAGAAAATACAATTTATTCTGCAAAACGTTTTATCGGACGCAGTTACAGTGAAGTTCAAGAGGAAGTTAAACGTATTCCTTATAAAGTAGAGTCCGCAGATAAAGGTGTCCGCTTTGATATTCGTTCAGAGAAGTTTACTCCTGAGCAAATCTCAGCCTTAATTTTACAAAAATTAAAAAAGGTTGCCGAAGATTATCTTGGTCATGAAGTCACCGAAGCGGTTATTACCGTTCCGGCTTATTTTAACGATGCGCAAAGACAGGCAACTAAAGATGCTGGTCGAATCGCAGGTCTTGAAGTTAAGCGTATCATTAACGAGCCGACGGCCGCGGCTTTGGCCTACGGTTTAGATAAAAAGAAAGATCAAAAAATTGCGATCTACGACTTTGGGGGTGGAACATTTGATATTTCTATTCTTGAAGTGGGCGATAACGTCGTAGAGGTAAAATCGACCAACGGCGATACGCATTTAGGTGGTGATGACTTTGACCAAGCGATTTTAAATTGGCTTATTGAAGAGTTTAAAAAAGAAAGCGGCGTGGATTTATCGAAAGATAAAATGGCATTGCAACGACTTCGTGAAGCCGGTGAAAAAGCAAAAATTGAGCTTTCAAGCGCCATGGAAACCGAAATCAATCTTCCGTTTATTACGGCCGATGCTTCAGGTCCAAAACATTTAGCCATGAAGCTTTCGCGAGCAAAATTTGAAAGTCTTATTGAAAACTTAATTAAACGTTCGATCGAGCCTTGTAAAAAAGCGGTTCAAGATTCAGGATTCACAATTGATCAAATCGATGAGATCGTTCTTGTGGGTGGATCAACACGTGTTCCGGCGATTCAAAAAGCGGTTAAAGATTTCTTCCGTAAAGAATTAAACCGCTCAGTGAACCCAGATGAAGTGGTTGCGGTCGGCGCGGCTGTTCAAGGTGGCGTTTTAGGTGGCGAAGTTAAAGATGTTCTACTTCTTGACGTGACACCGCTCTCTTTAGGTATCGAGACCTTAGGTGGAGTCATGACGAAGTTGATCGAAAGAAACACCACGATCCCAACTCGTAAGTCGCAAGTGTTTTCAACTGCGGCAGATAATCAACCGAGCGTTGACATTCACGTGTTGCAAGGCGAGCGCGAGATGGCACAGTTTAACCAAACTCTCGGCCGTTTTGAGCTTGTGGGAATTGCTCCTGCTCCGCGCGGAGTTCCTCAAGTAGAAGTGAGCTTTGATATCGATGCGAATGGGATTTTAAACGTAGCCGCAAAAGATTTAGGCACGGGCAAAGAGCAGACAATTAAAATTACTGCGAAATCGAATTTGTCTGAAGCCGACATCAAGCGCATGGTTGATGATGCCGCTGCAAATGCCGAAGACGACAAGAAGAAAAAAGAAGTTGTGACTTTGCGAAACAATATCGACGCCCTTGTTTATCAATCTGAAAAAATGATTAAAGATAACGAGAGCAAGTTTGGCGCCGACCTTGTCAAAACGACAAACGAAGCGATCGCAGATGCAAAAACTAAAATGACGTCAGAAGATTTAGAAGAATTGAAATCTGTTTACGAGCGATTGACAAATGCCTCTCATCAACTTTCAAGCGAGCTGTACAAAACAAGCGGCGCAGCTGGAGGAGGTACCGGAGCACCTGAGGGTGGTGGTACAACCGAAGGTAAAGAAGAAGAGAAAAAAGGTGATGATGTCATCGACGCCGAATACAAAGACGTCAATTAATCTTCAATTACTCAAACTTGATGCCTTGCTCTTCGTCAAAGATGAGCAAGGCGGCAAGTGAAACGTAGCTATACGATTCGTGCAAATTAAATCCAAATTCCGTTATAAAACTCAATTTATTTAATCCGTTAGGTTTCCAGTCATTGCCAAAGGTAAGTTGCAACGGAAACGTGTGCGTGCCTTTCGCACCAGTAATACCAAAAGGCAAAGACGCATATGGCGTTAGATCTCCGATATCAGATTTAAAATGCTTACTGACGAGCGGATGCAGACGTAAAGACAAATAGCTCACGTCATCAGCGCGAGCATAAATAAATCCTCCTAAAATTCCGATTGCGGGCTGATCTTGAAAATCAGGAATAGGAATCCACTTATATAATAAGCCCGTTTGAAATCCGACGACGCCGGTGCCGATCAACGCACGAAAATTGGAGTCTTCGTTAAATCCAGTATCAATGCGGGCGACAAGGTTGCCGCCGTTCAAATCATTGAAGAGAACGTTGCCTTCGGTAGAAAGGCGATATTGCCCTTTTTTAAGAAGTTCACCTGTATCTATAGTTGAATAATAGGCCTGTGCTTCAATCCCTAAAATCATCAAAGCTAATATTAAAAACGTTTTCACTTCGGCCTCCCAATCTGCGATCTAGCTATGCTGCGTTAACATACTAAAAGTCCGTCACCAGAGACTCAATAGTTATTTCTGTGTATTGACGATTATTAATGCGCTGTACCTGCTGAAAGGTGCCTACCACCTTTTGTGAAAGCGCTGCTTCCACAAAAGGTGGTAGGCACCTTTCGGAAAAGATACGGCGTGCCTTCGTGGTGTTTGACAAGACGGGGTGGGCTTGGGACGGTCAAAGACTTATGAGACCTCGAGTTTCGCTCGCGATTATTACATTTAATGAAGAAGATCAGATTGCCCGTTGTATCGAGTCGATGTCGTGGGCTGATGATGTCGTGGTTCTCGATAGTCGGAGCACAGATCGTACAAAAGAAATTGCAACTCAACTGGGCGCGCGCGTGTTTGTCGAAGATTTTCGCGGCTATCGTTTACAAAAAGAGCGGGCGACGGATTTAGCCATGCATGATTGGGTCGTTTCGTTGGATGCTGACGAAGCCTTGAGTCCTGAGTTAAGCCAAGAAATTTTAAATGTTCTCGAGCTCGGTGATCCCCAAATTGATGGTTTTGAATTACCACGTTTAAGTTTTCACATGGGGCGATGGATTCGTCATGGAGGCTGGTTTCCAGATGCACAAGTCAGGTTGTTTCATCGACGACGCGCTAAATGGACGGGGGGGCATGTTCACGAGCGCGTACGCGGGGTTCATGTTAGACGTTTAAAAAATAGTATTTTTCATTGGGGATTTGACGATTTATCAGATCAAATTAAAACAAATAACGTCTTTTCATCAAAAGGCGCTTTAGATTTATATGATCGCGGAAAACGCTTTTCAGTTTTAAAGCTCATTTTTAAACCGGTTTCGAAATTTATTGAAACGTATATCGTGAAGCTAGGGTTTTTGGACGGCCTGCCGGGTTTTATTATATCGGTAGGAGCCGCGTATTCTATGTTTTTAAAATTTGCAAAATTGTGGGAACTTGAACAGACAAGGAAGAAATCATGACATTAATTTTTGCCACTGTTTTTGGGGCGATTGGTTGGTTAGCTTTTTTAGGCATGGCTTTTTATTCGTTTAAAAAACAAAAAGAAATGTACCGCTCGCAACAAGAGCAAGTGCGTATTGAAACCCAATTACACGAATCACAAAAACGTTTAGACGAACAAAAACTAACGTTTGAAGAGTCGCAGAAAAAAATGGAACAGTCGTTTAAGGTTCTTGCGAGCGAGGCGTTGTCACTCAGCTCAGAATCATTTTTAAAGTTGGCCTCTGAAAGATTAGATAAAAAAACGACTGAAGCCAGTGGCGTTTTTGAACAGAAAGTTCAAAACTTTCAAAAACTCATTGAGCCAATTAAGCAATCCATGACAAAAGTCGAAAACGACCTGACCCGCGTTGAAAAAGAGCGACTCGCACAGTTTAGTCGCATCTCGGAGCAATTGTTGGCTGTAAGTATTAGTAGTGAAAGTTTAAGAAAAGAAGCCAGCTCGTTAACATCTGCCTTACGGCGCCCTGAAGTCAGAGGCAGTTGGGGTGAAATTCAATTGCGCAGAGTCGTCGAACTTGCGGGCATGTCTTCATATTGTGATTTTGAAGAGCAAGTGACAACTCAAGGTGAGGACGGCTTGCAAAAACCAGATATGATCGTGCGCTTACCCAATAATCGCGTGATTATCGTAGACTCCAAAGCGGTGTTGGATGCATTTTTAGATGCGGTTCAAGCAGAAACTTCAGATAAAAAAGCCGATGCTTTGATTCGTCATGCAAAAAACATTCGTTCGCGTGTCAACGCGCTTTCAAAAAAATCATATTGGGAGCAATTTCCAAATACTCCCGACTTTGCAGTTTTGTTTATTCCTAATGAAGCTTTGTTAGGTGCGGCCGTAGAAGTCGATCGCGATTTGATCGAAGACGCTTTGGCAGAAAAAATCGTCATCGCGACACCTACGACGTTAGTGGCGTTATTAAAAGCAGTGGCTTACGGATGGCAACAAAATCAGTTGGCCGAAAACGCGCAAAAGGTAATTGGCTCCGCTAAAGAACTCTATGAGCGGCTTGGTAAGTGGACCGAACATATTAGCGCAATTGGAGATAAACTAGAATCTGCTACGAAGTCTTACAATATGGCGATTGGTTCTTTTGAATCGCGTGTTATGCCGAGTGTTCGTCGCATTAACGAATTAGGTATCGGTGAAACGGAGCAGATGCCAGAAATTTCGACGATTGATCTTGTGACTCGTAAGTTGGCTGTGCCTCAAGCTGTAGACGTGATCACGGATAAACCGACAGACGCCAGCGCAACAGAAAAGCCGGAACCACAAATCGAATTATAGTGTGTCTTCTTATTGTGCTCGCTCAATAAGTTTATTCGTAATCACACTCAAAATAAGATTGGTTTTTGAACTCCTCATGGCCGCCTCTCTCCAGGATTCAGGTAAAACCGTATCGCCATTCCAATCTTGGGCATTCAGCCTCGCATCTTCAGCTGTAAAAGGAAAGGCGTTGTCGTTTGGAGTCCACAAAAAATCAGGGTGCTCGTTCTGATACCATTCACCACCCACAATTTTACCATTAGCATCTAACTCTAAATCATAAATATAAGTGACGGTCCGGAGCGCATCGTCCTCAGGGGCATTTGTAGGACGCGTGTTTGAAGATTCTTCGGTTACGTATTGCAAAGTCATTTCGATACCAATCATTTGCGTTGCTAGATCTGAACGGTACTCTTTAAATTTATCATTCGTAAATTCGCCGCTCGCAATGATATTATTTTGTAGTTCCAGAGATGATTCGAGCGTCTGCGGATTAAAATATTTAAGTGAATAACCGTAAATAGGTTGGTTCCAAACTTCATAGTCGGCCGTGGCGTCCATAATAAAACTTCGTTTAGAAATACCCACGCGATTCAAAACACTCACGTGCCAGGTGGCGGGATTTGTATCTAAACACTCGATCGAAGTAGGACGACCGAGATCATCGCGTTTAACGTCTTTAAAGTTACAGCGCCCTCCTACAAAGCGTGCTGGATACGGAGTTCGTGCCCATAAATAAGAAACTAAGCCCTTGAGTTCAGATGGATTCAACATGATTTTGGTTTTTCCGTCATACGCAACCGTTTCAATACTTTTTGTTGGACGGGGAGACATGATAGCGGCGGCGGCCCAACCTTCACAAATCCCCATCCATGTTTCAATCGCACCTGTATGATCTTGATAAGCCGCACCTTGCTGCCACATATTGGTCGTCAAGGTCCCGTCTTGATCGCCAACGATAAGATCGTATTTTTCTGAAACAGAAAGAGTGTTAATTTTATCTGGCTGGCCTGAGGAGAAAATAGCAAAGAAAGGATTTTTTAAAATATAATTGTAGGCACTTTCCCAATCTGCAGATAAACGAAACTCTTCATCTTGGAATCGATTGCCAAGGATTCCTCGATAGTAGGCCCAGTAATCTCCGGCCCAAGGGCTTTTATCGACGTGAGCTTGATCTATTCCGAGATTTTTGAGTTCAAAAATATTATCGATAAGAGGGGTGTTAAAGAGCGTATTTGCGTTGTCATTCGCGCCGGGTGCGATTGTGACATTTGGGTCTGTATGAGAGTGACTTTTTAAGAATGCTTTTCGAACTTGGAGTTTTCTACTTAGCAACTCATTTTCTTGCGTTAAAAAACCGGATCGAGAGGAGGACTGCGGCTGACCGTTACGATCGTATTTTGTAAGGTGTTGCATGTAGTAACTTTTAGGGTTTTCATGAAACGCTTGGAGATTTGATTTTAAATCGGCCTGAGCGGGAAAAATAACAAAACTAATAAAGAATAATGAGAACATATGTCTCCTTAAGGTAAACAAAGGTGATCCAAAAATGTTCGACGATCAATTCTCAGTTGGAATTGTGGAGGAAACACAATGAATGAAATTTTCGAAATTCAAAAACATGAGTTTTATAAGGATAACGAAACAATGTCCTTTCACAAGATATAAAAGGACACGTCGATTTACGTTAGTTTAACAATGCGGCTTCGGTATTCCAATCTTGGATTGAAGCTTTGGTATAAGGAACGACCATTGGGTCGTCGTTAAACAATTTTTCGATGGGTGGCGGTCGAATCACTTTTTCAGTGATCACTAAGCCATCTGTACCGAAGCGAGCAGAAGGAGCTGCGGGCGTCCCAAAGTTTTTCACGCGTTCGTAACGATCATTCTGAAGTGTATAAGGATGATCGTATTCAATTTCAGATTTTAAAAGTAAAGCGGCATTGACCGGTAAACGAACGCTTCGAAGAAGTTCAAAAAGTTCGTAGAGGTCTTTGTCCACCATACGCATGCAACCGTGAGAGACAAACCCTCTTAAGAGAGTCGGAGTGATGGAGTAATGAAAGCCGTATCCCGTCCGCGCGCCAGTCGCAGTAGAGATCGTAATAAAAGGTCGACCCATAAAATAACTAGGGGTTGTTACTGAAGCCGCCATATTTTTTGGGTTAACCACGGCATCAGGATAGGTTCGCGTAAGAAGTTGTGTGCCACCTGGGCGTTTTACGCCTTCATCAAAGCCGCCAACTCCGAGTGGGAAAATTTTGAACACACCTTGATCTTCTGCGATGAGCATGAGTTTTCTATCAACCAAACTCACTTCAAGATGAAACTTTAAATCTTTTGCGGGAAATTCATTTAAAAATTGCACGCTTTGAATTTGATTCGCCGACATGGTGAGGCCCAACTGACGAATTTGAACATCAACACCTTTTCGTTTGTATAATACTGACAGCGTGAGTTTGATGACGTCTTGTTCGACAGCGCGAGAAATAATCTCAACACCAAAAACTGTATTTTCGCGTGTGCTACTGTCGAAGCCTGGACCTTGCGGTAAAAAACGCACGCCCGCTGGCAAATACCAATCTGCCTTATTCGCAATATTCGACATGATCGTTTGAGATTCCTCTTTGAGGCCGGCTTTATATTTTACGATGTCACGAATATCCACACCAAAAGAATCTATCGGAATGTTTTCTGCTTTGAGAGAAGTGGTGCTGATTGTTGAAACTTTGTTCTGCGTACAGCCTGAATCAACATATAATTTTTGACGTTGTTCTAAAGCACAACCGTTCGTCGAATCGAGGAGAGAAGCACAAAACTTTTCAAAGTTGTCAAAACTTTGTTCAATTTTGCAAGTGTTCTCAATACCTGTAAATGAGTAGGTGTAAGTAGGCTCGGGTGCCTGTGTAGGTGCCTTATAACAAGCGGTGAGCACCAAAAGCAAAAGGCTTTGCATCCATTTAGACTTCATAAATTCTCCTGATGGTTCAGCACGAAGCACTAAGTATGCCATTTTTGTCACTCTGATTATAAAAATTGCGTTCTATAAAATTCGACTCAAAAACACATATATTGATTTAGAAAAATGAATGTCAGATTTATGCAACTATGTGTGCGGCACAGCTTTTAAAGTGTGTATTAAAAACGGCGTTTTGATCCAAAAATTGGCGGATTAACTATTGACCTCTCCATGAGAAGATCATTAGTTGGTGTTTAATAAGGAGAGGTTATGACATTTAAAAATCTCGTCATTCTTTGCGTGTTTTTGCCGGCCTGTCAGAGTTTACAAGTCACCTTACCGGGCCCTGTTGTTGAGTCTCCAATGGTACGAGGAGAGCGTGGAGATGTCGAAATTGGGTGGCGTCCAGGACAAAGCGTGATGGCACTTTCTGAAGCAGGCGCACGTCCTTACGTTCCGCGAAAGCCAAATTTAGTTCAAGCTCATGAACTTTACGGAAAAGCTCACATTGATTTTTTAGAAAGATTTGAATTGGGACTTGCCTTAGCCCTTCCAGGGAGTTGGTTGCTAAACGGAAAATACCAATTTATTGGTGCCACTCGCGAAGCACGAAAAACCGGAAATTTTACAGGAGCAGTTTTTGCGGCGGCTGGAACAGGTTCGGCTTCTAACAAAGGAGATCAGGCTTATACATTCGGGCCAGGAGGTTACAATTGGAAGGCGAGTGCTTCGGGTGAAGCCACTGGTTTCGGAACTTCGATTGGTTATCAGCCTGCCGACACCGCACTTATATATGTGGGCTACGCGTATTACTCCTACGCGCTCAAGTGGACAATTAATCAAGATGTCTCTCGCGATGGCACATCTCCGGCGGCCTATTACTCTGGAACACAAAAAGGCGCGGCTGAAAGTGTCGCTTTAGGTGTGGAGTTTGGTCGAGAGGCCGCAATTGTCAATTTAGGTGTTCAACACGATTGGCGCTATTGGGACGAAAATGAAATGACCCGAAGATTGAGCGTGTTGGGATCGGTCAAACTTCCCTTTTAAAGTAAAGAAGTCGCGGAGATTCACCGCGGGTTAATCGTACGGGGTTGTAGAAATGAGAACTGAAGTCAGTGACCTGAAGTTAGTAAACTGTGGGACTTAACGGTCAGAGCCTAATACCAGTGCGAGGATTTGAGGAATTTGCTCCTCGCTAGAAACTTGAAAGCCGCCGGCTTGGCGAAAGACCTCTTGGCCATTTTCGTTCGTTGTAATCCATGTCGGAAAAGCTTGGATCTGCCGCAGGCTCATAATATCTCCGGAATCATCCACATAAGATTCAATCGGCATAAGGTCTTTTTGTTTTTGCGAATTTTCAGAGGCACTAGCGGTGCCAATTACGAGTCCAAAGCCAACATCTGTTCGGTGAAGTGGCAAATATTTTTGAATCGCTTTAAATGTGGGTTCCGATGAGAGACACACTCCACACCAAGGAGCGACAAATACGGTGACACAATATTTTTTTCCGGCACAGTTTTGTGGGATTCCTGCGGTCGCAAGACCCAAAGCGCCCGAAGTCATCACTTGGCTTAGAATTTTTGCTTGTTGACGATGGCGCAACCACTTTTGACCTTCAGTAAAAAGACCGTATAGAACGGAGATAATAAGAATGATTTGCCATGTACGCATGATGACCAATTCTGTTGCGAGTTAATAAGCCTTGCTAGAGCCGGTCTCATAAATACTCGCTACTGCGACTGGCTGCAATCGTCTTGTCGGTCGCAGTAGCGAGTATTTATGAGACCGGTTCTGCTCATCTCGTATCGTCAAAATAGAATTTGAGCTGTATTAATTCTAAGAGTCTCTACTTTGGTCTGAGTTATCGTCGAACTTTTTAAGCCACTGAGTATCCGTTAAGAATTGCTTTAAGTTACATAAGCATTCTAAAAAATAAAAATAGCGAAGGCGATACTTTTTCTGGACATACACGTCCGACGTTGCTACTTTAAAAAAACACATTGAAAGGAGGATCGTCATGGTTGCAATGTTAAAAAACAATTTAAGCTCAAAGTCGCAACTACGTTCTGACTATTCTCCTGGAAACCCCATGACGAATTTCTCAACGAAGACTCTAGCACTTTAGCAGACTCTCGACTTCGTAAATGCTCCTGAAACACTAATTATAATTGAATATGGATTTTTATTTTTATGCCTAATTTTTTAAAACATTTTTTTTACAACGCTTTTTTTTCACAGAGCACACCTTTGATTCGTTTATCGAAGAAAAAGGTTATTTCTGAGGACGATTTTTTAGTTTTACCTAAAAATCTGGAGCCGGGTTATATCCTAACTAAAAATAAATTGGATTGGAACAAGCGGCCGCTCTGGTTTTTACTCTCGTTAATTCCTATTTATCGAGAGCGAACATTCAAAGCGTATACATTTTTTACTTTGGCTTTGATTTGTTCCTTAGTTTCGCCAAACCTTATTCATATTTTTATTGAGCGACTTTCCAATCATGCAGATTTGACCGGGAATTTAATTGCGGGTTTAGCTCTAGCATTTTCAGGGATTATGATTGGACTGTTTTTTCAACATTACTATTATAATCACTTAGCTACGTATCAACTTATCACGAATGATTTAAACGAAATTATTTTTTCACAGTCACTTCATCTTTCGTTGCAATCACGTGGACAATCGCAAGTTGGAGATATTGTAAATCACATGAGTAGTGATTCGGATTCGATCGCCGATTTTACCGCGATATGGGGAGATTTGGTTTGGGCGATCATCACTATAATTGGCGTTTCGGGAATGCTTTTTTTATATATTGGTTGGTCGGCTTTAGCCGCGCTTGCGGTGATGGCGGCTCTGGCGCCTATGACAAAAATCATAGCCAAACGCTTTATTTATTTTGAAGAAAAACTGCGCTCTGAAAGAGACTCTCGAGTGACCCTGATTAATCAGGTTTTAAATGCGATGCGAGTTGTAAAGTTTTTCTCTTGGGAGCGAGCTGTTTCAAATGAGATTAATGGTATTCGTAATGCGGAGCTTGATTCACGACAGCGACTCGCGAAGGCCGAAGTCCTTTCGGGCGCAAGCTATCTCGCGGTCGGAACAGTCGTGCTCTTTGTCGCGCTGATCGTGCATGTGTGGCGTGGGAATACTCTGGATGCGGCAATGCTCTTTACATGTTTGTCTTTATTTGCACTTTTAGAAGAGCCATTTGGGCAACTCTCGCGTTTGTTTTCGCGAATCGGTCAGGCTATCGTCGCGGTTCAAAGACTTAAAAAATTTTTAGAGTTAGATGTTGTCAAAAACGAAATTGGCTTTTTGGATAACAGCCAAAATCTGAGTTTGAAGTTACATAAAGTCGATTTTTATCACTCGACACCGCAAGAATCCGTTCTAAAAAATATTTCTCTCGAGATAAAATCGGGTGAGGCCATTGCGATTGTTGGTTCGGTTGGGTCTGGAAAATCCTCATTGCTCTACGGTCTTTTGGGAGAATGTCGAACCAGCGCGGGCACCATTCAACGAAAAAATGCCAGTGGGCCTTGGGCCTATGTGCCGCAAGAGGCGTACATTATTAATTCTTCGCTGTTAGAAAATCTTAAATTTGGTTCGAACTTAGCGACCAAAGAATTCTTTAGAAAGTGCGTGCATGCTGCGTGTTTAGATAAAGACATTCGAGATTTGCCTGCCGGGTTTAAAACCGAAATTGGAGAAAAAGGCGTTAATCTTTCCGGTGGACAAAAACAACGGGTCAGTCTGGCACGCGCAGCTTTAGTTGAGCCCGAAGTGATTTTACTTGATGATCCTCTCTCGGCCGTTGATGTCGAGACGGAGCGTATGATTTGTGAGCGTCTTCTTTTTGGTTTGTGGAAAGATAAAACCAGAATTGTTGTGACTCATCGTTTAGAAAGTCTCGATCAGTTTGATCGCGTGCTCTTTCTTAAAGACGGCCAAATCACGGCGCAAGGGAGTTTTTCTGAAATGCTGTCGAATTCACAGGAGTTTGCCGAATTTTATTCAGAGCACAAACGCCAAGCAGAAAAATCTCAAGCCACACGCGCTGTTGCAGAAACCATCGGAAGCGGCGAAGAAAAAACAGAGAGCCGTATTACTGAAGACGAAGAGCGTGAAAAAGGCGCTGTCAAATCGGGAGTGTATCGCGATTACATTTTATCTTTAGGTGGTTCGGGCGCGCAAAAATATTGGATACTTGCAACTTTAGCTTTAGGAGCCATCGCGGCAACGAGCCTACCACTTTTGCAAAAATGGTGGCTTTCGTTTTATTCAACTCATCAAAGTGAGTGGTCGGCCTATCAAGGCGTTTGGATTTACGGAGGCTTAGGAGTTTGCGTTTTGGTTGGAAGTTTAACAAACCAAATGTTTTGGTTAAGTCGGGGCATCGCTGCGGGTAAAGATATGCACGAACGCATGCTTCAGAGTTTGCTCAAAGCTCCGATTCGCTTTTTTGATTCGACTCCGGTCGGTCGAATTTTACAAAGATTTTCGAGAGACATAGAGTCTGTCGATATTTACCTACAATGGAGCTTTGAATCGTTTATTCATTGTCTGCTACAAGTGTTGGTTTCGCTGGTTTTGATATTGGTGGTTATGCCCGCGATGGTGATCGTTATTTTGCCGTCTTTGTGGATGTATTATCACTTGCAAAATAATTATCGTCGTCCCGCACGAGAAGCGAAGCGCTTAGATTCTATCGCGAGATCTCCTCGGTATGCGCATTTTAAAGAAACCCTTATGGGTTTGGTTGTGATTCGTGCGTTTAATAAGCAAGAATGGTTTAAGTCGGAGTTTTTCGTGCGGTTGCGCCACAGCCAAAGAATGTTCTACGGACATTATATGTTTAATCGTTGGTTTTCGTCACGTGTTCCACTCGTGGGAGGAGTGATTTCGCTTTCGACAATTGTGGCGGTCGTTCTCAGCGTACAATCCAATTGGATAACGGCGGGAACAGCCGGACTTCTCACAATCTATTCGATGTCTTTTTGGGGACAACTCAATTGGAGTATTCGAATTTTTGCAGATATTGAATCGCGTATGACTTCGGTAGAACGATTAAAATTTTACTCTTCGATTGAACCTGAGGGAAAAGGCGAAATGTTTTTACCTCAAGAATCTTGGCCAAAATCGGGTGAGCTCAAATGTTCGGATGTGCGTGCGCGGTATGCTCCGCATTTGCCTTTGGTTCTTCAAGGTGTGAGCTTTCAAGTAGCGCCAGGGCAAAAAGTTGGAATCATTGGGCGAACGGGTAGTGGCAAAAGTACGTTGTTTCAAACATTTTACCGCTTCGTTGAAATCGAACACGGAAAAATCGAGTTAGACGGCATCGATATTTCAACGGTCCCTCTTGAAAGACTGCGTCGTTCACTCGCGATCGTACCCCAAGATCCTACTTTATTTTTAGGTACTCTCCGTAGCAATTTGGATCGCTACAATGAATACACAGATGAAGACGTGTGGACAGCCCTCAGCAAAACTGGTCTCAAACCTTATGTAAAAGGTCTTCCACGACAGTTGCAAAGTCCGGTCGTAGAGAGCGGAAGTAATTTGAGCCAAGGTCAACGCCAACTTTTATGTTTGGCGCGTGCGCTTTTGCTAAACGCCAAAGTTATTTTTATGGACGAGGCCACGGCGAGCGTAGATGTGCAAACCGACGCGCTCATTCAAAAAGTCATTCGTGAATCTTTAGCTGAAACCACAATGGTGATTATTGCCCACCGTTTAGGAACGGTGGCCGACTGTGACCAAATTATAGAGATGGCCGATGGTAAGGTTTCGAGTGTATTAAAAAAGGATCAGCTCAGAGGCCAACAAGCAAAACTAAAAGCTCTCGTGTTTGAAACGGAAGGTTAAAAGTGGTTATCGGCCATCAACTCTTTCGCAAGCTGATAGCCGCGGCATAGGAATATGTGTCATTAGCGACCCGTAATAATGAGCTCTGCTATCCAACGATTGTAATCAAAGCTTTGACTCTTTCTACAAGCGGCTGCTTTAATATAAAATATGAAAAATCAACGTAAGCATATTCGGTTTCCCTCAGAAAATGGAACTATCGCCGTCATCACTGTGGCTTCAAAAAAAGATGTCGTCGGACTTGTTATCACAGAAGCCCAGGGTGGTTGTAGTATATGTGTGCTCAGGACAAGCGATGTAGTTTCTGGTGATCGATGCAAAATTACAGTTGGAAAAGTTGGTCCATTTCTCGCAGAAGTAGCTTGGGTTAAACATCTCGATGATGAAGTGTCGACCATTGGAATTAAATTTTTAGAATAGAACTAATTTTTTGTACTGATCATTTTAGCTTCAACATTTTTTTCACGAGCGGATCAAATTGAGACTATTAAGAATCAAGTTCCATTTCACTTTGAATCGTCAATAAATCAAACATTTATAAAAAATAGACGATTTCTCATTTTGATTCACCTTCTTACTAATTGAAATAACTCAACATTTTTTTTCGACCCTCATACTTTTTGGCCTCTTTTTTGTATTGAAATTGGGTTTAGGGGGCATCATGAGATTATACATAATTGTTCTTTTTTTAGCCGTAATGTCTTTTGGATGTACGAAGGGCTTTTCACCTAAAAGCTCGTCAGGAACGGCGAACTTGTTGTCAGCCGGTACGCCTGAGGATTTGATTTCAAATCCTCCTGGTCCACTCCCAGCGGATGGTGCAGAATCCCCTACGGGTCGACGTCCAAAAATGTTTTGGACCCCTCAAAGACAATTTATTTTTAACAAAATGAAAAATGAAAACCATTCGTGGTGGCAATTGATTCAATCAAATGCTGAATGTAGTAATACTCCCTGCGAACGTTATGTGGATACAGGTCGTTGGGGCGCTTTGGCTTATCAAATTACAGGGGACCCAAAATATGCTCGCAAAGCATGGGAAGTTGCGAGCCGAGAGTTAAGAGTTCCAGGAGAACAACTTTGGTATCATTCTCACAATTACACTCGTGAGTCGATTATTGAACATGTCTTTGTTTACGATTGGATTCTTCCAGCCCTCACGCAGACCGAACGGAGTCGATATATTACCTTTTTAAATTATTTAGCAGATCTTTGTCTTGATAAAGTTCCTAGTATGCCTTGGGGCTCAAGATTTGGAGATTCTGACGAAGTGATCGGGCAATATATGGGAACGGCGTTAATTGCGACCGTAACTGCCGATACCAATTCTCGTGCTAAATCATTTTTAACCGAAACACTTAAAGAATCATTGGGAATTCCGTATCCATTTGGTGGATTAGATATGACGTCAGCGTTTCGCGGCACGATGAGAAACGAAGTTGGCTATTACATGAGTTTGGGTAAGGGCGGACAATGGATCGAAGGTTCCGCTTATAATTTAGGTACAACTCAACTTTTAATGATGGGGGCCGAAGGTATTAAGACGGCGACCGGTCAAGATCATTTTCCTGAAGTGACCTCATATACAAAAGAACTCGCCTTGACGATGATTCATGAAATTACGCCTGATTTAAAACATGCGTTTCAATGGGGAGACGTTGAAGATGCAAGAAGCTTACTTTCGTGGTCGCGGGCTCCGCTGTATGGAATGTTAGCAGGGTTTACGCAAGGCGATCCAATTGGACCTGTGTTTCATGGCTTCTTCATGGAACTTCAAGATAAAAATCCTCACGAAAGTTTTTTCAAACAACCTAATGCTCGTCATTTTTATTTTTATAATCCTTATGCTCCAAAAGCCACAGATTGGCGTACAAAAGTTAGCAATTACCATGTGTCTGAGGGACAAGGTATTGTACTTTCACGAACAGGTTGGACTGACAGTGATAGTTTGTTAGCCGTTCACAACCCACCCAATGGTGTCGTTGATCACGCACCTGTCTGGGGTCATGATTATCAGCTGTATCGCAAAGGAGAATGGGCCATCACACATCCTGGTGCGTATGCACCTGAAAGTGCAGCCGTAAATACCGTATTGATTGCCGGAAGTGGCGGTGCCGATGAAGCGCGTGGAATGGTGGCTGAAGAACGAGGCGCTAACGGGGAATACACTTATACGGCCACGACGACCGGTGGCGGTCCTTCTTTTTACTACGTTTGGGGTGGCTATGGTAACCCACCGCCCGTGTTTATTCATGAGGACACACGAAGCATCCTCTATTTATCAACTGACAATAAAAGTTCAGATACTATGATCATCCACAATCGTGTCTACGCGGATAATCCAAAAAATCTTCCGGGATATGATCGTTACTATCCAGATGTAAGAACAAAAATTGAAGCTCAAGTTGCTTTAAAGCAATGGATTATTCATATGCCGATGGCGCCAACAATTTCAGGCAAGAAAGTAAATTGGCAAACGGCAGGCGGTCAAAAAGTTAACATGGAAACTTTGCTTCCTTTGCAAACACAAACAAAAGTGCAAAATGAAGCGGTTGAATTGCTAAACGGTTACTTTTCTGCGCCTGAAAGGAACTTCTATAATATACGTTTGTATCCATCAGTTGAGCAAGCGTTCGACACCTTCTTAAACGTTCTCGAGGTTTCTGATGCAACGTCATCAACAACAAATACCTTGATTAAATCTGATCAAGGTTCTCCTGTTGATGGAGTGGTCGTTGCTAGATCGGGACAGAACAATGTGATTGCGATGTTTAGCGCCCAAGTGGGGCAAAAACTAACCGCATCTGTTAATGCCAACGGTATCTATACTCCGGATCCGACTCTTCATGCTCGACTTAAAAAATTCCGTATTTTAGACACAGGCTATAGCTTCTCCGCGAGCACGAGCACGTCTACGACGGACTTATATTTGATGGACTTAAATTCAGCTAAGGCATGGACAATCACGGTGGATCAAGGTTCGCCAACAGCTTTGACGGTGAGTTCACAAGGTGTCGCGCGCTTTAAATTAATGGGCGCAGGCTCGCACCGTTTAACACTCGAATCCCATTAAGAATTGGAGATTTGAAGTAAACTCGAAATACCGAACACAAGATGAGTTAAAAACTTATACTTTTAGTTGACGATTTAAGTGCAAAAAGTCAGCATGTAACGACTCTATGTTATTTAACTCGCTGCACTTTTTGATTTTCTTTCCTGTTGTTTTATGTCTTTACTTTATATCGCCCGGCCGACTTAAAACCATCGTATTATTACTGGCGAGCGTGTATTTTTATTCGGTTTTTAATCCCTATTATACTTTGATCCTGTTTTTGCTCATCGTGATTGATTATTGGGCCGCTCTTGTGATGATAAGAGTCCCCCAGCCACAACGAAAATTACTTTTGATTTTAAGTTTAACGTCTAATTTATTTATTTTAGGCATTTTTAAATACTACGATTTTTTTGCGGGTTACACAAATTACGCAGGTACGTATTTAGGCTGGAGTTTTAATATTCCATATCTAGCGCTTCTTTTGCCAATCGGATTATCTTTTCATACTTTTCAGTCAATGGCGTATACGATTGAAGTTTATAAAAATCGAATACCTGCAGAGAGACGTCTAGATGTGTACGCGCTGTACGTTCTTTTTTTTCCTCAATTAGTCGCAGGCCCGATTGAACGGCCTCAAAATTTATTGCCGCAGTTTTATTTTTCAAAATATTTTTCTTGGGATCGACTCTACTCGGGCCTACGTTTAATGCTTTGGGGTTTTTTTAAAAAAATAGTCATCGCCGACAAATTGGCAATCTTAGCCAACGAAGCATATGGAAGTCCTACACAATTCAATGGATCTGCTTTAGCGGTGGCGACCATAGCGTTTGCATATCAAATTTATTGTGATTTTTCGGGATATTCTGACATCGCGATAGGGACTGCGCGTATTATGGGTTTTGACTTTATGAAAAACTTTAATGATCCATATGCAAGTCGTTCGGTAGGAGAGTTTTGGAGACGCTGGCATATTTCCCTCTCGAGTTGGTTTCGTGATTATGTGTATTTGCCGTTGGGCGGGAATCGTGCTTCAGAGTTTAGAGTTTTTACTAATTTGATGATCACATTTTTATTAAGTGGTTTATGGCACGGGGCCCACATGACTTTTGTTGTATGGGGTGGGCTCAACGGACTCTTTGTAGGGTTGGAGCGCGGGATCGGCGCGTTTAAAACGCGGTATTTTTCTGAGGCGCATTGGCAGCTTCCGTCTTTTATTTCGGTGCTTGTAACCTTTATTCTTATCAATATCACTTGGATTTTTTTTAGAGCAAATTCACTTAAATCTGGTTATTATATGTTAAATAAAATTCTTTCGTTCGAAACCTTTAGTGTATTTAATTTAAAAAACGTGGGAGCGGCTTTTAGCTTTACTCGGTTTGATTGGTATTTTGCGATTGGGGCGGTTTTATTTTTGGAGCTCGTACAATATTCAATAAGAAATTTGGGATTTAAACAGAAGTTTATGGCCATGCCGACGGCTGTGCGCTGGTCGTGTTATTACGCTCTTATTATTAGTATATTTTTATTTGGAACATCATCTTTAGAGCAAAGGTTTATTTATTTTCAATTTTAATATGAAACCTATCTTACATGCGCTCACATTTGGCTGTATCGGACTTATAATTGTGGGTCCGATCTTGAACCTTATTGTGCCAGAATTTCTTTATTCTGCGTTGCCAAACCGCCAAATTGTTTTGGAGAGTCAAAAGACCAATATTAGTTTTGACCAGGTCATACTCGGCGACAGCGTGGGGCATCAAGTTTTTATAATCGATCCACACTCATTCCGATTATTAACCACGCAAAGTATTTCGGTATTCGGCCAATATCAGATTTTAAAAAATGTTTTAAAAGCTAATCCTAAGAAAATACGCCACGCGATCTTGGCGTATATACCGCATTCATTTTCAAACGATCTTGATCAGCCGTATACCTTTCGGGATGTGGTAAAAAGTTTTATTTGGCCGAGCAATTTTGCGGAAATTTCGCCCATCGTAGTTGAAAAATTGACACGTAAGCCTTTATTTTATTTAGGTCTGTTTTCAATTTTTAAAGTTAATAACTTTTTAAATTTCGATTACAGCCAATATTTTTTAGGAGCTGACAAGTATGTAGAGCCTTTTTCTCAATACAAACCAATTATGTCGGACGTCTCTGTTGAGTATCTGAAGCAAATGGCAAGGTTGTGTAAAGAGGAAGGCGTAGAACTTCATATTTTACCGAATCCCATTTCTGACAAAGGCAATTTGGATTTTACGGATATGAAAGCCCGTATTCATGGGGAGGGGCTTGATCCCATGTTTACGAATTACTTTGAGGCACTTTTGATATTGCCTAATTCCTATTTCCTCGATGGGCTGCACCTTCAATCGGAACATTATCGGCTCGCTCTTGACCATATTCAAAAATTCATGCCCAAATGAAGTCTGTCGCGGCGCATAGTGCGTCTCTGAGTGTAGCTCCAAAAGCATGAACATGTTAACAAATCTCATGCCCTTGAAAGCTTTAATTTTTGATTTAGATTCAACTCTGGTGGACGCCTCTTTAGCTTATAAAGTTGCACAAGAGTCGGTGGGTTTTAAAGATGAAGACGCTTTTTTTCAAGCATGCCGACAGAGCGTAAAACACCGACTGCCTCAAGGTCATACGTCGGCTCATCATCGATTGCTTTATTTTAAGCAATGGTTAGAGCAAAAAGGTCTCTATTCGCACTCTGCGGCTTTAGAAATGACTGCGCAGTATGAAGTCACTTTGCAAAAAAGTTATCGTGATCAATGGGAGGCGCTAAATCGGCCTCAGCTTTTTAATGAGTTAAAAGAGAAATATGTGTTGGCTGTGATCACGAACGAAACGGCGCGAACTCAACTTCTAAAACTCTCAAGCCTAGATCCCAAATCGCATTTTTTTAAAATCGTTGTAACCTCTGAAGATGTTGGTGTTGAAAAACCTCACGAGACAGTATTTCGTGAGGTGTATGCGCGTTTAAATTTGCAACCTCAAGACTGCGTTGTGGTCGGCGATGATATTGATAACGACATTGTACCCGCTCTAAAAATGGGAAGTCGCGCGGTATGGACGACAGAGTTTATTCAAAAAAATAATCGGCCAAAAGTACCTGTGGGGAGTCACGCGATTGACCGACTCGCAAACTTACCTCTCGTTTTACAGGAGATATCGCGTGCGTAAAGACCTAAACGAGTCCTTTGTTCGTATTTGTCAATTCATCGGGCGTGCTGTTCCCATGTGGAATCAAGGCGCTGGTGGAAATGTCTCCGTCAAAGATAATGAACATCTGTGGATAAAAGCCTCTGGCCGTCGTTTGGATGCGGTTTCGGCAACTCAAGGATTTGCTTGCGTGCGTTTACCCGAATTTCATAAATGTTTTTCTGAACTGAAAAAAAGTGCCAACACCGAAGCCGACTATTCGCAATTGATTCGATCCTCTTCTGATTCTTCGTTAGGACGTCCCTCTATGGAAACCGGTTTTCATGCCGTCCTACCAGGGCGCTGGGTCTTACACTTTCATTCTTTAGCCGCAATCCTCATGGCCGAATTTTATTTTGATGAGTCAAAATCTCAAAAAATGAAAAGCTGGTTGAAAGAAAAACTCAATAAATCATTTGAATTTATTCAGAACCACATGCCGGGTTGGTCGCTTTCACATACTTTGTCGTTACATCCTCATGCGTCCGTTTATATTTTGCAAAACCATGGTTTGATTTTGCAGTTTCAAGACAGCGAGGACGCCGAAAAAGTTTTAGAATTTCTGAAATTTTGGCAAACTTTAGAAAAGGAATTTTTTAAAGACTTCGGCTTGTCCACCGTTACGGATGAATGGCTGCAGAATGTTCAAAAACAACCAGGACATCTACGTTATTTATTTCCGGATGCGGCGGTTTATGCTTCTCAACTCAAGTCTGTTTTGCAGAAAGCACCGGGAGATTCTCGTTTTCAACTTTCAAATCAGGCTTCTCTTGATCTTCGCGAAATTTGGTGGGCGACGCGCGTGCTTGAAACTTTGTATCCACAAATCTCGGAACTAGATGCGAATATCGTGAATCATGTGGCGTCCCTTCCGACAGAAAAGGCGCGCCTCGGAGTTGTGAGGGCGGATTCATGAGCGATAAAATTCATTTACTCATTCCGATGTCAGGGCAAGGGGTACGCTATCATAAGGCCGGGTATACGCAGCCGAAGCCCTTAGTTCCTGTCAATGACATACCAATGATTATGCGTACGCTTGAAAACTATCCTCTCGATTGGGTATGTCATTTTGTGCTCGCAGAAAATCATCGGCAGACGGAGCTTCCGACTTTATTAAAATCACTTCGACCAACATCCACAATTTCTTACGTTGAACCTCATGCACTCGGACCAGGCCGCGCTATCGAAAAAGGCCTTGAGACTATTCCTAAAAATGAAAAAGTTTTTGTTTCTTATTGTGATTACGGAATGGTTTGGGATTCTGCGCAGTTCGTACGTTTTATAAATCAAAGCCAGTGTGATGCGTGCGTTGTGTGTTATCGCGGTTTTCATGCACATTATTTAAATCCGGTAACGTATGCGTACTGTCGCATGGATGGCGAGCGGGTTGTTGAAGTGCGCGAAAAAGGAAGTTTCACGGAGACGCGCGAGAATGAATACGCTTCAAGTGGTGGCTATTATTTTCGAACCGCTCAAATTCTTCATGATGCTTTACAATTTCAAACCCAAAATAATTTAAGTTTGAATGGTGAATACTATACGAGTCTGACCGTCGAAGCGCTCTTAAAGTTTAATCCTCACGCGCACGTG
Organism: Bdellovibrionales bacterium; assembly: GCA_021731045.1. GTDB lineage: Bacteria > Bdellovibrionota > Bdellovibrionia > Bdellovibrionales > JAKFYE01 > JAKFYE01. The sequence continues at coordinate 51,493 of JAKFYE010000039.1, read as the reverse complement.
CGTGTTTTTGAAATCCCTGGTTTTTTTCAATGGGGAACACCGCAAGATTTAAAGCGTTTTGAATATTGGGAAAAAACATTTTCAGCTTATAATCGCAATGCAGGCTACAAGCTTGAAATAGATCAAGTCTTAATGCCAATGGCCGGATTGGGATCGCGCTTTACGTCGATCACAGATAATCCTAAGCCGCTCATTCCTGTCGGAACAAAGCCTATGTACATTCGTGCTCTAGAGACTTTGCCTCGAGCAAAAACAACGGTTCTTGTTGCGCTAAACTCATTTTCTTCGCGTCTTTTAAAGAATGAAAAAACAAAAACAATATCGTTAGAAACAACGCCTTCGGGCCAGGCGTTGTCGACAATGGCTGGAGTTTCTGCGCTCACGGCGAATCAAGATGTGGTCGTGAGTTCTTGCGATCATGGAATTGTATTAAATCCTCAAGCATGGAAAGCGTTTCGCTCTCAGCCGAATTGTGATGCGGCTATTTTTACAATGAAAGGGTATCCTGGAGCTCAAGAGCGTCCTCAGGCATATGCCTATGTTGTGCCTCAAAATGAAAGCGAAAAATTCCCTAAGGTGAAGTCTGTCTCTGTAAAAAAACCAGTTTCAGAAACTCCGGATCAAGATCATGTTTTAGTCGGAACGTTTTGGTTTCGAACTGCAGACATATTGCGCTCGGGTATTGAAGACCTGCAAAAAAAAGATATCCGCATAAATGGTGAACTCTATTTAGATTCAGTTTTTGAAGTTCTCATGCAACAGAGTTTGAATGTGAGAATGATTCCTTTGGACGGATACATAGGCTGGGGCGATCCCGACTCTTTAGCCGAGGCGCTTTACTGGGAAGAGATTTTTTGTTGTCGAACCATAGAAGCACGACCACGCTTTCCTGGAGTTCAGGAGAGCTCATGTTAGAATTTGAATTGGTTCTACCATGTTACAACGAGGGTGATTCCATCGAAGCTCTTTTAAAGCGTGCATGTGCGGCTGCAGAGTCCGCAGGATATGACTCGACACGATTTCAATTAGTACTTGTAGATAACGGAAGCCGCGACCATAGCCAATCCGTATTTCAAAAACTGAAGACGTCAGAATTAGGATCTTGGTTTCGTTCTGTCCATGTTGAAGTCAATCAAGGTTATGGGTTTGGTCTTTCAACAGGTCTTAAAACCGCAACAGCAAAATATGTTGCGTGGTCGCATGCCGATCAACAATGTGATCCTAAAGATGCGTTTAAAGCGCTCGATGTACTGAAATCGTCTGATCCTAAAACTTTAGTCAAGGGCGTACGGTTTGGCCGCAATTGGAAAGACGTGTGTGTGAGTCGCGTTTTTGAATTCTTCGCACGTCTTTTTTTGGGTTTGAAGGTGTACGAAGTCAACGCGCAACCCAAAGTGTTTCCTAAAGAGCTTCTAAAAGAAATAAAAAATCCACCCAAAACGTTCGCGTTTGATCTGTACGTTCTTTACGTCGCAGCTCGTGCGGGTTATCAAACCAAAACGATCGATGTGTTGTTTCCACCTCGAGTGCATGGCGTTTCTCGTTGGGCTTCGACGTTTATTGGGCGCTATAAAACGATTTGGGGAATGCTTAAATATATGCGCACACTCTCGCAAACCGAAGGTCGGTTATCTTGATACAAGAATTTTTTAAATCCAAAATTTTCTGGTTAGGTTTAGTTATTCGTTTGGTGATGATGCCGCTTTTTGATTCTCACTACATGTCTGAACTTTTCATACCTTTTGTTGATTCCACCGTCTCGGGACCATTTGTGAATCCATGGGAAGTCAACCCACCACATTTTTTTCCGTATGGATCTGTTTTATTTTTGCTTTTGTATATACCAAAACAAATTGGATTTTTTCTATTTGGGTCGGCTTCTTTAGGTTCAACCGGATTAAGTTTGTTTTTAATGAAACTGCCGTTGCTAGCCATCGATTTTTTAGCACTTGTTTTATTAAGCCATGTGGCGAAAGCCCGAAAGACACAAATTATATTGTTTTACTGGCTAAACCCCATCGTCATTTACGTTTCTTACGTGCATGGGCAACTCGATTTGGTTTCCACTATATTTTCTTTAGCGGCCGTTTTACTTTTAGGGCAAAAAAGGGTGACTTGGTCGGCGGTTTTACTGGCGCTAGCAACTCTGAGTAAGTTTCACGTGGTGATCTTGTTGCCGTTCTTTTTGGTTTATCTCTGGAACGGACTCTTTGCGCGAGAAGCTATAAAAAAAATGACACTGTTTATTTCTATCTGGGCAGGAATAACAGTTATTGGTTTTTTACCGCTTCTGTTGGCTCACAAGTTTTTCTATGCGAGCACCTCATCTCCGGAGGCCTTGAGACTTTTTGGTGCGCAACTCAATCTCGGAAACGATCAGACTGTTTACTTAGGGGTGTTGCTAGTATTAGGAGTTTTGGGTCGCCTTTGTATTTCGACAAGAGTGACTGAGCGGGGATTGTTTTTTGGTAGTGGATTAATACTCGGTACGTTGTTGATTGCGACTTCATCGGCCGCCGGTTGGTATATTTGGGTAGTACCTTTTTTTAGCGTGCTCTTTGCTGTTCACCAAAATTTACATAAGGGTTTGTTTGCAAGCTTCGTTGTATTTTATTTAATTTATTTTTTAGGTGGGGAGATGTTTGAACCCACAATCGTCAAAGGATTCTTTTTTACGGTTCTTCAAGCCTCGACTTTAGGAATTCTAACCGGGATGTGGACGCTCGTGATTCGGCATGAAGCTGTTTTGCGCGGCCGAGCACGTCCTCAGCTTATTGGGATTGCGGGCGATTCCGCTTCTGGCAAAAATTATCTCAGCGAGCTTCTCATTGATATTTTTAGTCCGAATAATACGATTTCTCTTGAAGGGGATGACTATCATAAATGGGAGCGCAATCACGAACAGTGGGAGCGTCTTACACATCTTGATCCACGAGCGAATCATCTTCCGGAAATGTCCTCACATACATCTCAATTGGTACGTGGGTTGGCAGTCAAGCAAGCGCAATATGATCACGATATCGGGACATTCTCAGCACCTAGAGAAATCAAACCGCACAAAACTGTCATTCTTCAAGGGCTTCATACTTTTTATTTGCGAGATATGAGATCTCGTTTAGACCTTAAAATTTTCTTAGCGCCTAATGATATGGTTCGTTTGGGATGGAAGTTGGCGCGTGATGTAGAAAGTCGTGGACACTCGCCAGAGAAAGTCCTCACCAGTTGGGAGCGTCGACAAGACGATGCGATGACGCATATTGGACCACAAAGACAATTTGCCGATTGGATTATTGAGTATCTTCCCGTGAAAGAAAGTTCGCGCGAAGAGGTGTTGAGCGGAAAAACATCTGAACTCATTATGCGTTACGTATTGTGGAACGATGCCCCTGTTTTTGATTTAGTTTCGGCATTAAGTGAAACCACGCAATGCTCAATTTTGCATAATCAAGTCGATGTGGGAATAGATCGTATGATTGTAGAAATACGAACCGGCCCGACAAAAGAAACGGTTGAAGACATCGCCAATCGACTATTTCCAAATTTACGTCATATCACGCGGGCCTGGTACCCTCCAAAATGGCGGGGTGGGTTTGATGGCGTAACGCAATTGGTGACGGTGGCTCTGCTGCAGTCGCAAATGTCAGAGACGAGGAGTGTTTAGTGCCGCTCTATATTCAGCACCGTATAAATAAAATTTCAGAATTAGCGAATGTCGAAACGCAAAATGGGGTCGAGATTGATTTGCGTTCGAACGTTAATGTAAAGAGCAGCCTTCATCTTTCACACGATGCGTGGACTCTTGGCGATTCGTTTTCAGATTGGGCTGACGCTTTCAAAGCACGTAAAATTTCTGGGCCGATTATTTTAAATACAAAAGAGGATGGATTAGAATCAGCGGCCGAAGATATTTTAAAACAGCGGGGAATTTCGAATTATTTTTTTCTGGATACTGCGTTACCGACATTAGTTAAGCACGCGGTGATACAAAATAATAATAAATTTGCCTTACGTATTTCGGCTTATGAGCCGGCAGTTATGGCGACTACTTTTAAAAATAAGATCGAGTGGCTCTGGATTGATTGTTTTAACGGGATTCCTTTGAACGCAGACGAATTCGCGCCGTTAAAGTCTGACTTTAAAATATGTTTAGTTTCGCCAGAGCTTCACGGGCAACCAACAGATACTATTTCTAAATTTCAAAACCTTTATTTACTCGCGGATGCTATTTGTACCAAAGTTCCAAATCTCTGGAAGCAAAAATTTTCTTAAGAAGAGTTCAAGCAGTAGAACCTTATATTCGGTGGGGCAAAATTCACCAGTCTTCTAAAATAAAAATAGTCTAGGTCTGCTAAAGCTTATACCTAGGAGTCCGATATATAGGTATCCTAGGCCTTGGAGGGTTCAATGAAAGTGAACAAAGAATTACTTAAAGGAAGTGTCGCGACTCTCGCATTGACGGTTTTAAATCGTAAAAGCGCTTACGGATACGAACTCATCAAAGAAATTGAACGTACATCCGGCGGCGCGCTCTCACTTAAAGAGGGAACTTTGTATCCTATTCTTCATTCTTTAGAAAAAGAAGGCGCGGTGGAATCCTATTGGGAAGAAAAAGCGGATACTAGACGCCGCAAATATTATCGGCTCACAAAAGCGGGTAAAGCCTTACTTAAAGAACGAACCCAAGAATGGCATGATTTCAGATCTCTAATTGATCAAGTTTTATCCTCTGCGAAATTCTCATTGGGTATTTCAAAATGAAGTTAGAACAAAATAAAAAAATTCAGGAATTTTTAGATGCTGTTTGCCAAAAAGTTCGTAATCAACAGAAGCGCACTCAAATTCGCTGCGAGCTTTTTGGCCATCTCGAGGACTTCGTAGAGGATAAAACTTCAAACGGACTGTCGCTTGATGATGCCATTGAACTCGCGATACTTAAACTGGGAAATCCCGTAGAAATAGGGTTGCAGTTTAACAAAGTTCATCGTCCATGGTATATGCAACCGATTGCTATTGTCCTTTCGTTGATTTTCTTTTCGATCTTTAGTGGTCTACTTTATTCGGAATTAATATTTTTAAGATCGCAAAAAAAATCACAAGACTATCAAAAGCAAATAACTGCTAAAATTGATTTGTTTTTAAATGATCAAAATTTAATTTCCAGTGATAATTTTTTTGCACTTCCCGGTAAGAAACATGATGCTGGCGAGTTGCTAAACTCAAAAATTCAGTGGAGTTACGACGAGAGTTCTCCTCTCTCGATTTTAATGAATCGTTGGCCAGAGATTATCCCGCCACCTGATTTGCGGGCTAAATTAAATGGGTCTTGGAGCAAAAGCTGGGTTGATCATGCAAAGGCCGTAACCAAATATGATTTGGATCTATCATGGATGAACGAATTGAATCACTACGATCATTGGGATTTATTCGCTTTTGGCCCACTTTCAGATGTGATTAAATCGGGAAGATCTAACTTTAATATATTCACGATGCCTGTTCCTGATCTCGGGGCACTACAAACACTAGCAAAATTGCGTTTGATGAAAGGGTTAGCTGAAAAAAATCTTTTTCCCGCTTTACGTGAGGTCCGCCAACTTGCAAAATTAATTTTTTCTCAAGAAATGTTAGGTAGTGAACTAATTGCCATTGCGATTCTCCGTAGTGAGCGCCAAGCCTTCGAGAAAGGTGCAACCTTGGGTCTCATAAATAGCGAGCAGTGGCAAGCTTATGAAAGTGAGTTTTTAGACCGCGCACGTCGAGCGACGTTTGCATACAGTGGGCTCTTTGATTTGAACACAGATTCAACCGTTCTCAAAAGCGTCTTCTATGGTTCCTCAAGCCACGCAGGACTGTGCGCATCTCTTAGCGAAGGAATGGTTCGCGTTCTCATTGGCAGGACATTTATGGTTGGAAACCTTCCCTTTGAATCTGCATTCGAAGAAAAATTAAAGTTACTTAATCATATCGTCCAACAAAGAGGATCAGAGTGCCGTCTACCTTATGCAAAATTAATTTGGAAGGACGACACTAACTTCATTAGCACCATATTTTCAGACCCAAAAAACTTCAGTTCGGTGCCGAGTTGGACCACTTATAAATATCTATTGGGCCGCCACATCCCATTTTATCGCCGAGCCATAGGAGCTGAACTCATAGCTATTGCAACACCATCGTTTTTTGTTGGAAATTATTAGACATCGAGTTGTGGCCTTAAAAGGATTTATGTTCGTTATTTTTTATAATTTAAAAATACTGCAAGATGTGTGGTTTTTTGAAACAAAACCACAGCATCAACGCATGGGTTTGAGCGAAATGTGTAAAGCCTACATTTTAAATTTGAGATTTTAAAAAGCTTAATATTTAAGTGTTGGCCATAGGCACGAATTGAAAAGAACATCGAATGCAACCGTGTGTTAATTTAAATTTGCTGTCTAATATACTTACACTCAATCTTTTTATTGGTGCTGAGTAAAGCGATTAGAAAAATTAATACGACACACGACGATTGTAGAATAATTCAAGTGCAAATTGACTCGTCGTGATGTGCAAAATTGTGATCTTCTTTCTAGTCTCTGATTAAGAAAAATTAAAAATGGGTGCAGGTTCCTCCTGTAGTTACTGGAAAGTAGGGTCGCTTTCCGCCGGAGGAATAGCTATGTCTATCAGAGTTGGCCTATTTGGTTTTGGTCGCACTGGTTCTGTCGTTGCGAAAGAGATTGTTGCAGACTCGTCGTTTTCCCTAGAATGGGTATGTAGAAAAAATGTTCAATCAAATTTGATGTACGCCAGTCATGCGCTTGGATTTGATGATAACTTTGCTCCCTTTATAACTTTTTCTAAATTGGACGGCGGGTTTTTACAAAAAAATCCAGTTGATTTGATAATTGATTTTTCTTCAACTGACGCGACTAAAGCTTACTATACTTTAGCACTTGCTGGAACCCGCATAGTAACGGCTATTTCAAAATATTCTGAAGATGATTTGCGAACCGTAAAAATTGCTAGCGAAAAGACTGCAATTTTGTATTCGCCTAACATTACATTGGGAATTAATTGGCTTATGATTGCCTCAAAGATGTTAAAGAAAGTAATCCCTCACGCGGATGTTGAAATTGTTGAAGAACATTTTAGAGATAAAAATGAAGTTTCTTGAACAGCCCTGCGATTGGCACACCAGCTAGATCTTGAACCAAATAAGCATGTAAATTCTATTCGCGTAGGTGGAATCGTCGGTAAGCATGAAGTCATTTTTGGACTCCCTTACCAAACGATTCGACTAACACATGAAAGCATCAATCGAGCGGCTTTTGGTACTGGTGCAGCCTTTGCGGGTAAGTGGTTATATGATAAACCTCCTGGTCTATATTCCATGGAACAAGTTTTTCATGAGAAATTCAAAAAACAAATACAAGAACTAGATTTTTAAAAGCTTTTATTTGTTTGTCTCTCCGAGGCAAACAAATCCACCGTTCTGAAGGTTCTTAATTACTTTATCAAATACGTCTGCGCAAAACTCTTCTTGATGGTGAGCGTACGCTACTACGTCATCGCTATTGAACGTTTTGTATGTAATTTGACATTTTCGATTATCCTCTAATTTTGTTCCGTTTGAGCCAAGAACATGAGTAATGGTTCTCGTATCGCTCTCTACCTTGCAAACAACGGTTTTATTATTGTTGTTACCCTCAGCTTTCTTAGGAGTAGCGACGTTTTTCTCAGTTTTTGGTGGAGATTGAACTGGTGCTTCAATGAGGGTATTCGTATCTAATGGTTTTTTGGTAGTAGCGCATGCAACTGTAAAGAGTGAGATAAGTAGAAGTGGTTTTAGATATTTCATAAAAGTTCTCCTGTTGTTTGGCAGTGCTGAACGCACAGTTGTTTAATCCAAAAAGTAATTCGTAGTAAGAAATAAACTATGCGATGTAGTTCGATCATCAAAGTTAATTCTATAAAAGCGTGCTTGTTTTCAACTAACAAGGTCCTGTTTAAAAGAAAAGGCCAAGCCGTTGGATTTAAAAAAGAAAAAAGATATGATCAAGTCAGTAATTTAAAATAAAGAATTTGCGATATTTAAATTTGAGCTGATCTAAAGTTGATCTTCTGTCGATGTAGTGATGCGAGTCTTCTTGAAAAAATGATTTCCGACAAAGAGGTTACAATGCACATTTCTATAAGAGCTCTGATTTTTGTATTGATTGGTATACTAGCACTCTTGAGTCTCACTAGTTGTGGTAAGAAGTGTGATGCAGGCGACACTGAGAAAGTGCTATACAACACCGACAATTGTACTGTTGAAAATGAGAGTGTCTCATCAATTTCCGATAATTACAGTATCTATGTTTCAAGTGGTTTTCCAGTTGCTTCAGGTGTTGGAATTGTATCTCGCTGGAACCAGCAGGGTAAGCTTATTAATATAGTACGTGATTACGCAGGAAACCCTGGGTTTATGCCTCAGACAGTAGTGTTTCAAAGTCTGACGAGTGGGATGAAGATGCTGCTTTTGGCCTTCAATGGCACTGTTGGCGAAGTTGATATTGCGGATCCCGATGGATCAAATTTTTCTCAATATTTTCAAAATTCAACAGCAATGGCCGCAGGCACAAGACGCCTAACAGCTACCACCGATGGAGGATATTTAATTACGCGTACTGCGGGAGTAGAAAGATTTAACTCGGCCAAACAACGTGTTGGAGCAGCCGCAAGATATTTAACTGGTGGAGGCTGTACAATTACCGCGGGCACCGCAGCCGTGCAACTCATGCTTTCGGGATCTGAATATGTAATCGCGTCGAACGGAGCGACATCTCCAAATAACAAAGTCAATTTGTACAATGGCGCGACAGGTGGTTGTATCTCTGGCGTTGCTCTTGCCGGCCCCGCAACTACGATGTGGCCAGTTGATATGATTTACATTACTGAAGAAAACAAACTACTGGTTCTCTATTATCCGTTTACTGCATCTACCACAAACGCCCAGATTTGGAGTTTTGATGTCACGCCAACCGCAATTAATAATGCAACTTTGCTTTTCAATGATACATCAGGAGATATCGCAACAGTTAGCGCAACACCTGGATCGCTATCGTCATCCTTAGCGTATTACAGAACAACTTCAGAACGTTTTGTGTTAGTTGGTACAAACTTCAGATCAGTTATTAAGCTTAACTATGACGGATCAACTTTAAGTAAGGCTGCTACGACGCCTCTTATCTTCCAAAGTAGTTTTGTAAAAGCGATTAGTAATGTAACTGTAGTTGGTAACTAGTAATGTTACTTCATATATTTACTTTTTTAAATTACTAAAATCTAATTAAAATAACGAAAAACTCCAAAAATCACTCTCAAAGAAATCACTTTTTTGACATTTTATCGAGGCGTCTAGTTTACCGAAAAGAACCTAGTGATTAGTTTGAGTTACTAAAATGATCCCTGCCACAGGTGTGAGATGCTAAAAACATTCCTAATTATTTTTATATAAAATCACGTTTTCTGGTCCAACGCCTGATAGTCATCGACCGATTGTATACATAATCTGAAACCACTAAAGACTTTCAGCGATGGAGAGGAGCACAATTTGAAAGCCGGATTCTTAGTTCTACATATCTTAGTCTTGTGTTTGGTTAACGTGGTTCAGGCGCAGAACAATATTGAAAATGCTCAAGTAAAGCTGCCTGAGACTTCTACGGTAGCCACTCAGCCCGCAGATCATCGTTTATACAAAGGTTTAAATATTTTTGTTAATGGTGGCGCAAGCGTAATGTCCAACACTATTGAAGGTGTTGGAATGAACTCAAAAATGCCAAGCACTTTTGGGTCAAATTATGGCGGAGAGATAAACTATGGTCTTAGTGATTCGAATACGAATGTATATTTTCGGCACTCAATTAGCTCCGTAAGATATGAGGACGTTGCAGGCGCTACTCCTTCAAGTTTTAATCAAAAGAATGCGCGAACTGATGTTGGATTTAACATTGGATTAGTTAACGGCACTGATAATGGAATTCCAACTTTTGGGTTAGGTTACTACTATGCTGAAAGATCATCAGATAGGGTTTCGCCTGCTGTGATTGCAGCGAGTTACATTGCGGGCCCCACGGTATCTTTAGGATATACAAACACCCTCTCTTCAAAAACTTTCTATGAAAGTGGTATCACAATTGGTTTTTCAAATTATTTTCAAGAATCCAATACCGTAACGGGTAGATACAAATTTGGCATATCAAGTATTCTAAATTTAAAAGTTGCTTATGTTTATACCGAAAATGTTGATTTAGCTGTAGGCATTCAAATTAATTACGATTCAGTTTCATTTTCGGGATCGGGAACAGGTGCGGAAAGCCGTGGTATCTCTGATGCGAGCGAGCAATTTGTTAACTACATGGTGCCTTTCGAATTAAGACTCAAACTTTAGGAGATAATGATGAAAACTTTGAAAGCAGTATTTAATTCTTTAAAAATATTGTGTTTTGTCTTTGTTCTCGCGGCCTGCGAGGAGGGTAGTGTTTCAGGTGGCGTGACCTTGGGGAGTGGTGGGGGAACCGGCGGAACAAGCGGAGGCACTGGTGGTGCCGCGGGTTCCTCTACCACAGATGTACTCAAAATTGTTACTACTGGTCCAAGTTTGACTTTTAATAATATGACTGGTGGAACTAACGCTGTAGCAATAAATCCGTCCACCTATCACCCAGCTATCGCATACTACGATAAAAACTCCACGGCAGGCGGGGGTTCGACTACATTGGGAGCGCTAAAATACGCCTATGTCGACACTTACGGCGCTTGGAATATTGAAGTCATTGATTACAACTATAGTACTACCGGCGCAATCGCATGTGGCACAGCGTTCAGCTATTGCGTAGGGGCGCCGAATTCAGCGACGGGGTCAATAGCGGACATTATCGCAATTACATTCAAGTCAACAGGCCTACCTGTTGTCGCGTATGTTTATGGTGCGAGCTTAAATACAACAGGAGGTCATAAACAAATTAGAGTTGCTGAAAGAGATTCCTCGGGCAATTGGACTGTTTCAGTTGCGGCCAGTTATTCTTCTTCGGCTGGGGGCACAGGGGTTGCAAACACACTTGCTGTAGATCCGATAAAAGGAATAAAGATTCGCGTGGATTCAAACGATAACATTCATATTGCCTATGCATGGTATTCTGCAACTATTGCCAGCAGTCGGCAGAAACATCTTTTTAGGTCATCAACAGGAACTTGGACCGAAACAGATTTAGCCACCATCGTTGCTGGCGGCACTATTACCGCTATCAACCAAGGTGTTTTGCAATCTGGATTATATTTGTGTACATCAGGCGGAAATCAATATCTTGTCGCAACGACCGCCGTAACCACGGGGGCAGCCGGGATTAATAACCAACCCATTTTGGTAACTGCCAATGTGAGTAGTAGTGGGATTTCAAGCGTTGTCGCGACAAATGTGATGACGGGTTGTGGGGGAGCATGTTTTTCGACAGCTTTAGGGGCTAACTCAGGTGTAAGATCGGGCGTCGTAGTGGGTTCAGACAACAAACCAATAGTTGGAATCTTTTCGACTACGAATACGTTTACTTACACAGCAACACTCCCAAATGATTGTGCTACTGCACAACCAGCTGGCGCGACTTCTTGGGGCGCACTAACTAGCACAGGTACTGCAAATGACGGATTAAATGGTTTTGAGTTAGCATCAGCGGGCACTGACCATCTTATTGGATATTCTAGGAGCACAACTCATTTTTTAATGAACAAGCGAGCCGCAGCGGGAGCCTTTGTTGGTCCTACGCTGGTAGAGACTGGCGTAGCTTGGGCCGCAGGTGAAGGTATCGGAATGGCATATGATACTTTAAATGATGTGGTTTACATGTCGTATGCAAAGCTGCCGGGAGCGGCAGCTACTTTAATTGGTAATGATGTTGTGGTCGCAAGTGGATCAACAATGGATATTAATGGAACGATTGCTACGGGACAATTCATTATGGATATCGTTGATCAAACAAGTAACGTGTTTCCAACAACGGCAATTCCTATGGTTTCAGCGGCGAAAGCTGCTAACGGCACAATTGGGTATGCGTATTTATATACAGATCCTACTGTTGCCGATTCAAAACTTTATTACGGAACTCGTGGCGGAACATCTACGAACCCGACATTTTCGCTAGTAAACGTCGTTAACTATAACGAATCTGCTGCCGGTCTTTTGGTCGGTATTTATCCTTCATTAGCATACGACGCAAATAATCAGCCGATGATTGCGTATTACAATTCTTTGGTAACTGAGGCCAATCTTCGTCTTGCACGATCATCTAACAATGGTGCAAGTTTTAGTATTCATGTAATTGATGACACATCTCTCACCACAGGGCTCTATCCAAGTGCCAGAACAAGCGGAACATCCATTGGGATTGCGTATTATGAGGTGGGGCCTACAGTTCAAACAACTGCTCTTAAATTTGCAAGATACACGCCCACAAAGGGCTGGAAACGATTTTATGTGGATGGCACTACGGGAGTTACTGGATCGGGTTGCTCTGCGGCTGCAGATGCAGGAAAATACGCGAAATTGCGCTTCACCAGCGCGGGGAAGCCGGTGATTACTTACCAACGGGGTGGAGGTTTATATATTGCAATGGCTGACGAAGCGGTTACGAGTTCAACATTTACTTGGACATGTCGTCCGATAGATTCGAGCGGATCCATTCGTGGTGAAGGTATTGATATGGAGTTAAGTTCCACCGATGTTCCTTCAATTGCACATTATGATTCAACGTTAAACCAGGTTCGAGTTGTGACATCCTCTTCGATAGCCTCAGGTATATCTTCTAATGCTTTCACAGGCGAAAGTATTGGTGGAACTGGCTCAACTATTACCGTCGCCCAATCACCTCAAATTGAGTTGGCATCTGACGGGACAAAATGGGTGTCTTACTATTCCGGTGCAAATCAAGGAATGGCAATTGCCAGTAAATCTTCTACGGCCACAGCATGGACAACAGAAACGATAGACGCAAATTTGACAGGTGGCACGGCAGCTTCACTTTCGGGATTATATTCGCAGCTGCTTTTGAATAGCTCCGAAAAACCTATGTGCTTCTACAGGTCGAAAGAAAATTGGCTAAAATACTTCTCACGAGAAGCACAGTAGGAATAGTGATCGGAGTTGGTTTTTGTAATTAATATGATTTAGGCAATTAGCCTAATTAACATTTGTCAGATTAATGAATAGGAGTAATGCTAAAATTGATGAAGCCACTTTTTACGGAGGACAATTTAGTTGTTTTGGAAAGTTTAGCAAAACGAAGGGCGCTTTACGCATTTGATTTTGATGGAACTCTTGCGCCTATTGTTCAGTCACATGAGGAGGCTCAGATTTCAAAAATGACATACGGTTATTTAAAGCAACTTAATGACCTGGTTCCACTTGCGATTATTTCAGGACGTAACGAGAAAGATCTTGAATCAAGGCTGTTGTTTAAGCCGAAGTATGTAATTGGAAGCCATGGTTTTGACGAAGAGTCTCCTGGGCTAGGGGAGGCACTGGAGACGTGTAATCAATGGAGCCGCTTTCTTGAGAACAGCTTACTAATAGAAAAAAATCTTTTAGGCATTGAAATTGAAAACAAAGGCTGCTCCATAGCAGTTCATTTTCGTAAAGCCGAGGACAAAGGTAAATCCCGCCTAGAGATACTAAACAGCATTGCTAACCTGGAGACTTCGTCAAGAGTTATTCTAGGTAAGGCCGTAATTAATATTATACCTTCTGGCGTCCCTAATAAAGGCGCTTCTTTTTTAAAGCTCATGATGCATGAGCAAGTCGAAAGTGCATTATATGTTGGTGATGATGACACTGACGAAGACGTCTTTTCGCTTAATTATAATAATATTGTTACAGTTCGTATTGGAGAAAAAGAAAACTCAAATGCGCAATTTTATTTAAAAGTTCAAAACGATGTTAATAAGCTTCTCAGACACCTCTTAGACTATAATCGCCATTTACATAAAAAAAATGCTCACTTTCTATAACTGCAATGTTTTTCTCTTTTTGACTATAGACTTTGGCGCAAAGTCTTTTTATCAATCAGTACTTCAAATATATAAACAAAAATTGTATTTCAAATGCTAAACTAAAGCCGGTAGGACTCAAATCCCAAATCAGTTATACTGTTATGAGGATAGAAACTTATTAAAGTTAGGATGATTTCAATTGAGTAGCTTAAAGAAATCATTTTCAATAACCGCGCTAGTTTTGATGTTGGCGATTACACTTTTACTTTCGGGGTCACTGATCGGCCCTAACGTATTCACGCAGAACGCAACTCAAATTGCTATTTTCCAGTAATGTTTGGGTTAAGTAGTTTGATTCTCGGTAGTCGATTTCAGAGTCATTACATAGTAACCCTTGATATGTTCATAAAAAGATTGATGATCAATAACTTTTGAAATCATTGAAGCCGAAAGCGCGGCTAACATCATCGGGAAGATTGCCGCGTGCTTGTCTGTCATTTCAAGTACTAATACAAATGATGTAAAAGGCGCATGAGTCACACCTGTAAGAAAAGCGATCATACCTAATAGAATAATCAAGTTGCTGTTTCCAATACTAAAAACATTTGCGAGAAATGCTCCAATAGCGCCACCGGCTGCTAGCGAAGGTGCAAAAATGCCACCTGCGCAGCCAGAAAGATAAGTAAGCAGTGGCGATACAAATCTTGCCAACATGAGTTCCCAGTCTGGATTTGATGTTTCAGAAAAGAGAAGTTGGGCGATGACCTCTTTGCCAGAACCAGAAGTGCGCGAATCAAAAAACACTGTAAGGGTTGCCACAACAAGTCCACTACCAATAGCTACTATAGCAAATGATTTAGCCTTAAGTAGCTGCCTGCGCCTAGTTGAAAATTTAAATAGTAATTTTCCAAAAACAGATCCGGCAGAACCACACAATACGCCGACAAGTAGGGTCCACGGTACATTAGCAAGTGTTGTATCTAAGAGTTTAGGAAAGCCCAGGTATAAGTAAGAACCTGTAATCCATTGTGAAGCTAGCCCAGAAATAATAACCGCGGATATGAGTGATGTTTTAAATTTATTAAAGTGCGTTGTTGTGAGTTCCTCAATCGCATAAACTAAACCGCCTAATGGCGTATTAAAAGCAGCCGCAATTCCGGCGGCGCCACCCGTGATGATCCAAAAATCATGTTGTAGTTGGCTAGAAATTTTTTCTGTCTTTTTTCCAATAAGATGAAAGATGCTGGCACCCATTTGAATTGTCGGCCCCTCACGCCCGACGGATCCTCCACCGATAACGCATAAACCAGAACTCAAAATCTTAATTAATATAGTTTTAACACCTAATAACCTCTCTAGAAATTGGTCTTGATTTTTAAATTTGTGTGTCTCAATCGCCGCCATGACCTGCGGAATCCCACTGCCTTGCGCTTCTGGAGCAAATCGAAACACAAGCCACCAGCCAGCAAGAAAAGAGAGTGGGGTCAATAAAAACAGATAGTAAGGGTGAGTATTAATTAGATGCCTTGATTCTCTTTCGGCAAAGACAAAAAACTTTGCATACCCAACGGCTAGAAAACCCGTAATCAGTGCAGCACCCCAGTAGGGCACTTCCTTTAAAGAAAAGAGTTTGGCAATTGAATCTACGTATTTCTGTAGCCGGTTTGTATGTAATGTCTTATTTGAATCATCTTGGTGCACCAGTTTAAACTAGACTCATGATAGACCTTTGCCAATTATTTTTATGGAAACCAAAGATTGCCCCAAATATGTCGATTCTCAGACTGTTGATATATATATGAGTTTGTTTGCAAGGCATCAGATTTTCTTCTACGTTTTGCAAATAGGTATAAAGAAATATGAATACGAAAACTTTGAAACCAATGGTGGACGGTTTTCTTAAAGCACATCTGACCAAGGAGGGCTCACGGCAAATGCCGAGTTGATCAATCCCACATGTGAGTACGCCTGTGGAAAGTTCCCCATTTGCATGTTGTCCCTGGTAGAGAAATGTTCAGAATAGAGTCCAAGATGATTTGCAGCCCGCAAAGTCTGATTTAATATAGACTTTGCTTCTTCAACCTGACCTGAGCGCGCTAGCGCCTGTGCCATCCAGAACGAGCATATTACGAAAGCAGATTTTGGATTTCCGAAATCATCACTTCTGATATAGCGGTAATAAAAACTCTTTGTGTCTTTGTCAGTGCGCAGCTCCTCTGATATTTTCGCAAGAGTTTTTAAGATGGCTTCTGTTTGTGGGTAATTTAAAATAGAGAACAGCGCGAGAGAAGCGTCAACGCTAGCGTCATTTGGACTATTTCTAAAAATCCCGTCTTTCAGTGCGCGATCAATGGCGGCCTCTGCGCGCTCGCATTCATTATGTAAATTAATTTTTAGATTCTTCAGATAGCCTAACTTCTGAATTCGTTTCAATCGTTCGAGTCCTGCCCAAGACATTAGATTTGTAAACGTATGCTCTTGCCAGCCCTCTCGCAATTCCCAAAGCCCGGCATCAGGTTGTCCAATCGACTTAACACTAAGGTGCGCTAGATTTTCAAGAAGGCTTTCGTGATCTTTTGTCCTCAAATGATAAAAGCGCTCATCAAAGAATACAGGTGCCAATGTTAAAATCATCTCGCCATATACGTCGTTTTGAATATGTTCAGCCGCTTGGTTTTTTATTCGCACGGGTGGGCTATTCTTAAAGCCTGCCCAATTTGGGTGTATGATTTCTGGCAAGGGCAATTCTTGACTAAGAGTATATACTGGCGCGAGTCGGTCACGAGATGATTCATGCTTGTGAGCAATATTTAGTAAAAATTTGATGAAGCCTTCCATTTCTTCAAAGTGCCCTAGACGGTGAAATGCGGTGAGAACAAAGTACGAATCACGGAGCCAGCAGTATCTGTAATCCCAATTGCGCTGGCCCCCAATTTCCTCGGGAAGGCTTGTTGTGAGGGCGGCCAAAATTGCGCCAGTATCCTCGAAGCAATGCAGCTTCAGAGTTAGAGCTGATCGAACTGTCTCGCGTTGAAAAAGACTTGGTATCGAACAATGTTTAACCCACATGCGCCAGTAGTGTTCGGTTTGAAAAAGAAAGTTCTCGGAAATCTGAGGCAAGTCACCTTCAATTGGGGCGTTCCACGTAAGTGCGAAGTAGAGTTTCTCGGTGAGTTGAAACGAAGTTTCTTCGCTTAAATAGGTAAGCGGCATATTTGTTGTGAGTCGAAGCTGTTCACCACGAATATCGAAGCGTAAATGGCTATTGCCTCGAGCCGGTGGAGCCGCCTCCTTTGACCATCCAGCGATGGGTTTACACTTAACTTGGATTTTTGGAGTGCCCTTGATCGGGTCAACAATTCTAAATAGACTCAGCGGTCTAAACATTCGACCATGCTGCTCGAAGCGTGGACAAAAATCTGTGATTTTAAAGGCATCCCCGTTTTTTAGATGCAGCTCAGTGACAAGAATATTTGTATTTTCAATATAGTGTTGGCGAGATTGTGGCTCCGTTCCATCAGGAGCAATGATAGAAAAAGCTCCACCTTCTTCATCAAGTATTCTTCCAAAAATAGGTTCGCTATCTGGTCTTGGCAAACAAAGCCAATCTATTGAGCCTGTATTGCTGATCAGAGCAGAAATGTTGCAGTTTCCCACAAGTCCGTAATTATACATAAATAGAAGTTTATTTTACTTTGATATCAAAGTAAACTGTGTAAATCATGAAACTATCTATTCGATTCGTGTTACCTTTGGTTTTTGTTTTGGCAATACTTTCTTATGTCACCTTACCAATCGTAGATACATTCACAATGCGATGGTTTATACGCGATTTGGATATAAGATCAAGACTCGTGACAAATACAATGGAAGAGCCTCTCTCCGAATTAATAAATGCTAATTCGAAAGCCAAAATATTAATTTTTTTTAAAAGTGTTGTTCAAGATGAAAGACTATTTGCAATTGGCTTTTGTGATTTAAATGGCGTCCTTCAATATCAAACCGACACGTTTCTGAAAGATTTTAATTGTAATTCTGATCTTTTGACGAATGCGACCAATAGCACCGTATTGCCCTTGGAAAAGGGGTCAATTCATATTGCGGCTCACCCTATCGATTACAAGGGAAAGGCGATAGGACGACTAATATTGGTTCACGACATGAGTTTTATTACTAGACGTGGAGCGGACACACGAAAATACGTTTTATATTTATTTGTTGCTTTGGCTATCGTGATTTCGTTGGTTACTGTTCTTTTAGCGCATTTAAGTTGGAGAGGCTGGGTAAGCGGAATGAGAACGCTTCTTCGAGGTGAGGGTGTACTCGATCCGAGGAGTCAATTTTCACGTCCCGAGTTGTTGCCTCTCGCAAAAGATTTGAGAGATCTAGTTCGCGATCTGGAGCTTAACCGTACTTCCAAAGACGAAAGTCATGCGCTATGGACAGCGGCGTCATTAAAAAAGATTCTTAAGGAAGAGCTCATCGGAGAAGAAGTTCTAATTGTGTCAAATCGTGAACCTTATATTCATTTACAAAAGAATAATAAAATTGAAGTTCAGGTTCCGGCAAGTGGCCTTGTTACCGCGTTGGAACCAATCATGCGAGCGTGTTCGGGAACTTGGATAGCTCATGGCAGTGGAACTGCTGATCGAAGTGTGGTTGATAAGCATGATCGTGTCCTAGTGCCTCCAGAAGAACCTGCATACGCCATTCGTCGAGTGTGGTTAAGTAAAGAGGAAGAAGCTGGCTATTACTACGGATTTTCTAATGAAGGGCTATGGCCACTTTGTCATATTGCACATACGCGCCCGATTTTTCGTGTTGAAGATTGGGACTATTACGTCAAAGTTAATGAAAAATTCGCAGCTGTTGTTTTGGAAGAAGCAAAAACTGAAGATCCTGTTATTTTAATTCAGGATTATCATTTAGCTCTGCTGCCACGCATGGTGCGTGAAAAACTACCGAAAGCGACTATTATTTCTTTTTGGCACATACCGTGGCCGAATCCAGAAGCTTTTGGAATCTGTCCTTGGAGAGAAGAAATTTTACACGGACTACTTGGAAGCAGCATTATGGGCTTTCACACAAGGTTTCACTGCAATAATTTTTTAGACACAGTAGATAGGTTTTTGGAAGCCCGAATTGATAACGAAACATCCACGGTATCTTATGGTGGCAAATTAACAGCGGTAAAAGAATATCCGATTTCCATTGAGTGGCCTAGTCGATGGAGCAAAGATCAAAAATCTATTCTAGAAACCAGAACGGAAATTCGAAGGGTCAATAATTTGCCTGAGAATATACTTTTAGGAATAGGCATTGACCGTATGGATTACACCAAGGGAATCCTCGAGAGATTTTTAGCCGTCGAAAAATTATTGGAGAAGTTTCCCGAATGGATAGGGCGTTTTACTTTTATTCAAATTGCCGCACCTTCTAGAAGTAGTATCGAACAGTATCAGAACTTTGAGAGCGAAGTTCGAGCTCTTGCACAAAAAATTAATACTCGTTATGGAAAGGATGGATACCAGCCGATCTATCTTAAAGTTGAGCATCATACTCCCCAACAAGTATTTGAATATTATAGGGCGGCGGATATTTGTATGGTGACAAGTCTGCATGACGGAATGAATTTGGTTGCGAAAGAATTTATTTCTGCCCGGGACGACAACAAGGGTGTTTTGATACTAAGCCAATTTACCGGAGCCTCGCGTGAATTGCCTGAGGCCTTAATAGTAAACCCCTACAATATTGCACAATGTGCAAATGCACTGCAAATAGCTCTGACTATGCCAGATAGTGAACAGAAAGCGCGTATGCGTAGTATGAGAAGTTTGGTCCAGGAGTTTAATGTTTACCGCTGGGCTGCGCGAATGTTGAAGGATGCTGCGCGGATGAAAGAGCGCGCTCGTTTGAGAGGCCGCATCAGAGAATCACAGAGTTCTCATCAAGGGAATTTTTCAATATGAAGTATCTGTTTACGTCTACGGGAGTTCAAGTTCTTGAATCTTTGAGTTTTACGAAAACACTTTACGCTTTTGATTTTGACGGAACGCTTTCTCCAATCGTTGGAAGTCCAGATGCTGCTGCTATGCCAACGAAAACTATGGAGCTTATTCGGGAGCTAGCAAAGTTAACCCCTGTAGCCATAATATCAGGCAGATCTCTCAAGGATCTCAAAGACAAGGTTAACGAAATTCCATGCCAATTGATTGGTAACCATGGTTTAGAAGGCCTATCGACACGCACGAAATCAATTCTTCAAGCAGGGAAATTATGTACGCTTTGGAAATTCAATCTTGAAGAGAATTGGAACGATCTAAAGTCAGATAGCGGCGTGTTTATCGAAGACAAAACTTACTCTTTGGCGATTCATTATAGAGGTTCGAGAAATAAAAAGAAGGCAAGAGCAAGTCTATTTAAAAAAATTGCAATGCTAGATCCGTCGCCTCGAATTATTCTTGGAAAATCAGTAATTAATTTAGTTCCTACAGGAGCTCCACATAAAGGAGCAGCATTACTTGAGACAATGAAAAAGCTAAATTTGAAATGTGCCTTTTATATAGGTGATGATGATACAGATGAAGATGTTTTTTCTATCCCAGATGGAAAAATTATTTCGGTGCGGGTTGGTCAAAAGAACTCCTCCCAAGCTCAATTTTATATACGAAGACAAAGTGAGATTAATGCTTTAACAAAATTGTTAGTTGAGCAGGTAAGACTATGCAAAAAGTGATAGCTGAATCCGAAAATAATACGCAAAATTCGGTTAGACGCCTAGTGATGATGAGCCTGAAATTTCATAATTTGAATAAATTAGTAGAGCAAAGATTAGGCATAAGTTTAGTTCAATATCATTTTTTAAATACTTTGCGCGACATGCCTGCAACATCCCCACTTCTACTTGCTCGAGCCGTGGGGATGCATCCTAGTACGCTTACTCAAAGTACAAAAAGACTTTCGAAAAGAGGATTAATATTTGTAGGTGAAGACCTTAAGGATTCAAGAAAGAAAATTCTTAGTCTAACTTCGAAAGGCAACAAAGCATTAGGACTATTTGAGAGTCAGATTGATGATCTATTGAATATAGTGGACCGTGAAATAAAAGCATCGGGTACTCGCCCGAAAGAGAGACGACACTCGCCGGGGCTCATCGGTAGATTTTAAGGAAGAGACGGATATCATACGCAACGGCCACTCGAGAAACGAAGGCCAGAAGACTCGAGCGGAACGCCACGACCTGGTAGCGTGAGGCTATCGACAATAAACCTGCGCAAAAGTGATAAGTCCCGCATAAGGTAAGTCGGGCAGAAGTAGCGCAGCGGCGGCAAAAAAATTGTGAGTTGTGAGTGGAAGCCTGTGCCCATAAAAGCGCAGGACTCAGGCCCATCATGAAAAAAGAGTTTCGACCGAGTCCAAAATCTGACTCGGTCGGGACTGCTATACTTTTGAATTCGGAGAAACTTGCTCAAACAAGTGGATTATTGTCGGCAGAAACTAGGATTCGAATTGTTCTTAAAATCGTGAGAGAGACAGCAGAATTGCGCGCGGTACTTAGCTAACTCTTCAAATGGCGCTGAACGCAGAAAATTTTAGTGGGCTTTGAGTCGATTGTTTCTGTAATCGGGCCCAGGTGAATCTTTCAAGAAGGATTTGAAATCAACGGACTCAACGATTGTAAGTGGCTTTTCCTCAGAGGGCCACGGAGATGCACTCTCAACACAATTCTTTAAAAGACAAGGCACAGGGACTGCTTTCAACAGAACACTTAAAATCAATTTCATCAATTAAAGATTTATGGTGGGACATTCGGCCCAATATTGAATACGGAACTATTGAGGTTCGAATCGCTGATTGCCCTCCAACAATAAAAGAGGTTGAGGCGATAGTTGCCCTCGTTCATTGCATGGCTATATTTATTGATCGTGAATTAAGTGCTGGCAGGAGATTTTCGCCGCCGCCTGAATGGATATTGAGAGAAAATAAGTGGCGGGCCTCAAGGCATGGTGTCCAATGTGATCTCATTAAAGATTTAGCTGGGAAGTCGGTGCCTTTTTTGGAGGTATGGCAAGAGATGCGGAGATCTATGGAATCTATTATAAAGTCGTGTGCATACGAACCTCTATTCGAATTTATGGAAACAATTATTTTAAAGGGGCCAAGTTACTCAAGACAGCGTAAGCACTATCAGAATGGGTTTGATGATGTTGTTAGACATTTAGTTCGAGAAAATGAAAGCGATAGACCAGAATGGAAATAACAATGTGACATTATCGGCAAGAGGTCTTAATCTTTAAGAGCAGAACGGGTTCTACTTATAATGAGTAAGTGGAAGTTTTCCAGTGGTAGGGTCGCCATTGCACAATGGTGACCTATGAACTTCAAAAACAAACATATCAGGCTATCTCTAATTATTTTCTTTTTTATTCTTATGTTTTTATTCGCATCGGAATTTGCCTTTGCTCAAGAAGGAAGTTCGAAATTAACTGAAGTGTTATCAGTTTTAATTCCGGTAGGTATAATTCTCGGCTTTATCTCCATATATTTTAAGGAGAAGAAAAAGTGATAGAAACTGTAGGCATAGAAAATATCTTGGCGACAGCATGTTTTGGATTAGCAGTTTTGCACACTTTTCTTGTTAAAAAATTTCAACATCTAGCTTCAAAGTTTCCATCAGGATCAGTTTTGGAAAACCTATTTCATTTACTGGGTGAAATTGAAGTGGTTTTTGGAATTTGGTCGGGAATTTATCTTTTATTGTTAGGTATTACCAAAGGATCACAAAATGCTCTACATTACTTGGAAGACAGAAATTTTACGGAGCCAGCTTTTGTTTTTGTTATTATGGTTGTTTGTGCAAGTAAGCCACTATTGATACTCGCGGGTAAAACCATAGATTTAGTCGCTAAGTTATTGCCATTAAATAAGAGTATTTCTTTTTTTGTGGCGACTCTTATTCTGGGCCCGCTCCTGGGGAGTTTTATTACTGAACCCGCAGCTATGACTGTAACCGCTTTGTTATTGTTAGAAAGGCTGTATAGCCAGAGTATTTCTACGCGACTTAAATATGCGACAATTGGACTTCTCTTTGTAAACGTATCTATTGGGGGCACACTGACGCCATATGCTGCTCCCCCTGTATTGATGGTTGCAAGCAAATGGAATTGGGACATTTCTTTTATGCTGGCTAATTTTGGTTGGAAGGCACTCGTTGCTGTTTGCGCATCTACGGTATTAACAGCATTTGTTTTTCGAAGAGAGCTCGCACAAATTCCAATAACTAAGATAAAAACTGAAATGATCCCATCATGGATTATATTAGTTCATCTTATCATGCTGTTTCTAATTGTTTTATATTCACACTATATTTCGGCATTTATATTACTGTTTTTGTTTTTCTTAGGGCTAGCGAATGTCACAAAAGAATATCAAGACGAGTTAAAAATAAAAGAAGGTTTGCTTGTTTCATTCTTTCTTGGAGGGTTGATAATTTTAGGAGCCCCTCAACGATGGTGGCTTGAGCCTTTATTGGGCAGTATGTCTTCTTCAATGCTTTATTTGGGAGCCATCGGTCTCACGGCCTTTACGGACAATGCCGCCCTTACTTATCTCGGCTCGCAAGTGCCTACTATCACTGAGGCCTCAAAGTATGCGCTTGTTGCGGGTAGCGTAGTGGGCGGTGGGTTGACGATCATTGCAAACGCGCCTAATCCAGCAGGTTATGGAATACTAAATAGCTGTTTTGGAGATGAGGGAATTAGTCCTTTCCGTCTTTTCTTGGCCGCATTAGTACCGACTATTATTGCAGCAATTTGTTTCTATTTTTAAATGTTGAGAGGCATTCCTTTGTCAGAGAAATGCCTCAATTACTTCTTAAAAAATGACCGTTCGATCCTATCGAAACCTTTTTGCCTCTCTAGGGAACACAGAAATAGGCTTCCAGTCGATCTTGAGAACCTTCCGAGAAGCCCGATCAATGCGGGCAAGACAAGCCCGTGATGGGCAATCATCGAAACTGGAAACACTCATCCCGAGTTCCAGCAAAGCAGCGGCGATAAATAATTTAATCAATAAATTGTACATAAAACCTCCTTAGAACCGTAGAACCGTAGAACCGTAGAACCGTAGAACCGTAGAACCGTAGAACCGTAGAACCGTAGAACCAAATTAAATAACTATTGAGCCCGATTGGGCTTTTCTGAGGTACCTGATTTATTAGAAGGAAAAATGGATGGGGCGACAGGATTCGAACCTGTGAATGCTGGAATCAAAATCCAGAGTCTTACCACTTGACGACGCCCCAACATGGTTTGCTAGGAGACAAAATCGCTCATATTGAGTGGGTTCGCAATGCCTGATGCATTGCGTTTCTTGGGTGGGTTGGGTTTTGTAAAGAAGGTTCTAGTAGCCGTCGTCGTAATCGTCGTTTTTACGGCGGGCTAATCCCCCTAGAGATTCACCCATGGACTTTACCTCTTTTTCGTAAGCCTCAAAGACAGCGGCTTCGATCATGTCACGTGTTTCGGGATTAAGAGGGTGGGCAATGTCTTTAAACTGTCCGTCCTTGCGTTTTTTACTGGGCATGGCAACAAACAGTCCGTTGTTTCCATTTATGATTTTTAAATCGCGCACAACAAAGCACGCATCGATCGTAATCGACACGTACGCCTTCAGGCGTTCCTCATTAACGGGAAAGACTTTGATCTCGGTGATGTTCATAAGACTACTCCTCATGCTGTTGACATGGTGACTCATATCATTGAACGGAAAAATTTTTTAAAAACTTTAGGACGAAAGTAGAATCCTGTTTCAAAATGAAACAGAAAAAAGAAAGCGTATGTTTTTGAAACATGGGGGCTCGTGTCGATCTGACGCGAGCAATTTATTTACGGAATATTTAAAAATACAATTCCAACTTGATTGCCATTTTGCACGCGAATCATATTGGAGCCTGTTTGCAAATTTTTAGCAACGTCGGCAGCAGTTGAAACCTTCACACGGTTGACTTCTAAAATCACATCTCCGGGGCGAAGCTCTGCAAGCGCAGCAGGACTGCCGTCTTGAACGCCCACCACAATCGGTTTTTTAGGCGTATTGGGTGGCATGCGAAGCTCACGGGCTTTGCTTTCGGAGTAATCGATAACATCGAGGCCAATGGCGTTCATCGGTGAGCGGTTAGATTCAGGAGTTGGTTTGCGCGCTTGTCTCCAGCGTTGGCGCATTTCTGGTGGTTCTGTTACGGTGACTTGCTTCGTCAGTTTTTTGCCGTTGCGGTAGAGCGAAACTTTAGCGGAGCTTCCGATTTTAGTGTCGGCCACCGCATCTCCGAGATCTCGTGCGGAGTCGACTTTTTTACCATTGAACTCAATGATGACATCGTAAGGCTCAATGCCTCCTTTATTAGCCGGGCTGCCGTCTTCGACGCTCATAATGAGCGCGCCTTCCATCGTCGGAAGTTGCAAGGCCTGTTTGGCGCGCGGATTGATTTCGTCAATCCCAACGCCGATGTAACCACGAACGACTTTTCCTTTTTCTTTTAATTGCGGAATAAGATCTTTTACGTGATCTATCGGGATCGCAAAGCCGATGCCTTGAGCGCGAGCATCGATGGCGCTATTAACGGCAATGACTTCGCCTCGAGTGTTAACGAGCGGGCCACCAGAATTTCCGGGGTTAATGCTTGCATCAGTTTGAATAAACGGGAGCGCATTGATCTCGCGAATTTGTCGCCCGATGGCCGAAATAATACCTTTGCTCATACTAAATGTATGTCCATAAGGATTTCCAAACGCCGCCACCCATTGACCTACTTGTACGTCTTTGCTGCTTCCGAGTTTTAAAATAGGAAAATCTTTTTTATTCGATTTAATTTTAATCAATGCGATGTCAGTGCGCGGATCACGACCAATGACCGTCGCGTCGTGATACGTTCCTGGCTCATTGATCATTTGTACTTTGATAAGATCGGCGCCATCAATAACGTGATTGTTGGTTACGATCAAGCCATTGCTTTCGATAATAAATCCTGTTCCGAGACCTTGAGCGTCGGGTCTTTGTTGGGGGCCACCGCCGCGACCTTGCGGACCCATAAATTGTTCAAAAAGATCAAAAATAGGATCGCGATATCCACCACGTGCTGCAAATGAAACTGCGACATTTACGACGGCCGGGTTGACGACTTTTGCAAGTTCTATAAAAATGTTTTCAGGCAAAGGATCGCCACTCCGTAAAGCCGGGTTTTCAGAAGCCGAAATCGCCTGCGGAAAAAACTCGACCTGCGAAACATAGGGGCCAATAAGAATTCCCAAAACAAGTGTCACCGTTAAGACCAAAGATGTCCTCATTTAAAACTCCTTATTTTTTAGACTCCTCGAGATACTTCATTTGAAGATCCGAAATGATTCGAGATAAAAACTGCACTTCGTCTGCAGATAAATTATTTTTTGTTTTATTTTGCAAAACCATTAACAAGTCGATGTTGAACTTTGCGATGTTAAGATCTTTCATACTTTTTCCGGTAGCGGGTTCGGGCGCAAGCCCAAGAGCGATTGCGGCCGAAGATCCTATAGAAAGAACCAAGGTTGATAAGGACGCGTCCATTTGCTGCTGCATAACTGACTCCTCAAGTAAAAAACATCACTTCATTTATGACTAAGAATAGGTTGTTCGGTCAAATAAATATCTTTTCATATTGCGATATTCGGTTATCAAATAACGGTATTAAATAGGAAAGCGTCCAACCAATTTTTCAATGCGCTCATCAACAGAAGGTTGAATATGAAAGTAGCGCGTTTGGCCGCTCGTAAGCGGATTAACCGTTAAAAAGGGAGCCGCATGTGCAGGAATTTCAAGCTTTCGCGTTGTAGCATAACTTTTCAACTTCCAAAGCGTTTTTGCGAGTTGTTCCGGACTTTTTAACAGCTGAGCGGCATGATAGTCAGACTCAAAACATCCTTTTTGTCCAATAATCGGGCGCGCGATCAGTTCCATAAGTCGAATACACAGATGATTAAAAATCTTTTTGTTTTTTAAAAGTCCAAAACTTAAAAATGTTAGGGTTGCATCCAGCAATTTACAAAAAATAAAAAGAGGCGCGGTGAGCCCACTGATCAATCCTAAATTCAAAATATCCAGTCTGCGAATTTTTGACATTTCACACGCGATGACAGCCTCCTGTTCTTCGAGTGTGAAATATTTTAGTAACCCTTCGCTCACGATGATCGAGCTGCTCTTAACAGATTTTCCAACCGAAAATGCCGTAGGAAAATCAGACTTAATTAAATAAACTTGCGGTTTTGGTATGCGCGCGCGCACCGAGATATCGCGAGTCATCGCAAGAAGATTCCACGGATCTTGACCCTCGATTTCTGTGGCTTTGAAATATTCAATCCAATGTTGAGTCGTGTAGTGATAAATTAAAAAATTAATGCCGAGCGCAAGTAAAAGACCCGCAAGTAAACCTTGGCGTTCACCGATCAAGTAACCAGCTAACATGAGGCCAAATGAAATAAGACCGACTGTGATCCAAATTCGGGTCTGACGAGTGAACATAAAAAAAGCGTATAGACCCTTTTGGCGTCTGTCAATTTATGCGCCGCGAGAACCATGAAAAATAAATTATTAAAATCCCGTTGATTCTAGTGCCTTAGCGTCTTGAAATAGAGTCTCGCAACAAGAGGAGTCACCATGCCCGTCGATTTAGTCGTTCTCAATCAGCAAATCAAAGCTGAGAGCCAATTTATAAACAAAATATTGACTGAAGTTTCTAAAGTCGTTGTGGGACAAAAAGAAATGTTAGAGGGAATTCTAATTGGTCTTCTAACAGGTGGACATGTTTTGCTTGAAGGGGTTCCGGGGCTTGCAAAAACTTTGACGATTTCTACGATGTCGCAAGCGACGTCACTTGGTTTTCAGAGATTACAATTTACTCCTGATCTTCTTCCCTCTGATTTAATCGGAACGATGATCTTTAATCAAAAAACCGGTGATTTTGCCGCAAAAAAAGGCCCCGTGTTTACTAACATTGTTTTGGCCGACGAGATCAACCGGGCTCCGGCAAAAGTGCAATCAGCCCTTCTTGAAGCGATGGCAGAAAAGCAAGTGACCATCGGAGACCAAACCTACAAGTTACCGATACCGTTTTTAGTTTTAGCGACTCAAAACCCACTCGAACAAGAGGGAACATATCCATTACCCGAAGCCCAAATGGATCGTTTCATGTTTAAAATTATTGTGACCTATCCCGATAAAAAAGAAGAGCGCATGATTTTAGATAGCATGTCCCAAGATAAACTCGAAAAAATAAATCCTGTTATTGATACGGCGGAATTAATGCGGGCACGTGAGCTCGTGAATCAGGTCTACCTCGACGACAAAGTTAAAAACTATATTGTTGATATCGTGATGGCAACACGAAAACCATCTGAGTATGGATTGGGTCGACTTTCAAGTTTGATTGCAGTTGGGGGATCTCCAAGAGCGACGATCAGTCTCACGCGTGCTTCGATGGCGCATGCATTTCTTGAAGGGCGTGGCTACGTCACTGCAGACGACGTCAAAGCGATTGCTTACGAAGTCTTACGTCATCGTTTAATTTTAACGTATGAAGCCGAGGCCGAAGACATGAAGAGTGATCAAGTTATTGCGGAGATTTTACAGCGTATTGAAGTGTGATAGGCGCGCATGCTACCTCCAGAGATACTAAAAAAAGTTAAACTGCTTGAACTCAGCACTCGTAAATTAGTGAATAATTTATTTGCGGGCGAGTATCATACGGCCTTCAAAGGTCAAGGGATGCAGTTTGCAGAATTTCGCGAGTATGTTCCGGGCGATGATGTGCGCGCGATTTCTTGGACTCTCACCGCAAAGGCTGGAAAGCCCTACATAAAAAAATACGAAGAAGAACGTGAGCTCACGATGATTCTTGCCGTGGATATCAGTGGCTCGGGTGATTTTGGAACGCAAAAGTATTTTAAAGGCGAAGTCCTTACGTATCTCGCGGCAATCTTAGGTTTTAGTGCAAATAGGAATAACGATCAGGTCGGGCTTTTGTTGTTTTCTGATCAAATCGAACATTACGTACCTCCCAAAAAAGGTCGCGGTCATACGCATCGTATTTTGCGAGATATTTTATTTTTTAAACCGCAAAGTCGCGGTACGAATATCGCGATTGCGTGCGAGCATCTTCAGGGCATGCTCAAAAAACGCTCGACCATTTTTGTCTTGAGTGATTTTTTAACGGATGGTTTCTTTCAACGTCTACGTCAATTGGGCCGAAAGCACGATGTTATTGCGATTGCCGTTGAAGATCCTGCCGAACAAGTCTTGCCAGACGTCGGTTTAATGGACGTGCAAGATGCCGAGTCAGGAGACATCATCACGGTCGACACTTCAAATAAAAGTTTTCGTCATCGCTATGAGGAGCAAACTAAAAAACGTCGAGAATTACGAGACCAAGAGCTTCGTAAATCTCAAGTCGACATTATTCGTGTCACCTCTAAAGAAGATTTTGTAGACCCGCTGATAGCGTTTTTTAAGGGCCGTCACAAATGAGTACGCCACAGTCAAAACTTCCTATTTGGAATTGTCAGGTTGAGGCTCCTCCCCAGATCAATGTGGGCACACATTTTCAAATCAATTGTAGTGGCGAAGCTGTGCCTCTGAAAACAGATCAAGTGATGATTTATGCCAAAGAGTTAGATTCACAAACCCAACAGGCATCACTCAACAATTTGAAAATTCTTGAAGTTAAGAATGTCAATGATCACGAAATCCAAGCCGTAGCGACAAGTTATTTGGTCGGTAAGTATGAGCATGATGATTTTTTTGTCTTAACTGACGGTAAAAACGAAGTGGCCCTTCAAAATTTAAAATTTACCGTTACGAGTATATTGCAACCGAACCAAGAGAATAAACCGTATCCTGCATATCCACCGTGGGCGATGTCGATCCCATTTTGGTTTATTATTTTGATCGCACTTTTGATTATCGGTCCTATCGCGGGGATTTTGCGAATTTTTATAAAGCAAAAACAGCGACGAGTTTTAATCGAATCTCTTAAAAAATTAAAAACAGCCCGACTGCCGTTTGATGAGTATCATCGTGAAATTCGAATTCTAGAAAAAAAATACGGTGTGGAGCCCAATGATACGAAAGGTTACGTCGCAGATCTTGAGAAAGCGTTTCGACTGT
Organism: Bdellovibrionales bacterium; assembly: GCA_021731045.1. Taxonomy (GTDB): domain Bacteria; phylum Bdellovibrionota; class Bdellovibrionia; order Bdellovibrionales; family JAKFYE01; genus JAKFYE01. The sequence goes on along the minus strand of JAKFYE010000039.1, from coordinate 21,304 downwards.
ACCTCGTTCGCGAATTGATCGTTCCGGCCAATACCTGGTCGGATCGCGCTATTCTTAAAGAAATAAAATCTAAACATCGTGTGGTTTGGATTGAAAACGAAAAAAATCTTCGACGTTTACTTAAAGAGTTTGAAAGAGCAAAAAAATCAAACGTCACAGTGACCGACTGTCGACAGCTTTATCTTATGAGTCTTGAGGTTTCAGAAAGTATTTTTAAAGCTGTAAATGCAAAAAATAAAAGGGGTGCTCGTGAGTTTTAGCGATCCTTTTTATTTTTCAGTTTTGGGTGCATTGGCAATTGTAGTGATCTGGACTATCGCCAACAAACGTAAACGTCGTCCCTCTCTCCAGTTCAGTCATATTCAATTGTTCTCTCAGCTCTCACCAAGCTGGCGTTCGCGCGCACAGTTTCTTCCCGCACTTTTAAAAATTATTGCGATTATTCTTATGATTGTGGCATTGGCGCGTCCACAAATATCAGATTCAAAAATAAAACGTAACGTCGAAGGTATTGATATTGTTATGACGATCGATATTTCCGACTCGATGCTTATCGAAGACATGCCCCCGGCAGAAAATCGCCTAGAGGCGGCTAAGCAAGTTGCCAAAGAGTTTATTGAAAAGCGCGTCTCTGATCGCATCGGATTGGTTTTATTTTGTGGAGAAGCGTTTACAAAAGTGCCGCCGACTTTAGACTATAAAATTCTCTTAGGGGGAGTTTCGAGTATTACGACCGGCGAAGGTCTAATTAAAATGGGAACGGCGATTGGCGTGGCTTTAGCAAACGCAGTGGCGCGACTTAAAGACTCAACCGCAAAAAGCCGTGTGATTATTTTGCTAACAGATGGTGAAAACAACAGCGGTACGATCGATCCCGAAACCGCACTTGAAATTGCGAAGGGATATGCCATTCGTGTTTATACGATCGGCATTGGTGTTGACGGCATGTCGCAATTACCTATTTATTATCAGGATGCTTTTGGAAACAAACGCAAACGCTATCAAGCTATGCACAGCTCTGTTAACGATGACCTTCTCGGTAAGATCGCAACAGAAACCGGTGGAAAGTATTATCGCGCGACCAACACTCAAGCGTTACAAAATGTTTTCAATGATATTTCCCGATTAGAAAAGACAAAAATCGAAGTTAATAAATACACCAAATACACAGAGCTCTTTCAATCTTATTTAAGATGGGCTGTTTTACTTTATATTATTTCGATTTTCTTAAATCGTGTTTTGATAAGAAGGGGGCCATAGATGTTTCGGTTTGAAAACCCCTCGGCTTTTAATTATTTATTTGTTTTGCCAATACTTCTGATTTTTATCGTCATCGCGTGGCGGATGCGCGAAAAAAATTTAGAAAAAGCTTTGAATGCGAGGTTAAAACCATTTTTAGTTTCTTCACGTTCGGTGCGAAAGCGTCAGTTTAAAATTGTACTAGAAGTTTTAGTGGTAATTTTTGCCGTATTTGCTTTAGCGCGTCCTCAGTATGGTCAGTCATCGCAAAAAGTCAGAAGCCAAGGGATCGAAGTGATCGTAGCTCTTGATGTTTCCAATAGTATGATGGCTGAAGATATGAAGCCCAATCGTCTCGAACATGCACGAAACGAAATTGGCCGACTTTTAAGCCTTCTCTCGGGAGATAAGGTGGGACTCGTGGCCTTTGCCGGTTCTGCCTTATTATTGTCACCGATGACCAACGATTATTCGGCAATTCGCATGTTTGTAGATTCGGCCACTCCGAATTCAGTCAGCACACAGGGAACCGATTTTAAATCGGCGATTGAAGTTGGATTAAACGCGATGAAGCGTGGGGGATTAGACTCTGATGAACAGCTACACGTAACAAAAATTATGGTTTTAGTGACCGATGGAGAGTCGACAACTAGCGATGCTTTAGATATGGCTAGAAAGGCAGCAAAAGAAGGTCTTCGTATTTTTACTTTAGGTTTGGGAACTCGTGCTGGGGCTCCAATTCCCGAGCGTGATGAATTTGGAAATCTACAAGGTTATAAAAAAGACAAGTCGAATAAGACCATTCTTTCGACGGCAAAAGAAGAAGCTCTCTTAGAACTCGCCCAAGCGGGCGGGGGGGCCTACTATCATGCTGATTTTTCTGGCCAAGCCGTTGAGTCTCTTAAAAAAGATATAGATAAAATGCAAAAATCAGAATTCGACTCTGATTTTGCAACAAACTACGACGAAAAATACCAATCCCTCTTAGCTGTCGCCATCTTTTTAGCTTTGATTGAGTTTTTGCTCGGTGAGCGAAAACGTGATGCCCGATTTTGGCGTGGCCGATTTGAGGTTGCCCAATGATGAAGACACTCGCGCGAAGAATCAATTGTAAGATTGACAGCGAAATAGCTCGCCGACTTTTGGTGATTTGGATTGCGCTAAGCCCACATTTAGTTTGGGCGGCCTCTATTGATACGATTTTAAAAAATAATAAAGCGTTAAAAGAATTATCAAATGAACGTAAAGCCGAGGCTTACGATATACTTTCAAATACTTTAGTCGAACATCCTCAAGAGCCAGTTTTAAATTATAATTTAGGACAAATATTTGAATCTAACGAAGAAAAAGACAAGGCGTTTCAGCTTTACCAATCGGCATCAAAAAACTCCGAAGAACCTGAATTAAAATTTAATGCATTATTTAACGCCGCTCGTATGGCGGGCGAATTAAAACAAAGGGACCAAGCCCTACAACTTTATCAACAAGCATTAGAAATAAACCCAGACTCTGTCGAAACCAAAACAAATATCGAACTTTTAATGGCGAACTCGGGTGGAGGGGGAGAAGGCGAAAATAAAGAACAAAAAAAGGACGACCAAGGGCAAGACAAAGATAAACAAAAGCAGCCTCAAGAGCCTAAGCCGGATCAAGATAAAAAGGACGAGCCCAAATCTAAGCCTAAGCCGCAGCCTTTTCAAAGCAAAGAATTGAATCAACAAGACGTAAAAAAAATATTAGATGAATTGAAGAGACAAGAAGAAGGTGTACGTGCAAAATTTAACGACAAACGTAGACAGGAGAGTCCCGTTGAAAAAGATTGGTGATATTTTATTATTCACAATACTGTTTTTTGCGTTGAATTCGACCGCATATGCTGAGAGCACCGTTACGGCAACGGTTGATCAAAACAAAGTATCTTTTGGTGAGGCCGTCACGCTCACAATTAGTATAGAAACCTCCGACAGCGTGAATGTTGGATCACCACGGTTGTCTTCAGTTGAAGGTTTTGATGTTTTAAGTCGTAGCGAAAATATTGAATCTCGTAGTACCTTTATTAACGGTCAATTTCAGTATGTTCAAAAAAAGAATTTTTATTTTGTGCTTTCACCGCTTCGTCAAGGTAAGTTGACGATTGGTCCTGCTGAAGTCGTTGTGGGTAATCAAAGTTTAAAATCTAAGCCAATTACGATCGATGTAGGGCCACCAGGAGCCGCAGGAGCGCAAGCACAGCGTCGACAAAAACCACAGCAAAAAGATCCACTTGAAGAAGATCCATTTTTTCAAGATGCTGATGATCTTTTTTCGCAACTTTTGCAACGCCGAGGTGTTTTGCCATCTCCGGGTGGAATTAAAACTCAACCCATCAACGAGAACGAAGCGTTTTTTATCCAACTCGAAGTCGACAAAACTTCGGCCTACGAGGGCGAACAAGTCACCGCTAATTATTATCTTGTAACACCTTATAATGTGCGCGACATCGATACGCTTAAATACCCGTCGTTAAAAGGATTCTGGAAAGAAGACATTGAAATCGCGACACGTTTGAATTTTCAACGCGAAGTTATTAATGGCGTCGCTTACAACTCGGCTTTGTTGGCAAGTTATGCGCTTTTTCCGTTAAAAGCCGGTAAAACGCAGGTCGATCCCTACAAGGCTAAATGCACGATCGTAACGAATCAAAACATGCTCGGTATTGGAACTCCGTATTCGTTTACAAAAGCAAGTCAGCCTGTATACGTAGAGGTAAAACCTTTACCTAAAGCCAATCAGCCTCAAGATTTTTCCGGTGCTGTAGGACACTTTCAAGTGACTTCAAAACTCGAAGCGCCTGGTAAGCGTGTTCCCGTCAACCAACCGTTCTCACTAAAAATTCGACTCGAAGGTCGTGGTAACGCGAAAGTGGTAGAGCTTCCACCATTGCAACTGCCCCAAGATCTTGAAACTTACGACACAAAAGTGGATTCTAAATTTTTTCGAGATGGCACAAGTTATAAAGAATTTGAATTATTTTTGATTCCCCGCAAACAAGGAAAATTCACGATTCCAGCTATTACGATCAGCTCTTTTGATACCGAAAAAGGTCAATATATCCAATCACGTACAGACTCATTTGATATTGAAGTTGGAGAGGGAAAAGCCGGAGAATCTTACCAAACATCTCCGTTAAATTTATCCACAAAAGAAAACGTTCAGCGTGGCAAGGAGCTCCCCCCTCCCATGATTGAATATGCGTCGGCTCACACTTTAGACCCTAAAGTATGGGCTGGTATTTGGGTTTTAGTATTTTTGAGTATTACGATGGGTCTAGTGTTAAAACTTCGCACTCAGTTGGGTATCGGTCAGCGCAAACGCGGACTACGAGAGCGGGTTCAAAAACGCCTTAAAGTTCTGTCAAAAACTCTTGCTCAAAGTGATTACCGAAAAGTTGGCGCCGAGGGCATCAACTCCATTAATATGGTTTTAGGTGAGCTTTCTAAGGATGGGGCCGCAGACGCTTCTTTTGAAAAATTGATTCAAAAGACTCCGCCAAGTGTGAGACGTGAGCTGGAGAAGGATTTATCTGAACTGGTCAGTTATTTTCACGCGCTGGCATTTGCCCCAGCGACCATGGCCGAGCAAATGAGTGCTCAGAGTAAGGAGAAATTTCGTCAATTGGATCGTATTCTAATGAAGGCAATCGATATTGGTACTGATGACCAAAAATCTTAGGACTGTATCAGACGCGTAACAATCTTAAGGCCCGCTCCTAGAACTCTAGGAATTTCTTACATTTTTTAGTGCGAATCTCCTGTAAAAACTGGATGCATGGTATTTGTGGCCCGGTTTACGAACGGAGGCCTTGGATGTTTCGGATATTATTTCTGCTCCCACTGCTTATTGCACAACTCAGCTTCGCCGCTCCGTTTAGTGATTTTCCGGGCACGATTCCACTTAAATATGAGAGACAAGCCGCTTCGGATCTTGTGTTTAAAGGTAAAATTCTTCTGCCAGACGAAGCCCGTAAACTTTATGAAAGCGGGCAAATAAAAGACCTCGCAGATCTCAATCCTATCAGCGATTCAGTTATTTGGAAGAACGAGTTACCAAAAGGTCCTTTTACTCAACAAGACGAAATGGGCCTCAATATTCAATATGATGAGTTTGATTATGTGTCTGAAACCGAAGTCCCTAATGGTCGATTTGGATTTATCGTTTCCAAAAAAAATATTGATGGCAAAACTCGTTCTTACCAAATTCTTTTCGACGTCCAATCACATAACGTTTTACTGCGAAAAACTCTGCTTAGAAAACTAGGATATCAAGTTCCTCCTACACAACGATTGGCCAAATTTAAAATTCGATTTAAAGGAGCCTTTTCTAAGAGTGAATTTGTTAAAGAAATTGAGCGCAAAACGTTTCTTGAAAACGATCGTTGGATTGTTGAAGGTAAAGAGACCGAAGATGGAGATCTCATTGTTCAAGATGCAATCGTTTTTGAAGGAACAAATGATTCGATCTATAACCTTGCACGTGGAGATATGTCGGCCAGTGTGATTCAAGGACGTCGTTTAATGAACGCGTTACTTGTACCTTATAATTTTACGGATGTGACGGAAAGTCTTAACGTGTTCCCGTGGAACCCCGGCCGTATCTTTAATAGTCAACTTAGTTTGCCTTATGCCGATGCCGAAGAATTTTCTACAAGCTACGAAGACGCGCGTTGGATAACACGTCGTATTCTTAAGCTCACACGCGCTGACTTGCAAGACGTAGTGGCAAGTGCCGAATATCCCCTTGAAGTGGCGAATCTTCTTTTAGAAAAACTCGTCGCGCGTCGTAATTTTTTAAGAGAAAAATTAAATCTCATCACGGAGTCAGTTGAACTTCCCGTCGATTCCAAGATTTCGACAACCGCGCGTTTACAGCAAGGTAAACTCATCGGAGAAAAGTGGGATGGTTACGCCTCTCGTTTTGCCGCAACAGATCCTGATTCTCCTTTGTCGGGAGACGAAATTTTTGGATTATTTAAATCAAAAGCCATGTCTAACGTCATAAGCAATGTCGTGAGCGAATTTAACAACCGTTACGTTCCTAAAGCTGATTTAGGATATAAGCTCATCGATCATCAATTAGATGTAGCCGCTCATCAATTTGCGCAATTTATTACCACGGGCGAAGTTAAAGCTGTACCTTTCGGTTTTTGGGCAACTCCGACATATAATGGAAACGTCATTATCTCGCGTGAAGTCGTAGCGGGCAACTATCTTGGCAGCGAAAATTTAGTTCAAGTTGCCGACACCGTTGGCGTGGCGGCAGACTACGGCATATTTATAGGAGCTGATGGTTTACCGGCAAAGGTCATGTTCAATGCCCAAGCTAAGGCGTTTTTAGTTCGTACGTACACACACTTAAAGCCAATTCACAGTATAAAAGCAGCACTTAAAGAGCCGTTTCGCAATATGATCGTACCCTGGCTAAAATCTAATCAAGCCAATCCAATAGATCGCATTCTTGATCTTGAGAAAAGTCGAGAAAAATTAGGCGAAGAAGAATTTGATAAGCAGTTAAAAGAGCAGCTTGAAGAGTTCAAAAAACGTTTAGGTGTGGGCGAATCTCTAATTGTACAAACCAGCGTTGGACCAGATCTCAGTTTTGCTGTCGGATACGGAATTACTAAAGATCTTCAAGCGTACGTAACATTACGAGATAAGCTCACGGCACTCACACGTTTGCATATTTATCGCAAAGATGAAAACACGATTCAAATTTATCGTGATCCTGCTGTTTATAATGTTTTAGATATTTCATTAGGGCTCAATGCTAAAATTCAAGTCTTAGATTTGGGTTGGTCATGGATAAAAGGTTCGGCCCGTACTGAATTTTATCAATTAGATGTTAGTGGTGATCTCGAGGCGAATCCAAAATTATTTGAAAACTTGGCCGCTGTACGCCGAGTTCTTCGTCAAAGTCGTACCGACGCGGTTAAGAAAATTCAAAAACCGTGGCTTTTTGATCACGATTTTGCCGAGAAAGACTTCCATTTTAATTTTCTGTGGCTCCGCTACTTGAGCGCGAACTCTTTTGATAAAATTAAAATTACGCATCCTGAAGGACAAGCCAAAGACTTTATTCGTAAAACAATTGGCAAAAGAACTGGGAATGACTACGAGAGCGTTACGATCGACGTTGTTGAGAGTTTGGTAAGCGAATACACTGGCAAGAACGTAAATCTCAATACAACCAATAACGGAAATCCCGGCGATACCTTTAAAGGTAAATCGTATACCCATCAGGTTAACTTTGAGGGCGAGATCGGTGTGAATAATGGCACCAGCCAAATTGACTTATCAAATGCGTACCTTGGCATCGATTACAGATGGAAAGGTTGGGATATTTCAAATTCTGCAGCACAAAATATTTTAGATAAAATGTCTCAGAAGTACGGACAAAATTTGTTTCCTAAATTTACGTTAAACGAAACTAAGAAAATTCAATTTTATTCGATTGAATTAACGGTCAATCTTTACGAAGACGCCGTTCAAAACTTAATTTCGTTAACAGATGCTCAGATCGGCGCATTGTATGCGTCATATAATGCTTATCCAAATCATCCTAAAGAGTTTTTGGAAACATGGATGAGACAATTTAGCGGATACATTAAAAAAATTAAATCTGCACATGCTAAGGGCGATACTTCAGAAGTGGCCGAAAAAGTCGCCAAGCTCGTCAATCACGCTGAAAGTACCCTCACATACGTTGGGTTTAAAACCGCAGTCGGAGGAGAACAAAATCTTTTTGCTAAAGGTGTGATTCGTGGTTTTCGCGTAGGCGATGAAAACGGCGATAACGATATTTTTTCGCACACGCTCGGTCAAATTGGATCGACGCAACCCAGTGGCCCGCTCCGCTCGATTCAAAATCAAGTGGGTGTAGGTGAGGGCGAAATGTTTATTTACTGGTTACTTAACAGGTTATAGGAGCCAAAATGTTTTTTAAAAATACCTCAACTTCAAATTTTGCTCTCTTAACTTTTTTTATATCCACAGTCGCCGTCGCGAACATTACACCGGTGACAAACACCACGCTAACAAATGACACGTATATTGGGTATCAGTGGGCCTTAAAGAATCAAGGCCAATCTGTAACTCATGATATCGACGACGTACATTCGGTCGAAGTGAAATCTAATTTTCTTGCCGATATTGGTTGGGATCCTAATTTAGATTCACAATTTACAAGAGACGTTGTTGTTGCGGTTGTGGATAGCGGTGTGGATCCTGAGCATGAAGACCTAAAAGGTCACTTTGCGCTCAACGAAAAAGAGTGTGTAGATGGAAAAATTCAAACCGGCCCAACGGGTGATCCCGATGGCAATGGTTTTGAAGGAGATTGTCAAGGTTGGAGTTTTGTTGCGCTTGATAAAAAACGCGCACGTTTAACAGATGACGACATTGGCCACGGTACGCACATCGCCGGAATTATCGCGGCAACCGTTAATAATGGAATCGGCATTTCGGGTCTCTCAAACAGAATTAAAATTTTATCGCTTAAAGTTTATGATGAAAAAGAAGAGAGTGGTTCGGTTACAAAGCGAACCTCCATTAGTGATCGTGTTTCACAGGCAATTGATTACGCTGTTTTACGTAAAGCCGATGTCATTAATTTAAGTCTCGGTTGGCCTATAGTAAATAACACCGACAAAGTAAAAAAATCGATCGATGCGGCACTGAACGCCGGCATTATTATTGTAGCGGGAGCCGGCAACGATCGTCACGAAGCGCAAATCTATCCGTGTGCGCATCCGGGAGTGATTTGCGTAGGCTCGGTGGATCTGGACGGTCAAGTCTCTCGCTTTTCAAACTACGGTGGGCACGTCGATGTCTTAGCCCCTGGAGGAGATATTTTAAGTACCTGGCCTATGCTAAAAATGTCGCAGCAATTTGGACCTAAGGGCTATGAAATTAAATCGGGTACGAGTCAGGGAACGCCGTATGTATCAGGAGCTGCGGCCATTTTAAAAGGTATTTTTCCGCAAATTTCAACTAGCGAATTGCGCGCGCGTTTACTGTTCGGAGCTCAAAGTTCATCTTCAGAGGCCTTTTCTTTAAAAGGTTTAATTAATATTAAAAAGTCCGTGGAGGCTCCTACTTCACAAATTATAATTCCTGTTTTCAAAACGCTCGACCACATCACGTTTAATCGCGCAACTAAAACGTTCAGTCTACCGGTTACGATTCAGAACTTAGGTGATGCGAAAAACGTAAACGTGTCGGTCAATTCTAAAAATATACACGTTAGTCTTAATGCTGCGACTCAAACAGCAACTTTAGCCGCAAACTCTTCGCAAACGCTTCAGTTCGCCGGCACAATCAATAATGTCGATGGTAGTGCGACTCTTCCTTACGAAGTTAAAATTTCGGGAGTGGTATTTGAGCATCAAGTTCAACTCACTCGAAATTTAAATAATGATTCGGCCGTGCGTACAGTTACCATCAACACGCAAGAAAATATCGAAACTCTGAACTTGTCGTCGGTCCGCACTTACGGAATTCGTAATGTTGATCCTGAATATTGGAGCGCCGAAAAAATAGATGAAGGTTTGAAGGTTCGCATTTATCGTTTAAACAGTATGCAGCTGTCGGAAGCCGGCTCATTTGTGCTTCCAAATGTTTCAGAGTTATTAGCGGATATTTCGGTTCTTCGCATAGATGCTAACTACGATGGCCAAATGGATTACCTGGTTGGTGGGCTCATACGTGATGCCGAGGGAAATGCTAAAGACTTACAATATTCGTACATTGGACACGACCTTAAAGGTCTGTTCGGAGATCAGTCCCATATTGTCCTTAAATACGAAAATGTGATTCCGTCGCTTAAAGGTTTGCGATTTGGTCAATATCAATCGCCTTCATTAGGTCTAATTGCCGTGCCCGTATTTTTTACCGAAGGCACAATTCCTTCCGCGGACCAAAATCCTGATGTTTTTGCATTCGAGCAAAACACAAGTGCTTGGAGATTGTATTATTTAGAGCCGACACTAGATGCCGAAAAAATCATATTTCAAACACGCAGCTTTTTTAATTATCGATCTCTTAAAGAATTACGAAAAACATTAGGTTTAAGCGCGGCGGTCGATCTTTTAATTCAAAATTCTCTTTCGCAGTCCGAAGCCGACTACAATAAGGGTCAAGTTCGTATTTTATCTTCGAGCGGGTCTGGAATTGTCAGGCAATATTTTATTTTAAATATTTCGAGTACGAGTTTACAAAATCAAGAAGTTGAAATCGTAAAGGCAGATTACCAAGGCTTGGATTTATTAAAACAAGTTATCGACGAGACGTTAACTAGCGATGCATCAGGAGAGTCTGTAGGATCCAATATCGTCGGTGTTTTTACGCAAACAAAATCGCGTGCGATCGTATTAAACAGACACACAGGTTTTGCAAACATCGCCAACGTGCTGCCGTTTAATCTTTTAGATCCTTATGAACGAATTTTAGGCTTAGTAAAAACCTTCGAAGTTAATAACGAAAGTATTTCGTTTTACGAAGCCGACACACGATTAAATGCGGTAGGAACTCGTAACGGCAAAAGCTTTAACGTGGATAGTCCTATTTATCGTTCGAGCTTCTTGCCGGGTCAGTTTTTTACCCAAAGATTCTTTCCAATGTTTGTCGGAAAGGACATCAATAAAACTCCGGCTCTCTACGTCGACAACACGTTACTGTTTTCTCCAACAATTGCGGCGTGGACATTAAACGAGCGCAATGAATTGATTGTGCCACTGCGATTAAGCTTTGAAGTACCCGAAGGATGTAAGGCCATGAACCCGGCTAAGTTTATTTCAGGTTATGCGCTAACACTTTTGTGTCGTGAATCAGATCACTCCAGCCTGAAATTTATCGAACTTAAGTAGAACTTTACGATAAAAGGAGGGCGAAATGCCCTTTCACCGTGGGCGGATTTTCTTATGTCTCTCGGTGTTAAAGTGACTCTTGGAGTTTAACTTTAGAAATCTATGTTTCAGTTTTGACACCAGTTGGAACCGTTAAAAGAATTATAGAGATTACAGGTCAAAATTAAAAAGGTACATCCTCTGGTACAACGAATGCATAACTTCGTACAGACATCCAAAATGTCACTGAGTATATAAACAAATTCGAAGCCAAAGCGGTTTCGTAAAAATAAGGAGAGGCTTATGAAGTTTTCTATAAAATCCATTGCATCCCTTGCACTCACAACACTAGTTGTAGCGGCATGCGGCGGTGGTGGTGGAAGTGTATCGACAGGTGGGACCTATTTTACGCACGACGAACTGGCTCGTGAATTCGTAAGACGTGTGAATACCGATATCGGTAATTTTGATATCGAACTCGTAAAAAGCACCACTTTGCAATATGACTACATTGTTGTTTATGACTGGGATTACGGCTCTTACGATGCGTACTACATTGGTAATTACAATGTGGGCGAAAATTTAGGAAATTATCTTAATTCCTACGAAAGCTGGTTTTATTACGATTTGATTCCTGAAGGTGGCGGAACCTATTACGATTATTACACCGGAACACGATTTGAAAAATCAGCGACTTCTGGCAAAAACCTTTCTAAAATGAAAGCGATTAAAGAACAGCTCACGATTGGCAAAATGGCTGATAAATTACGTGCAGATTACGGCCTATCGGCAGAAAAAAGCTTAAACGCGGCTCGTTTTGCATACAAAATCGAAAAATCTCCAGCGGGAACATACAATTCTAAAGATTACGATGCGTTTGCAAAAGAATTGGTAGGTTCGACAATTTCTGAATTCCAAAAAGACGTAAAATCTGGTGATTTAACATCTCTTTCTAAGAGAATTTCAACGGCAGCAGATACGACCGGTATGGGCCCTGAGGGTGTGAATAAGTTGATCAACGAGATGTTTGTAGGTAAATAATCTCTACGTTTTAATTTAGCTCAAAGTCAAAGAGGCTTCCTAATAAGGAAGCCTCTTTTTTTGTTAAGATTTTATAGAGTTTGCAAAATAAAATAAAATGTCTACCTTCTCATGTTCAGTTGGGGCATAACCCAATCAATACGAAAATTAGTAAAGATACTGACGCACTCAGTTCCAATATCTGGGAGGACTCAATGAAGGTTTCCATAAAGGCATTAACAGCACTTGCACTTGTAGCCTTAATCACTACGGCATGCGGTGGGGGCGACACGCCATCTCCGAGTGGGCGCAGTCCTATGACTCACGAAGAAGTGGCACAAGAGTTCCTTGCACGCTATAGGGCCGAGTTCGTAGGCTTTGATCTTGAGTTGGTCAAAACTCAATCTCTACAAAGCGATTACATCGTCGCTTATGATCGCTCTTTAGATTCGTACAACGCCTATTATATTGGAAGCTTTAATAGCGGAGACGATTTTGTGACATATTGGAGCGAGTATAAGTACTTGTTTCACTTTCAACTGATGGCAGAAGACGGCGGAACGTACTTCGATTTTTTTACGAATACACGATTTGAGAAGACGGTTGCTTCAAGCAAAAATCTTTCTAAGATGAAAGCCATCAAAGAGCAGCTTGCAATTGGAAAAATGGCCGATAAGCTACAAGCAGATTATGGATTGTCGGCAGAAAAGAGTTTGGATGCCGCTCGCTTTGCTTATAAAATCGAAAAATCTCCGAAGGGAACATATAATTCTAAAGACTATGACGCGTTCTCTAAGGAGTTAGTAGGATCAACAATCACAGAATTTCAAAATGACGTAAAAGAAGGCAACTTTGACTCTCTTTCTAAGAGAATTTCGACTGCCGCCGATACGACTGGGATGGGACCTGAGGGCGTGAATACGCTGATAAAAGAAATGTTTTTGGGGAAATAAAATCTCTCTCAGTACAATGAGAACTAAAAGGGCTTCTTCAAGAAGCCCTTTTTTTTTGTTTTAAACTTGTTCGCTCTGATGGCGGAGCTTGCTTTCAAAGTTTGATTTACCATAGATAGCCTAGACCTTTTTTTTCGTACACGCTTTAAAATGTTTTTCAGGCGTTCTTCTCGAAGTTAATTATGAAGAAAATCAAAATAAGTTGAATAATGTTATGCGTGGTGCGGATAATCAAAGAAAAGTAAATCCGCAAGAAAGGTACGCGCGCATGTCTGCTGCAACACGGCTAAGTTGTCTATTGGTTTTGATATGTCCTCTCCTCACTTATGCCGATCTCAGTGAAATAAAATTTAATAAAGAAAAAAAGCCGCCGATCTCTCGTGCAATATTTAATGATAAGGGGCGAACACCTAAAAAAGAGATCAGCCTTTTAGAGAAAATTCGCATCGCCCAATCGAGCGGAGAGTTTCTGAAATGTGCGGATTTGGCGGCGCAAGCGGAAAAAAAAATTGCGCAAATTGGCCCATGGCTCAGCATCAACGAATTAGATTGTCTAACGAAATTAAAGGGTAAACACGAAGACGCCAGTCGATTGTTAACCGCAATAAAAAAAATAGAAAAAGAAAAAGATTGGCTTTTGTTTGGTCCGTACTCTGATTTTTTACGTAAGGCTTTGATTGATGCAAAGTTTATGTACCTAAGCTGGCACAGTCACCTGGTGCCACAGGAAGCATGGAAGTTTGCTGAAGACCTATTAAATTATCAAGAATGGATGACAACGAATCAAAAGGCGGATGCTTTTAGACAAGCAGGTGAGCTTGCTTTTTTGCGCCAAAAACTTTCGGCAGCTAAGCGATTTATTGAAAGAAGCTTGGAGTTTCGAGACGACGAAAAATTAAAAGCTAAGTTGAATTCGATAGAGTCGGTGCTTAAAACGGGAGAGCTGGCAAGTTCCCCAAAGGTACCAGAGTCCAAAGCGGCTAAAGATGAAAAATTAGAAGCTAGCGAGCGTGAACTCGAACTTTATGAGAGAATGAAAATTGCTCTACGCTCTGGAGATATCGTTTCGGCAGTTGAAGATGGAATGAATTTAATTGAGGAGTTTCCTTGGGGCACCCGCGCACAATGGGCGAGCGAGCGTATTTTTGAATCGTATTCAAATGTGAGTAGCAAGGCTGATCCAAATTATATTTTACTAAAATCTCGGATTGTTAAACAGATGTCGCGAGCCGATGGACGGCGACTTTCAGATTGGGCAAATCAATTTTTTAAACTTTCACAATATGCAGATGCATTCGCGCTCAGTGAGCAGGCGATTAAAAAAATCGGTGTGAGCTCTCCCACGTCGGCTTTAATTTTAATGACGGCGCGTGCGGCCACTTTTTTGGGTGAAGACCGCGATGCGCGAAAATGGTTTAACGAATTAATTTTAAAGCATGCAGGTACGAGCGAGGCGCGATCGGCTTTGTTTTATTTAGGATTACTTGAATATCGGGCTAAGCAGTATACAGCGAGTCTCGCGGATTTTGAACGGCTGTTGGTTCTTCCGCAAACGGATGATCTTGAGCTTGAAACACGATATTGGCTTTGGAGATCCTTACAGAAGATAGACCCGGCACGCGCCGAGATCGAAGCGAAAACATTAGCGACAGAATTTCCTTTTACTTATTATGGATTGCGAGCGCAATCCGAGTTAAATGGGGGAGCTTTAGAGCTACCTAATTTGAAGCCGAACACCCCGTTGAGTGCAAATTTTTGGGTGACGGAACAAGAGAGGAAATCTTGGGAGCGAATTCAAATTTTGCTTGGCGGTGGCTGGTGGGTAGAGGCGCAAAAAGAATTGGAAGAGTTTCCGCATCCTAAGGATCCTGTCGTGAGAGCCTTTTTGGCGCAGTATTGGGTTTCGGCATTTAGCTATCCCCGCGCCATCAAATTATTTGCGGAGGGTTGGGATGCTGATGCGCGATTGCAAGAAAACCCCTTTTTTAGAAATTCGTTTCCGATGGAATTTGATGGATGGATCACTCGCGAGGCAAAGAAAAACAGCCTCGACCCTAATTGGGTGAGAAGTTTGATCCGTCAGGAAAGTGCGTTTAACTATACGGCCAAGAGTCGAAGCGGCGCTTTGGGATTGATGCAAATGATTCCGCCAACGGTTCAAGAGGTTGCACAAGATTTAAAATATAAAAATATAAATTTGCCAGACGATATGTTTAACCCCGAAAAGAATTTAATTTTTTGCACGTACTATTTAGCCAAGGTTTTAAAAAGTTTTGGTGGAAATCTTCCGGCGGCATTAGCTGCGTATAATGCGGGGCCAACACGAATTCAAAAGTGGCTCGAGTCACGCAAGATTGAACTGGCCCCGACCTCGGACCCAGAGCGTGAAATATGGATCGAAGAATTGCCGTGGTCCGAAACTCGATTTTATGTGAAAGCTATTTTACGCAATTTGATTTTGTATCGTAGCTTAGCGGCATCATCGATCAAAACAAATGATCAGAACTATAGTCGAGTCCTTCTTTCTTCCCCGATTTGGATGGCTGAATCTGTGGACACAAAGTAACGATTCACGTATTCTTGAGGTTACAAATATAGCTTGAAAGTGTGGGAGGAATTTTGCGCGAAGATCTACGAATACTCCGATTGTCATTACTTGTGTTTTCTTCGTTGATGTTGATTTCATGTTCTTCTGCAAAAAAGAAGACACAAGAGGCGAATAGCAAAGCGCCCGATTCTAAAGCGTTAGTAATGGCCACGGGCGATGCTGAGGTTGAAGAAATTGACGAAATCAGTCAGTTACCAAAAACAAATCGTGACTATCAAAATGCAGAGGATTTGGCGCAAATCCCGATTGAAATTAACTCGCTCGTAGTAAAATGGATTGATTACTTTCAAGGGCGTGGACGCCTACATATGGAGCGATATCTTGCCCGTTCGTCTCGTTATTTGCCGATTATGAAAAAGATCTTAAAAGAGCGCGGTATGCCCGAAGATCTTGTTTACGTTGCTTTGATTGAGTCAGGTTTTAGTCCAACGGCGCTCAGCCGTGTTGGTGCAGTCGGGTATTGGCAATTTATGCGTGGGACTGGGCGAGATTATGGTTTAAAAATTAATTCGCTGATCGATGAACGACGTGACCCAGTTTTATCAACGCAAGCGGCTGCTGATTATTTTAGTGGGCTTTATAATTTGTTTGGTTCTTGGTATTTGGCCATCGCGAGTTACAATGCCGGCGAAAATAAAATTAAACGGTTAATTATGACACATCATACGCGTGATTTTTGGGAGTTAATCGGAAAGGGACGTATGCCGGTTGAAACCATTAATTACGTGCCGAAATTTTTGGCGGCTAGTTTGATTGCAAAAAATCCAGGAAAGTATGGATTTGATAATATTAATTATGCGACACCGTTTGCTTATGACGAAATTAAAATTGATGGGACCATTAGTCTTCGTCGACTCGCGACCAAGATGAATTTAGATTATGTTGAGTTAAAAGCGTTGAATCCGGGATACAAGACTGATTACGCGATGTCTTCACGTGGTGGCGACTTTGTTCTTCGCGTACCGGTTGGACGTGCGGATGATGCGGGTCGAATGATTGCGGAGGCGCGCGTGCGTGATACGCGTGTGATATTAGCAGCGGGACGAACGGCAGAAGGGCCAGTGTATTCTCATTATAAAATTCGTAAGGGAGATTCGCTAACCGAGATTGCGAATCGCTATAATGTCACGATCGCCGAGCTAGCTAAAACCAATAAATTAAGTCCACGCGCGAACTTACTGGTCGGGCACAATATATTAGTTCCGCAAAAAGGATCAGTTTCACGTAGAGTTGCTGAATATCAGGTTGAGCGCAAATCGAAGAAATCTAAAGTCAGTGAGTTTCAGAAATCAAAAGACAGTGCGACAATACATGTTGTGAAACGAGGCGATACGCTTGCTGGAATTGCCCGAAAGTATCGGGTTTCAATGAGAGAAATTGCCGGTGCGAATAATATGCGCGCCCGTTCTCGCATTCTTGTAGGATCTCGAATTCAAATTCCGAATTAAAAAAGAAAAACCCGCTTTGCGAGCGGGTAAAAGGAAATCTTTTTGTCCTGCGCATAAATCCCTGTAGCGCTATGACTGTCCCCTCAGTGCTGTATCCCAAGTTCCCCTGGCAGACTGGCTGGCATGGTCTACTTTTTTGACCGAAGCCCCTGTAGCTTTGTGCCCCGTCGTTTCCGATCGGTTTACCTGTGCAGAAGAGGAGTTATATGCAAGGTTGCTAGATTTCGATCCACCTCCGAGTTGCGAACAAA
Organism: Bdellovibrionales bacterium; assembly: GCA_021731045.1. Taxonomy (GTDB): domain Bacteria; phylum Bdellovibrionota; class Bdellovibrionia; order Bdellovibrionales; family JAKFYE01; genus JAKFYE01. Next base: position 3,908 of record JAKFYE010000039.1, on the reverse strand, counting down.
CCAAACTTATAAACAGATTTTGTTTAAATAAGCCTACAGCGTCGTCACTTTGGTGGACTATCCAGGTTAAGCTCACGTGGAATTCTTTTGCCCTTGATAATGTAACCGATAAGGATGATGTGTTTCATGTCGCCTAGAATATCGCAAAGCGTCAAGTTTTCAAAATTATTTAAGAAATTCTCTCAACTTGGAACATCTGCAGGGAACGAGTCAGTCGAACTGAGACACAAAAGTGTCTTAGAATGAGAAAAAAGACGAAGCTTTTGATTCTGTTCAAGGCGTGAAAATTTGCGAGATTTTACTTTTCAAGTTTAGCTTTTAAAATACCCGCAAGCTGTTGGAAAAGTTTGGCTTCATCAGAGTCGGGCGTGCCTTCGCAGACAGGAATTCCGACTTCAGAAGCTTTGGCCAGAGTTGTATAAAAAGGCAGCTCTATTAATTTAGGAATTTTAGTTCTATCTAAAAAGCTTTCAAGCTCTCCCTTGGGAAACATTTGGATTTTTTCGCCCGTAGTGGGATTCGCAAAATAAGACATATTTTCAATGAGACCTAAAATAGGAACATTAATACGCATGAACATATCGAGAGCTTTTTTAACGTCAATAAGCGCTAAATTCTGAGGTGTACAAACGGTAAGGGCGCCCGAAAGTGGAACTTTCTGTGCAATCGTGAGCTGCACGTCGCCAGTTCCTGGTGGAAGATCTATAAGCAAATAATCTAGTTCACCCCATTCGACGTCTTTAATAAATTGATCGATGGCTTTAAAGAGCATAGGGCCGCGCCATACGACCGCCGAATTTTCATCTACCAGATACCCAATGCTCATCAATCGTACATTATACCGGTCGATAGGCTGAATTCGGCCGGCTTCACTGATGGCAGGCTTTTGGTTAATTGTTCCAAAAAGTCGCGGGATACTTGGCCCGTAAATATCGCAATCCAAAAGTCCTACTTTGGACCCTGTTTTCGCGAGAGCCACCGCAAGGTTCGCGCTAACGGTGCTTTTACCGACGCCACCTTTGCCTGAAGCAATAGCAACGATGTGTTTAACTCCAGGAATAGGCGACTGTTGGCTAAAAGGATTTTGTGGTTGCATGAGGCGCAATCTATCTTGAAATTAGATCAAGACCAAGAAATAATTAATGGAGATTTGTTCTGGGGGGCTTGAGATTGGATCAAAAGGCTTTTTTGGTTCTCAATGCGGTTTTGATTGGGTGTGTGCTGTTGATTTTTTTGCGCAGCCGCAAAAAAGACGGCCCCTCTCGTCTTAATTTAGGATCACAAACAAAATTAAAAGAAGGTTCACCTCTACAAAATAATTTCTCTGATGGTCAAAGGGAGCGTTCAATTAATGTCATTTTTCAATATAATGGTCATTCTTGGGATGCCTTTGAAGTCTTGGGCGTTCCTGCCGGTAGTAGTAAAGGCGAAGCCGAAAGAATGTTTGATCGCTTAGTCAAAATTGCCGATCAAGATCAATTGAAATTCTACAAAGCTGCGATTGATGCCATTCGTGAGAGTTGATGGTTTTGTTTACTTGTCTCGCGACTGGTGATTTTTTAGAAAGCGTTAACGCTTGTCAAAAAACTAGCTAACGTAAAAGAAATAAAGATAAACTTAGACAATGAAAATCTCGCTGATAGGATTTGGAATCATTTCGTTGTTTGTAGTGGAAAGCTTTGGCAGTTCGTATCGCTATTGCCCCGAATCAGCAGCCAGAATAAACTCATACGGTTCGACCTTTAATAAATCACTGAGTTTTAAGTTGGATTGCGCTCCCCCCGATATCGGCAGAATGTGTAAAGCAGCAGAAAAAGAATGTCTGGCTGTTAGCGGGCGTACTGATTGTTCTATGGGGATGAGAATGTCAATCACCTGCGATGATCTCCAGTTTTTGACGGAAGAGCAAGTGATGCAAAAGAGAGCTGATAATTTTAACTATATCCAAAAAAAGTTTTATGAAATTACGGCAGATTCTACGCTTCAAACTCGTTGCTGTGGAACAGATCAAACATGCAAAGAAGGATGGTCGAAAACAAAATTAAATATTTTAAAAGGTTTGAGCCAGAGCACTCTTACTGCCGAAGTTACGTGGGATAATCCTCCTGTTGTGCAGATGTCAGTCTCGATTATTGCTCAATGTCAGAGTACAGATTGCATCGATCGGCTATTGTATCATGAGCTTGGACATGCCTGCAGCACTTGGAGCTCTCATTTTGGGAATGATGTTCCGAGAACTTTTCAATCTGCGGCAATTCTCGAAAATAAAATTCACAGCTACCTGACAAAAACACCTGCCGATTGTGTCATCAAGGGATTAAAACGGGCCCGTGATTATGAAGGTATCGTCAATTTTGATTCTTGGACTGAAGAGGCTTTGGCCGATTCTATTTTTGCACACAAAATGGGACCCGGAGCCATAGCCTATATGTGTAATGCCCGGCAGGAAAAGATGCATGCGCATCCTAAATATTATATTGCCTGTTTTTTAGATGAACCTTCTTTTAAAGAAAAATTTTGTCTTAACTCTAAGGCGCCATCAGAATCTGTAGATGATAACCAAAGTCGGGTAGAGTGAGAAAGTTAATATTTTTAGTTTTTATATTTTGGAGTTCATCCGTTTTTGCGGTGCCCGTACAAATAGTTTTTACGGCTTATGGAAGTCAAAATCCTATTTGGAAATTATCGCTTCTTGAGAGTAATAAGGAGTGTCAACTAGAGGGCTCCTCTCTCGAAAAAAAATCAAAACCGATCATCAAAAAAGTAACAGGCAGGGACTGCATTGAGCTTTTAAAAGTGGCGAAAGAAGCGATTCAAGAGAGCAAAAGCAAAGCTTCTTCTAAAAAGGCAAAATTAAAAATTGTCGATTATGCGATCGATTCGCCTTCGTATACCTTGAAAATCGCAACGCAAACATTTCAAGTCAAATTTGAGGCTCCAGAAGTTTGTGAAACACATCCGAGTGGCAAAATGACTTGCAAGAAAAACTTTTTAACGGCTACTCAGCGCTTGATTATCCCACTCCACGGCTACGCTTCCGAAATGGGTTTTAGGTAAAGATTCTGAGCTCACTTTGCCTTTGACTGGTGACTCATATATTTTAGATGTTAATGCTAACAAAAGGTGCCTACCACCTTTTGTGGATGCAACGAATTAACAAAAGGTATCTTGGTAAGAACTCACCTGTCGCGCGACAGGTAAATAGTCTTTTCAACACCGATCTTCAAATCTCAACCCCTCCATTTCTAACCCTTTGTCGCTAAAAATACGAAGCAGCTGCTCCAAAAAATATTTTAACTCAAAACCCAAATGGCGGCTGTTGGGGCTCCAACGCCCCCTTGAAGCCGCTTTGCCAATTCCTGGCAAATATTTTTTCTCGTGCAAGGGTTGAGAGAATTAGTGAAGTGAGAGATATGTTCTCGATTCATTGCATCCACAAAAGGTGCTAGGCACCTTTTCTTCACGTGAAAGCTGGCTCAAGAGGTCTTTGCGGACCCACGCCAGCCCACAGGTGTTTCTCGTGGAATGGGTTGAGAGAATTAGTAAAGTCGGACTTCTAAGGAGGGAGATATTTTCTTGATTCGCGGCACTCCTAAAAGGTACTAGGCACCTTTTCTTACCAACTGTAAACTTGGCCGCCAGAGGTTCCGGAATCTTGTCTTGGAAATTGATACGATGTTGTTCCCTTTGCTGGGGACAACACGAGTTTGATTACTTTCTTGTTAAGGACAGCTGCGGTTGTGGGATGCCGACTAAATGTATTTCCATCCTGAAGGTAGATCCTTTCAACCCCTGATATAAGCCGAACACTTCCCTTCAAGGGACACATGGTGTAAATGGTTTACGTCAAAGTCAGGAGTTCAAATGAATAAATATAGTGCTGAAGTTAAGGTTCAAGTTTTGAATGA
>JAKFYE010000002.1 GCA_021731045.1 Bdellovibrionales bacterium | reverse complement strand
TAAGGGCCACGCCCGTCCGCCAATCTTCCACTTAAAAATTCTCCTGTCGCGCGACAGATAAATATCCTTTCCAACACCGATCTTTATATCTCATCCAATTCCTCTCTCTAACCCATCGTCACCAAAAACACGAAACAACTGACCCAAAAAATATTTTACCTAAAAACCCAGCGGCGGCTGTTGGGGCTCCAACGCCCCCTTGAAGCCGCCCCGACCAACCTAATTAAAATATTTTTCCCCACATCAAATTCGGCCCAAACGGAACGGTCTCAAGGGCCCATTTAAGGGCCACGCCCGTCCGCCAATTTTTCACATAGAAACTCTCGACAAAAAAACTTTCCCAACGCTAGAACTTCCCAAGCTAAAATCCACCTGTCGCGCGACAGGTAGATATCTCATTAAACCCAATCTTATGCTCCCAAAGTTTCTCGTGAAATGTGGACTTAGTAACAGGGGGGCCGCTCAGTTCTTTTTTTTGCTGTGACACTGTTCATAATTCACGCGCTATTTCTAGATATAAAATTTACCGAAAGCTCGACATTGGTAGGGAAGAACTAGTGATTTTAGGTTCGCGATGAGGGGATTTGTGAAGATCTTGGAACGGGTCCTGAATTTTTATAAATATATAAAATCATTTTAAAAAAAGGCCGAAACGGATGTTGGAGGTTTGCGTTTTGCCTATACAAAATAAAATTCGGTTTTCTATTCGCTATAAGTTTTTGGTGCTCACCAGCACGCTGTTGGTGCTGAGTGTATTGGTACATCTATGGCTAGCCACGCAAATTTTTAAACAAGATAAAACAGAATTAATCTACGACCTTAATCGCAGTCTTGTAACGAATCTTAAAAATGAACTTGGAAATAAAATTGAGTCAAATTTTGGTAGAATGGCTTTAGCCGTCTTAAGTTCGCAAGGACGCGCCGAACGCTCCAAAAAATTTAGCGAAAAAATTGACACCTATGTTGGCGATGAAATCTTGAGTCAAGATGAAGACCTAGTATTTGTGGCCACACAAAACCCAGATGGAACTTTAAAGTCTTTATACCGCAATCATAGTTTTGGTGAGACGTACGGTATTTCTGAAGACGACATCCAAGCCTCAATTCAGCAGATGTTGAAAGAACAAAGTGCTCTACACGAAGCTGAGCTCGAACAAAAAATTTGGCCACTAAGTATAAACCAAAACGTACCACTAATTGGATTATCAAAACATGTGGTTGAAGAGGACTCAAAGGGTCGTCGCGTCTCTCAATACTCGGTGATTGGTGTTATGAGCCTTGATGGAATTGCAAAATCAATTCAAAGTGCTCGCAATTCAGAAATCACGATTTTCAATTCAAAAGGAACTAAAATTTTCTCTGCGCAGGGAGCGCAACCTCAAGCCGAAATTTTAAACCGTATATTACATTCGCAAGTCGACACCACAGTTTTGAGCTATCAGGAGAACGGTCAGGATATGCTCGGGGCATTTGCAAAAGGACATGGAATTGTTGTGGCTGCAAAAACCAACGGCGATGTTGTCTTTGCTGTCGTTGGACAACTCATTAAACGATCGACATTATTTGGAGTGATTGTGATTTGCTGTGCATTTTTACTAATTTTACTCGTATCGCGATCGATTACTTCTCCTTTGGATATGCTCATTGCCGGTATGGAAAAGGTTTCTGCTGGAGATCTTGATCATAACGTAAATATTAAATCGAATGATGAAATCTCTCTTTTGTCACGATCGTTTAATAAAATGACTAAAGAGCTCCGCATTTCGCGTTTACAACTAGAAAACATTAACCGTGATCTCGAAAAGAAAGTGACTGATCGTACACGAAAGTTAGAAGAGCAAAATCGTGCAGTAAAAGAAGCACAAGAGGCTTTGATCCGCACAACACGATTAGCCTCTGTGGGCGAAATCGCGGGTCGAGCCGCGCACGAAGTTTTGAATCCGTTAACGGGAATTCTAACTCGCCTCGATAAAGTGCAAAGACGTTTACAAGACGGTATTAAAGCGGAACTTCAATTGCTCACGCAGCTCCGCACAAGCTGGGAGTCGGACTACGTCACCGGCGGATTCAATAAACTCGTTGAAGTTTGGAAAGCTAAGTCGACGTTGAATCCAGATCAGTCTGTTTGGCAAGAAGACATGAGCGTCATGAGTGGAATTTTTAGTGGAATCAACGTCAATATCGAAAATCTTTTAGAAGACGCAAAATTTTTATCGAGTGAAGGTCAGCGCATTAACCGTATTGTTAACCAAATGCGTTCCCTGAGTCATATTAAACGCGAAAAGAAAACAGAATCGGTACACGAAATATTGGGCGAGTGTGTGAATGTTATGTCTGATTTGTTTGATCAAGATAAAATAAAAGTTTCTAAGGAGTATCAGGCGAAGCTTGATTTCGTAAAATTAAATAAAGATGAGTTTATGCAGTCCATAACAAATCTTTTGCGAAACTCCATACATTCTATACGTGAAGAAGGACGAGTGTCGGGGCAAATTACTATACGTACGCGTAATGAAAACAATCAAATTTTTATAGAAATTGAAGACAATGGAACTGGCATTCAAGTCGCTGATCAAAATAAATTGTTCACATCACATTTTTCTACGAAAGATCCTTCTGAAGGAACAGGGCTTGGCCTTAGTATCAGTCGTCGTTTTATTCGAGGATTTGGAGGGGAGCTATCTCTTGTACGCTCTCAGCTACATACGAATACGGTTTTTGGCGTCGTATTACCGCTGGAAACAATTCAAGAATCAAAGGGGTACGGAACATGAACACCGCAAAAAAAACGTTGGCAACGCTCGAAGTGATAGAGGGTGGTATAAAAAACCTGACATCAGAAAACCGACGAATTTTGGTTGTCGAAGATGAACGACAGATTGCTCAGACTTACGTGGACATACTTGGAGAGCAAAATCATAATTCCACTTCACAGATTAAATCCTCGCGCTTTTCGACATCTAAAAATCCGTCAACGAACACGCCGCCATTTATTATTACAGTTTGCCGTACTCCAGATGAAGCTTTGGCGATCGTTAAGGATTCGATTCAAAAAAACAAACCCTTCGCAATGGGTTTTTTCGATGTGTTATTAAACAGCACGATTGATGGTATAGAGTTAGTGCGACAAATATTTGAAATCGATCAGCAAATGCTCGCGGTTTTTGTAACGGCATATCAAGACCGCACCGTTGATGCGATTAATGATATTTTAGGCTTACATAATTCAGAACGTTGGGATTATCTTAATAAACCGTTTTCTGAAGGCGAAATTTTGCAAAAAGCACGCAATCTTGTGAGTGTTTGGAATCTTAAGCAAGATCGCGAGCAGAAAAATCAACAGCTCATCGAGGCTACAAAACGCTTGATGTCGAGTGATCGAGTTTCTGCGGTCGCCACTGTCGCACGTAGCGTAGGACACGAATTCGGTAATATTTTGTTGCAAATTTCAGGTACGGCTGAACTCAATCAAAATGCCTCCGAAGACAAAATGAAGAAGGCCTTAAAAACGATACTCTCGGCTTCAGATACGGCTAGCCAAATTCTTGAAAAATTTAAAGATCTAAGTCTTCCTGCAGACGCACAGTCTCACAAAGAATATTTGGTTTTAAATGATGTGGTCGATGAAGCTTATCAGCTGATGGAGCATCAGTTCGAAACTTCTGGCATTCGATTTTGTTTAATTAAAAATGATAAAGTCAAACTTATGATCAGTCGAACATCGATCGTGCAAGTTTTGGTAAATATTCTTATCAATGCGACTCATGTGATGCCGAGGGGTGGACAAATTGATGTTTCAATAGCAGTTCTTGGGCAAACGGTGCAATTGCGTATACATGATTACGGCCCGGGAATTCCTAAAGATGTGATGGATAAGATTTTCGATCCTTTCTTCACAACTAAAGGCGAAAAAGGTACAGGCGTAGGTCTCGCGATATGTCGTGAAATTATTGAAATCGAACATGCGGGACGTATCACAGCTAATAACCATGTGAGCAAAGGAGCGGAATTTGTTATCGAATTGCCGATCAATAAGCCGGAGAATTCATGACCAAATATACTCCGTCCAAAGAAATTAAAGAGTCGGTGAGTATTTTAGTGGTGGATGACGATGCTATGGTGCGGACGATTCTTGTCGAATATCTTCGTAGTTTTGGTTTTAAACTGATCGATGAAGCTAAGAATGGTCGTCAAGCTATGCGTATGATTCAGTATGATAAGAAAATATATCACGTGATTATTTCTGATTGGGAAATGCCAAAGGTCGATGGCCTCGTGTTGCTCAAGGCGATTCGCAATAGTCTGACACTCTCTGAGGCCAAATTTATAATGGTCACGAGCCAAGGTTCACAAGAACGTTTCAAAATTAGCCGAGCGGCCAAGTCTCGCGTGGATGCCTATTTGGTAAAGCCCTTTCGAGGAGACCTTTTAAAAGCTAAACTCTATGAGGTACTGGGGTGGTCAGAAGACGCAGACGCAGCCTAAGCGCGGCTCTCATTCTTAGTTTGTTTTCAATCAACACCTATGGTTTTGAATGGAGCGAAACGTTTTCGTCTTCAACACGTTGGGATCTTTCAAATTCAACATTGGTACTCAATAAAAGCTTAGAGCGTGTGCACTCGTCTTTACAAGTTGACGGATGGAACAACGGTTCTGGGAGTTCATCCACAGCGTTTTCTGTTGGCGATGGACGTGATGGTGAATTTAAACTCGAACGCTATTCAGAATTTGGAACGGTTTCAGGAACTACCATCACAATTAATACAGATATAAAAACAGAACTTCGCGTGACAAATTTTATTTTGAATAGTGGGTACACGCTACGACCTATCGGCTCTCAACCGCTGATTATTCGCAGTCTTAAAGACGTACAAATTTCTGGCATCATTGACTGTAATGGTGGCGAAGGCGGCGTCGCAACTGTAACCGAAGCGGGAAGTGGTGGAACAGGAAGATGCGGTGGTGGTGCTGGTGGCGCCGGTTCTGCCACGGTAAATATTCAAGCCGGCACCGGAGTTTCGGGTGGCACAGGTATTAGCGGCGGTGTTGGAGCTAATACCTCAGCGGGTGCAGGAGACAGTGGTGGCGGCGGAGGAGGATATTCTTTAGCGGTCGCGCCTTCGATTGCTGAAGATGGAGCTGGTGGAACTCCGCACGGAACACATGCTCCTAATGATACATTTTCAAACGTCGGTGGCGGCTCAGGTGGCGGCGGCGGTGGCGCCGGAACAACATCAAAAGGTGGTGGTGGCGGCGGTGGCGGCGGTGCAATTTATATTTACGCTGTTCGTAGTATTCTTGTAGATGCCACCGGTGAAATTCGCGCCGATGGGGGAAACGGACGAGGACCTTCTTCTGGTAACGGAGGAAGTGGCGGCGGTGGAGCCGGAGGTTCTATTCTTATGTTTGCTGGTAACATTATTGATTTCTACGGTGCCGGAGCTCCTTATAGAATTACGGCTCACAAAGGAGTCACGCCAGATGTCGGCGGAACTACGGGTGACGGTGGCACAGGACGAAGTTGGAGTGTTGATGCCAATGATGCGGGTACAGATGGATTTCCTAATGGTGGTATTGATGATCCGCAGAGCAATTTGTTTCCAATAGGAAAAGTAAAATTCCTCACGACACCTCAAACGCTGACGTCTTATATTATTGATTTAGGAAACACAAAACCTACTCCTCTTACTTTAAATCTTGAAAGTTCGTTGCCATCGTCAAGTACTGCTACGGTCGAAGTTCGTGGGAGTCACGATGCGGCCACGTTTACATCTTGGCTGTCTTCGTCGCAGATTACTTCGTTAGATGGATATCGTTATTTACAATTTCGCATCAACCTAACAAACAATTCCACATATAATTACTCTTACGTTGACAGTCTCACTATGACGTATACAGGTTTTCAACAAAATCAATTTGATATGGTCGGCGCATGCGGAAGAATTGGAAATTCACCAACTCACTTTTTAACTTTTAGTATTTTAATTATATCTTTCTATATCTTTATGCGACTTTACCATTCAAAACCTATGAGTAAAAGAACCTGAGCAGCGTAACTGAGACTTTTTGATTCTTCTAAAGAAGAAAAATTTAAATTCGAAGCCAAGCCTAAAGAAAGTGATGTATTGTCGCTTAGTGAAAAATTTCTTCGTACGGTGTTGCCGACTTCCAGAACGCGAGCGCCTTCACCAAAAAGCAAGGAAGTTGAAAGCTGATTCAGCCATAGTGTTCCCAAATGAGTATCCCACTGCAATGTGGGCCCTAATAAATAAACCGATCGCAACTCAAAAGATTCTAGTCCTAGTCTGTAGGGTGCGAATATTTGTGCTACGCGAAGTCCTGTCCAGAGTTCACGTGCGTGAGGGGTATACAGAACCGATGCGGAGCCGGTAAATGTTTGCTGTTCTTCTTGAAATGGATATTTTCGATCTGGATCTTTCCACGTATTAAAAGAGCCATCACCTTTAAATTTTATACTGTAACGTTGATAATGAAAATTCATATCAAAAGTAAACCGAGCGGCTTCGGGGCCGGCAACGGTGACCTGTTCAAGTTCATCGGTTTTCATTAAATAATGACCATACCCTGCGCCATATGCAAAGTAGCCAGTATAGTTCGTGACAGGTGGAGTGGCGTTTATAATTCCTGAGTGATTCTCTGAAACGGCTTCGGAGACCTGCGATGCGCTCGGGGGTATGTCTCCAGATTTTTCTGCTTCTAAGTTTTTAATGTAGACTTCAAAATCCTTGCCGCGTTTTTTTTGACTTTTTATTTTGCTCAGATCAGTTTTTTGTACGGAGCTAAATAGTCCGTAATGCCCTTGGCCAGAATTTCCTGCCACACGCCAAAAATAAATTCCTTTTGCAGATCGAGTCCACTGATAAAAAACATTTTTCGTTGTAGTGATAACTTCGGGAGATTGAAAGTAAGGGTCATCATCGATTTCGAGGCTATAGTTGGCGGCACCAGAAACGGGCTTCCATTCAAATAAAATAACCGCGTCTTCTGCGTATGCTACCGAAAGAAATAAATTTATAAACGAATAAAGAAAAAAGCTTTTAGGTAGAAGGTACGCGGTCTCTTCATCATTATTTTCTTCAGCGGGTTCGCGGATAGGACTTTCAATTTCAGGTGCTGATAGCGGATCTTTAACGAAAATAATTTCGTTAGAATAGGTAGGGGTAACTTCAAAACCATCTTTATCGATTCCAACCACGTGCCAATAGTACCGGCCAATATCTTCTGCTTTATATTCTAAATAATTGTGCGTGGTTTCAAAATGTTTATAAATGCTTTTAAACTCGGGATCTTTTGCAATTTCCAATCGATAACGAGCAAGTTGTGAAATAGGTTTCCATGAAAAAATAAAAGATTTGCTCTGATCTGTGCGATCTCGAGGAAGAGGTGCGTACAAGTGTATTGTAGGGGCGCGATTGACTTCGACTATTGATAACTTTGAAGTGACGTCCTCATCTTTTAATCTAAAAAAATGCGTCCCGGGTTCGAGATCCAATTTTTGTGACCGCTGCATATCTGTAAGCTCAAACGCCGATTCGGTGTTTGACTTTTGAGTATGTAACAACGTGCTTGCCCGTCCGTTCCAATTCAACGGAACTGGCGTCTTATCTTCGCGAGTGTAAATACGTCTAAAAGCCGGGTTCTCCCAATCTAAATTTTTACTGATCTCAATTTTTTCTGCAGACGTGGGTTTCAAAATAATGATTTCTTTAGAAGTAATGGTTTTCTCTAATACATTTTCAGTTCCACTCGAAGTAATTTGAGCACTTCCTTTTTGAACTTCGAGCTCAAACGTTTCGTTATTACTTGAGCGTAAAAGAAAATCTGTACCTTCTTCGAGTTTGAGCTCCCAATTGCCAGCTTGAATTTGAGTGGGTTCTCCTAGATCATGTGTATTCAGAGAGCCGCGTTTAAATTTTAAACGAAGTTCGTTTGATTTATTGTTCTGAGAGGGTTCGATGACAATTAAAGTATTCTCGGATAAATCTATTTTTGATTTTCCTTGAAGGTCGAGAGTCACCTTACTTTCTGAAAGCGTCAAAATAGAGTCATAAAAATAAACGTCCTCATTAGTTTGCGTACTCGTCCATAAAAATTCATCAGCTGAACGTCGTTTGACCCGATTGTGCAAAAATGAAACACGACCTACAAGTTCACGACGCTCCTGTTTTGAATTTAGAGTAAAGGGGAGCGAAATGATTTTTAAATCATCGAGCAAAAACAGCGAACATAATGTGAGTACAAAAAGTACTATTCCGGCTAAATAGCGGTCCACATTATCTCTTCGGAATTACTCATGATATGGTGAAATTTTTGAGTTCGAACTCGACAGAAGTAAGAGACAAAATCACCAGACTAAAGTTGGTTACAAGTCAAAAGCAAAACCTGCATAGATAGAATCGATAGGTGCAGACGCGCGAACATTCGCAAGACCAAACATGCGTGTGCCTCGAAGCCCGATCGATTGGCCGATTCCCGTGAGAGGGTTTATCCATTCGTAGTCAAGTCCTGCGGAGGCAACTAAATCTCCGTAAGCATAAGAACGGCTTTCGCCACTTTCAAAAATCTGGCGCAAAACGGGACCCGCTGCTAAAGACGCCTTCCAATTTTTTGTAATTTTAGAAGCGAATCCAATATTAAGATAAATCGGAACTTGATAGAAATCTCGAATTTCGCCTTCGTTATTTTGTTTGGTCTCAAGCAAATAACTAATGCCTCCGGCTGCAAATAAAGGATTTTGATGTGATATTCGCGTCGACCATTCCACTGCAGCAGTTGGTCCGAAAGCTTTTGCGGCCATTGGGGCGCCCACCATAATTCTCATCATATCAAGTGAACGAAAGCGTGGTGGTTGTAGACCACGCGCCTCCATTTTCACTGAAGTTTTATTTTCTAAAGGTAAGGACATTTTTTGAGCCTGAGATTGAATTGGTGCTATAGAGAGCAAAACAATCAAAGCTGCAATTTTAATTTGATTCGGTATAAACTTTTTCAAGATCAACTCCGATTGATTTTCTTAAATTTAAGATTGCGGCTTGAAAGCTTTGCTTCGCATTAATTAAAGAAATTTCAGCCGACTCCCATCCCGTCTGAGTCTGCACAACTTGTACACTTGGAATAACTCCGTTTTTATAGCTTTCGGTTGAAGAGTCCAAAGCTTTGCGTGCTTGTGTTGCCCACTCATTAGTCGATGTTACGAGTTCTTGAGCTAAATTTAAACCCTCTAGTGAGGATCGGACCTCTTGAGTCATAGTGTTACGAGCGGAACTTAAATTTTCCTCTGCTACGCGAATGCTTTCGCTTGCAGATTGATACTTGTGTACTGAGGATAAACCAGAAAATAATGGGATTTTTAACGTGACGCCAATGGCGTGATACTTCGTGCTATCTTCACCAAAATTCTCTTCAGTAGGACTTTGATATCCAACCGAACCGACAATATTTGCAGACGGGAGTTCATCCGCGAGGGCGAGCCACTTAGATTTCTTGGCAATTTCAACACCGATCTCTGCTGATTTAAGTTTAGGTCGATTTTGATTCGCCTGCTCTAAAAGTTTATCGTAATCCATTTGCTCAACCTTAGAAGGACCTGGCAAAGTGAACTCTACGGATTCTGTTTTTTCAAGACCCAGGTTAAGACGTAATTTATTTTGAGCATCTTCATATAGAAACTTTAGATTCGATATGCGTGATCCATAAGCAAGAAAGCCCGCGTGTGCTTGTGACAATTCGTAGTTTCTGGCTGCCCCTCTTTGAAATTTACTTTGTGTGAGTTTATAAAAGCGCTCTTGATATTTTTGCGAATCCTCTAGCACTTTAATTTGTTCTTTGAGAGCACCAATTTGCATCGCTGCTAAGAGAATATTCGCTAGTGATTCTTGCTTTGTTAGTAAATAGTTTTGCTCTTGGAGAGAACGATTTAAATTTGCGTACTCTAAGCCATTCCAGATTGCGCCGCCTGCAAATATGGGTTGGACGAGATCAAGGCTGCCCACATACTTTTTTCCCGTGCGAGAACCAATTGAGCTAATTGCGGGGTTTTCAAACTCCGTCTCCGAACCATTCAAACTGATTGTAGGAAAAAATTTAGAAATCGCTTTTTTCTTGTCGTAATATGAGACCATGTAAGTCGACTTTGCGGCCTTAATTTCTGGAGAATTTGCCATATATTTTTGAACGATTTCTTTATACGAAAATTCACGGGCCCAAGTGGCGGAAGAATTCAAAAATAAAGCTGAGAGCACGAAGATGTATTTGGACATGATGGCTTCCTTGTAACGCTACAGTTTATCATAATCTAGGATTTCGCTCTAACATCTTAACATCATCATTAGCTTCGTAAACGTTTGCGAACATATTGACACGAGCTGCTAAAACTCTTGGAGCAAAACAGCATACGGCGCGTAGTTCCATTGAGGTCTCCTACACCTAAAGAGAAGGACAAGTTTTTTAAAACTGACTATTATTTTAAACAAATCCTTACAGGAGAATGATTTATGAAATTATTTTTTCAGGTTTTCATCGTCACTTCGGCGCTAGTGATCACAGGAATATTTACGGGATGTTCGTCAAATCCAAACAAAGCCGAAAAAATCGAAACCGCTATCGATAATAAAGGAAAGGTTAAAGACGAAAGTGTTGGCGTAAAAGACGGCAACATGGTTGTACAAAAGAAAACCTTAATGTCTGAAGAATTGCGACGACTTCAGTACGAGGTTTACGAATTAGAAGATCGAGTATACGGCAATCGCAAATTTGGCTCTAAAGGGCTTTATGGAGTTTTAAAAGACTGTCGAACTCAACTTGCCGATAAAAAGAACGGTGGCGATGGTAAATTGAAATGGTTGGAACCTTCAGAGCGTATCACCGATAAAGAAGACGAATACAAAATCGGAATTGATGAGGAGAACAATCTCGTCGCGGTTTCAGAAGAGTACATAAAAGATCGCATTGCCAGGTTTCGCGGATACAAGCAAACGCTGATGAAGCGTGAAGATGAGTACCAAGAGAAGACAGATATTTGTAAGGCCGAAATAAAGACACGCCTACACGTACAAAAAGAAATCGAACCATCAACTGACGACGGAATGTAAAATGTCTTCGATCTTCACCAAAATATTAAATAAAGAATTACCAGGTTATTTTCTGCTAGAAGATGACCTGACTTTTGCGATCTTGACGTTAGATGGAATAAATTTAGGTCACACAATTGTGATCCCTAAAAAAGAAACCGATTATTTTGCCGATGTTCCTGAACCTGAATACTCCCGCGTTTATAAAAACGCACAACGTTTAGCCAAAGCCATCCAAAAATCCACAGGATGTAAACGCGTCGGCCAAGCCGTCATCGGCCTAGAAGTCCCACATTTTCACTTGCATCTCATCCCCATGTGGAGCGCCGCTGACCTAGATTTTTCCAAAGCCAAGCGCTACCCCGCCGATGAAATGAAGTCCATGCAAGAGAAAATTCTTAAAAACTTGGGCTGATTTGACTAAAATTATCGGAGATAAAATGAAATGCTTTTTTGCGACATTCCTTCTACTAACTTTAATAGGTTGTGAACACCTATCTTCACAATCAAAAAATAATTCAGCTCGGCAACCTTCGGCGGAATAAGTCCTTCTGCAGGGACATGAAGAATGATGGTAAAGGAATTTGTAAAGCTGGTGGAGGATCCTTCTGCGATAGTATCAAAACAACTGCTGGCGGCCTCTGTGCAGTTCTTGGCGGTTCATTCTGTTCAGAAGAGGCAGATGAAATTAAGTGGAACAAAAAACTCACGCAAGCATGTGGCGGGTAATAATTAAAAAATACGGACAAATTTTGGAGACGAAATTGGTCTGTACCTTGAACTTTTGAGTTAATGGAGGCTCACAGTGAAATTAGCACTCGTATTGTCTTTGATTATCGTAGGCTCCTTTTCTTTTGCAGCCTCAACTAAAAAAATAGATTTACCAAAAGGATGGAAACCAACAAAACCAATTAAAGACAGCGGTTGTGATAGGAGTAAGACGGACTTACTCACGGCCGAAGGAGATTTTAATGGTGATGGTAAGCCTGATAGAGCAAAGCTTCTTGCGAAAGCGACAGGTAAGGGTATTGGGTTGTGGGTATGGCTATCAAAAGAAGATCAACCAATCTTGATAAAAGAAACTGAATCTGAAGACGGGAAACATGATATCGGCATTTCATTATTGAAGCCTGGTAGTTATAAAACGGCTTGTGGTAAGGGTTACTGGCAATGCAAGGGTGATGAAGTTTCTAAAGTAAATCTCAAAAATGATGGGATTGACCTAATGTTTTGCGAAAGTGCCAATGCGCTTTTTTATTGGGATGAAATATCTAAAAAGTTTAAAGAAATTCCAACAAGCGATTGATCAGAGTAACAAAAGGATGTGTCCGTACCTTTTGTTTATTCCATTCAGATGCACTTCGGAACGAAAAGTAGAGTGACGTCCATATTCGGTTCTAATCAATTGGTAGGAAATAACTTTTGACAACGAATATGGCCTTGAAAGTTGTGCGTTGTCAGCAATGCATCTGTGCCCTCATCGTTCACATTGTTACGGTTTACCAGGAGTTGGAAGGTGTACTTCGACGAAACATCAGCTGCCCACAGAATCTTACTGTGATCAAAAATAAGTAGATCTACTTTTTTGATTTTTACCTTGGAGTTAATTTCTTCAGCTCTGAATAACAAACCGCTGTCATCTGTTTGAAACACTCTATACCCCAAATTTAAGTCGCTATCGATGCATTCGGCAACCAGCTTATCTATTTTAGGTGTTGCGAAAGAACTGTTAAAAGGACTCGCGCAAAGAATCACAAAAATAAAGTAAAACAACCGAGTGATATTCATAAATACCTCCGAGATTTCTAAAGGATTACGCGGACCAACTCACACAGTCAACCAGCTAATCTTAAAAAGAAAAGTTTTACATTTTCTCACTAAAAATCCAAAAGGACTACCCATTTTTCACTCTGATAACTTTGATTCCTTCCTCAATTGGTGGAGGTGGCGGATCTTGCTTATTGTGTCTATCAAACTCTTCATTGCTCATTTGAAAAAAATAGACATCTTGGTGCTTATCTATATTTCTTTGTTGAATTCGACGCTTTCTCTCTTCGAGTGGGACCTCCAAGTGAAAAATGGTGATTTCAGCACCACTTGATTCAGCAATATGCTTAAGCCATTGTCGGCTGGATATCCCACCACCAAAATCAAACACAACACAACCTCCACTTTTCAATAACGGTATTGCTTTGGAAGACATCAAGTCTAAAGCTCGTCGAAATTGACTCATATAATCTTCATAATTTTGAATTGGCTGATCAAATTCCTTAATAGTTTTATCGAGGGACAAAAATAAAGCGCCTTTCTCTTTTGAGATTTTTAGAGCGTAAGTTGTTTTCCCGGAGCCATTTCCGCCGGTCATCGCGTAGATGATGCCATTCAATTTCATTTCCATGTCGCGCCCCCGAGCTACAGTAATAATTTTTTAAAAAAAAGTCCATATCCCAAGAATGCAAAATAAGCTGACTTGGTTTCTTTCAAGTGCTATTTGCGAGTTATGAAAAATAGCGATATCCCTTGTCCTCTGAAACTTCAACTAGCCAATGCCGACCAGCTAGATCAGGCCGCTAACATTATTCGCGAAACAGCACAGTGGTTAAAAACAAAAGGCATAAAACAATGGAGCGAGAACTTTCCACTCTCCAGATTGCAAGCCGAAGTATCCGATGGCGAGCTTTTCGTTATCCTCGATAATTCTCAAAAAATCATTGGTACAATTTCTTTGTCTCACGCAAAAAGCGAAATATGGCCAGATGACAAGCAAACTGCAATTCATCTTAATCGGTTGGCGATTTCAAGAGAGTATTCTGGACGAAATTTGGGATCGAAAATTATAAGCTGGGCAAAAGAATATGCTCAGCAAAAAGGCGCAACCGTGCTTCGGTTATGCTGTGATAAGACAAATCCATTTTTACCAAATTTTTACCAAAGTTGTGGCTTTGATTGTATCGGAGAATCGTTTTATTCTCCGTGGCAAATGACATTCCTATTGTTTGAAATGAGAATTTGAGGATACTTTGATTCCCCAAAGAAGTTCCAGCGCTGGAACTTTAAAAAATCAAATTGGGACGCGAGGAGCAAAAGGTACTGATATCCTTACTGATTTTGCGGCCCAATCTTGGATTGCGAGCGCGAGGTGGGGCTGGGGTCTGAATATTGCTTTAAATTTCTGAGATGACTAGATATGAGGAACCAATGAAAACCTTCAGCTTTACGTGTGTGTTGGGCTGTGTTTTATTTGCTCTAGGGAGCGTTTTGTCTCTGCCGGCAGAGGCGCAGATAACAAAAAATGTCACTCACCGGGACGATCTGTACACAACAGAGATTAGTTTTGATGTTCAAAAGATCGAGAAGTCTTTAGCACGATTAAGGAGTCAGCGGTCCTTTCCTTCACTCTTTCCAGACGGCAATGTTTATTCTTCAAACAATCGCCTCTCACAAACGCCTGTTCCCGCTTTTATTAAATCGAAGTTTGAAAGAATTCAAAGGTTCGTTTTTGGAAAGCCAGACGTTTTAAAGTTGTTATCCTGTGATGGGTGCGAGCCAAATATTGAAGTAGGAAATCTTAGTGTTTTTATCGATCCCAAATGGATCCACTCGATTTTGAAAGATGCCCATTACAGAAATCCAATTTCGCTCATAGAGTTTGTATTAGCGCATGAAATTTCACACTACGTTTATGAATCTGAAATCATAAATTCCACTAGACACCTTAGTCCTAATGAACAAAAAAGTTACTTTCTTGTTCGCCTGCATAATGAGGCGTTTGTTCAATCACTGTTTAGTCTTACGGAAGGAGCTGATAAAAATAAACTTTTGCGGGAATCCATTCTAGAAGAAACATCGAGACACGCTGAGATTGATAGTATAGCAAAAGTTATTTTGGATAATTTAATGGTCGAAAATCAATGTGACGTTATCACGTGGCTCAGGAGTTGGACGTCTTTTCCTAACGATGTCGAAAATGCTGTTGGTGGAATTGCCTACACCCGGATAAACTCATTCAAGAACACATTAAATATAAGGTGTCCTTAGCCCTGCCCGTACCTTTTGCTTATTTAAATCCCAAGTGGCAAAAAAACTCTCAGCGGCTGGAACTTACCCTCTCGATATTTTATCATCTCATTTATGTCAAACACCACAACAAACCTAAAACTCCAGTGACACCACCTGCCTATTATCGAACAAACTATCATGCTATCAAGCCAACGTTCAGACGCATTTCGGAACAAAAAGTAGAGTGACGCCCATACAAGATTAGCGGATTGCAGACTTTCATCCAGTAGTAAAAATCTAATTCTAAATTATAATAGTGTGAGAGGTGCCTATGTCTAAGCTTTCAATATTTTATCTCGCAACATGCTTCTTATACTTCGGGAATGTAGGCGCTGCAGAAAAAACCACCAAAGTGGATCGTCGCCCGGCTGAAAAGGGCGCTTTTTTTTGCAGAACTTCACTTGAGGGAGTCGAGGCTCTGGAAGCATTTATGAATCAATATTGTGATACGACAAAGCAATTTTCAATTTCAGCCGTACTCAACAATTTCCGACCTCAGCACACTTTTTGTTGTATTGGCCGATAATCATTCTGATTTGTGATTTAAGACGCGATCATAAGTCACTCGATCAGTTGGATGTTAACAAAATCAACTTAATATAGGAAAAGATATGACTTTGCTTAGAATGACCCCCTTATTTTTTTTCGTTGCAGGATCGATCTCCTTTGCTTGTATGACTGACTCAACAAAGCTCAGTACAAAACACCAGATCAAAAAATTTCTTTCACATAATAAACGTAAGCCGGCGAATGCGATTCCAAAATTTGCTGAGTCTGCGACGTTGCTTTCACTAGAATCGAAGCTCGGTAATTTGCTTCTCGCAAACAACGCAAAGTTTGTTGTCCTCAGTATTCCAACAGTTATTCAAAAAAGTTCCTACCACCCTTTCGGTGATGGCCAAAGTAACGCAAAACTAAACCTTGGTTTGTTGTGGAAGGAAAAAGATTTTCCAGTTGTAGGAGTCCAAGAAACAGTTTCCGGAAAATCAGTTCGCAAGTATATCTTTCATCCGAGTCTCAACATTAAAGAGTACCAAGAAATACAAGTGAAGGACGGTTGGTACAAAGTTCAACCAAAAGGTTGGAAGGACTATTTTTACTTCTCTTTCGAAACATCGACACTGAGTTTAAATGAATTTATAAAGGCAATCCCAGAGACGTATAGAACGTTTTCGAAAAACCGAATTGCGCCCAATATCGCAAAGATTGCAAAAGCAACCGGAGCCGAAGGATTTAAGAATCTTGGTGAGGGCTACAATTCTACTTCGTGGTATGCCGATAGTGTGCATGGAGTATTTCCTGATGCCAATGGGGCGAAGACAGCCCTTGGTGGTGTTCTGACTTGGGGAATTGTCGATAAGAACTTCGGTCCGTTCAAAAATCTCTACACGTGCTTTGAAGCGCGCAATATAGCACTAGAGAATTCGACCGGAGTTCCGAGTGGGGCCGGTTGGCATTTGATCGGTGACGCGGCCGAAACAGTTTTGAACAATCTTGAAAACTTAGCACTTCCGGTCGCGACAGGCCGGACGCATTCATTTTCTGAATCTGCATTTGGCTTTACTGAGTCTATAACGGCCACATGGCTTCAAACGGACGAAGTTCTGATCAGTCAAAACGGAAATTTTCACTGGTATTTAAACCCATACGAGTCGACGGTTTGCACAGAGATTTGGGTGCACAATTGTATTCCGAACACTTCGAATAACTGGGGCTTTAACTGCCAATAGCAAAAGGTACGGAGCCCGTACCTTTTGCCATTAGGTGCGGTCGACGTCGATGTGTCTGACAGTTTGATTTTCGCAGTAAATGCTCAACTGAATGGGGCGACAGCAGACGGAACAATCTTCTATGTAGGACTGATGGGGCATCGAGGTGTCGACCAAAATGCTGATGAGTTCTCCACAAAATGGGCATTCGATTTCGGCTTCTTCTTGCATAGATTATATATTTTTAACTAAGGCCAAAATCTTTTCTTCCAATTGATCGAGATCCTTCAGTGAGGCATGCGTGATCCATTCGCCTTGAGGATAAATCACGCACGCAACGCCCTCGGTGCATTTGTCTAAACAGCCCGAAGCATTGATACGAACTTTCGATTTGAGCTCGGGATGCTTTTTCGCCATGCGGTCTTTAAGTTCGTCGCGAAGTTCTTTGCCGCCACTGAGCGCACAGCACGCTTTGCCCGGCGGCTTTTGATTGGTGCAAACAAAAACATGAAGGGTAATCGGGGATTCTGCAGACTTCATATCAAGCCATCACGTCTTAAGAGTGAGTCGGGATCAGGTTCACGTCCGCGAAATTTCTTATAAAGCTCCATCGGGTGTTCGGTCCCGCCACGCTCTAAAATATTTTCTTTAAATTTTTTTGCGACCGCTTCGCTAAAGAGACCGTTCTCTTTAAAATATTCAAAGGCATCTGCGTCGAGGACTTCCGCCCATTTGTACGAGTAATATCCTGCGGAATATCCGCCCCCAAAAATATGGGAGAACGAAACCGATGCATTAGACCCTGGAATCCGCGGCATAATTTGCGTCTCTTGAGTCGATGCGATTTCAAAACTCTCTACATCTTTTATCGTGCTTGGATCGGTCGAGTGCCACTTCATATCGAGGATTGAAAAATTCAATTGGCGAATGCTGTTATATCCCGCCATAAATTTGCTGCTAGCTTTTAATTTTTTATAAAGATCATCTGGAAGTTTTGCGCCTGTTTGGTAATGAACCGCAAAAAGATCTAACACTTCTTTTTCGAGAACCCAGTTCTCCATAAATTGCGAAGGCAATTCTACAAAATCCCAATAGACGTTTGTGCCCGCGACCGACCGGTACGTACATTTTGATAGTAAACCGTGAAGCGCGTGACCAAATTCATGAAAGAATGTCGAAACTTCATCGAAGTTGAGCAGTGAGGGTTTTGTTTTTGTTGGACGAGTAAAGTTCATAACGATTCCGATATGAGGTCGAATGATCTTTCCTTTAAAAAGACCTTGCGCCATAAAATCCGTCATCCAGGCCCCTCCGCGTTTTGTTTCGCGCGGAAAGAAGTCCATGTAAAACAAGCCCACATGCTCGCCCTGTTTATCTTTGACTTCAAAAACTTCGACTTCATTATGATAGACCGGCACATCGGGCACTTTAGAAAACGAAAGTCCGTATAATTTCCCCACAAGCTTAAAGGCACCTTGATACACTTTTTCTAATTCAAAATAAGGACGAAGTTCTTCTTCATCAAAGTCGTACTTCTGCATTTTCAATTTTTCTGTATAGTAACTTAAGTCCCAGCGCTGAAGGGGCTCTTTGGAGCCAGTCGATTTTTTAATAGCTTCGAGCTCAGAAAGATCTTTAAGTGCTGCCGGTTTGCTAAACTTTAAAAGCCTTTCAAGAAAGGTATTCACCTTGATCGGCGTGTGGGCCATGCGCTCCTCGAGTACGTAATCGGCGTGAGTTTTATAGCCTAAAAGATTTGCACGTTTATGTTTAAGCTTAATAAGATTCATCACCACTTCAGAATTATCAAATTTATCTTTAAAATTTTTGAAAGCCATGGCTTCGGTAATCTGTTTGCGAATTTGAGAGTCATCTATATATGTCACGGCTGGAATGTAACTCGGCGCTTGGAGCGAGAACATCCATTTACCAGGATGACCTTTTTTTTCGGCCAACTCGGCGGCGGCCTGCTTAGCATCTTCGGGCAAACCTTTTAATTGGCTTTCTTTATCAATCAAAAGTTCGAAGGCATTCGTCGCGGCCAAAACATTTTCAGAAAATTTAGGTGTTAAGGTGGCGAGTTCTTGATCGATTTGTCGAAGCGCTTCTTTGTCTTGTCCTTTTAAGAGAGCGCCGTTGCGAGCAAAAGATTTATAAGATTTATCGAGCAATTGAAATTGTTCGGGCGTAAGTGCTTTTTTGTCGATAGTTTCGTATACAGTTTTTACGCGATTAAAAAGCGTTTCGTCTAAGCTGATATCGCTGGCAAATGCGGAGTGCAGTTGCGATATTTCAGCGGCCAAAGCTTGAAGTTCCTGAGGCGCTTCGGCACTAAATAAAACAAAGTAGGTTCCGATCGCAATATCTAAATGCTCGGATGACGTTTCTAGGGCAACGATCGTATTGGTAAAATCAGGTTTTGCTGAATTAGATTTTATTTTTTCAATATTCTGTTTTGCTTCTTCAATTCCGCTTTTAATCGCCGGAATAAAATGTTCGGGTTTAATTTGATCAAAGGGAATAGCGCCGTATTTTATAGAGGGGGCTTCTAAAAGAGGGTTCATTGAAAATCCTTTATTTAATAGTAAGTGACGTATCCTGAGTCAGCGATATCTCGATAACCTACATGATCTTTTCTGAGCCCAGACACCGACAACTAGTGTAGCAGTCATGGAGGGGAGTGCAAACTCCCCTGGTATTTTGCTGAGGCGCATAGCTGCAAAAATCTAGTGATATAAATTAAATATTTTGAGAGGGAGTTACCGTAGCTTATAGCCGGCAAGACAAGTTTCAAGGTCATTAAAACTCATATCTGCGCGGTGCCACCAATACTGTGACTTAGGGCCAGGAAGATTTAAAACTTCAGCTGGATTTCCTGAAAAAATGACGGCATTCGTTTGTGTTTCTTGAACGCGAATTGACGCACAATTCAGAGGTAAGCCTTCGTCTTGTAGAAGAGCTTCGATCTTAGCTTTAAATGTGACCGCAATAATTTCGGTTGTTGGATCTCCTGGAAAAACAAAGTGGCGACCTAGCGGATTTTCTTTTTTCATAAACTCTAAAAGGGGATCGCGATGATTAAACATAAAACTATGATCCACACACGTGTCGATAAATTCATGCCAGCGTTTTTTTACTTTACCAAAAAGTACGATCGTATTGGTTTCTGTATTAAGGCTTACCGGAGTTTGTGTCGTCAAACGGACTTCGACATTCCATGTGTGTCCATGAGGTTGGGAGCACAAAGTATTGGCGTTTTCGCCTTCAATAAAACGATGGGCGGATTCCCATTTACGAGTGAAAACCATTTCAAACATGATCGGGTTTTCGCTCAAAATTACGAATTATGCAAATTCAAATCGTTGGGTATTCGGTTTATTGAAGATTTGGCCCTGCCACATAACAGTTTGGCCGTTTACAATCGTTCCTACAGGCCATCCTTTAAGCTTTAACCCCGTATAAGGACTCCATCCGCATTTTGAAGCCAGCCAAGATTCCTTCACTTCTTCGGTCCGTTTAAGGTCGACGATCGTGAGGTTGGCATCAAAACCTAAGCTGATTTCCCCATTGCGTTTGATCCCGTAAGTCTTTGCGGGATTTTTTGAGATCAAATTGCAGAGATGCTCGAGGCTCAAGCGACCTTCATTTACAAAATTGAGCATCACGGGCACAAGAGTTTGGACCCCCGGCATGCCCGAAGGTGTTTCTGGATAAGGTTTCGATTTTTCTTCACGAGTATGGGGAGCATGATCCGTACCGATGATATCAATGGTACCGTCTTGCAGGCCTTTCCATAGCGCGGCTTGATGTTCGGCGCTTCGAATAGGGGGATTCATTTGCGCTAAGGGTCCAATTTTTTCGTAAATGTCAGGAGCATGGAACATTAAAAATTGCGGCAAGCACTCAACGGTCACAAGGTCTTTATGATCTTTTAAAAACTGAATTTCTTTTTTTGAAGAGATATGAAGCAAGTGTAACCGACGATTGTATTTTCGCGCGATGCTGACAATTTTTTGCGTGGCTAAAAAAGCGACCTCTTCGTCGCGCCATTCTGGATGAAAACTGGCCGTGGCATTTTTAGGAATCAGACGCTTACGCTCAACCAGACGTTGTTCGTCTTCGGCATGAATCGCAATACGTTTTGCGCCTTTCGAGAGAATCGTATGAAGAGTTGCCTCTTGATCGACTAAAAGATCGCCCGTAGAACTTCCCATAAAAATCTTGATACCAGGAACTCCAGGAAGTTTTTCTAACTCATGAAGATGGGCCGCATTTTCGGCCGTAGCGCCAACAAAAAAACCATAGTTGCACCACGAGTGATCTTCGGCACGAGCCAATTTGTCAGCAATGGCTTCGGGGCTTGCAGTCGGAGGTTTTGTATTAGGCATTTCAAGAAAACCTGTGACGCCACCTAAAACTGCAGAGCGAGAACCGGTCTCCATATTTTCTTTATGTTCTAATCCGGGTTCTCGAAAATGAACTTGAGTGTCAATCACGCCTGGAAGTACGTGCAAACCTTTTGCATCAAGAATTTTTGCGCCTTGAGCATTAGAAATATCTCCGATTTTAGTAATTGTACCGCGTCCTGATTGAAAGCGAATTCCTAAATCTGTTTGTTGAATGCCACTGGGCAAAACACAGAGCCCTCCTTTGATAACAAGATCAAAAGAGTCCATATGTGTTCCTCCTCATGAGTTGCGTGATTTAAAAATTGCGTCCCATTTCTAGTCGGCGAATACGATCCTCGAGATCTGGGTGCGTCGACATGAGTTGCATGAATTTGCTTTTTTTTCCAGAAATTTTGAGAGTCGAAACAGAAGCATGAGTTATATCCACATAATCTTCAGTGCCTTTTAGTGCTTTTAAAGCTCCGACCATTTTATCAAAACCGGCAAGTCGAGCGCCGCCCGCATCGGCTCGATACTCTCTATACCTCGAGACGAAAGCAATGACTGGATACGCCAAGAAACTGAGGACTCCCGAAACTAATTGAAAAGCAAAGTAATGGGAAAATCCAGAAAGACCGCCGCGGCCTTCGCGATCTCTTAAGACTTGGTCAAGAATGCGTACAATAATATGCGAAGCAAAAAGCACAAATGAGTTTACGATACCTTGAACCAAAGTCATGGTGACCATATCTCCATTTGCAACGTGGGCTATTTCGTGACCTAAGACACCCTCAATTTGGCTTTTGTTCATTCTTGAAACTAATCCGCTAGAAACTGCTACGAGGGCACGATTACGCGTAGGCCCGGTAGCAAAGGCGTTTATTTCGTTACTTTGATAAATTCCCACTTCGGGCATTTTTTTAATGCCGGCGCGTTGAGCAAGCGTGTAAACGGTCTGAAG
Source organism: Bdellovibrionales bacterium (assembly GCA_021731045.1). GTDB lineage: Bacteria > Bdellovibrionota > Bdellovibrionia > Bdellovibrionales > JAKFYE01 > JAKFYE01. The sequence continues at coordinate 79,833 of JAKFYE010000002.1, read as the reverse complement.
AAGTTCTCGATGATCTATTGATGATGTATTGGGTTGGATAATTTGAATTCGCATTGCTATTTTCGCGATGAAGCGTGACATAAGAAGCGAAATAAAGGCACCCGCCATACCCCAAACAAAACATGTCAGAAGCAGACCATCATAACCAACACCATAGCTGTACATGTAACGATCAAGTCCTGTCACATACATCACCAAACTAATGGTCGAAATCACTAAAATGTTAATCGTCAGAAAAACAAAGATTCTCTTAAGAAAACCCATCTAACCTCCAGCGGTAGATAATCTCTATAACATGTTGCCGAACGTCCCTTTGTCAAGACGGGTTTTTACTTGTAAAACGGGCGGTTGAGAGGATGATAATTTCGATCTAATAAACACTAAGGAGAGTTATGGCTAAAAAGACGAAAGCTAAAAATACGTTGAAAAAGACAATTAGTAAAATTGGTAAGACCACTCAGACGACTAAGAAAAACATAAAAAAGGGTATGGCGAAAATGGGTAAGGCTAAAACAGCTAAATCCAAAAAGTCGACTCTTAAAAAAGCGGCAAAAACAGTTGCGAAAAAAGTGATCGCGAAAGTTAAGGCGGTTAAAGAAAAAATCATCGTGTCTCCGCAGACGCCGTCAATTCCGTTAGGCGCGCACGTTCCTAATTTCGAAATTCCCGCCACAGGTGGAAAGCGCGTGTCGCTTGAGAGTTTAAAAGGTAAGAATGTCGTTCTTTATTTTTATCCTAAAGATGCAACTCCTGGCTGCACGATTGAAGGACATGAATTCACTAAACTTTATCCTGAATTTGCAAAAGAAAACACAGAGGTTTTTGGCATTTCGCGAGACGATTTGAGCTCTCATGAAAAGTTTAAGTCTAAAGAGGGTTATTGTTTTGATCTACTTTCTGACGAAAAAGGTGAGCTTTCAGAAGCCTTTGGTGTTTGGAAAGAAAAAAACAATTACGGCAAGAAGTACATGGGCATCGAACGCTCGACATTCTTGATCGATGCGAATGGAATTTTAAAACATGAGTGGCGTCGAGTGAAAGTCGATGGACATGCTCAGGAAGTTTTAGAAACAGTAAAAACGAAATAATTTTATAAATCTCCCATTTATTAGAACGGGAGATTTTTTAAGCCTTTTTAGTGGCGGGTTTAATCTCAAATTTTAAGGCCGTTTTCTTTTGATCCAGATCAATTGCAACCACACCCCCGTTTTCAAGTTTACCAAAGAGCAACTCGTCGACGAGTGGTTTTTTGATGTGCTGATCGATCGCTCGGGCCATAGGGCGCGCTCCATATGCAGGGTCATACGAGGATTTTAAAATCCATTTGCGAGCCTCTTCAGAAACTTTTATCGTCACATTTTTTGGGCGAAGCTGTTCTTCTAACTCAACAATAAATTTACCAATCACTTGCAGTAAAATGGTTTCATTTAGACTTCCAAATTGAATGATGGCATCAAGGCGATTCAAAAATTCTGGTGCAAATTGATTTTTAATCGCTTCGACGGATCGCGTATCTTTTGCCGAAGGAATAATACCAAGTTCAGACTTTGTATTATCGCGTGCCCCCGCATTGGTTGTCATAATCAACGTGACATTTTGAAAATTTGCTACTCGCCCATTAGCATCTGTTAATACGGCATTGTCCATAACCTGTAAGAGAATATTCATAAGATCGGGATGTGCCTTTTCAATTTCGTCTAGCAAAAGAACACAATAGGGATTTTTGGTGATGGATTCGGTAAGTAAGCCGCCTTCATCGTATCCGACGTATCCCGGAGGCGCTCCGACAAGTCGAGAGACGGTGTGTTTCTCCATGTATTCACTCATATCGAATCTTAAAAACTGCACGCCCATACGTGCGGCCAATTGTTTCGCAACTTCGGTTTTACCTACACCGGTAGGTCCTGCAAATAAAAACGAACCCATTGGCTTGTTGATTCGCCCTAAACCACTACGAGCTAATTTAATAGATGTCGCCAGGCTATTGATCGCGGCATCTTGTCCAAAAATAAGAAGTTTTAAATCACGATCTAAATTTTTTAATCGTTCTTTATCATTGGATGTGACCGAGTGGACAGGTACTTTGGCGATTTGTGAAACTACGTTTTCGATTTCTTTTTCGGTAATGACAATTCGCGGGACCGAAGTAAAAGTATGTTCTTCAACATGTGCGCCATTTGCGGCGACTTTGACTTTAGAGCCTTTGTTTGCAACTTGCGAATCGTTTTTTACAGCGGCACGTATGGATAAACGCGCTCGCGCTCCAGCTTCATCGATGACATCAATAGCTTTATCTGGCAAAAATCTATTGGTGACATACTTCTGACTTAATTCGACAGCGGCACGTAAGGCTTCATTCGTATATTCAACGTTGTGATGCTCTTCGTATTTTGACTTAAGGCCTTTTAAAATTTCAATGGCCTCATCTTTAGATGGTTCATGGATGTCGATTTTTTGAAATCGTCTTGAAAGAGCACTGTCTTTTTCAAAAATTTGTCTATAGTCCTTATGCGTGGTTGAGCCAATGCAGCTCAGGCTTCCTCTGGCCAATGAAGGCTTTAGCATATTCGAAGCATCCATTGCACCAGCCGTGGCTCCGCCTGCGCCGATTAAAGAATGAATTTCATCGATAAATAAAACGGCATTGTCGATGGATTCAATTTCTTTTATCACGGCCTTCACTCGCTCTTCAAAATCACCACGAAATTTTGTTCCGGCTAATAATAAACCTAAATCTAGCGAATAAATTTCGGCATCCTTGATTGCATCGGGTACGCGACCTTCCACAATACGAAGGGCAAGCCCTTCAGCAATGGCCGTTTTTCCGACGCCAGGATCGCCCACCAAAATAGGATTGTTTTTTGTACGTCGACAAAGAATTTGAATTACGCGCTCTATAATATCTTCTCGGCCGACAAGCGGGTCAATCTTACCATCAACCGCGCGTTTATTTAAAAACAGAGTGTAATTATCTAAGGCGGATTTTGGCGAAGGGGCTTGCGGATTTGTGGTTTCGCCTTCGTCAGTCACTCCGGTGGCCGCATCGCTTTGTCCATGCGACAAATACGAAAGCAAAGAGTAGCGTGTAAGGTTTTGACTTTGTAAAAAGAAAACGGCCATCGATTCGCTTTCATCTAAAAGAGCGACCAGAATGTGGCCAATGCTAACTTGATTTCGACCTGCATTTTGCACCTGAATAATCGCGCGCTGAATCACTCTTTGTAGACTGATCGTAGCCTGCGGCACCGTCACCTTATCTAAGACCTGATGAGCCAATTGATCTAAATATGCTGTCAGATCTTTTTCTAAAGAGGCAATGCTAACACCACACGCTTCTAAAACTTTTTTGCCTTCTTCGTTTTTTATAAGCGCTGAAAGCAAATGTTCAGACGTGACGAATTCGTTTCGTCGGTTGTGAGCATCCGCGATTGCAACATTTAAGGTGCTTTCAACATTTTTGCTTAGCATTATAGACTCCTATCTGAAGTTAATCATGATAACGAGATCCCAACTGTCAAGATGCAAGAACGTAGCCGATGTTGTCATAACGAGCGGCCTGTATTTAGTTTGATTTTAATCCTATTCTTTCTCTAAAACTGCTTTTAAAGGGTAATCATTTTTTTTTGCGTACTCGATAACCTGTACCACTTTTGACTCAGCCACATCATATGAGTAGACACCGGCGATACCTCGACCTTGAGTGTGGACTTGAATCATAATCTCATGCGCCGCGACTTCGTCTTTTTGAAAATACACTTTTAGGATGTGCACCACAAAATCCATAGGCGTGTAGTCATCATTTAAAAGTAGGACCTTATAGAGAGAGGGCTTTTTGACTTTGATTCGCTCTTCGACAACAACGCCGTGCTCAGGATTTATTTTTTTATCGCTCATTAAAAAGTTCCTATCGAAAGATGGAAGCGTCCTTCGCTCTCGCCAAGATCACGATGGCGATGAAGTTTATAACCATATTCCGCACTCACAGGCCCAACGGGTGTATTGTATCGAATCCCGATGCCGACAGCATCTCGATATTCGGAGTCAAATTCTTCTTCAATAAAAGGCGTACGTGATTTAATGATCTTGCCTAAAACATTCACGGCACCACCATCGTAGAATAAAACTCCACCGAAATCGCCGTATATTGGAAAGCGAATCTCTGATTTTACGAGATAAAAATTGGATTCTGTTTTCAAGTGAAAAGATTCGTCTGCAGGTGAGAGTGAGGTATGAAGAGGAATTTCAGACTGATCAAAACCACGAATCGTGGAGCGACCTCCTAAGAAAAACAAACGGGATTCTGGCACGCCACGCTTTCCAGACGTGTCTTCATCTAGATTTTTAATATAGCCGCCGCGAACTGAATTGGCCCAAATAAACCGCGGCGAGCCCAATCGTTGATAATGCGTAAAGGCGCCGTTAGTGCGCATGTAGTGAATGTAATCGGTACTGCCAAACGCGGGATTGCTATATTCTGAATTCAAACGCGTGAATGTACCCATCGTAGGATTAAATGGATTGTCGCGGTAATCGAGCTCAACTGTGGGCCCAATGGTCGCGATAATTTGGCTCGTCTCTTCAAGCTTTGGACGCCAGCCGACATCATAGACTTCGAATTCTCTTTCGTAAGCGATTGTCCAAAGATTCCAGGTAACCTTTAGATGTCTGAAAAATTCACGTTCAAGCAATAATTCAAGCTCGTTCCCTTCAGCCGCAATAACTTGGTTTAAAACGGCGACTCGTTTTTTAATATTATACGAACGGGTCAGATTAATTCGTCCTCGTGTTCGCGAATTAAAAAGATAGGGTTCTAAAAAACCAGATGTAATTTTATGATCCATAAAATCTAAATCTGCCACACGTTTTAATTCCACACGGCCGGTCAGCGCGCGGGCGGTGCCACCTAAGTTTCGATAACCGACGCCGAGGTATCCACGAACGGTGAGGTCAAATTCCGTATTTACCCCGATGCCTGAGGTAAAAATCCCCGGATTTCTTTCCGACACGTGCACGATGATCGTTCTCTCCGAAATCTGTGTTCCTTTCTCTAGTGTCGAAATTGAAACTTCAGAAAAAAGCCCGGTTCTTTGAATGCGATAAATACTATCATTAATAAGCTGAGGGGTGAGAACATCTCCCGCCTGAAATTCAATTTCGTGAAGAATCACACTCTCTTGAGTTTTTTCATTTCCATCTACGGTAATAGAGGCGACTTTAACTTGAGGGCCTTCGTAAACTTCGTAGCTGATACTCGCCTTCGTATTGTCGTTACTATAGGTTACTAGGTCTGCGTTCGGAGTGACTACCGTCATATCTAGGTACCCATGACTTGTGTAATACTCTTGAAGAAGACGTAAACTATCTTCTAGCTGCTTAAGCGAAAGTGGACTCGTCGGTCGGAGATTGATAGCATTCTGAAGTTGTTCAGCCGAATACTGAGTATTGCCTTTAAAAACCACCGATTCGATAATAGTGAGTGGGCCTTCATCTAACAAAACCTGAATCGTCACGAATTCACGATTTTTAGAATAATCCACGCGTGTGCTTTGAATGCGTGACTTAAGATATCCTAAATTTTGCAATTCAAAGATGAGGTTCTCCATGCCTTTTTGTAAACCTTCACGATTGTAATATCCCTGGCTAATGAGGGATGAGCTGTTGTCTTCAAGAAAATCGATATAGAACGATTGTTTATGAGAAAGCGAACCTACGACTTCTATTTTTTTAATTCGTACTCGCGGATTCTCTTTAATTTTAAATACGACTCGACGGACAAAGTTTTGGGCAAAAACTTGCTCGTCAAAATTGATTTCGACATTAGCAAATCCTTTTGACTGATAGAGAGCTTTGATTCTCTCTGCTAATTCAGCAGCAGGGTTAGCTCCAGTTGGATTAGCTGAATTGACTGCAATCGACTTTAAAATTTCGGATGAGTTGAAAAAGGAAATGCCATCAAATAAAAGTACAAACTTAAAAGGTCGCTCAATCGCGTACGTCATTTCGGCGGAGGTTTTCTCGGTGTTATATTGAATATCTGGCTGAGATAAGGTGGTAACCAAATACCGATTGTCTGCAAGGTAACTTTGTAAGGTTTGTGATAATTCATTTACAAGATCTTGTTCGACGGCCTTTTTTAAATATTTTTTGGATATGGCTTTGAGCTCATTTTGCAGATCGACATTATTGGTGATAAAATTAATATTTTTCAATCGACAGCTTTGATTCTCCGTCATTTTTATATTAATCGTGATGTTGCCTTCTGACGTATTTAAAAAGGACACTTCCACAATCGCATTTAGATAGCCCATTTGTCCGTAGCGTTCTTTAAGTTTATTCGCGCCATCCTCGAGCTTTAAGCGGTCAAAACGATCTTCTGTTTGTATGCCAACCAAACTTTTAATTTCAGAATCCGAAATTTGAGAATTGCCTTCAATTTTTATGCTTTTAATACGTTTTACCGCCGCAACGGCGATGGCGTACTCACCACTTTCTTTTTCGATAAGCTTTATGGTTTCATATTCGCGACTCAGAAATAAAACTCGGAGGGCTTCGTCTAAAGTCGATAACGAAGGGTTTTGACTAAAGGCTTCGGGAACCTGTTTGCGTAGTGTTTTTAAGAGATCAGGATTTACGCTTTTAAAGTCGACAGGTTTGGCTGCCAAGCTCATTGGCCAAAGAAAAATAAATATTAAAATATATCTCAAAATCACTTGAACTCCTTTTTATATTGGAGATCAAGACCAAAAATATCTTGGTTTTGGCTTTCAACATTGGTTGAAGATTTTTGTTCTTCGGTAAACTCTTTGCCTTCCCAGCTTCCGATCACAGAAACATTTTGGTTCAATTGGTATTCAAGTTTAACGTCTTGACTGACGGAATTTCCGATTGTGCGACTTGCGCTCGTGTTGATTCTAGGAGTCCATTGTTTACTTAATATAATTTTAGGTGCTACGTTGCTGGCATCATCCACGGCCGAACCAAATCGTACGTTGACGCCGTACTTATTGCGAATTTCGTTTCCGAAAGGATTGTTTGATATAATAGCGGAGCCGACTTCATAAGTTTGCTGATCGATCTGTTGGTTCGATTGTACTTTTTCAAGTTGTTCTGTTGTATATCCAAGTGCTAAGAGCGAGATAATTTCTTGTTCGGCAAGTTGGGGCGTACTTCGTAAAATAATTTGATAATTTTCTTTTGTTCCTTGAAGGAGTAAGTTTACGTCGTAATCTTTAATGCGTGTAGAAGCTTGCGCATAAAGCGTCGGGTTAATTTTATTTGGAGTATTAAACTTAACACTGGCACCGTTAATCTCAAAAGGAACATCGCGAAACATAAGACGTCCGCCAGGTGGGGCAGTGACTTCTCCGAGCATGGTGGGATTCGTGGTAGTACCTAAGATTTTGAGGGAGCCTCGAATTTCAGTTTCTATCATATTGTTTTTTAGCATGAGATTGGCAGGAAAGTTTGCCTGTAAATCAAATTTAAGAGGTTCAAAATCCTTTTCTAGCAAAACACCTGGTAAAAAGACGCTTCGTTTGACGCCTTCAGTTAAAGTCTGCTCATCGCCAAACGTGCGCGAGATAGTTCCACTGCCAATATCGTAATTTCCTGAAAATAAAAATGGAAACCATTCTCCGGTAATTTTGAAATCGCCTGAGCCGTGTGTATTAAAATCTTTTGGTACCCAAAGATTCACTTTTTCAAATCTTCCATGTAGTGATGTCGGAAAGTGTTTTAATGCTTTTATCTCAATGGTGCCTTCAGCAAAGGCAGTGCCGCCTGCAAATTGAGTTTGCAAACTGTTGACTAAAATCTTCTGCTGACTGAAAAGAATATCGGCTTTTATGTTTTCAAACGCGTGCGGCAACTCTTTAAGTTTAGCGTAGCCCTTGTCAATGAAAGCCGATCCAATTAATTTCGGAGTTTCTGTGTCGCCATCCAATTGGCCCGCGATTGAAAGGATCCCACGTAAGTCTGAGAAGAACGGCGTGAGGAACGCTAGCAAGGACATTTCTATTTTTCCGTTTAGCGACACGTTAAAATCGTTTTTCGTTGAATTTTGAGCATCAATTTTTAAATATGTGTTGTCTCCTTGAAGCAGAAAATTCTTAATCGACATTTTTCCGTTCTCAAAATAGATTTGTCCTGGTGCCGGATTATAAAGTTCTAAATTTCCACGACGAATTTTAAGAGAGTTAACAAAAATATTTCCGCTCGCATTCCAGAAGCCTCCTGTTTTTGATTCCAAAGAAATATCGGTGGTCAGCTCAGTATCAAACTCTTTACTTACAGATTCTTTTGATACTAAACCGAAAAGTGGCGTAAAATTCCATTTATCAGTTTTAGCTTTAAATTTAAAGGGAGCATTCGGATCAAGTGGAAATGCAAAATCAAGTGTAAGTCGATCATCAAGAAAGTTTGCTTCACCGTTAATAGATTTACGACTAAGTCCCAATTCAAATTTAGAATTCGGTAAAGCTTCTTTGCTAATAAATGTTTCGTTGGCATAACCTTTTATTTTAGCTTCCGGTGATAATACCGGCCCTTTTAAAGTCATATCAAAATTAAGACTACCTTGAACGGGGCTTTCGTTTTTATTAAACAAACTTAAGTCTTCGATTCTGAAATTGCGGGCTTTAATTTCGGTGTCGATTAAACCATCGGGGTGTCCTTCGCCCGTCATCGTGGCTAAACCAAGACCTTTACGTAAATAGATATTTTGAGATTTCACTTCGCCCTTGTTTGCAATGACGTGAAATTTTGCTTCATCAAAAACTTCGGGGCCTACTGAACCTCTAAATATAGAAGCATCTAGATTATACGAAAGTTTGGTGAATTCTAAAGGTCCCGAAACTGATAACTTAGCAACGGCACTTCCAAATAACTCAAAAGGAAGCACGACTTTGTGGCTGAACATGGCTTGAATATCACGAGCTTCCGCATATCCCAATTTGCCTTCGGCTTTAACTTGGTCATTAACGAGATCCAAATCAAGGTTAGCAAAGTAATGAGTCGTATTATAGCGGCCTTCAAAATTTTTAAAGTACATCATACCACTCACATACGAAACATCCGCAGAGAATACCCCAAGACCATAATCTTCGAACCAGGCCTCGTTACCTTTAAGCTTGAATTGAAATTTTGCGGCCTTACTATTGCCGGACGTAGAGCCCACGATGGACGCTTTGCCCTCAAGTTTTAAGTCTGCAACGCTGGCAACATTTTTAAAATCTATATTGTCAGTCGAGTACTTAATATCAAAGCCTTTATCGAAGCTAATGAACCCACTTCCTTCTCCCACAGAATCGCCGATGCTGAGCTTGGCTTTAGTGGTAACTCCTTTAGTGTCAACAGTGCCTGTTCCATCGATCATAAAATTGTTTAAAGCTACAATAGTCTTCTTGGGATCTTTTGCATGAACTCTAAATTCGGAGCCCATAACTTTGCCAGTACACGTGGCTGTCGGCTCAGGAAGAATTTGCCCTTGGCAAGGTACGTCGGCATTTAAGAGCATAAACAAGGGAGTATCGCCTACGTCCATTTGCAATAAAAACTTTCGAAGTTCCAAGTTTTCAAGAACTACATGAGTAGAGAATTCCTGATTTCGATCAAGATCAAAATCAAGACTACGAAATTTAATACGCCCAGAATCGTTTTTAATGTTGAGCTCTTTTGATTTTACGTGACGGTCTTGATAGAGAATGTCACCCGAAACGGAGCCAATTTTGAATTCACGAACCGAAAGATCTTTGGCACTTAGAATCGCCGCTGCGGCATCAGTACCATCGTCTCCCCGTTGATATTGCAGCTCAAGGTCAACATTACCGTTGATTTCTGGTAAGTTTTCTATTTTTACAAACGAGGAAATCGTGTCGATAAAAGACGGTATCTCTATGTGTGAGCGCGATTTAATTTTGACTGTGTCGATCCGCCCATCATTGATTTTTCCACCCAGAGATCCCGATGCGATAAGAAAAGATTCAGTTTCCTTAATTTTAATACCGCGAATAGAAATTTCATCTTCACCGATTAGTACGGCCCCGTTAAGACTGATTTCTGCAATACTTGATTTTAACGAGCTTCGTTTCATTGATATTAAAGGCGTGTCGACATTCACGTACAAGGATTCATTGCGGCTTTCGATATTGACGTTTAAATGTTCTACGCGCGTAAGAATTTCAGCTTGATCACTTCGCACTTGAATCAAACCATCTTCGATCATCACATCTTGAATAGGAATCGCGAGAATATCTTTGAGGTTCACTCGTAGATTCTGCTTTGAAACGGCTTTAGCTTCGGCATTGGCGATAATGGTCACTTCAGGCTTAGTAATTACGATTTCAGAAAGACGAAAGTCTCCGGAGAGTAAACTTTGAGGTCGTAAGCGCAAACTAAATGTTTCAATATGAATAGGCGCAAGCTTCCGAGCTAAGGCGCCTTTCGGTAAAATGCGAATGTTTGAAATGGACAATCCTGGCGGCCACAGTGTCACGTCCAAGTCTTGCGGGAAGATGCGGACCGGTAAATGCTGATTAGAAAGATCTTCAATTTTAACGAGCATCCAAACTTTAAGTTTAGGTAGGTGATATTCGTAAGAAAACCCCAACATAAAAAATAACCCGGCAATGAGAGCGTAGCGTAGAATAATTCTCACAAGAGAACCTCGCGCCACTGGGTTAACAAAGACTGTGCCGAGCGATAATCTGGACGAACGCGAATCAAGCTTTCAAGAATTTCAACAGCCGAGGTATGCTGATGCAATCCCCATAAAGCGCGAGCGCGAAGATACAGAGATGAAAATATAATTTCAGGATCGGCCGCATATTTTTTTTCTAAAGCATCAAGCTCAGACAAAACATCAAGGTATCGATGGGATTCCAAATATAATTCTATTTTAAACCAATCTTTGCTTTCGTTAGGTTCGGCTTTTTCTAAAGTTTCAATTGCAGCTTCGATATGCCCCATTTGGTACAACCCCAGCGCGATATTGTATGCCATGTCAGGGTTCTGATTGACCTTCTTCAAAAGTTTTTTTGCAATATCAGCTGCTACTTTTTTTAATTCAGAGGGGATCTCTTGCTCTTTACGATAAAGAAATTCTTCTTCATCGATGCGTGTACCCCGGCGACTAATTCTCTCGCTGGCCTGATTCGCATTGAGTTCAGAAAAATAATTTTTAACCACTTGATCGTTTGGAAAATAAGCCAAAAGGCGATTCAAGATATCGGCTTCTTTACCAAAAAGACGATCGTTGCGGTAGATTTCAGCTTGATCCAAATAATCGGCGCGCAACTTAGCAAGACCCACCGTACGTTCCTCAACCATTTCGCGGCGTATTTTTTCAAAACGCATATCGACCTTGTCTAAATCGGGATCACGCGCGAGGACATCGAGGCCTTCTTGTTCGGAGGCGCCAATTAAAATGCTATCAAGTACTTCTTTTGGAGGTTCCTCAATATTCGAAACTAAGATTCGGGCAATGGCCCCCCATGGGAGCAAAGAATTTTCTTTTACTTTTCGCGCGATGTTTTCGATAAGGGCGTTGTAAAATCCGAAGGTCAAAAGAAAGTGCGCCACGCGATCTGAATCTTCTGTAGTGAGTTCATTGCGATGCCATTTTTTGAGCAATTCATCCGCAACTAATGCGGGGTCATTAATGGTCTTTAGGAGCTTTTGAATTTCAAGTTCAATTTCTGATGTCAATCATCTCTAAGTATCTAGGAAAACTCAGTTTTTCTCGAGGCCAGAGACGTAAAAAAACTACTTATTGACGCGCTCCACATAGAGTCCAGTCCGGGTGTCAATTCGGAGCAGATCATTTTCTGCAATGTGAAGCGGTACGTTTACTACCATGCCGGTTTCTAAAGTTGCGGGCTTAGTCGCGCCGGTGACGCGATCTCCTTTAACTCCGGGATCTGTTTTCGCGACTTTGATGTTGACGGCATTTGGAACATCTACGCTGATCACCCGATTATTGTAAAAGAGCAATGTTACTTCTAAGTTTTCAATTAAATAATTTTTAGCTTCGCCACACTCTTCAGCTGAAAGGCAGACTTCTTCATAGCTGGTTTGGTCCATGAAATTATATCCGCTCTCACTTTTGTAGAGGTACTGGGCTTCACGATTCATCACATCAGGCTCTTCAAATCTTTCTCCAGATTTAAACGTACGTTCTAAGTTTGAGCCGGTAATAAGATTGCGCATTTTTGTGCGCGTAAATTGGTTGCCCTTACCTGGCTTAACGTGTTGAAAATCTGTGATCACATAGGGCTGCCCCTCGACCATGATCTTAAGGTTTTTGTGAAAATCTGAAGTCTCGACCATGGGCCTCTTCCTTCGCTAAAGTGAAGGCGCCATTTAAGCAAAGCCAGGCGACCTTGTCACGACTCGATTCGACGATCACTTACGCGTTGCAATAAGCCTTTTAGAGAAGTGAGCTTTTGATTCTTTTTAGCCCGCATATCTTGCATGAGCGGGCGAATCGAATGGGCGTGTTCGGACTGTAGATTTTGATTGCGCGAAGTGAGAAAACGTCGGCGCTTGGTAATCTCGGGATGAATCCCGATTTGCTCCTCGGTTTGATCCAAAATTTCGATGGATTTATCAAAATCATTGCGCGCCACAAAGGCATCAGAAAGCGAGAGCGCCCGTTCAAGAGTTCGTTGAAGAGCCACTTGCGGCGGAGTCGGAGCGGGAGCTTCTGAATCTGGTGCTTCCGTTTTTTTTGCGCGATTTTGCTCGATCATTCGTAAGGTGTAATCGAGAGGTCTCATTTGAAAAAGCTCATCATCGTATTCGTCAGCAGTTAAACTTTCGAGACGAGACACCGTTTTAATCGCGTTCACATCATTCGGATTTAACAAGAGAACCATTTTGAAAGCCTTCAGTGCCTCCTTGGGTCTTTTAAGTTCTAAAAGAGTTTGTGAAAGTAAACGGTACGCGAGAATGTTTTCGGGTGATAAATCGCAGGCCAATTGCAGTTCACTAGCAGCCTCTTGCAAATTACGTTTATCAATCAAAATTTTGGCAAGAACCACGCGTCCACTCGCAAAATGAGGATGATATTTAACGCCCTCACGACAAATTTTTTCGGCGTGATCGATCCAATTCATTTTACGGTAGGCTTCTGCTAAGGGTGCGAAAACCCTTGATTTTGGATCTTGGCTTAATAAAATTTGATAGCGCTCAACAAATTCGGGGTTGAGATCTGAGTTCATGCGTCAACGTTTACATTTTTTTATGTAACTTTCAATAGACTTAACAAAGAAATATGTATGAACATAAATTTGGAGGGGATGCTTGGCCGTTATTATTGGAATCGATCCAGGAAGTCGAGTTTTAGGCTTTGGAGTTATTTCGGAGGGAACCGGGAAGCTTCATCACATTGATCACGGGGTCGTAGATGTTAGTAAGCAAACTCTTTTTTCGACCCGAATAAAACTTATTGGTCAGGAACTCGGATTTATTTTAGATCGCTACAATCCTGAGTTCTTGGTTTTAGAAAAAATCTTTATGGGTAAAAATGTCGATAGTGCTTTTAAACTCGGACATGCGCGAGGCGTTTGTTTGTATGAAGCAGCACGACGCGCAATCCCTGTGTATGAATATGAAGCCCGCGTTGTCAAAAAAGGGATTACGGGTAATGGTGCGGCAACCAAAGATCAAGTTCGGCTCCTTGTTTTGGCACTATTAGGTATTACGAGCGATCAAGCGCTTGACGCAACCGATGCACTTTCAATGGCCGTACATCATTCACGAATGAAAGATGCGCGTGCTCAATTCGTAAGATTAAAAATTGACCCTCCCGCTGATCTAGGTGAAGCTCTCTGAATCTATGATTAGTTTCTTAAAAGGAAAAAAAATATTTGAAGATCCAGAAAGCGTCACTATCGATGTGATGGGAGTGGGTTATGAAGTCACGTGTTCACAGATCACTCGCACGCAAATAGAAACTTTAACCGACGTGGAATTATTTATCCACACGCATGTGCGTGAAGATGCGATGATTCTGTTTGGGTTTCGTACGGCCGCAGAAAAGCATTTGTTTTTGACTTTGCTTAAAGTCAACGGTGTCGGGCCAAAGCTTGCAATTTCTATTTTGTCGGGCGCTTCGGTTGATCGTATTTTTCATATGATTGAAACCGAGGACGTGAAATCACTTACGCAATTACCAAAAGTCGGAAAGAAAACGGCCGAACAATTAATTTTAAGTTTAAAAGGCAAGTTGCCAAAACAAGTGGACGGTAGTGCGAGCAGTCCGACGGCTAAAAAAACTTATGGTGGTCCTCGAACTGAAGTGTTCTCGGCGTTAGTCAACTTAGGTTTTCGTCTTCAAGATGTCGAAAAAGTGGTGGACGAATTCGATTCGAATATTGAAGTCGAAGACGGTGTTCGTCGAGGATTACAAGCGCTGTCGCGACTGTAGTTTTGGGTAAAAGGAGAAACGATGACAAATTTAATTCGTGATCTCAATGCAGAAGTTATCGCGGGTGAGGAATTCGGAGAAGATCCTCTTGAGGCCCAGCTTCGCCCAATGTCGTTTGATGAATTTCCAGGACAAGATAACGTTAAAGAAAAATTAAAAGTCTTCGTTCAAGCTGCAAAAAAGCGAGGCGAACCCCTCGATCACACGCTTTTTTCTGGTCCTCCCGGATTAGGCAAAACCACGTTGGCCGGAATTTTGGCGCACTCTTTGGGCGTCGATATTCGTACAACTTCTGGGCCTGCGCTTGATAAAAAAGGCGATTTAGCTGCGATTCTCACGTCGCTTACTCCGAATTCAATTTTGTTTATCGATGAGATTCATCGTCTGAGTACGGTGATTGAAGAGTATTTGTACAGTGCGATGGAAGATTTTTACATTGATATTATTACGGGTGAGGGACTGGGCGCGCGCACAATGAAGTTTTCGTTAGTGCCCTTTACTCTCGTTGGCGCGACCACACGTGCAGGATTATTAAATGCACCTTTTCGTGATCGGTTCGGAATTGTCGAGCGTTTGAATTTTTATAACAAAGAAGATCTCGGAAAAATTTTAAAACGTGATGCTCCCATTATGAAAGTGAAGCTCGATGTAAAAGGCGCCGAAGAAATCGCCCGTCGTTCGCGCGGTACGCCTCGCATCGCGATTCGGTTGCTTAAGCGCGTGCGTGATTACGCACAAGTCAAAGGTGACGGAACCATCACAGCACAAATCGCGTCTTACGCTCTCGATCAACTTGAGGTTGATCAATTAGGTTTAGATGAAATGGATCGCAAAATTTTATCTTTGATCGTCGAAAGATTTAACGGCGGCCCCGTCGGAATCGAAACCATCGCGACATCTCTTAGCGAAGAAAAAGAAACCATCGAAGACGTCTACGAACCTTTTTTAATTCAAGAGGGCTTCATTCAAAAAACTCCTCGCGGCCGAGTCGCTTCACGCTTAGCCTACGAACATTTAGGATTAAAAATCCCAACGCCACTAAACGAGCAACAGGTATTTTCTCCGGATCTGTGAGTTAAGAGTAGATTAGAGAAAAGTGCGGTTGGCCTTCCACTTATCCCCTCAATGTTTCAAAACAGGACTGCTGAATTGAAGCCAAGATGGGGCTAAGCGGATTCGCAAAAAACATTTCCTCTTTAGCGCCGCGGATTTTGGTCCAGACCAAGGCGCGACGACGAAGATTTAGCAGCGTCTAAATTGAGGAGAAGCAACATAGGGATGGACCAAAAGACCAAGCTAAAGAGGAAATGTTTTTTGCGAACCCGCTTAGATAACTATAAAAGCTTATAAAGTTTCATCGCAATTTCGACCAATCCCAACAAATTCTTTAGAATCAAAGACCACAGACCAATCTCCTCTAAAGTTTGCCGCAATCGGAACCGATATTTCTTATGTCGACTAGACATAAAACCTCCTTCTCAGGAGGGGACTAAAGCTTCGGGCCGCGTAACCGCGGCCTTTTTCTTTTCAAGTTAGAGGCCGAGATTATAACCGACAGAGCCCATCTAAAAAATTAAACTTCCGAAACTCGAGTTATAATATAGATTGATCATAAAGTTGGACCTTTTAGATCAATATTTGGATTAATAATATTACTCAAATAGACAAACTATGAGAATCAAAGTAATCCAATTGATATGAAAGATACAAGAGACCTGTCAGATTTAACGGGGGTTGGCCTAGCAACATTAAAAGATTTTGAAGTACTTGGGATTAAGACAGTGAGGCAACTTGCCGGATGCAAGCCACAAGAACTGTATGATCAACTTTGCAAAAGGACAAACAGACAACACGACATTTGTGCTCTGGATGTTTTCTCAGCAGCAGTTGCCCAGGCCAAAAATCCCAAGCTTCCCCCTAAAAAGAGACAATGGTGGTATTGGAGTCAACTTCGAAAGCAAGGGGAGATTTGAATGTTTCAAGGCTTAAGAACCGTTATTTATTTGGTCAATCCTAAAGACCTTAATAGTGCGAAACAATGGTATTCAAAATTGTTTAATAAAGAGCCATATTTCGACGAGTCGTTTTATGTGGGTTTCAATGTTGGTGGTTTTGAATTTGGGCTCAATCCATCGGAAGAGAAATTTATTTTGGGAACAAACGTTCAAGCTTATTGGGGAGTTTCAGACATTAAAGCTGCCTTACAAAATTGCTTAAAACTCGAAGCTTCAATAAATTCTGATATTCAAAATGTTGGTGGGGATATTAAAGTCGCGACGGTCCGTGATCCATTTGGAAGTATCTTAGGTATAATTGAAAATCCAAACTTCAAGATTGAACAATAACACTAATTTCTTATTCATTATGTGTCACGAATCCCACTGAGTTCATGATTCGCTCATTGATAAAAAATTGAGTTTATAAATTTACATTTTTTGTAATCATGTTAATTGATAAACCTCTCCATTTTCTGCATCCCAAACTCTTTGATGGCGGCAAATTGATTGTGCGCGCGACAGACAAGTCGTAAATTTGTGAAATCATTAGTCCCACCCAAAGCTTTGGGCGTAATGTGGTCAATCTCAAGCCTAAATCGAGAGCCACACTGGTGATTATTTAAAGGATCAATAAATGAGCATTGCCCTTGATCTCTCCTCCAAATCCGCCGTTTAGTATGAACAGAAATATATTGAGAATGAGTTTTTAATATTTTTCCCAGCGCTGGAACTTTTGTGGCCGATACTTTTAACTCGGAAGCTTTATATTTTTTCTCATAGCTTTGAATGGCGATATCTAATGCCTCGTTTAGAGCGTCAATAGTTTCAAGATGAGATTTGTTAGCGCCCATTAGCATTTTAAGTTTTTCAATCTTTTGTTGAACAACTTTAGGAAGAGCAATCCTAAGTTCAAAGGTCTCCGAATTAATGGGTCTTAATTTTTCTTGAGGAATCTCTTGAGGCGAAAGTTTTAAAAAGAACTCTTCACTCTCACGAGAGGACTTATTTTCTAAAGTATTTAAAATCTCAAGCTTCTGCTCTTTTGCTAAAGGTTCATGATGTCTTTGTTTTTGCGAAAAATAACTTTGCGCCTGAGTTAAGGTCATAAGATCAAGACGGCCAGATTTAATCTTGTCTTCAATCTCAGGAAGATCCTTTAGGGCTTTAAGCGCTGCGATACGTCGATAAGCAGCACCCTTTTTGTAACCTAAGTACTCTATGCAAAACTCATAAAGACTTGGATAATTCTTCTCCGCAAAAGCCCTACGTCGTTCAATTTCTTTAAGAATATATAAAACTCTAAGTGTGGCGTTGGTCTCAGCTTGAACAGAATCTTTAGCTTCTTTAAACAATTCGGTATTACAAAGTTCCTTAAGTCGTAAAATCTCAGTTTGATCTTTCATGAAATATTCTCCTTAAAGTCAAAAAAAGCTCAGAAGACACCTAAGCTTTCTAAAACAAAAAGACTCTACACCATGTTTAAAAATCAAAAAATTAAGTGCTAATATAAACCCCACAAAGAATAAACATTGAATGAAAGACGCATCTTAAATAGTAAAAATAAACCAAACGTAACCCATTTATGAAGCAACAAAAACACTTTAACGACATTCGCAAGAAAACCAAGATTCTTCTCTGAAAAATTGAAAAAGCCTGTCAACAAATAATTACTAAGAAAATAAAAATATTATTTCAACCAATCAAATTTCTCAAATCTCAGAATATCAAAAAAGTTCCAGCGCTGGAACTAATTCTACGAAAGTCTCTTGCCTCGATTTACTAAAAACTTTAAATCTCAAAAATAAAAACACAACCCACTTCTCTAACCCTCCGTCACCAAACACGCATACTCATCGAATAAATATTTTACCGTAAAATCCCAGCAGCGTCTGTTGGGGCTCCAACGCCCCCTTGAAGACGCCACGCCAAATTCAATGTAAAATATTTTTCCCGCTTAACGTCGGCCGTAATAGAAAACTCTAGTATAACTACGACAGATAAATTTCAAACATCAGGCACAGAACTGGCTAAAAGACCCATTAAAGGGTCACGCCAGTTCGTCTAATCTCTCACATAGAAAAACCAAACGATATTCCGCAGATGTATTTCGTGGCGAAAAGGAGAATGCCGCCTTTGATAAAAAACTAACTAAAAACTACACATGTTTTCCCAGCACTAGAACTTTTTAATCTTCAAACAAACACAAAGATTCAAGCGCGAGTTACCCAATTCTGTCGACACGTTCGGTCGCAAAAAAGATGTCCGTACCTTTTGCACCCAAGTACTTTTCAAAAATAAGTTTAATCACAAGAGAGCATTGACGTTCCCCTCTCTCGTTTATAGACCAAAGTTCAAAATGCCCAGCTTCGTTTAGGTTATCTGCGGCAAGAGCTGTAAAAGCATTTGAAAAATCGGCTCCGTGGCTCTAGGAGTTAATACAATATGAAAAGTTTAATCTTCGTCCTCTTCTTTCTAGTTTGTTCAATATGTTGGGGATCCATCGACAGTTACCCGGTAGCGAAGATATCCTCAGGAATTGCGTCGGCTCCGCCCTCCATGTTTGGCTCCGGAATTATTTTTCGATTTAATAACGAACTCTATGTTTTGACCTCTGATCATGTTTTGATTCGTGACAACTCTAAAATGTCTAAGCATGCCGTAAAATTTGACGGTGGATTATTTGCTGCTGACTACATTATGTCGGACTGGGCACGTCGATTTGCTATTCTTAAACTCAAAAACGTACCGATTCAAACTTTGAATGATCTTCGTATTTCTGACCTTCAAAACCTTATCACACCCTACAACGGTTCTAGTAAGTATGTCTTGATAGGTTACCCTGCTAATTCTCAGTCCCTTCAAGAATCTAACGTGGGAACGTGGATGCAGATCACGATGAGTACTCTTATTTCATTTGGGTATAGCAGTTACCTCATGTCTAAAAATACGTTAGCAGAGTTTGGTATGAGCGGAGGTCCGGTCTTTGAAGACTTGCCCTCGGGCGCGAAGCTTTTAGGATTGCTCTCCTACCAAATTTATAAGCCCGGTCAGGATAAAATAGATGAAATCAGCCCAGGGACAATTCTCAATGGTGATTACACGATTGTCGTGCCCGGTGTTGAAATCAAAAACGTTATTGAAGAGGTTCTTGCTGGAGGCCAATCAGATTTATGGAATTTTGAAGAGTTTGCATCCTCGAACGCGAAGGTCAATGAAGTTGTAGGAACAGGACATTTAATCCTTAGTGCCGCGATGGATTCGGTTCAACAGCGCATGACGAGCTTTGAAATTTCATATTCATCAAATATAAAAAACCAAACCGTTCGCTACAAAGACTCTGACGGATTGTTTGATAGTTTCGAAAAAACCTTAAAAATAAATCCTTCATCATCTCTGAATGTCATCGGCTATCGTCTAAAAACTTACGGTGTCCAAAACTATCAATGGCGGGAAATTGAGGCCAATTCCTTAGCGCAAGCTTTGGTTTTTATAACTATTTGGGGAGAGCCGGTAACCTTGATCGGAACGCCTGATCCAAAACAAATTGAAATCGACGCCACCATCTTCGCAACCCGCATTAATAATTTATCCTGTACCTTCAAAACGGGAGGGAATATGTCGGCCCACGCGTCTGTTCAAGATTTATGCAAAGGGATAGGAGCCCTGCAAGCCGCACTTATGGACCACAACATTTTAAATCCGCAATGGTGTGCGATTAAACCATCCGACATTGCTAAACTCTTAAATGACGACTCCATTACCTGGCAGAATGTGAAAGATGGTTTAACTTTAAAATCTCTTTTAATGGAAATAAAAACTTACTTTAGTGCCATTACACTTTAAAGCCTCTTCTCCAACCATCATGTTCTTGAACTTTAAAGATGGCGTTTTCGCTAGAGTGAATATGAAAATAGGGACGGAGCTTTACCGACCTTCACACTCATAAGCGGTTTTTGAATACCAGGCGCGATTCGAGCTTCCGTTGCAATGTTTATAGAAAAAATCGAGAGCTTGTCCTGAGGTTTCATGTTCGGGGCTTTGCTTTTTAAGAAAAAATCCGTCCATTCCGTAGGCAGACGGATGAGCGTTTGAAGAGTATTCGCCCGAATCACTGCTTGGGTCGCGATCGCTCGTTGAGGCGCAAGCCGATACAAGACTGACCAAAAAAGTAAAAATTAGAATTTTATAAATCGGATAAAGGCGCACGACTATGTTTCGGTATATTTTGAGACAGACACAAGCAATTCCCGACAAAAGGCCTGTCGCCAACAGAATATATTTATTCGGTCATCCAGCGAAAATCGTTGCGAGGGTCTGACTCATCGATCGGAGCGGCGAGCTCCATTATGCGACACGAGTTGGGCGTGTCTAAAATTTTATTTATAAGTTTGTTCATAATGTCATGCCCTGGTCGAAATAAAGTTAAATGGCCAAGTAGTGGAACACCTAAAGTTGTTAAATCTCCGAGTGCATCTAATACTTTATGTCGAACAAACTCATCGGCAAAACGTAAGCCTTCAGGGTTCATGACATTATCATGATCGAGAACAATCGCGTTCTGCAAACTTCCTCCAAGTGCTAAACCTTTAGAATGCAAAAATTCAACATCCTTAAGAAATCCAAACGTGCGTGCACCTGAAATATCATTTTTAAATGTGTGCATATTGACATCAACGTCCATAGTTTGTCGGCCAATTTTAGCATGCGGAAACTCAATGGTGCAGGTGATGCGAAGCCCATTGTAAGGTTGTACGAACGCGTACTTATCATCGTCTCCAAAATAAATAGGCTTAGTGACGTAAGCATACTTTCGCGGCTCATCTTGATCGGCTAACCCGACTTTTAACAAAGCTTCGAGGTAGGGCTTTGCGCTCCCATCTACGATCGGAATTTCGGGTCCATCTAATTCGATAGATAAATTGTCGATTCGCAGTGCCGACATAGCAGAGAGACAATGCTCAACGGTCGAAATCGAAAAAGCCGAGTTTCCTAAAGTTGTGGCATTGTTTGTCGAAGTCACATTTTTCACATGTACGTATAAAGACGGACTCTGAGGCAAATCGTGGCGAACAAAGTGAATTCCCGAAGAGGGGGGGGCTGGGCAAAACGTTAAACTTGCAGGTTTTCCCGTATGAAGGCCAACACCGTGAACTTGGGTTCGATTGCGAATCGTTCTTTGTAAAAACATTGTGGACCTCGTGCCTTCATTTAAAGCAATGAATGGACCATATGTAAACACAATCCATATCCAATATACGAAGGACTAAGAGCTCAAAGTTCTCTCAAGTGTAGCGAAAAAACTGCAGGAGTGTTCAATTTGACTCGCATTCACGCGAGCCTGGACGAAAGCAGGGGGAAGCTCAGCAGAAGCGCAACGTTTATTGAAAAGCTGCAAATATATAATAACCTGATACGACTTTAGTAAATGTGAGTTGTCTTTATCTGCGAAAAAAGGACTTTCATGCGATACGTATTAGTTGCGACCATTCTGCTTTTTTTTAGCGTTGGTTTTTTACTTTCTTGCACGACCTTCGAAACCGATCCAGTGACGGGTCGATTTAACGATAATTTTTCTGGGGAAATTGCGCCTGTAGCAGACATCGATCCGGTGGGAACAAATAATTTTAAATTTGTAGTGCTTTCGGATACGCATATGGGAAGTCCCGGCGGAAATGTTTTGGAGTCGATGCTTGCTCGCATTCAATCAAATGGCGACGCATTCGTAATTTCTTGCGGAGACAATACCGATAACGGAGAAGAAGGACAGTACTTAGCCTACCAAGCTTTATTCGGAAAATTTAATATGGCGTATCGCTCTGCGATCGGGAACCATGATATTTTTTTTGAAGGCTGGAAGAATTTTAAAAAGTTTTTAGGTCGCAGCATGTATTCGTTCAATGCCGATAACGTGCATATTACTGTTTTAGATTCAGCAAATGGTGTGTTTGGTGAAAAACAATTGAGTTGGCTCGAAGAGGATTTAAAGGCGGCAACCCAAACCCATAAGATTGTGCTGACTCACTATCCTATTTGGAACGGAAACTTCACTAGTGTCTTCAAGCTTGCGAGTGAAGAGGAAGCCGCTATAGTTAAGGATATGCTCAGTCGTTACTCCGTCAACATTATGTTTGCCGGTCATTATCATGGGTATAACGAAATAGAATTGGGTGGCGTAAAATATATTGTAACAGGTGGAGCCAATGATTTGATTGATCCTGGGAACCATCAAAACTACGTCGAAGTCACCGTAAATGGAAATTCTCTCGACACGCGAAAAGTCGCATTTCCGTAATCACTCATTAAAATACGACGAAACCCAATCCGCCATAGTATTGAGACGGGTACATTGTACCCGACCATATTGCAGAAGTCCTAACACCACCATTGATTCTCCAAACAAAGTTTTTTCCGGTCCCGAGATAAAAATTAAAATCAAAAGCGACGTTATCAAAATTATAATAGCTCCAAGTGTCTCGTACGTTCATATCAAACGTGAAATAACTTGTTTCGCTTAAAGAGCCTTTCCAGCCCAGGGCTCCCGTAAAATAATATTCTTGATCTTTGGTATTAAAATTAAATGGAGACCACCACGGCTTGTTCCATCTTTGTTTTAAAAAACGATAATAGCCACCAATTGATCCGTATAAACCGCTGCGGTCTCCTACGGCTATAAAATAATTGTATTCGACTCCATAAGAATCTTTTGCAGTTGAAATATATTTCCAATCTTCGTGAGACCATTTAAGACTCAAAGAAGACGTTGGAGTAAAAATCCAATCGTATCGTAATAAATAAGAACTGCGATCTCCGTACGCGCCGCCCACATTTACTTTTGCACCGTAAGTTAATAAATTCTTCGCGAGAGGAGTCGACGCGACGGCCTCGAGTGTCGAGTAAGGAGAAATCCATGCCGACTTTGCATACGACACTAATGGAGAGAGCGAAGAGCTCGTTTTACCTTTATTGTGGATCGCAAAGTTATCCAAACCCTCTGGGGGATTTGCCAACACAACGCAAGGCATCGAGAGGGCTAGGAAGAAAGACGTCACGATTCGAATGTAAGGAGCTCTCATTTGACGCCCTACTACCGCTGGGATAGAACAAAACTTCATCTTAAAACTTAATTAGTATTCCAAAAAAAGAGGAGACTTCCAAATGATAATCGGTGTGCCAAAGGAAATTAAGATCAGTGAGAACCGTGTCGGGATGACAGAAAGCGGGGTTCGTCAACTCGTCCTAGAAGGACACACCGTTTTGGTCGAGAAAGATGCCGGACTAGGCAGCGGCATTTCTAACGATACATACACATCGGTCGGAGCTAAAGTCATAGAAACTAAAAAAGAGGTTTATGATCGCGCCGATATGATTGTAAAAGTAAAAGAACCATTGCCAGACGAATATGAACTTTTACGTTCTAATCAAATTTTATACACATACCTTCATTTAGCGGCAGAACCAAAACTCACAAAAGTTTTGTGTGAACGTAAAGTTAAAGCAATTGGCTACGAAACCATAGAAAATCCAGATCGTTCTTTGCCTTTGTTAGTCCCGATGAGTGAGGTTGCGGGTAGAATGGCAACCCAAGTCGGTGCATTTTACTTACAAAAAAATAATGGTGGAAAAGGCATTTTGCTTGGAGGCGTAACTGGAGTTCATCGCGCTAAAGTCACGATTATTGGCGGCGGTGTCGTTGGAACAAATGCAGCAAAGATGGCGATTGGTCTAGGGGCCGAAGTTACGATTCTCGATGTGAATACGTCACGACTAGAATATTTGGATGATATTTTTCAAGGGCGTGTTTCAACTCTTTATTCTAACGTCAAAAATATCGAGGAATGCGTCGCCAAGTCGGACCTTTTGATTGGTGGTGTCTTAGTTACAGGTGCAAAAGCTCCATGTTTGGTCACCCGTTCAATGATTTCGACGATGTCTAAAGGTTCCGTTGTTGTGGACGTAGCGGTGGATCAAGGGGGTTGTATTGAAACTTGCCGCCCAACTTCACACGTGAATCCAGTATATGAAATTGATGGCGTGATTCATTATTGCGTACCAAATATGCCGGGTGTGGTTTCGAGAACTTCAACTTACGCCTTAACGAATGTGACCTTTAAGTATGCTTCAATTTTGGCAGCTCTCGGAGTAGAAGAAGCCGTAAGTCGTTACCCAGCATTGCTAAAAGGTTTGAACGTGTACGGCGGATACGTTTGCTACGAGCCCGTCGCGCGTGATCTCGGAATGGAATACAAACCTTTCCGTTTGTCTTAAATCTATCTAAAATTTAAATAAAAAGGGGGGACGTTGTCGTCCCCCCTTTTTATTATAACTCTAATGAAATTGATCCCCAGTTTTCAGTTGAAAGGGTCGGGACCTTGTGAAGTTTCAGACGTAATAAAGTTTCTTGATGAGGATGTCCGTACCGGTTTTTTCGCGCACTTGCGATGGCCATGCGCACATGATGAAGACGATTCAATAAAGTTTCAGATGTACTCGTTTTGCTCCCGTGATGACCTAAAACTAAAACTGCGGATGTCATATAAAGGGGCAATCGCGCACTCCATATTTTTTCTTGAGAGTTTGTGGAATCTCCTGGAAGAATAATTTTACTAAAAGCGGTCAATACCCGACTCGCATTATTTGAGTTCTTGGCGGTTGCCAAAAGTTTTGGATTTGTCAGCTCCTGGATTAAGTTAAGATCTGCGCCCGTACAGAGTGGAAATCGTGACATTAAAGCCTCTTTAGATCGACTGGGCAGACCACCGGGTAATTTCGCCACGCAAAGCGATGGGAGTTTTTGAAACGCCATTTTTGAAAATCCAATATGATCCCAATCCCAATGACTAAAATACACACGATTTTTTAAGTGACGACAAACAGTATAAATGTTTATCAGCGGAGAGATTTCTCCACCCATGTCAAAATGTAAGCAGGCACTCGAAGTCACCAAAGTCGTCGTGAGTCCTTGTCCTACGTTCCATACAACAAAACGATTTAGCCGACCTTCATTCAACGTTGGGCTTAAAATAAAAATAATAAAAAATAAAAATTTAGACACGTTGGGATCTTCTAACAAAATATATATGAACGAAGAGGTGCGAGAGCAAAAGAAATAGCCATTGATAGAAAATGAAAATCTTAAAAGTCCCGAGGCTAGGAGTAAAACTTTCGAGCCGACTTAAAACCTCAATCAAAAACTCCCACAGTCTGTCGGTCATAAATGCAAGAAATGGCAAAAACAGCACAAGCAAAGACATTGGAAATACGAGAACTCCAAAGACGGGAACAAAAACAAAGTTAATGAAAATGGTAAGGGGATGAGGAATCGCTAATGATGATATGATAGGCAAAAGTACAAAGTAAATGAGGGTATGTTGTTTTAATTTTGAATTTGAGAATTCAGTTAATGAGAGCGCCAAAGCGCATGCCCAGCTCATTAATAGAGATAAAGAACTTAGCCATTCTGGAAATAGCGCGAGGCAAATAATGCCTGAAAACAAAGCTACCTGCCAAGGACGCCAAAAAAGTTTTCGATTTGTACTCAGTCTTGTAAGTAGAAGTTGAATAAGTGCGCGTACGCATGGTGCTTGAAGCCCCGTCATTATTGTAAAAAAGAATAAAATCCCGGCTACAAGCACAAATGGAGGTTGCTGCTTAAACAGTTTGCTTAAAAAAATAGCAATCATGGATTGAAGAAATAGCAGGTGGCTTCCGGAGACTACAATTAAGTGAATTAGTCCTGTAGATTGAAAAATCCCTTTAGTATGTGGGTTTTCAAGATGGGTTCCACAAATAAGAGCCGAATTTAAATCGTGATATAAAGTGGTGGGTAGAGATTTCTCACACCGATTTCTTAAAAAGACACTTAAATTTGCAAGATTATTGGGCAGCCCTACGTTGAAAAGGATTAAGAAGCTAATAAAACATAATGAAACTGATTTCATGTTTTGACCTTATGCAAACAGAAATCCTATTTAAAATGCACATTAAGCAGGCAAGAAGTCGACATATTCCCTATACCGGATTTAAGAATACCGAAAAAACTAAAAGTAAAACTGAGTAAAACAGTACTTTGTTAAGTAATTTCAATAAATTAAATCCTGATTAAAAAGCGAGCAATCCGCTGAAACCCTTGTCAACTCAACTTTCTAAGGTCCAGTTCCTGACAAGTTCCACATATATTGTGGATATGTGGAGGAACTCACTGTTTTTGCTAAATTAAATCTGAATTTAATTGCCCAGATATCTTGCTCGATCCCGTATGTTTAGATACCCTATCTTTAGGTAATATTATTAACGCAGAAGGTAACAAGGATGTGATCTTCATGTCAGAAAAAGTTTTTAAACTCACATTTCCGATTGCGATTGCCATTCTTCTTTCTACTTTAGGCTGTGCTAATTTTGGTAAAAAGAAGCCTGCGACGAACTCTAAATATATAGAGCATGTCAGTAAACTAGAAAAAGAAGTTCGAGATCTTGCAACTCAAAACACAGTATTAAAGACGGCACTTAAAAAACCTAAGGCGGCTGAGACTTCAACAGTGGTCCTAAGTCCCAAAGAAACCAGCAGTGAACACTCTCTTTATACTGCGGCGCTAGAGGCCTATTGGATTCGCGATATTGAAAAGTTAAAAAGACTGAATAGCATGCTACTAAAAACGTTTCCTAAAAGTGTGCATGCAGATAACTCCCTCTTCTTACAGGCATCGTTACTCTATAATAATGGAGCTTTAGGCGAGAGCTTGCAGACGCTTGACCGTATCGTAAAAAGCTATCCTCATTCGAATAAAGTTGTTTCTGCTGAATTAATGAAGGCGACTATTTACTCACGTCTCAATTTAGCCGAACAATCGAATGAAATTTATAAACGTATCGTTAAACAATATCCCGGTAGTACAGAGGCACGCCAAGCCGCTTTGCAAATCACCGAAAAAAAATCTGCAAGTATTGTAATGCCTAAAATTAGTAAAGCGACGTCTTCGAAAAGGACTGTGAAGTGAAGATCACAGGCTCTCGTGCGCTGGCCCTTGCGCTGCTTTTGATTTTAGTCAATCAGCAAAGTGTATTTGCTCAGAACCAAGATGATTTGGATTTTTCTGAACTTGATCAAGTTGAAAAAGAAGAGTTTGGTAGCGATAACTCGGTCAAAGATGGCGAAGAGTTTGACCTTAATGCCGAGCCTAAAAAAGATGATGCCACAACTCAAAGTGAGCTCGATACTTTTGATAAAGAATTAGAAGAAATGGAAAGTCCGAAGTCAGGCTCAGAGACGGTTGATTTAAATAAAGAATTAGAAATCGAAGAGCCTGAACAAAAAGTAACACAACCAGAACCACCTCCTCCTCTCACTACACCTCAGGAACAAGCTGAGAGCGTTCCTCCACCAGAGGAGAGTCCAACTCCACCTCCGACAGAAGAAAACGTAGCCGAAGAAGCTCCTGCTCCGCAAGAGCAAGTGGCCGAACAATCAATGGTGCCACAATTAGAAGACGAGCCTAATGCGAGACTTGAGGCGCGCTTGAATCGTATTTATGAAAAATTTATGAGAGAGAAAACCTCTGATGATGAGTGGTTGCAGAAAGTTCAAGGCGCGGGTGAGCGTGCGACGGAGAACTACACCGTACAAAACGGCGATACGCTTTGGGACATTAGCGTTACATTCTTTGGTACGGGCTACTTTTGGCCAAAAATTTGGCAGCTCAACGAAGACATTACGAATCCCCATAATATCAGTCCGGGAAAAGTCATTCGTTTCACGCCGGGCACTCTTGAACAAGCCCCACGAATCAATGTCACCGATGGTGAGACTGAACCGCCTTCTGAACAGACGGTTGCCCAAATTGGAGCGGCTCCTCCAGTCCTAGCGGAAGAAGTTCCCGAAATTCCACCTGGTCCTAAATCACGTCCGGTATTAAAGAACCTTCCTCCGAGTTTGCCGTTCATCATTTCTTTAGATGAAGACGCGTATGATAAAGAAGGTTTTTCTATTTCAAAACAGAAAGCTCAAATTAGTACCCCAGTTGTTCCGTTGACGGGATATTTATCAGAGTATGTTCCAGACTCTGACGGCGAAATTATGAGTATGGAGCAAACGGACGCGAAAACGGCTTCTACATATCAATACGTGTATGCAAAAGTACCCAATGCTCAAGTTGGAGAAGTCTACACAGTCATTGGAATTGGAAAAAAATCTGATTTTAAAAAAAATGAAGGCCATCAAATTGAGTATCTGGGAACCATAAAAATCACGGAACAAGCAAGTGATGTCGAGCCGCTTTACAAAGCTATCGTTATGTCTTCGATCGGACAAGTGTCGGTAGGGGCTAAGCTCACTCGTGAAGCCATTCCTAAAGTTTCATTTAGTAAGGATGGTAAAGAAAATAGCACGCACGGTGAAGTTATTGGTGGTGTTTATGATCCTAAGCAAAAACTAATGGCGGATAGCTCAGTCCTTTATTTGGATGTGGGTGCGAATGCCGGAATTTCGGTTGGCGATGTGATGGCGGTTATACGGAATGATAAAGCTAGAAATTCGAAGAGCTTAGTGACAATGAATGCCAAAAAAATTGGTTCAATTAAAATTGCTAAAGTCACGCCAAGCTTTGCAACCGCAATTGTACTTCAATCTTCAGATGAAATTGTGCCGGGCGACAACGTTGGCTTGTTGGCATCTGATGGTAATTCCCGAGAACTTATCTATTACGATTCTGGCGAGGATTCTATAGACAGCGGCGCAACCTCTGATGAGTTGTCGAATGATGTTTCTGGTGAAACATCTGATGTGACTGAAGATGAACTTGAGGCCGAATAGAAAATCGGTCATCGGATTTTATTAATTAAAAAAGAATTCAATATCGTTTCGTGTTTTGGCGCAGATTGCAACCGTGTCAGGCACTATGAAAAATTATTTTTTATCTGCGATCTATCGTCATTATAAATGGCCAGTTGATTTTGAGTTTATTGAATCACAAACACATTTACGCGACTTAAAAGACGTTCGCGAACACTTTTTATTTCATCCTCGGTTAGCAGCTCTTGATCGGGTCGATATTCAGAGAACTTTGGATTATCTTGAAGACGAATTGGAGTATTTGCATAAAAAAGGTTGGAAAGTCACGTATCCGGGCGATGTTTACTATCCAGACGAGTTTTTGCATCTTCCATGGCCTCCAATTTTTTTAAGTTACATGGGCGCGGCCGATTGGAATACTCATAATTTTATTTCAATAGTTGGGAGTCGAGAGCCAACTTACGACGCAGTCGAATGGATGGAGAACGAATTAGCGTCGCTGTTAAAATCTGGTTTTGGTTTGATTAGTGGAGCTGCACGTGGAATCGATCAAGTTGCACATCGGATTTGCATTCAAAATCAACAAAAGACCATTGCCTTTTTACCAACAGGATTAAAATATATTTATCCTAAAGATTTTTCTTCTTACATTCCTGACATAGTGGCTTGTGGAGGAGCTGTGATGAGTGAATATTTGCCAAGTGCGGTCATTCAAAAACATCATTTTCACGAACGCAATCGTTTGATTGCCTCTTTGGGCCGTTTGCTTCTTGTAGTTCAAGCTAAAATAAAAAGTGGTTCATTGCTAACAGCGCGTTACGCTTTACAATCGGGTAAGCCTGTGGCCGCCGTACCTTGGCATCCTTTGGAGCCTAAAGCTTTAGGAACGAATCAATTGCTCTTTGATGGAGCACAAATGATTCGCAATGCGGATGACCTTGCGACACTTATAGAGCTCGAACTCGCAGGCGAAATTAAAAGCTTAGGGGTTCAGCGTAAGCTAAATCTTGAGTAAGCAAGAGCTTAATGTTTAAATTTTAGTAAATACTTTTAGGTGGTCGTAAGTAAATGCGGTTAGATAATTATCTTTTAAATAAAGCTTTTACAAATTCTGAACGTTCTTCGTCTATTTGACGGAGCTCAGGATCGTTTTCACGTGCTCGAAAATCTCGAACTTGATCGACCACTTTGTTATGGGCGACTCCATCAACCTCAGGAGGGGGAAGTTCATCTAAATGTTTTTGATAACTTTTAATACGATCTTCTATATTTAGTTTATTGTCGACCGGTGCCGCTTCTTCGGCTCCTTTTTTGTTTCTTTCTTTTACAATTTGTAGTTTTTCTTTAAGGCCATCTTGAAAAAGACCGAGTCGATCTAATTTCGCACGAAGTACTTTAATGTCGAGCTCTAAGACTCTTGCTAACTCTTCAATAAGTTGAACCGGATGAATGGGACGATTGATGAGTCCGCTGATTTTATGTTTTGCTAGAAGCTGATCGCTGACAGTTTCTGGGGGAGTCATAATCAATACAATTTTGGGTTCGCCTTTTGGACGATTCAGCTTTTGCGAAAGTTGAAGGCCATTAATTTTTCTTCCGTATCCATCCACGAGAATCATGGCGGGTGAAAAACTTAAGACTTTGTCTCCAATGCCCATGTCATTTTGCACACCTAGACAATCAAACCCGATTTTCTTAAGAACCGTCTCGACGAATAACATTTCATTGTAATCTTCGATCACAAACATGATCTTCTTCATTCTTATATAATACTAAAAATCTTTTCGTTTACGCCAGTCGCATTTCGCCATTCTTTTTGACTCGACCTGGGTCTAGAGGTATCTGTTTTGTGAGTGAAAGTAAGCGGTTTTACCATCATAAGAAACGCCGTAATTATGGATTACCCTGTGGTAGAGTCCATCAAGAGTTTATTACCACTTGTAGACGAAATGATCGTGGGCGTAGGACAATCCGAGGACGGGACGCGTGAGTTAATCGCGTCTATCGGTGATTCTAAAATAAAAATCTTTGATTCTTATTGGGACACGAATAAGACCCAAGGTGGCCTTATTTTGAGCGAAAAAACCAACGAGGCGCTAGCGCATTGCGCCAATGACTGGTGTGTGTATTTGCAAGGCGATGAAGTCCTTCATGAAGCAGATTTAAATAGCTTGCGCCAAAATTTAATCAAATATGAGAACGACAAACAGGTTCAGGGTTTGCTTTTTAAATATCTTCATTTTTACGGCAGTTACGAAGTGATCGCGACATCTAGAAATTGGTATCGTTCTGAAATACGTGCTATAAAAAAGCATACGGGCATTCAGAGTGTAGGTGACGCGCAAGGTTTTCGCGTGAACGCTCAAAAAGCGTACGTGCGCGATTCCGGTGCTCGGGTATTCCACTATGGATGGGTCAAACCTCCAGAAAACATGCGCACGAAGAAAAAACTTTTGGATCGTTGGTGGCATGGCACTAAGAAGGATGAAGAGAATAAAAACTTTGAATTTAAAAAATCATACGGCTTGAGGAAATTCAAAGGTGCACATCCTCAAGTTATGGCCACGCGAATTATCAAACAAGGTTGGACGTTCTCACATAAAATGAGTTTAAATGATTGGAACCTCACGAATTTAAATTATTTCGCCAGTGATGTTTTTGAACGAGTCTTTAAGTTTCGTATAGGCGAATACAAAAATTATCGGCTATTAAAGTAAGGCGAAAAGCCTGGGCAGGAGAATTCATGGAAAAGAAAAGAATTGAAACGGTCGAACTTCCGCAAAGAAAATGCGTTATTAAAACAGCACGTGGTGAGATTCGTATTGGCTCGGGCGAAGGACTTTCAGTCATTGCGGGTCCGTGTGTAATCGATAGCGAAGATCTTATTATGCGAACGGCGCGCGCGTTAACAGAAATTACGCAACGATTAGGTGTAGGTTTAATTTTTAAAAGCTCGTACGAAAAAGACAATCGTGGAAGCGAAAAAAATTGGCGTGGTCCTATGGCCGAAGAAGGACTTAAAATTTTAGCAAAAGTTCGTAAAGAGTTTGGGATTCCTGTACTAAGCGATATTCATCGTACGGAAGATGTAAACAAAGCTGCCGAGTACTTAGATGTGTTGCAAATTCCTGCGTACATGTGCCAACAAACATCACTCGTACTCGCGTGCGGACAAACGGGCAAAACTGTGAACGTAAAAAAAGGACAGTTCTTAGCTCCTGAAAACATGGATAGCGCTGTCAGTAAGTTGTCATCAGTTGGAAATAAAAATGTTTTGCTTACCGAGCGCGGCGCGTGTTTTGGTTACAATCGCCTCGTCGCGGATATGCGTTCGATTCCGGTCATGCAACAGCTGGGAGCTCCGGTTGTTTTTGATGCGACTCACGTCGTTCGTTTATACGGAATTTCAAGTGCTGATCCTGCCGGTGGTGAGCCACGTTTTGTACCACACCTAACTCTCGCGGCCGTCGCGGCAGGCGCCGATGCGCTCTTCTTAGAGACTCATCCTGATCCGATGTCGGCTAAGTGCGATGCAGCCTCTCAACTTGCGCTTTCAAATTTTGAAAATCTAATGAAGATGGCCATCGCCGTAAGAAAGGCCGTTGGTACGCCCGAAAATGTGGGTATGATGTCTCCAGTTCAATAATCATGAGAGGACGACAAGCCGCTCGATATATTTTTATTGAGATGCTTCCGGGTTTAATTCTGGGAGTTATGGTTTTTATTTTTATTCTTCTCATGTTTCAAGCGTTACGTTTAACAGAGTTTGTTTTAGTTCATGGTTTAAGTATTAAAACTATTGTGGAAATGATGGGGTTTATGTCCATCAGTTTTTTACCCGCCATTTTGCCAATGAGCTTATTGTTTGCGGTCTTAATGACGTACGGACGCTTAAGCTCAGACTCAGAAATTATCGCCATGCGATCGGTAGGGCTTAGTATGTCGACGCTCACATTACCGGCGGTCATTTTAGGAACTATGTTAGCGCTGGTTTCGGCACATACGTCATTTCAAGTAGGGCCCTGGGGCAATCGGCAATTTGAACTGCTGATTTCTAAACTTGCGAATTCAAAAGTGACGGCGACGTTACGAGAGGGTACATTTTCTGAAGGCTTTTTTGATTTGGTCGTTTATGCCGATCAGATTGATTCTAAAACGGGCCACATGAATAAAGTTTTTATTTATAATGAACGCGATGAAAAAATGCCAGTAACGATTATCGCCAAAGAAGGACAGCTTGTTCAAGTCGCTAGTGATTTTGAAGGTAAAACCACATTACATCTTAAAGATGGTAACATTCACCGAAATCTGACCGACAATTATACAAAGGTGGATTTTGTGGGATACGACATTCGGATGACGTCTCCCACTACAGATTTTACGCGAGAAAAATCTCCGCAATCATTAACATATCAAGATATTCAAGATGGTCTTAAACAAACCAATCTGACGCCCGAACGTCTACGTCTGTTAAAAACGGAGTTTCACAAACGTTGGGCGTTGTCACTCACATGTCTCACATTTTCTTTGATCGGCGTAGGACTCGGCACGGTGACTAACCGACGAGCAGTCAAATCGAGCGGTTTGGTTTTATGTATTGGCATTATCGTACTTTATTGGGCTTTCTATGTTTTAAGTGAGAGTCTAGCGCGTCAAGGCACGGTTGCCCCTTGGCTGAGTATCTGGGGCGTCGCCATTACATTTCTCGGTATCAGCGTTTGGAGCGTCAAACGCGTTTGGGATTAATTCTCTTAATACGCTCTCATAATATCTCTACAGTCTTCCTATAAAACAGCATCACGACCTCCATCCTTTACGAAGAGATAAAACCGTCTACCGTGATTCTTTTACACAATTTTATTTTTGGACTGACGTATTGAGAACTTATGGTAGACCCACGCAACTCAAATAAAAATAATAGGAGAAAATTATTATGAAAGTGAATTTAATTTATGTTGCGATCTTTTGTGCGATGACGGTTCCTGCTTTGGCCGCCGAAAAATTTGTTTGCACAGAGTACAACCGTACGACTCAAAAATTAGGTCAAAAAACAGTCGTATTATCACCTCTCATTCAGGGTGAAGTCATAGAGGGTGTGCCGGCATCTTATCGTCTTGAACTTTTTGAAGGTGCAAATGTAACTGCAGAATTCGAGGTTGATGGCGTCGTAAATACAGAAGATGTTTCATTTGATTTTTCGTCGAATGATCTAAAGGTTACTTTTGGTATTTTTCTTGATGAACTCAACGAATCTAGCTTAGAGGTAAACGGAAAAGATCTAGGCAGCTATATCTGTCGTTAATTCTGAAAAATGAGTCCTCGATTGCTTTTAATGATCGGGGACTTTTCAAGTTTTTCTACTCAATCATTTTTTCTTTTTAAATAGTGAGGAAACGACAGAACTGAGATCGTCTTTGAAGATATCGACGGGCTTGTTTTTTTCACTGGATTTCATAACGTTTAATTCTCTTTGGGCTTCAATAAAATTAGGCATTAGAGAAAGGGCGTGTTGCAGGTTGCGCTTGGCCATATCAAAATCACCTAAGTATTTCTGGAATAAGCCTTTCACAAAATAATATATAGCGCTGTGACGATCCTCTGGTGGAATTTTACCTAGGCCGGCTTCGATGTCCAAGAGTTCACGTTGTTGATCTTGATGCGCACTGAGAGTCATTAGACGGGCCCATAGATAATGCAGAATAAGATCAGAGGTCGGTCGTCGTATGGCCATGGCCGCGCGAATTTTTTCTAAAGCCTTAGTGGCTTGGCTGGCTTTAATAAAGGCTTTGGCCTCTTCAAACAAAGCCTCTGATTGAAGAATTGTTTCGGCCCGTCCTTGTTCGAGCTCCTTCAAATAATTCGCACGAGACGTTTCGTTACTCAGTGTTTCATAAGCTACGGTCATTTTTGAAAAAATATCTCGGGTTAAAGACCTTAATTCTTCAGGTGTCGTCGCACTCAGTTTATCCGGATGAAAGACTTTGGCTAACTCATGGTAGGCTCTTTTAATTTCATTTGCTTTTGACTTTGTGCTGACACCTAAAATATCGAAAAAGTTTTTATTTTCTAAGTCATGTCGAATGCGTTTAAATCGCGCGATCTGAGATACGATATCGACAACTTTTGTAGTTTTATCAAAGCTAATTTGTGCGGTTACGACCATAAGATGAATAGCACTTAAAATTCGTTCTTCCTCTTGAGGGTGATCGCTCACCAACTGTTGTAAATTGACGCCCGAAACAGCACGGTTCGAGAAACCTTGCATGTTCGATAGTGGAGCTAATCGGGTAATAAGATGGGTTTCATTAAAGCCAGGATTGCGCAAAATTTTGTTTTCCATCAAGGGAAGATAAAAAACTTTTAACCATTGTAAATTTAATTTTGACGTAATCCAGGCGCTGCAAAAAGAATAAAATAATGCGTGATCGATACTTGAGTCACCGGGTGGAATAAGTTCGTCTTTCCAAGAAATTTCGTAAGAAGTATCTTTGATAAGCAAAGAAAGACGGATGGCCATTTGCTCTGCTTGTACGATAAAAATCACATGCGGACTAATCACGTTGGCGTCGACAAGACGTTCGCCGACTTTTTTGGGATTAGGCGTGGCTAAAGCCATCTCGAGTTCTTCAGCTGAAATAAAGTTTTTTTCTACTAACAGCGCCCCAAAAAAGGAAAGTGGATCTTTAACGATAGCTTTCACAATTTTTCCTTCAGAAAAGCTAATCGAAGACTCATTGCCGTCAGCGCGGTCTTTGAGTGTTAAGGTTCCTGAAATTGAAGGACCCATAAGATAAGAGATTGCGCGCATAACATCAAAGCCGTGTAGGCTTTTAGTTTTTGAAATGGCTTTTGTTTTTTCTCCAGGAGTGCTGCTTGTTTTATAAAGTATTTCTTGAAAAGGTTCGACAGGGTCATCAATTAAATCTTTAAGAGATTTTTCAACGCTTTCGATAAGCGCGGGAAGGTTAAATGGTTTTTCAAAAAAAGCAATAGCTCCAGTTTGTGCGAGGGCATCTTTAACAAAGTTTTTATCTTTGTAAATTCCGCTCGTGAGTATGACCGCCGTGCCGGCCCCTATTTGTTCGCGAAGTTTTTTAATAAGATCTAAGCCTGAAATTTTAGGCAGAAGGCAGTCAATAACATAGGCATTAAAAACCTGCATTTGTGTTAATGCTAAAGCTTCGTCAGGTTTGCTCGCGAGGAGCGCGCCGAAGCCCGCTTTTTTGAAAGCTTCAACCAAACCCTTACCGAGTGTTTGATCGTCTTCGACAATAAGAACTTTAAGATCACCCTTTTCCACACTTAAATAATAGCACTATTTAAGGATAAATACCGGAATGGCTCGACGATAGTTGAGTGGAGTATTTCATTCCGTTGCACTACGAAATGTGATTTATAAACGACTTAACTAGGGTTGTGCGGTTGGTCAACTGACCAAAAGAACAATTTCACCTACTGAATCTTTTGGGGGGTTGACCATTGAGGAAAAAACATGATCTTTATAAGGCAAATTAACGAGGAGTCGTACGAAATGTCACAAAATATTAGACCGGTCACTGATGGAAGTTTTGATGCGGATGTTTTAAAATCAGGCACTCCGGTGCTGGTAGATTTTTGGGCGGAATGGTGTGGCCCTTGTCGTGCACTAGCACCAAAGTTAGAAGAAATTGCGGGTGAATTGGGAGCCAAAATTACCATTGCGAAGCTGAATGTTGATGAAAATCCTGGTATTCCTCCACAATTTGGAATTCGTGGAATTCCAACTTTAATTTTATTTAAAAATGGAAAGCAAGTTGACCAAATCACAGGAAACCATCCTAAAGAAAATATTCTCGCGATGCTTAATAAACACATCTAAAAATCTTTGAAGGTCTCTACACGGGGACCTTCGCTTCCAAAAAACAATAATTAAAATAAGAATTTTCTAAGGCTGACGCTGGAAATAAGTCCAAGGCCGAAGAGCGTGGTAAGTAAACTCGAACCACCATATGAGACGAGCGGTAGCGGAATACCCACAATAGGCAAGAGCCCAATCACCATACCGATATTAACAAACATATGACAAAATAAAATTGAAAGAATGCCGACGGTCAAAAGGGCTCCGGCTTTGTCACGCGCTTGAGAGGCAATTCGTACACCTAAGAGTAGCAACATGCAAAAGAGTCCAAGCGTGGTGATGCTACCCACAAAACCATGTTCCTCACTTAAAACTGAAAAAATAAAATCGGTGTGACGTTCAGGTAAAAATTCAAGTTGTGATTGAGTTCCTTTTCTAAAGCCTTTACCTAAAATTTTTCCGCTTCCGACGGCAATTTTAGATTGAATGCTATTATATCCAGATCCTTTCGGGTCACGACCTGGATCTAAAAACGTATGGATACGTTCTCGTTGATAATCTTTCAGGGAGTAGTTCCACGCTATTGGAATCAGCAAGCTCATCGCCACGATCACCGGAATCAAAATATTACGGCGAACACCGACAAATAAAATCATAGAGCTCGCAATGGCACCTAAAGTGAGCGCGGTTCCCAAATCCGGTTGTTTAACCGTCAAAACAAACGGCACAGATAGAATAAGAATCGGAAGTAGCAACTCTTTAAGGCCAAGCCCGCGAGATGATGAATGCCGTGCCAAAATGGGAGTTAGGATTAACACCAATGCCACTTTCATGGTTTCTGAAGGTTGAAAAAAGAAGAATCCAAGGTCTAGCCAACGTTGAGCTCCTAGGGCGACCTTTCCAAAAAATTTTACCGCGATAAGTAAAAGTAAGTTGATGCCGTAAATAATAAACGCCACGCGAATAAAAAATTTATAGTCGATAAACGTACTAATAATATAGCAGGACCATCCTCCCCCCAACCAAAATAGTTGTGAAATAAAAAGTCGATTCATCTCGGTGCTATTAGCACCATGAGTGGCACTGTAAAGATTGATTAAGCCAATCACATTTAATGCCAAAATGACGAGTGCAAAATTAAAATCAAATTTTCGTAAGCGGGATCGATGTTCAACTTGCAACTGCATCTATTTAGTCCTCTACTTCGGGAGCCGGAAGTTTAATATCTTTTAGGTCATCTTTGTCTTTAATGAGTTCCGGATGATATTTTACCATATAGGTTTTAATCACATCTTTTACGACGGGTGCAGCGCCTCCAGATCCAGAACACGAATGCTCGGCTAACACGGCTACGGCAATTTGTGGATTGTTTGCTGGAGCATAGCCCACGAACCAACCATGATGCCGTTGATCTAAAGGACGGTTCGCACATTTTGCATAAACTTGATCGGTATTAAGATTAAAAAGTTGGCTTGTGCCAGATTTGCCGGCAATTTCGATGCCGGCAATTTTTTGTCCACGGGCAGTTCCCGCTGCGCCGTTTGAAACTAGACGCAAGCCTTCGCGTACAATCTCATAATTTTTTTTATCGATGACTACGTTATTCGTATTAAATCCCACGGACGGATCAAATTTAAGTTTAGGTTCAATTTCTTGAATGATATTGCCGGAAACATCTACGATTTTTCTAAGCACGTGAGGTTGATACACGGGGCCACCCATAGCGATACCGGAATAAGCCATCGCCATTTGAATCGGAGTGGTCAACACGAAGCCTTGCCCAATGGCATTACTTAAATTTTCGCCAGGTTGCCATTCTTCACCCAAGGCTTTTAATTTCCATTCAGAGTTTGGAACTAAGCCTGGCACTTCATTCGGTACGGTGACGTCCGTGCGCGCACCTAAGCCTAAAGCTTTAGCGTATTTGGAAATTCGATCAATACCAAGAGCCATGCCCATTTTATAAAAGAATACATTGCAAGAACGCTCGAGCGCCATCGTAATATTCACCGAGCCGTGTCCCTGCTTTAAATGACAATGGTAAACCTTGCGACCAAATTTAATAAAGCCAGGGCAAAAATGAGTTGTTTGAGTGGTCACTATTTTTTCTTGCAACGCTGCTAAGGCTACGATGGCCTTGAAAGTTGAGCCAGGAGCATTGTGATCTTGCACCACTTTATTTCGCAAAGGTTTATATGGGTCGTTGATCAGTTTTGACCAGAGTTTTGATGAAATACCCGTTGAGAATTCTCCTGGATCGTAAGAGGGCGCCACGACCCAAGCTAAAACTTCGCCGTTGTGAGGATCAAGTGCAACAACAGCCCCGATTCGACCGGTCCCTGCTAGCGCATTCCATGCTGCTTCTTGCACATCTTTATCAATAGTGAGCATCATGCTATTTCCGGGAGCTGGTTCTTGCGTGCGGGTAAATCCGCTTAAAATGCTCGAAGCTTGAGTGGCGATTTCACGCCCGTGTGCATCTACCTGCACAAAACTTGCGCCGTCGGTTCCGCGAGCTTTGTCGTCATAGACCTGTTCTAAACCACTCTTACCTACGAGATCGCCTTGTTCAAAACGGTCATCGATTTTTCGATTTGCATTTAATCGTGGTAGTTCCTCTTTTGATATCTCACCCACATACCCAAAAAGCTGTGCTCCGATTTGGCCATCAAGATAGCTGCGTTTAACAGAAACTTTTACCTCAAGTCCAGGATGAATGAGTCGTAGTTTTTCAACTTTTATAACATCATCACGAGAAATATTGTCGACGATACGAACGGGTCTGAAAGTACCATTTTGAAAACGACTTTTTTTAATGTCATTTACGATATTTTTCGGATTGAGTTTAAAAATTTTAGATAAGTCCTCTGTTAGTGAATCTAAATTTGTTACATACTGAGGTGTGACGGTCACATCAAAGCCGGGTAGATTATCCACGAGGATTTCGCCATTGCGATCAAACATGATTCCACGAGGAGCGACAATTTTTTCGTGTTTAAGTCGGTTTCTCTCTGAGAACTCGCGTAACTCGCTTCCCTGAATCACTTGTAAAAACCAAAGTCTTAAAAAGAAAATTGCAAAGGTCACTCCGACAGCTAAGTAAAGAAGACGATAGCGCGGATAAAAATCTTTGACGGCTTCGGGGTCATTTAGATAATCACTCATGTTTTAGTGGCCCCAATCTGCGGTGGCGGCAAAAGTGAATCTACAAATCGACCTAGAGAATAAAATAAAAATCCCAATGCAGGTGTTAGTACAATCGTAATTAAAGTTTCTTTCCATGCAAAACTCTGCGCGGGCGAGTTTTCAAAAAAGTACGACAACAACATAAAGGACACTTCCATTAAAACAATGCTCGCGATGCTAATAATTAAATAATAAGAGGCTGTATTCCAAAAAATCCGAGATCTTAGAAAATTACACATGATTAAAACAATAATTTGTAACGAGAGGAGAATCCCGATTGGAAGTGAGGTGAAAGCGTGAACCGCCATCGTATTTAAGTAAACAAAAATTAAACCTTGATCAAAATTTCTATAGATACAGATATATACAGTTAAAAAGAGCCAAAGATTCGCGCCACTTAGAACTCGTAATATAGATGGCCAAAAAGAAGTTTGAAACCCGGCAATTAATACTGAAAGCAGTATAAAAACAAGCGAGTTCCAAATTAAAATGTTTCGATCTTTCATTTTTTAATCTTCTCTGAATCTAAACTGCTCACGTTTTTTGGTGCATCAGACTTTCCGACAATTTTTCTAACGATAAAAACTTCTTCTAATTGAGACGCGTCGATCATGGGCTCAAGTTCAACAGCTTGAGTAATGCCGTACGTTTTCTTAACGGCACTGATCACTTTGCCTACTGGAAAACCCTGAGGAAGAGCGGGGTCTAAGCCGCTCGTGACGATAAGATCACCAACCAAAACATCATCTGTTCTCTGAAGATATTTAAGTTGTGCGGAGGTTTGTGTTTTTCCTTCGACGACACCACGTGCACGCGAGCGTTGAACGATTGCATCGATAACGG
Organism: Bdellovibrionales bacterium; assembly: GCA_021731045.1. GTDB lineage: Bacteria > Bdellovibrionota > Bdellovibrionia > Bdellovibrionales > JAKFYE01 > JAKFYE01. Next base: position 38,761 of record JAKFYE010000002.1, on the reverse strand, counting down.
AGTAACGATCTGTGAGGACGAGAACTTGCGACGTGTTATTATTTGCGGACAGAATAGACCCCACAACACCTACTGGAGTCACGACGGCTTGACCTGGAACAATCCCACTGTCAGAGCCACGATTGATTCGTACCGTTGCATATTGAGAGAAAAGATCAAACCCAATAACTTTAGCGGCAACAAGATCCATGGGCTCACGTTGTTTGAAATCAACAAGTCCTAGTAAGCGTGTATTTTCGTTTACGACTTCATCATGAATGGCGAGCTGTGCCTCGAGTCGCGCCAGTTTCTCTTTCAGATCACGATTTTCTTTTTTGATATCAATTAAATTTAAATATTCGCGAGTGGTGTCTTTTACGATGTAGACAAGTTTTGAGTAGCCATTCTGAACAACTTCAGTCGCCACAGTAAATGGCATAAAGTACCAAGGTGCTTCGCCGGCCTTACGCTGAATGTTAACAGAGATCAACGGAAGCGCAAAAACAAAAATAATAAGTAAAATTTTACGAAAATCGAGTGGAAATAGGCCAAACACGAAGGGACCTTTCTTGAAAATTAAAAATATCAGCTATAACGCTAGCAAAACCACGAGCGATTTCCAAGAAATCTCCTTGATTCATTTGATGAAAATAGATCAAATGATTGAATCCATTTTAGGGGGTTCATTCATGTCAATGCTTGAAGATGTCCATAGTCGTGGAATCAAAAAATATGTTGCGGCTGTTTTGTTTGGTATGATCGTTCTTGTGTTTATTTTCTTGGGTTCAAACCCTCGAGACAATGCAGGTCCAGGTTATGCGGCTCAAGTAAATGGACAGGTCATTTCGATCCGAGAATTTCGAACGTCCCTTGATCAAATGGTACAATTTTACTCTCAAATGTTTGGAGGCCAGTTTGACGCTGAGGCGCAAAAACGTATGCAGCTTCGAGGTGCGGCCCTAGATCAACTAATTGCGCGCACAGCCATACTACAGGTTGCCGATCATTCAGGCTTTCACGTATCGGCTGAAGAAGTGAGAGATATTGTTACGTCTATTCCAGCTTTTCAGCAGGAAGGAAAGTTTCGCCGCGAATTTTATGATAATTATTTAGCTAGCCAAAGATTATCTGCTGCACAATTTGAAGATGACGTTAAGCGCAGCGTTTTATTAGGAAAAGTGCGGGAAACCTTTGAGAAGGGAGTGATACCTTCTCATATAGAATTAGATAAAATCGCAAAAGCGTTGCTCTATAAATACAATGTTGAATTTTTAAGGCTTGACGCTGCAAGACTAGCCGCAGGAATGAAGCCCACTTCGGAAGAAACAAAGCAAATTCTGTCGACTCCGGAAGGTTTAAAAGAAGCACAAGATGCGTTTAATGCTAACAAATCAAATTATGAAAAGGCGGAGCAGGTACGAGCGCGACATATTTTGGTGAGTGTAGATCCTACCAAGCCTGATAGTGACCGTCTTGCTTTAGAAAAAATAAAAAAAGCGCAAGAGCTAGTAAAAACGCGCACCTTTGATGCCGTTGCAAAAGAGATGAGCGATGACCCCGGAAGTAAAGAAAAAGGGGGAGATCTTGGGTTTTTTAGTCGAGGCCGAATGGCTAAAGAATTTGAAGACGCCGCTTTTTCGCAGCCACTGGGTGTTGTGGGTGAGCCATTAAAAACAGCGTACGGATATCATCTAATTAAAGTTGAAGGTAAGACTCCAAAAGTTGAAGCGAACTTTGAAACAGCCAAAACTGAAATAGCGCAGAACATAGTGACTCGTAAAAAACGAGAGCAAATTACTAATCAAATGCAAGGCGCTCTGACCAAAGGGTCGCTAGCCGAAGTTAATAAAATTGCGGGGCAAGCGTCGCTAAAGTGGGAGGAGACCGGAGAGTTTTCTGAAATGGAAGGACCAATTCCTAAAATAGGCGATTTGGAAGAGGTGCGTTCTGCTTTACCGGCACTCACTAAGGAGGCGCCTCTCTACAGCAAACTCATCAGCAACGGTGGTGAACAGTATGTTCTTCGCTTAAAATCGAAAACTGTTTCAAATGCGAAACCGACAACGACGGCCTCACATGAAGAGTTACGTCAAAAAATAACGGCGGCGCGAGTTCGCGATATGTTTGCTAAGTGGAATGAGACAGTAGTGAAGTCGGCAAAGATTGATCGCAATACGCAGCTCTTGGAAGGCGAGATCGAGTAACTGTTTGAAACGTTTAAAAGTTCTGCAACTCGTCCACGAAAGTTTAATGCCGACGGAAGAGTTGCTTACTCCTGAGAAGCGTCTAAATTCTCCTGCAAAAACCGAATATGATATTTACCATAATTTACATGCTCTCGGTCACGACGTTCGAGTTGTGGGTGTCTATGATGACTTAAAAAAAATTAAATCTGCAATTAATGAATTTCAACCGCACATTGTATTTAATTTACTCGAAGAATTTGCAGGAGAAGCCATTTACGATCAAAATGTGGTGAGTTTTTTAGAACTTATGCGTACGCCTTATACTGGTTGTAACCCGCGCGGCCTTATCTTGGCCCGCGATAAAGCTCTGACCAAAGAAATCTTGTCTTATCACCGAATTAAGGTTCCTAAATTTGCAGTTTTTCCAAGATATCGGCCGATTCGTCGACCTAAAGATTTGCCGTTTCCTTTAATTGTAAAATGTCTTAACGAAGAAGCCTCTCTGGGCATCTCTCAAGCTTCGCTCGTAGATACAGATGCGAAGCTTAAGGAGCGAGTCGAGTTTCTGCATAAAACATACGGCACAGATGTCATCGTTGAAAGTTACATTACGGGTCGAGAGTTCTACGTTGGGGTTATGGGAAATTACCGACTAGAAACTCTACCAATTTGGGAACTTCGATTTTCGACAGGTGCAGGCGCACAAGTCCGATTTGCGACAAGTCGGGTAAAGTTTAATCAATCGTATCGAGACGAAAATAAAATTAGTTACGGGGCCGCCCAAAATTTGCCGTCTCATCTTGAGACAGATATTTCGAATACGTGTAAGAGAGTTTACCGCGCCCTAAAGTTGTCTGGATATGCGCGCATTGATTTGCGTGTGACCGAGAACGAAGAGATTTTTGTGATCGAAGCAAATCCTAATCCCGATATCGCATTTGACGAAGAGTTTGTTGAAAGCGCTTATAAGAGAGGTTTGAAGTATGGAGAACTTTTAAATCGCATTATTTCACTCGGTCTCAGTTGGCAGAAGGGTGACTAAAACTCATCTCAAAATGGGATATTTTGTGTTTCATTCTGAGAGACAAAAACTTAAGTCGAGTGTTTGTTAAGCCGATAAGTCCTGCATGGGACGTGTGCGAATTGAAACAATATTCCGACCTCTATTACTATGCTTTTTAGCTGTGGCCGCGACTGCGTGTATGCCTAAGGTCGAAGAAGACGAAGTTATTCCGACCGTGGTTATTAAAAGTCACGCCATCAACGGAAACCGTGCAACCGAAATGAGAATCGCCTTAACGGGTTCGTGTCCTGTTTCTACCTACATTATGCGGGTTTTTGTGAATAATAGTGAATATAGCGTTGGGCAATCGTCTCTGGCTATCGTCGAAAATTCAGGTGTTCCTGTGGGGACATGTGCGAATGGTGTGCTCTCTATAGATTATCCTGTTCCAAATCCGATGGTTAAGCGCACCATCACGTTTAAAGTTAAAGCTCGTTTAAATGACGGGCGCTCAAGTTTAGATTGGGCCATTCGTTCGGTAAACTACGCTCCTCCGGTTCCGGAATTATCGGGATTTGCAATTTTATCTGTTGGCGGTATTTCGAGTGGTTCGACCCTAACTATGTACGGTGCCGGAGGTGAAGCCTACGGCGGGGTCGGAGACGAAGCCGACGCTCCAGGTAATATTTTAACAAGTGCCCTAGCGACTTTAAGAACAGGTCTTTTTGGACTTTTTCAACTTGAATAGTCTTACTTTAGGGCTTTCGCGTTCTTAGATTTTTCCTTACTTTTCTTTTCGTGCTGAGCCGTAATCACAGTATGGATATTTCCACGCACGCTAAAGTCTCCGATCACTTCGATAAACCAAGGATCCAAAAGTTTCACTAGGTCACTTAAAATACGATTGGTTACGTCTTCGTGAAAAACGTACTCGTTGCGAAAGCTATTGATATAAAGTTTAAGCGACTTTAACTCGACACACTTTTTATGAGGAACATACTTTATTTTAATCGTGGCAAAGTCAGGAAAGCCACTGCGAGGACAAATGCAGGTAAACTCGGGGCAGCTGAACTCGACGGTGTAGCGTCGCTCAAGTGTTCTGTTATCAAATGATTCAAGTTTATTGTTTTCGATGGCGATTTCACCGTAACGTTTTTTTGCTTTAGCCATGGTATCCTCTATCCGACAAAAATAATTTTACTGCCCACATGTTCAAATAAAACTGGGACCTCTCGTAATTCTTTAAGATCTGTTCTCAACTGTTCTTGTTTATGTGCGGGGCAAACAAACATTAAAAAACCACCACCGCCAGCGCCAATAATTTTGCCACCAAACGCTCCTGCTTTCATACCGCATTCGTACCACTCATCAATTTTAGGATTTGAAATTCGCGAGCCCATGATTTTCTTTATTCGCCAGCCCTCTTGCAAAACGGCACCGAACTCTTTCATTCCTTTACCTTGTTCTAAAATGCGAGCCATGTGTTTTGCAAACTCACGTGTTTCACGAAGAGCATCTCGTCGAGACGAAATACTCTCGTTACGCTCGATCATAACTTCTGAAGCCGAGCGCGTGATTCCGGTGTAAAATAATATGATCGAAGATTCGAGTTCTTTATAAGTCGCAGCCGAACACACGACGGGTTCGGTGCTCACTTCGCCCGTAGGCAAAAAACGAATTGTTTGGAGTCCACCAAAAGCGGCCGCATATTGATCTTGCTTACCGATGGGTTCTCCTAAATCGAAAATTTCAATTTGCGAAGCTTCATTTGCTAAATCATCCGCCGATTGAAAAATGCCTTGGTGAGCTTTCAGTGCATGCAGCAGTCCGACCGTAAAACTGCTGCTACTACCCAAACCCGTGCCTGAAGGAATGTCGGCCATCGAAAGAATCTCAAGCCCCAAACTCTTCGGCACGACATGTTTTTTTAAAACAGTGCGAAAAATAGGATGTTCAATTTCATCGAAAGATTCAACGATTTCGGTGCGGCTATAGGAAAGGCGGTACGTAGAATCAAACCGATTATTAACCGTAATGTACATGTATTTGTTTATCGTTGCTGAAAGAACCATGCCTTCTTCTTCACAGTAAAAAGAGGGCAAATCTGTGCCGCCTCCCATAAAACTGATTCGAAATGGTGTTCTCGAGATGATCATGCGGCTACTAATAATGGTTGACCTCGCCAGCGTCAAATTGAATAGTCTCTTTATGGACTTACTAAAAAAATTGAGCGAAGTTAACGCTCTGATTAAGGATTCTCATATTGTTTATACGTCTGGAAAGCATGGGTCTTCCTACGTTAATAAAGATGCCATTTATCCTTACACCAAACTCACCTCCGAGCTCTGTTTTGAAATTGCCAAACACTATGAAGGTAAAGAGATCGACATCGTGGTTGCTCCCGCTATTGGCGCCGTCATTCTGTGTCAGTGGGTGGCTTTTCATCTTTCAGAGCTTGAAGACCGTGCCGTTTTTTCTGTGTACGCTGAAAAAACAGATAACGGTTCTGATTTCGTGATTAAGCGAGGATACGATTTACTACTAAAAAATAAAAACTGTCTTGTTGTCGAAGATGTCATCAATACAGGGGGTTCTATTCTTAAAGTGATTCGCAAAGTCCGTGAACTTGGCGGAAACGTCATAGGAGCCGGTGCGCTTTGCAATCGCGGTGGAGTGACCGCACATGATCTCGATCAAGTCCCTGAACTTTACTCGCTCGTCAATATTGAGCTTGAGGCCTGGGACCCCAGCCAATGTCCGTTGTGTCAGCAGGGCGTGCCTTTAAACACCAATGTCGGCAAAGCTAAAACGCAACTTTAAATTTAAATAGTAAATATCGGGTTGCCTCCAGAGGAGAATCGCCTCTGGAGAGGTATGATTTTTAGTTGGGTGTCGTGGTAGGCGATGACGGAGTTGTTTTAGGTAACAGTAGGTGCGCAATAAAGTATCCCCAAAAAGTTAAACTCATTGACGCAAAAAATGAAATAAAGACCGCAATACGAATCACCGAAACTTCAACTTCGCTTTTTTGTGCGAGCCGTAGACACACACCTAAAAATACTGGCTTATCAGGATCAAATTGTTTTGCCTCTGTCGGCAAAAACCACCAACAAATAAGGTAAAGACAAAATCCAGTTCCAAAAATTAAGCCCGCACCTAACCAAAGAAGTCGGATAAGGGTCACGTTAATCTCTAGAGCGTTGGCAAATGCTCCACACACACCCGCAATCGGAGATTTTGTTGGTCTTACCCATTTTTTAGTTATGTTCATAAGAACCTCGCTTTAGATCTTTAATACTAGAAATGTGATTATAAATAAACAAATATTCGTATTCATACCTAGCTCTGAAACAAACAAGTTTTTAAAAGACTAGGATTAAAGTCGGTCGGAGCAGAAGGAAACTCCTTCACGTGTAGTCCCAAGTTTTTTGCAAGAACCTGGCATTTTTTTTCAAAATCTTTTTGCTTCCAAGACTCAAAGTTGGTGGAAAAAACTAATTGGGCCTTTGAGTTCATCACTTTACTGCATAAATCGACAAGAATTTCATAGTCTTTTTCTATCTTAAAAGTGCCGCGTTTAGAGCGACCGAAAGACGGAGGATCACAGATGATGAGATCGAATTTATGTTCTCTTTTTTGAGCGCCTTCCAGATAATCTAAGACGTCCGCGGTCCAAAACTCATGCTCAGCGGTATCGAAGGCGTTAGCCTCAAAGTTTTGTTTCGTCCATTCCACGTATCGTGCACCGGCATCAACCGTAACGGTCTTTTTTGCTCCACCGAAAACCGCCGCTAAACTAAATCCACCTGTGTAACCGAAGAGATTTAAAACTTTGCGATCTTTTGAATGGTGTTTAACCCACTCGCGACGCATTCGTTGATCTAAAAATAATCCGGGAGAGGTTCCCTCGTTAAGTTTAAATATGTACGTAATTTCGTTTTCGATGGCGCTCCAAAGTTCGGGACACTCTGGGCTTTTCCATAATACTTTTTGATTGGGATCTTTGCCTCGATTGATCATCTGTCTTAAAAACCAATGAGGTTGATTCAACTGTTTTGCAAATGTTTCTGCAAATTCAAAAATTTCGCTTTCGGGCGGGGACTCATTAAAATAATGAAAGGATAACACTTCGCCCAATCGGTCGATGCGAATGTCTACGGGCAAATTGAGTTTATCAACAATTCGATAGCACTCTGATTTCGATGCGAGGGATTTGCGCTTGTTAGTTTCTCGGAGCCACAACTCAACGGGTGAATTCATTGCGATTTTGCAAGCGCATGTTTGGATTTTCGAGGTAAAAGAATTTCGCCATTCTTAGCTTGGGCTGCGAATTTCTTTTTTTGGCAATCGGTGCAAACCCCGTAGAGTTCCAAAACGTGATCCGTTAAAATAAAATCTAATTCTTCGGCAATTTTAACTTGCAGCACTTCGATTTCTTGACTTGTAAACTCACGGATGGCGCTACATTCGACACACGTCATGTGGTCATGATGCTTTTTATCGGCCCATTCGTAGCGGGCGGGTAAACCCTTCATGCGTAGTTCTGTGATAAATCCATTTTCTGAAAGTGAACGTAAAAATCGGTAGACGGTTGCAAATCCAATTGCAGGTGATATTTCGCAGACGGATTCAAAAACTTCTTGAGCCGTGACGTGATCTCGACCGCGAAGAATTTTTTCTAAAATCACGAGTCGTTGATGGGTGACTTTAAGGCCTAAATCTCGAATGATCTGCTTGTACTGCACAATGGTGAAACTCTCTCTTTCGACGAGAGAAAGTTTTGTGGCTTTGCGAGGGGAGTTTTCGACGGTTTTTTCCATGAGCACCTCAGTAAAGTCGCGAGCCTATCAATAATGATTCTCAATATCATCTGTTAAGAGCTTTCAAATGCGGCATAGCTTGATGCGTTATTAGCTGGCAAATTCAATGCTTGAACGTAGAACGAGGTCTCAGTACTCTTCGAGAAATTTTTAAGACGCGGCCGTAGTTCAATTGGATAGAGCACCTGGCTTCGAACCAGGGGGTTGCATGTTCGAGTCATGCCGGCCGCACCAAATTTCCCCTTTTAAAACCTCTAGGCCTTTCAAATCCTTCGTTGTCAGTCGGTCGAGTGCAAGAGCACACTCCCTCCTTCCGCCTCGACTTTGAAACGCCTAGAGGTTTTAAAAGGGGAAATTTCGACATTATTCTACTAAAGCATTCTGCCTCGGTCGAACGTCACTACGTCGTGCAGTCACACGCCTTCGTGCCGTTCTCGGTCGGGGCTCACAAATCTGAGGCATTTCTGAAAGTTTGGCGATTCACGAGCAAAAGGTACGGCGACATCCTTTTTGCGACTCAGTTGGTCGCAAAAAGGATGTCCGTACCTTTTGCTCCTTGGGGAGAGATTGTCGCTTATGCGGACTATGGAGTTACTGACTTTGTCTAAGGAGACTCGGAATTGTTTCGAAGATAGTGACTAGTACGGAGTTAGCTTGTCCGTTAAGAACTAAGATCTTGGTAAAGATTAATAGAACTAAGGGTGATGGTATTTTTAGCTTCAATAATTTCTTGCGAATGACTGTACCACTCGAAATCCTCTTCAAGTATCTTGGGCAATCCGCGCATTAGTTGTAGTTGGCTCAAAAATTCTTCACTTACTTGACCTTTTTCTAAGGTTAACTTGGATTCGAATCCCCAAATCTGAAATATCTTAAGTGCTTTTTCAGTTTGTAATTGCGCCCATTGTTCCAGTCTTTTATCCCGACACACCTCTAACAGCAGTGTTGGAAGTTCATTTATAGCTCGCTCGATGTTTTCCACTGCTTCCGTTTGATGCTGAGTCATTCGTGTCGTTTTCTTCATTTTAGCCTCATAATTATCTTAACTTAATTGCAAATTTATTTTCTACGTTTTTTTACTCAAATAAAATTAAATTGGTGAGGTTAACTTCGATTACTTTGATTTGAATCAATGTTGATAGGAGCAGGGGCTTTCGCAACGATAGTGAAATTGTTAGAACCAACACCACTATTCCTTTTTTTCTCCATGTCAGTATATGTGGTACTTTTTAAGATAAGAACACTTATGCAGATACTTAAAAAATTTTCTTTCTATTGTTTAGTTTTCATTCGTACGACGTGGCCCCTTCATCAATAATGATAGTAGCATTTTTGAATAATTAGCTCTAGACTTAATCTGATTATGGATAAAAGGACAACAGGCGACCAAGAGAAGATCCTCGTTTCGGAAAGTGAAACGAAGCAGAATAGCCTCTGTTGTGATCGGCACATGGTCAGTCTCATCGACAGCGAAACGAAATATTTGGAGCCTGGTTTGGATTCGGTTGGATACTTAATCCTACGAGACATGCAAGAAATTCGGATGGATCACGAGGTGTTCTATACCCTTCAGGTCAATCGAAATAACAAAGTGCAAGATGTGGTGCTTCCAAAAGGGCACTTCACATATCGCGGTTGTTACAAACATTCATTATTCAATCACGACTTAACGTCTGCATTTATTTATCACGGTTACGCAAACGAGATATATTTTTCTCTTTTCAATTTCGATACAGCGTGGATTCGTTCGGATGCAAAAATACCAACGGGAGTTCTGATTGGATCCACGATAAAAAATGAGAGCATCATAGTTTCTGCAAATGAAATTTATAGTGTTGCCACCCCAAGTGGAAAGACTCGGCTTATCTTTACTTGTCCCTTTGAGCGAATAGTGAATGCTCATCTCTCAAAAGATCTAAAGTATGTTTTATCAATTTCTTTCACCGAAAACTCTCATACCCACAAAATCGAGCAATTCTACTATCATGTAACGAATTTGGAAAATGGGCAGACCAACACCTTTACGCGTGGTGAACAACACGTAGATTCAAACTCTTTAATTTTTGAAAGCAACCTGAATTTTACGCTCATGGAAGAGGACGCAGATCCAGTGGTTCGATTCCCACTGTGGTCCACAAGTACGTATTCCGTCGACATTAAATTTTCATAATATCCTTCTACGAATTTTCAAATCTCTTGAGGTTGAAATTTTCCCTCCAGGTGTTGTTACGTCAAACGCGATGCGATATAAAAGCCCATGTTGATATTGAAATGGGGGTAACAGCGGTGGACCTTGTTTTTATTAAAAAATTATTTTTTAGATCACCTTTGTTACACGATTAATATTTTGATTATTTGTTTAGAGACGATGGCGATTTTTGTTTTTTTGTATTATAGTTTTTTAAGGAGAGCGCAATGCACATTTATGTCGCGGTTGCCATTTTATTTTCACTCTTAGGATGCGCAAAACAAAGTCCGTTAGAGTTTGCTACACCTACTGCAACAAAATTAGAAAAAGCGGAGAACAAGCCGCCCGTCGTCGATGCAGGAGTCGATCAAAGTATTTTACAGAGTGTCGTCAAATTGACGGCAGCTGCAACTGATTCTGATGGTACGATTGCCTTTGTAGTTTGGTCACAGGTGTCGGGTCCTAACTCTGCAGTTATGAGTGGTCAGAACACGACGACTCTCGAAGTGAGTGGGTTAATCCCTGGGAACTATACGTTTCAAGTAATAGCAGAAGATAATAGTGGCGCCCAAGCGGCAGATGTTGTGGACATCATTGTAAATGCTGCTGGCAATAATCCTCCGGTTGTCGATGCGGGCTCAAATCAAACCTTAAATTTTCCAGAGGACACAATTTCTTTGACCGGCAATGCCTCTGACAGTGACGGCATTGCTAGCTACTTATGGAGTCAAGTCAGTGGTCCTACGCTTGCCAAGCTAGTAGACACGACAACAACAACTCTGAATGCATCTTTATTAGTCGCAGGCACTTACGTTTTTCAACTCAGTGCCACTGATAAAAAAGGTGCCATCGGTCTTGATAGTGTGACGGTGGTTGTGAAGCCGGTGACTTATCAATGGCTGTCTCAAAATGTTCTCGGACCCAAATGTGCTAGTTGTCATGGAGGATCGTCTCCCGATGGTAATTATAGTGTCGATACATACTCGGGAACGATGAAATACGTAAAAGCAAATAATGCTTCATCTAGTAAGCTGTATTCGGCAGTTCTAAATAATTCGATGCCCAAACGTGCTCCCGCACTTTCAAACGCAAACAAAGATGCCATAAAAGTCTGGATCAATTCCGGCGCGCTCAATAATTAAGGTACGCCGTTCCTTTTCTGAATCGATTATTTTTGATATATAGGGCTTGGAGGACGAGATGGAAAAAAAATTGATTTGGGTGGTCCATTACTGAACTGAATACTGAATTTCCAGTTTACTGCTAACGGCTGTCCTCTCGTCTTCCGTATTTTTTCTATTTTAAAATATTAGGTCGAATAAGTTTTAGTGATTTTTGGAAGGTGCATGTTCGGGTTCTACGATTTCGGCAAACGTGCTTTCGCCTTTATCTTCAGACGTTTCATCGTACATTTCGGCGACATAAGAAGACTGAGCTAATTCTTCGTGAGGCACTAAATGAAGGGAGTTGGCCAACGTGCCAAAGTTCAAATGGCCCGTGAGCGAAAGATAAGCGACGGCCAACAAGGCATTTAAACCAAGTATAAAACCTACGTATTTGAACAACGTTCTTTCGTGCTGGTTCACAGGACCTTTATCGGTCATTACAGGGCTTGGGTTGAGGGTTGATCAAACCTTAGTGCAAAGCCAAGCTTAATTTGAATTTAGCTTTATCGTCGTCTCAAAATAAAACATTTTAACTTCGCCTCTTGTCATCTCGGCTTGTTGCTAGCTTTTAGCTAAGAATCCTTTAATACTAGTGTTCCTAAGAGAAAAAAATGATTGAAGTCACTGGTCTCACTAAAAAATTTAGCGTTCATAAAAAACAACCTGGATTAAAAGGATCGCTCAAATCTTTAGTTAAACGCGAGGTGATTGAAAGAACCGCGTTAAATAATGTCTCGCTTAAAATTGGTCCGGGAGAAATTGTCGGGATGGTCGGCGCGAATGGCGCCGGCAAAACGACTTTGGTAAAATTGCTTGCGGGAATTATTCATCCAACCAGCGGGGAGGCCAAAGTTTTAGGCTACACGCCTTGGGAGCGACACAATCAATTTCGTCGTCAGATTTCCCTGATCATGGGACAAAAAGCGCAACTTTGGTGGGATTTGCCAGCCGACGACTGTTTGCTCTTACTGCGAGAGATTTACGAAGTTCCCCATGCAGAATTTGAGGATCGTAAGCGCAATCTCGCGTCCATTTTGGGCGTTGAAAAATTAATGAACATCCAAATTCGTAAACTGAGTCTTGGCGAAAGAATGAAAATGGAGCTGATGTCGGCTCTTTTGCATAATCCCCAAGTGGTTTTTTTAGATGAGCCGACAATCGGTTTAGATCTCACAGCCCAAAGAGCGATTCGAAAATTTATTCGCGAATATCAAATAGAACATAGACCCGCGATGATTTTAACTTCGCACTACATGGAAGACATCGAACAACTCTGTAAACGTATCATCGTCGTACGTGAGGGGAGTCTCGTGTACGATGGTCCTTTAGCCAAGGTGGTGGAGAGGTTCGCAAATCATAAAGTGCTTTCCATTACTACGGGACAAGAGGGGCTTGCGGGTAAATCCGAATCTTCCTTTAAATCTTTAGGTGAGATTGTCGAAATCAATAAAGAAAATATAAAACTTAAAGTTGAACGCCCTCGCGTTTCAGAAGTCGCCTCGCTTTTGCTAAAAGAGCTAAACGTTGTGGACCTCACGATTGAAGAAATCGACATTTCAGACATTATTGAAGGTATTATTCGCGAAAAAGGCCTCTCGCTATGACGGGTTTGAGGTTAATGGGCGAAGTCATGTCCATGGAGTTACGTCGCGCGTTTTCTTATCGTGCCGATTTTTGGATTGGATTTTTCGCGGGGACTCTTGCCCGAGTCGGAATGGCGTATTTTTTATGGCGCGCTATTTTTGAATATAGCCAAGCTGAGCGCATAGGCGGATTTACTTTTTCTGAGATGATTCTTTATTCCATTTTGGCCTTTCTCGTAGATCAAATTGTACGGGCGTCTTCATTTAAGACGGGCATTATTTCGCGTGAAATCTATGACGGAACGCTAACGCGCTATTTGCTTTATCCAATAAGTGTCTTTAAATATAAATTTTCAATCAGTTTTGCTCAAGCCGTGGCGGGTGGTTCGCAATTTATTATCGGAATTGCTTTTTACGCTTTGATCTTTGGTTGGCCCCAAAGTCCCGCCCTGTCATTGACCTCTGTAATATTTGGTATGGTGTGCTTGATTCCAGCCATGATCACATTTTTTTTAGTCGCATTTTTAGTAGAACTCACCGCATTTTGGGCAGATAACGTGTGGAGCCTCCTCGTTATGCTCAGGTTTATTTCTGCTTTTTTTGGAGGCGCGTTTCTGCCGTTGAGTTTGTTCCCTCAAAAAATTCATGACATCTTTGTTTGGTTACCTTTCTACCACATGATCGGTGTTCCCGTTGGCGTCTTTATGGGTCGTGTACCGGTAACGTCTGTTCTGGAATCGATCACCATTAGTTTTATTTGGGGATTGGTTTTCTACGTGTCTCTCAGTTTCGTTTGGCGTCGGGGCGTTCGTAAGTTTTCAGGAGTCGGAATATGATTCGGTACTTGCGACTGTACGCGTACTTTGTGCGATTTTCATTTTCAAAGTCGATGGAATTTCGACTGGATTTCTTTTTTCGTATTGTCATGGATTGTATCTACTACGCCGTGAATATTGGCTTTTATACGGTGCTGTTTCGACATACGAGTCTTATCGGCAATTGGAATTTAGATCAGATTTACGTTTTTGTAGGCGGCGTTTTTGTAGTGGATGCACTTATGATGACCGTAATCTCAAATAACATGTGGATGTTTTCGACATATATTAATAAGGGCGATCTCGATTACTATTTGGTACGACCAGTGTCTTCGTTGTTCTTTTTAAGTGTGCGGGAATTTGCGGCTAATTCATTTTTAAATTTAATCATCGCGATTAGTTTTTGGGTATGGACAATCGTTCACTATACGGGCTCTTGGGGCTTCCTCCAGTTATTCGTTTATGTCCTTCTTTTAATAAACGGCACGTTTCTCTATTACTGCACGCAAATGTTTGGAGTTCTTCCGATTTTTTGGACCCAATCGTCCCAAGGCTTTGTCGAAATTTTTATGAATTTTCATTCGTTTATGGAACGACCTCATCATATTTTTGATGGATGGATGCGCAAAGTTTTGGTCACCATCTTACCTTATTCATTAATGACGTCATTTCCGGCCGAAGTTTTTTTTACGGGTTTAAACTTCGAACTTTTGCTTCATGTTTTTCTTGTCACGGTCGGCCTTTTCTTGTTTGTTTTGTTCATTTGGAATCGAGGACTTAAAATTTATTCCTCAGCGTCTTCGTAAAAAACCATACGATGGTGCAAAGAATTTAGACCTGTTTGGACGTTCAAATGTAAGGAAACGGCCCTAAACCGTACTTAACAATTCCTTAACCTCCTAATTAGACTCGGTTTTTTTGAAAATATTTGAAATTTAAGGAAAGACGCACGTAAGGACCAGACGGGCGAATTTGAATTCGGATTAAGGCGCGTCTTTCAAAAAAAAATATCGTGTGCTATAAGAGTTTGAAGTCATAAAAAATAAAAGCGAATCATTCGCACTTTTGATGCCCAGTTGTGTTAGAAACAGATGTGCTAGAAATTGTGAAGAGTTGAAGAAGTAAGATATTAGGAGCGTCGCGAGAACATCTCAGGCGTTGCAACTTAGGAGGAATCCCTACCGTGTCAGAAATGTTATCTATCAATCCAGAAGTACAAAAGAGAATCTCAAATCAAATCGCCGGCCAACTATCTGGTAAATGGGGAGAGCTTTGGGAAACCGAAAACATTCTGACTCTTGATGAAGAGGCATATCCTAAGTTTACGCTCGCAAAAAACAAAGCTCGCTTTTTAAGAATGGTAGGTTGGTATAAATCAAAGCATGATTGGCTTGAAGTCGCCCCTATCAGCGCTGTTTCGAAACTCTTTAAGCAACAAACTAAAGAATTAGAAACCATCCGCGCCTCTAAGATGGATTACGAAATGGAATTAGAAATGGGCACGCTCACCCCAAGTCAACAGTCTTACCGTCGTGATGAACTGAAAATGTGTGAAGTTCATGAGCGCATGGCTGTTAGCTTAATCTCTCGTATGCAAATGAAGATTAAATCGGGCCGTCGATAGTTTTTAGAAAACAAACATATCGAGTAGTCTTGAGGCGGTAAACGTCGCTGTCAAAATCAATGCAATCCAGGTCAACTTGTGCGCAAGCTCGATAGGGTCCATGCGCATGTTCAAATGGCGATTTTCAACGTAGTTATCGATTTGCTCAACCGTATGGGCTGAGCGGATCATTTTATCTAAACGCTCTTGGTGCAAAAGTGGCAATGCAATAAATTGGGCTCCGTACAGTACGGTTTCGTCGGTCACTATTTTAGAACGAATAATGCGAACATAAGAGCGAATTGGTTGGGCGCCAAAAGGGGCAAGTTCTACCATTGCTGTCTCGCCAATTTTTAAAGGATGTTTGGTGGAGTTTAAAAATGCAATACCACTCGGAGAAAGGTCGACAGTTGAAATCACGCTTTCGCTAAAATTGGATTTATCAATTAATTTCGATTCGCAAGACTCACGATTTCGAAACTTAAAACGAGGCGCTAGTTTAGCGTTCTTGAAGGCATGTAATGCTGTCACCTTAAGACTCCTTGTAAATATCTAAAAGACTCATCGGCACACTAGACCAAGGTCTTTAATGCGGCGAATTGTGTCTAAAAGTTTAACAGTTTTATTCATTTTTAAATGAGTACAGATTCAAGATTTTGAAAGAGCTCGAATATTAAATTTGCCGACAGAGTGAGTTTCTAATGTTACTGTTTTTAAAAATGACCGCGAAGATTTTATTTTTGATTTTATTTTTTGTGTCTCCACATCTACAAGCTGATATTTGGCAAGGCCACGTAAAACCAACACTGCAACATGGTTTTGATCAGCGCGGGTTTATAGTTATAGGGGCGGGCAGTTTTGCCACATTTGCGGCCCAACCTACGTACGATGAGCAAATGAAAGAGACCTGGGGCCATAATCAAAAAATTCCAGAAGACCAATCGCGTGTCGGAGATCTCTTAGGCACGGGCGTGCCGGGTGTTACGATCGCGGTCACGCAACTTTTTGTGGATAAAGAAAACGGAGCGGCTCATTCGGAAGCTCTCGTATGGAGCTTTGCGACCACTTCGGTTTTAAAACTTGGAAATCAACGTCAGCGTCCAAATGGTTTGAATCGTCATTCGATGCCTTCGGGTCACACATCGACAATTTTCACGACGGCGACATCTCTTGCGTATGCTTACGGGTGGAAGGTGGCGGTGCCGGCGTACGTCCTTGCAACGTTCGTTGCGCTTACGCGTGTGAGCGACGATGCTCATTGGCTAAGTGATACGATTGCGGGCGCTACGATTGGAATTTTTTGGGGACGAGCCGCGAGCGATCATCATCAGATTACAAGTACATCTGCGCTCGAGCCGTGGTTTATAGACGACGGCTTAGGCGTGAAATGGGTAAAAAGGTTCTAGACGGACGTCCTAATGCCGATTGTCTCATTTTGAAAAGCTCTGCAAATTCAGATTGTTACAAAATGGGAAAAATTTTCCTCAAGCTTCTCACTTTGATCCGCCGATAAGGGTATGTAACGTGAATAACGTTGATATTTGAAACACTATCCTGCGAGGAGGAATTAATGGCATCTACTACGATGTATCTAATTTGTGATGACTTTGTTCAATCACAAAAAGCACGTGAATGGGGTCAAGCAAACGGAATTGAAGTAAAAGTATTTGCTACAACCCAATGGAATAACACATTTAAAGACTTAACGACGGCTTCAAGCCTTCGCACTGATGGAGTTGTACTCTCAGGTGGTCACGGTGGCCTCAATAGTGGCGGAAAAGTTTTAAACTTTCCAGTTACCGCAGGCAACACGAATAGCAAGCGTGTATCTTCAATGAATGAAATCGAAAGCCAAGCGATTCAAAATGCAATTGCCGAATTCAAAGGTAATTTGACTGAAGCAGCAAAAGCTTTAGGTATTGGTCGCGCCACTTTGTACCGCAAAGTGAAGCAATATAATATTGATCCTTCTACCGCTCGAAACAAATCGACTGGCACGAAGGCTGCTTAGTCGTAAATGTTATTCACGTAAATAAAAAACAAAAAGGGAAGTCGGAGGGACCGTCCTTTTTTGTTAAGGGAGGTCATAGGTATTACTTATGACCTCCTTAATTTTTAAAGCTTATGACATTATCAAAGTACTTTAGCATTTTAGCCGCAATGACATTAGGAGGTTGGTTAAGCTTGGATATCGGAGCTGCCTCTCTTAAGAGCGGGCTTTACTCTAAAACGTATTCCCGCGTTTGTGAACTTGTTCGAGATAATTACTACGAGCCTTCAAATAAATTAGATGCTTGGGTCGCAGCTTGTTTTACGCGCGCCCAACATTTTGGAGCTGACCAAATTAATACTCCGAACACGCTCTCGCAACTTATTAGAAGTATAAATGGTTTTTTAGATCGTCTGGCGGTTTCGCATTTATCTATTTGGGATCCTACGTCCATGCGTTCGCAATGGTTTGGTGAAGCTCGAGAAACCGGAATACGCGTGCGACTTATTAAAGGTCACTTTATTATTACAAAACTTATTGATAACGGACCTGGGCAACTTGCCGGTTTGATGGTGGGTGATGAGATTGTATCAATCAACAACAAACCTCTACAGACTCTTTGGGATGTTCGAAGCTTAGCGGGACGTTATCTCATTTTGCGACGTGATGGCGGCGATCAAAATCAGGTTCCCATCAACGAAGGCTTAATCGAACTTGAAAAAGATGTTGCGACCCTCGACATAAAAACAGATTCGCACCCAACACTAGAAATTATCCCGAATAGCAAAAATAAAAAAACCGGGGTTTTAACGATTCCCAGTTTTGTCTCAAATTATTTTGAACCTTCGTATTGGAATGAGACCATTCAACAATCATTACTAACGGATAAGCTCATCGTGGATTTGCGCGAAAATTCGGGCGGAAATTTTGCGGCGATGTTACGGGCGCTTTCACCATTTTTTTGCACCCCTACGGTTGTGGGTCAGTTGATCAAACCACGCCATGCAAATGGAAGTTCCGAAGAGCTCGAAGATAATGTCGACGTTGAATATCAAACGCAGCTCATCGATCGTGCCTACCAAATTAATTTAAAAACATTTGAGGGGTATCCCTGTTACAAAGGGGATGTTGTGGTTTTAATTGATCATGAATCGGCCTCAACAGCCGAAGTTTTTGCCCAAGCTTTTACTCTACGCCCGCGTTCAAAAATCATGGGTAATTTTTCTGCAGGAGAAGTTGTGCAGGCCGTATGGCATCCTTTACCTTTAGGCTCTGGGTTTGCGCTCTCGATTCCCGATTCAATGTACACCACCATTGAGGGACAAAACCTCGAGGGCGTAGGAGTTCGCCCTACGAAAATTTTAGAGTATAATTTGGACCTTGCCCGAGACGGAATTGACTCCTGGCTGCTTGACTCTCTATAGACGAAGCCAAAAAGACCCGTTATTCAACGAATAGACACCTGTCAAACTTCGATGCGAAATCATGATGGTAAAATCGTTAATAGGGGCATGAACTTCGCACTCCTCTATAAGTGAATACGGAGGGGATAATGGAAACGATCGATAAAGATAACGTCGTAATACTTAATTTGCGTACAAACCTAATAAACAATAGGGTGAGTCTCGCCACTCAATCTAATAGGTTTCAAAATATCGTCGCATCTGGGGCCTTGGCTACTATGCTATTTCTTGTGACCGTTATTAACTTTACCCTCACGTCTCAAAATGAGACAAAAACTGAAGGCCGTGCGATAGCTTCGACCGCAACGCTAATTGATGGCGAAGTTTCGAGTTGGAACAAAAATGTCTTAAAACGAATTGCCCAACAAGCAGAGCGAAAAATCGCCAGTATTTCTTCTAAGGCTACGGATGTCGATCAACTCCGTTTCGGGTTGCTTGAAGGAAAATACGCCGTAAAAATGGAAGAAGGTAAAATCAGCGAAATCGTTTACCACGATAGCGAGGAGTCT
The DNA here is from genome assembly GCA_021731045.1 of Bdellovibrionales bacterium. Lineage (GTDB taxonomy): Bacteria > Bdellovibrionota > Bdellovibrionia > Bdellovibrionales > JAKFYE01 > JAKFYE01. The sequence goes on along the minus strand of JAKFYE010000002.1, from coordinate 19,456 downwards.
TCTGAAAGACCAAAGTACATCAATTCTAAGAACGACTTTTTAACACAGTACCAACCTCTCATAAAAGGGGACTTTACCGCCGCGAGTAGTATGGGCGAGCAAATTGACAACGGTCAAATCGTAGAAAGCTTTCAGCTTCTAGGACCTGAGTCGAGTCCAATCGCGATCGCAAAGTTTACCTCAGACCAATATGGTCGACTCATAAGTTTTAAGGTCGAACGTCAATAAACTGTTAAAAAATACCGATGCGTTTGTATGGTTATCGACGACAACCGTCATTCGCATCCGCCCCCTAAAAGTTTTGATTTTGAAAATCAAAATTCGATTCCTGATCATCGTATAGCGCATCCGTTAGACCGCCTTGCGTCTTTTGTTTTAGACGGCGCTGTTTTATTTATCATCGCTTCATTAGCCATTGCTCCTTTTCAAAAAAAAATCCGTATGGCGCAAATGGTGAACGAAACCGATCAAATTATCGTGGCTGCAGTTCTTGCGCTTTTAGTTTTAAGTGTATTGGCCATCGCGTATCAATTTTTAATGACCTCCTGGAAAGGGGGAACGCTTGGTAAAATTGCTTTTGGAACTCGAGTCGTAGATGTTTGGACGGGTCGTCCTGCGAAACTTACAGATATTTTTGTTCGCTCGGTTGTTTGGTGGATCGATACGCTTCTAGTGTGTGTTCCCCACTTCGGAATGTATTCGGATCCACTGCGTAGACCTTTTCATGATCGCGTAGCGAATACGGTGGTGATTTCGGTTTCGAGCCGCAAAGGTTTTGCTCCTGAGTTATCAGAAATGTCGGTGATGAAGTCACTTTTTGTCGCGATGTATTTTCTAGTTTTTATTTTGGTTGCGATCCAAGTAAAACAGTCTTATTCGCTTATCAACGCCGATGAGAATGCAGACTTATTAAGCTTAGCTTCGCCTGTCTATTGTGATTCGGTATCAAACGCACAGGCGCAATGGCCCCTAGAACACAATCAACCGGCTAATCGGGTGAGTATCGCTTTAGCTTTATTTGCAGCCGGTCAGATTGAAGAGGAATGTTTAGATCAAGAGGCTTACCTTGAGTTTCAAAATGGTGATCAGCATGATCTTGCATATTTAGCGCGTGCATTTGCTACAAGTGACGACAGTTCACTTTCTGATAAATATTTAGAGCGCGTATGTGAGAAAACAAAAAATTCAGAAGCCTGCACGTTAAGTGAGCTCATTTCGTTTTGGACCGAGCGTGATTGGGATAAAGCGACTGAAGGATTTATGTCGTCACTACCAGAGTCGAGTGTTTTTGTAAAAACATGGGCGATCAAACATTTTGAGAAAGTAAAAGATTACGCACAAGAAATGAAGGTCATTGAAAACTTGTGGCCCTTACAAGGCCTTAACGAATTTTTGGCATCTCATAGAACCGTGGCGTTGTGGGGAATGCACCGAAAAGCCGAAGCGCGAGTGTCGTTACAATCTGCCATAGAGCTTTTGCCAAAGTCTAAACAACTAGGACTTTCAAGTTGGATGTGTTTTAACGAACTCGAGTCTACTTGTGCGGCTGAACTTCCTCCTAGTTGTGAACATTTTGAAAAGCTTTCTGAAGAAAGTAGTTCGGTTTTTTCACATGATTTATACGCATTAACGCTCGTGCGGATTGCTTCCTGCAAAGATTTTGATCGACTTTCAATTCTAAAAACGCAAATTGAAGAGCCTCGAGTTTTAAAACTTATCGAAGCCATAGAAAACGAACACGACGGAAAGATTGAGGCGGCCATCGCGATCTATCGTGATCTCGTAGACAACACCGAAGCGACAAGTCCGATCTATCAGGATACGTTCAAACGAGTTTTCAAAATCGTAAGTGATCAAAACCGCGAAGACTTTTTTGACATAGCCTTAAACGATTGGGAAAAATCCAATACACCTGATTTTTGGAACTGGTATGTGTTTGGTGAAAATCTTTCGGAAGCTCTTATTGAAAATGGTCACTATCAAGATGCTTTAGGCATTGGTAAGCAAATACTTTTAAAAGATCCTTACAATTCTGAAATCAAAAAACAAATGGTCGTGGCGTCGTATAAGAATAAAGATTATCGACAAACAGCTCGATATTTAAAAAGCCTAGATGTAGAAAACGAAAATCAACGTATGCCCGCGAGTATCGACACAATTAAAAGAATTCGTGAAAATATGGGCAGGTTGGCAAAATGATTCTGCCATTTTTCTTGCGAACAATGTTTCCTCATTACCCGGAATCTTTAAAGCTGTTTTCGTTTTCGACAGCACCTGTCACCTGGTTACTTATAATTATAAATACCGTGATTTGTCTATACACCACAGGAATTCAAAATAAAACTCATAAAGATATTCAAGATTTTTACGAGCATGATACCTTGGTCAGTGCTCAAGGTGAAATTTTTGCGGAATATATTAATCAACACCCAAGCCAGTACAACGATCTATTTATTAAAATGTCAGATTTAACCCGACAGGGAAATCGCAATCAAAGAGATATGTTGGGGCGACTCGCTTTGCGCGATCCCAATTTTATTAGAAACGCCAAAGATTTTGAAAGTCAGGGCGATCAGGTGCAAATCGCATATTGGAAGGGCGAGTACGAAAAAGTTCGCACCGTTTTAGATAAAGACCCCGTAAATAAATGGGGATTAGGAATGAATGGGAACGGGTGGCTCAAATGGTTCTCGTATCAATTTTTGCACGGAGGATATTTGCACCTTTTAAGTAACTTGGTGTTTCTTATGATTTTTGGTTCATTATTAGAGCCCGTGCTAGGAAGTCTTATTTTTTTGATTTCATATTTAATTTCAGGATTTTTTGCCGCGGGAGCGTTCATTCAACTCTCAGGAATTTCGGGCGTACCTCTTGTTGGCGCTAGCGGCGCAATCAGTGGACTGATGGGAATTATCGTCGCGATGTATTGGAATGAAGATTTAGACTATGTTTATTGGATACTCCCGATGAAAGGCTACACCGGTTTAATTAGTTTACCTGCGTGGGTGCTTTTAATTATTTGGGGCGCTTCAGATTTAGCGGGTTATTTGAGCACGATCCGCGAATTAGGGGGAATTGCTCACGCCGCACATATCGGCGGCGCGCTTCACGGATTAGTACTCGGGTGTTTCTTCCGCATTTGGGGTAAAGCCTCTGCGCATCGTGTTTTCGGTCACACAGCGCGGTTCTAAAAACTGCAATAAATAATCTGGTCCGCCGGCTTTACTGCCAACTCCTGATAATTTAAAACCACCAAACGGATGTCTTTCTACTAAGGCGCCGGTAATTTGGCGATTCACGTACAAGTTTCCGACTTCGAAATGACGTTTCACTTTTTCGATATTCGAAGGACTACGGGAGTAAAGTCCTCCGGTTAAGGCGTATGGCGTTCCGTTGGCCATTTCGATTGCTTGATCTAGTGTCGTGGCTTTCATCAAAGCTAAAACAGGTCCAAATATTTCATTCTGCGCGAGCGAAGACTGCGGTGTGACCTCGCCAAAAATGGTGGGTGGTACAAAGTAGCCCTTACTAGGAACATCTCCTTGGTACACAACTTTAAATGTTTTCTTGGCGGATTCAATTGTTGCCAACATTCTTTTTTGCGCGTCTTGATCAATGACGGCACCGATTAAAGATTGTGGGTCATCGCTTGGCGCCACGATCATACTTTTTGCGGCTTCAACGAGGCGTTCTTCAAAACGTTGATAAATATCTTCGAGCACAATGACACGAGAGCAAGCAGAACATTTTTGCCCTTGAAATCCAAATGCCGAGTACAACACACCTAAGACGGCTTCGTCTAAGTCGGCATCAGAATCAATAATGATCGCATTTTTTCCGCCCATTTCGATCACACATTTTTTTACAAATGTTTGACCAGGGACTGTTTTGGCGGATTTTTCTAAAATATGTAAGCCGACTTCTTTAGAACCGGTAAACGCAATCATCGAAACGTTTTTATGACTGACGAGGTATTCACCAATTTCTTCGCCATAACCGGGTAAGAAATTAACTACCCCAGGAGGGCAACCCACAGCTCTCAGGGCTTCCATCAGTTGAGCCGCGACGATCGAGCTTTGCTCGGCAGGCTTCATAATAACCGTATTGCCGCTTACCATTGCGGCCGTCACCATGCCCGTCAAAATGGCGAGCGGAAAGTTCCAAGGGGCAATAACGAGAACAACCCCACGAGGTTGGTACTGATAAAAACTGGTTTCGCCACTCGCGTGACCTACGCGTTTTGGCTTTGCAAGTTGGCGCATCTCTCGTGCGTAGTAACGACAAAAATCAATAGCCTCGGCAACATCGCCATCGGCCTCACGCCATTGCTTTCCAACTTCAAAAACTTGCGTTGCTGAAAGTTCAAATTTATTTGCAGCAAGGTAATCGGCTAATTTTTCTAAAATGGAGGCACGAGTTTCAACCTTTGTGTGTCGCCAATCTTTAAATGCAATTTGCGCGGATTCGACTGCATGTTCAGCTTCAACCGCGCTTGCTATATGAATTTTGCCAAGAATCATGGCTGGATCATTAGGACTCACGCTTTCTAGAGTACGTTCAGTTTTGACATCTTTTTTGCCGATGTACAATGGGTAGGTTTTGCCAAAATTCTTTTTTGTTTTTTCAAGTGCTTGCTGCATGTCTTGACGGGTTTTTGCGAGCGTAAAATCTGCTAGCGGATAATTTTCAAAGCGATCGTTTTGGGTTGTTTTAGCTGACGACGGCGTTAAGTTATGGCTCGGATCTTTTAATAAATTTTCTGTTGAAACGTTTTCGGCAAATTTAGATCGCAAGAAGGATTCATTCGAAGTATTTTCTAAAAGTCGGCGAACCAAATACGCCATACCTGGAATGAGCTCTCCCACCGGAGCGTATTCGCGCAAGCGGTAACCAAGATCGACCAAAGATTTTTTTATGGGGTCGGCCATACCAAAAAGCATTTGCACTTCGAACGCATTTTTAGGAACGCCCTTGCTATTCGCATACACGAGACAGGCCGCAATTGAGCGCACATTGTGCGAACCCATCGCAAGAGAAATATCTTTGTAATTATCTAATAAAGCAAAAGCACAGCGTTCATAGTTGGCGTCGGACTCTTGCTTATTTGTATAAACCGGAATCGGCCAACCTTCTTGTTGCGCATGCACAGTTTCGTAATCCCAGTAGGCACCTTTTACCAATCGAATCGTAAAAGGAACGCCTCGAGACTTTGCAAGCTTAATCATGCGCTCAGTGTCGGCAAAAGAATCCCGCAAATAAGCTTGGAGTACGATACCCCAGTGCGGATAATCTCGGAATGCGGGCTCCATAATAATTTCAGAATAGACTTCGAGTGTGAGATCTTTAAGAGCGTAGTGCTCCATATCCAAATTAATAAACGCCTTACGCTCTTTTGCAATTTGAAATATAGGTCGCAATCGTTCTTTTAAAATCGTTTTTGATTTTTCCCAAGCTTGAGGTTTTATTTGCGAATAGAGTGAGCTTAATTTTACAGATACGTTCACGCGCGGAATTGTACCGCGATGATCGGAATCTAAAGTGGTATGAGGCGCCCAAGCTTCAGCATCTTTCGAAAGCCAATTGACGAGTTCGATATACCGCGCTTGATATTCGAGAGCCTCTTTTTCGCTGAGTGTGGCTTCACCTAAAATATCTACGGTAAAGCCCAAACCTTTTGCACGCGATTTCGTTAAGACCGGCAAAGCTTCTTTAGGATTTTCTCCGACGATAAACATTTTAGCCATTTGAGTAACGTTTTTGCGAACGGCGCCTGCCATTAAACCGGGAGCCAATGAGCCAATGCCAGCCCCAATATTAAAAATAGACGGCAAGTCTTCGCCGCCTTCGGCAAAATATTCTTTTAAGTGGCGAGCGACTTCGCTCCCAGAGTTTAAATAAGGGAGAACGTCTACAAACCGGAACATTTGAGTTTTGAAGTGTTCGTTCTTCATACTCCATTCCATGATACGACCGTACCACCAATCTTTATTGAAAATAGAAACGTTGTCGTTTTCCATGCGACGAAAGATATCTTCGCCTTTTGCTCGAACTTCTTTTTGAAAGATTTCGTCCATACAGGATCGTCCTTATGTCTGATTTTATGAAAGGAGGATCGCGCTTTGAAGACTCATTTTCAAGCTCTTTTTATGGACCACTTGGCGTTGATTTTGCCGGGTATTTCGGCTTCGAGAACATCACCTGGTTGCACGCGGGCTACGCCGCTTGGCGTACCTGTCAAAATGATATCGCCAGGAACAACTGGAAAATGTTTTTTGATGTACTCCACGAGTGTCTCAACGTTAAAAACCATATCTTTGGTGTTGCCGCGTTGGCGAACTTCGCCGTTCACCTTTAAAGAAAAGTTGAGGTTTCCAAATTCAGAGTGTTCTACCCATTTTCCGAGGGCGCATGCATGTTTGAAGGACTTTGCTAGCGTCCATGGATGACCCGCGGCTTTTAATTGGTTTTGAATATCGCGAGCGGTAAAATCGATCGCAAGCGTCATTCGAGAAGCTTGAAGTCTTTGATCTAATTGAACGGCGACTTCAATTTCGTGATGGATATCTTTTGAAAACGAAGGCAATTCGATTTCGCTGTCTTCAAGAGTAATGCAAGAGCCGGCTTTTAGAAAAATCATAGGATCTTTCGGGACGCTGTTTCCTAATTCTTTAGCGTGTTCTTGATAATTGCGTCCGACCGCCCAAATATTTCGAATTTCCATAAGTAAATGCGACTATATTTTCGTTGTGTGGAATAATCAAACTGAATACAGTTAATTATGACGTTTAAAGTATCGTCTCGTCGACAAGAGAAGGTTCACAAATTTATTAGCAAGGACAGCTCTTTTCGTGTTTCAACTGTCGTGGCGACTCATGTTGTTGACGAGATGCGTTCTATTCTCAACACATATCCCATCGCAACCGTAGCTCTAGGACGATCTATGATTGGATGTCTATTAATGGCGGCCCATCAAAAAGAAGGACATTCTGTCGGTTTGTATTTTCGGGGGAGTGGGCCACTCGGACTTATTTTTGCCGAGGGCACTTATGATGGGGCCTGCCGCGCCTACACGGCAAATCCTCAGCTCGAACTTCCACCGCGCAATGGGCTGTTAGATATCAGTGGGGCCGTTGGACATGGATTACTAGAGGTTGTGCGGGGAGTGTCTTACGCTAACCAACTTCATTCGGGCACGGTGATTATAAAATCAGGTGAAATTGCAGAGGACATCGCGTTTTATTTGCAACAATCGCAACAAATTCCCGCTGTGGTTGCGGCCGGGGTCGAAATCGATCAATACGGCTTAGTGCGTGGAGCCGGTGGTTTGTTGGTAGAGTTGTTTCCGGGAGCCAAAGACAACGTCATCGAAAAAATTGAAGCGAGCGTGAAGTCAGCGGGAAGCCTTTCAAAATTGGTTTCGGGTGGTGGGACCGCTGAAGATATCGTGCACGAATTTATTAAAGGTTTTGATTTAGAAAAACTTCCGCACGACTACAGCATTCGTTATGAGTGTCGTTGTAGTAACGAAAAAGTAAAAAACGCACTTTTACTTTTGGGGCCAGACGAACTTCAGAGCATGGTTCAAGATAACGAAGATATCGAAGCTTCGTGCGATTTTTGCGGACGAATTTATGTGATTCCGTTAGCTGAAGTTCGTGAGTTGCAACAAGAGAGTCATAAACGATCCTTAAATTAGGAGTTCCATGAAAGCGACATCGATTGCGCTGTACACATTTTTAGGCGTGGTGATCGCAATGATATTTTGGTGGTGGTCCGCGATGCTACCAAAATCAATTTCGCCAAATTCTGTAAACGATGAGAGCGAAGTTTATATTGCGAGCGTGTACTCGCTAAATGGCGAGGCCGTCTACCAAAGAACCAACACCGGGGTGGTCAGTGCGGTAACAGATGGGGTGCGATTAACTGCAGGCACATCTCTACGCACTTTCGAAAATACACATTTGGTTTTAGCAATAGGCAGTTTGCAAGATCGACTTGAAATTGGGCCTGAATCTGAAATTTTAATTTTGATCCGGGAGCAAACCGTTTTGATAAGCGTGTTTCGTGGCGAAGTCTTTGGCTCGTTTCATAATGAAACGCATAATTTTAAATATGAGTTTTCAAACACTCGTTTCAAAGCTAAAGCAGAAAATGCCGATGTCATGTTTCGAATTTTGGAAGCCGGTATGCAGAGAATTGAGGTCTATCGCGGAAATGTTAAAGTTGAAATGGGTGCTAAAACGGTAGAGCTCGAAAAAGATCAATACGTCATTTCAACTAAAGCCAATGATTTAAAAATTGCCAAGCAGGGCCTTTCTATTCTCACTCCACTCTCGCACGACCGCATACATAAAAATACTACAGATGCGAATGACGCGAACGCCGTTTCGCCTTCTGGTGTGCGAACTCGTTTTGCCTGGACCGCGACTGAAGATTTAAAAAGAGTAGAGGTTTGGCTTGGTTCGCAGATTGAAAAAATGTCGCCCCTCACGCTTGATCCCATCGTGAAAAAAGGCGAGACGACGGTCACGATGCCAGAGGGTATTTACTACTGGCAGTTAAAAGCCTTGACCGAAAGTTCGAAAACCTTATTGGGGCCCGTATATAAAATTTTTGTCGAGACTGAAAAACCGGTGCAGCTTATTGAGCCTATGGGCGCGTATTCGCAAACAACAATGAATCGACTCGGCGGCGTCTTATTTCGTTGGTCTAATCCGTCAAAATTAGAACGACTTCTTCTAGAAGTTTCGACGAATAAAGACTTTACTTCGCCGATCTTACGTCAACCGGTTGCGGATGGAACCGAACAATTAATTGCAAAAATAGAAAATGTCGAAGGTGACGAACTTTTTTGGAGAGTGAATGGGTTTCGGCACGACACTTCGGATTTAATTTCGAGTGCTCCGAGTTTATTTGAAATTGAAAGTGAAAACTCAGAAGAGCCAGAGGTTTTGTTTCCGTCTCCGGGTCAGGTGATTACCCAGCGAAGTTTAAGACTCGGGCTTGTGTTTTTTAGTTGGAAAACAGTTGGCCTTAATCAATACGAAGTGGCGATTTCGGACAAGCAAAATAAAACGGTGTATTCTAAGACCGTAGGCGCTTCGCAAATGGCCGTTCCTCCATTGCCAGTAGGAAGTTACAAAGCGCATTTTCGAATTAGCGGCGAAGCGGCGGTGACTCGAGATTTTGAAATTGTGAATGCGGCTGAGCTTTCTTGGAGGTTCGGAAGGGAAACTCAAAAAAACGGATCGAAAGATGCAGGCGAAATTAAAACGGTTGCGAAGTTAGTGTGGGAGTCTTCCGCAAAAGGTATTCCCAAGTATCGGCTGAGAATTTCTTCGTTCTTTCCTGTTCAAGAATCAAAAACACCTTTTAAAGAATACACCACTAGCAAGACTGAATTTACTCCAGACTTACCTGAGGAGGGGCTCTATAGTGTCGTCGTGCAAGGCCTAGATGCGAAATCGAAGGTTTTGGCAGAGTCAGATCCATTAATTTTTAGATGGAAAGATTAGCGACTTTAAACTTTTAATTAAACTTTTTTGAGCGAATTAAAATTGGATTTTCTTGATTATCGACATACCCCTCAATCGTGTACGTTTTTAATTTTTTTGAAGTGGTCTCTTTAGAATCCCCTAAAATAAAATAGGGTTCGATAAGCGTTGCGATAATCTCCGAAATTAAAATTTCTGTATTTGTTTGCGACGACTGTTGCGCTAAAAATAGAGACTCATAGTTGGCATCGCCGAGAGCGCTCAGCGCGCGTACGTGTTCGGAACCCATAATGGAAACTTGGGAATACGAACGATGAATGCCGACGCCATACGGAATCGGCTTTTTATTGCCTAAGATGAGACGCGTATTAATATTTGAAAACGCCACCTTGAGTTCTAAGGCTGTCATTGCGGCGTTGGCCGTATCAAACTGTGATTCTTCAACAAGATTCCAAACAGATTGAAAGTGCTGAGGTGTTGCGAAGTCTACGGCGCCACTATTTTTTCGCGTTACTTTTGAAAACACGTCGGCAACTTCGTTATACAAACTCAAAGCGTCTTCACCATTCGATGTGTGAACATCTAGCGGTGGAAGGTATAAACTTAAAACTACGACTTCGCGGTTTTGCGCTTTCTTACTGTATTCGCGCAACTGTACGGGGGTCAGGCCGGATTTTACGAGCGAAGAGCCTAACACTTTTAATTCGCTTAGAAAAAATCCTAATTTGTCGAAGTAGTGCTCGAGCATTGAAAAATGATTTGTAAGAAATAATCGTGGACGGGCGGAAAAATTTCCGTTTACAAAAGACTTGATCGTCGCCGTCATAAGTTTAGATGTTTGAAATTCAATAAACCAGTAGCGCGACAGAATAATAAGGCCAATTAGAAAAGTAAATCCGCCCATTGCTAAAAACAAAATAAATACGTTCCGGGTAATTCCTTTTGCTGTAGATGTGTCGGCAATCGTGGCGATGAGCGTGTTGCCTACGGCCAATCGAATTTGGGATTCTAAATTTGTATCTACATTCATGTACAAAGCTTCGTTTTCGGAGCTTAGGGGGTTTTGAAGGGCAAAATTATAAAGTTCAGATTCATCAATTAGAGTCTCTGTTTTTTTATACAAAATTTGGCCAGCAGAATTAAATAGAACCATTCCGCACTTAAATTTTTCGATGTGTTTTAAAAAACGTCTTGGGTAAGTTGTAACCATTATTGAATCTGTGGGTGAGAGACGAAAATTAAATGACCAAACGGGAAGGTCTCGCGTTTGCGTTGCTTGAATAGCCATAGGTTCATGAAGCGATTTTTGAAGTTCATTTCTGGCGGGTTGTAGGGACTGCATAAGACTTGCAGGGCTCAGTCGTAATTCAGCTATAAGATTTTTGTTAAAATGAAGAGCCTGAGGTTGCAGATTTTTATTTTTTATTTGGTACGAAATCGTCACTAAAATTTCATCGGCAAATGTAGAAAAACTATTTTCGTGTTCGGTCGTCGCCCACATTTTAAGTTGTTCGGTGTAGGTGATGAGCTGGTCATGAACGGTGCGATTCTCTGCATCGCACGAATTGACTTTCACGTTGTGTGAGAGGTTTCCGATCCAACTCGAAACGATGAAGCTCAGTGGCAAAAATAGAAGTGCGAGCAAGGACGCAAAACTTGCCATTCGTTTAAAATAAAAACCAAGCTCCCTGATGGGGGTATTCATCATTATGTTTTTCGGTTTATTTTGAGAATTTCTCTCGCTACGAACGTCGTGATTTGCCTTGTCAGACATTTGTTAGGCAAGGGAGGTCGGGGGGTTATTCACCCCGCCGCCAAGATAGGTTTTTTGATATTTATACGCCGGCTCTTAGGACTCCGCGATCACGGATGACCGGGCGCTTTACAAGACATTACAAGAGCAAGGCCAATGCCAGTCCCTTTGGTGTCACCTTGTCCTGTATAAGCATTTGTAGGGGTCCTATACGTTGGTCGTAATCCAAGATTTTCAATTTTCACTCTCAAGAACGGCACTCTGACACCGTTGCCATTATGCACATATGCTCATTAGCATAAGCAATTCTTATTAATAGGGGTATTTTTGCCATCTATGTCCGCTATCGTTTTGAGACTTTTTGGCAGATACGCCGTGTTCCCATTCCGACCCTATATCGCTGTAAGAGGAACGGCACACCTGCTGGGTATTAAGGTGCCAGGCCTTCTTTCTTGCTACTCAATGGTAAAAAACTCTTCGGCAATAGGATTGGGTAGCTTCTGAGTAGGACTTGTTAATAATCCTAGGGTTTCATGTGCATAATCACTTGGAATTATTATGGGGGCCAACTTCATTATAAACATGTCAGCTAATAACGTGATGACGTTCATGGGAGGCGTGGGTATCCGTAGGGTAACTCCGATTAATCATTTTCATATTGATGATTCTGCGAATGTATTGACTGTCGTGACCAACTCAAACACTTGCATTTAACCTTGTGATGGGACGGCTTGGCGTCTTTTGTTCTAGCGCTTCACTTTAGGGTCCTTTAATCTTTTAGGTATGCGTGGGTTATTTGTTTTTATTTTGAGTTTTGGATTTTTTCTATTCGGAATTTCGCGAATGGATCATGCCTACTTTGATGAGCAACATTACGTTCCGGCGATTCACGATACTTTAAATACCGGTTTTCCACAGAATTATGAACATCCGCCATTAGGTAAATACATAATGGTACTCGGGAGTTTGATCTTCGGAGACAATGTGTTTGGTTGGCGAGTGATGTCGTGCGTATTTGGGGCACTAACGGTACTGGGCTTTTGGTTTTTATTCTCAGAAATCCTGAATGAAAATCGTTGGCGTTGGTTTGGAGTGATTTTATTATTGTCGTCGAATTGGCTTTTGGTTTTTTCTCGAATGGCCATGCTCGAAATTTTTCATTTAGCGCCGACGGTTTGGGCTTCGTTTTACTTTGTGAGATGGATAAAAAATCAAAGTGTACAAAAAAATCTTTGGCTGACGTTCGCTTTTTTAGGAGTCGCCGTTGCCATTAAGTGGCAGGCCGCATTTGCCCTTTTTATCGTGGGGCTTTTTGTTTTAATTTTTTCTACGAGACCTTTTTTATTTCGAGCCTTACAAATTCTAAAGGGGAGTGCGGCAGTCTTCGCCATTTATACTTTTACGTATATCGCGCAATTTTTTTCGGGCTTACCGGGATTCGCTTTTAAAGATTGGCCGGGTTTGCAGTTCGCGATGTGGCAAACACACACGATTGCGCGAGCTCAAAACTCGGCTTACGTGCACTGGAGTGAGTGGCCATTTTACTTTCAAAAATTTTCGTTAAATTTGCAAAGCCCAGCAGAGTTCGTCACGCCTACCGTTCTCGCGCAAAATATTTTGTATCAGCTCGTTGGGTATTTAAGTTTTGCGTTTATTGTTTACATTAGTGCAAAACGGCGAGATCGCGTCTGGCTCTATCTTGCGGCGGTAACGTCATTTTATTATTTGATTTGGGCGATCATCCCCAGAAGCAATTTATATCTCTACTACTTTTTTCTGACGGCCGTTTTTCTTGCCGTTTTTACCGCGAAAAGTTGCGAACTCATTTTTTCAAAATACTCAGTCTTGCAAAAAAACAGAGCGATGATCATTTTAAGTCTTATTTTTATCGCGACAGGAATTTACTATTATCCGATTCTCACGTCCGTCAAAATGTCCGCCGAAACATTTAACGCCCTTTACTAAGAACTGACTCCGAAAAAAAGGTGCCTACCACCTTTTGTGGATGCAGCGAATCCACAAAAGGTGGTAGGCACCTTTTTAGAATGTGTTTGATTGACTGGTATTTGCCGAGAGGAAACTAGTTTTTGCGAATTAGGTAGGAAACTTCGCGCATCATAAAGCGGAGACGATTTGAAACGTCTTCGAGTTCGGCGATGTTGGATTTTAATTCTGACAAAGAGTCATCCATCATAATTTTTGAGTGAGTGTCTTCTGATGTCAGCTCAGAAAAATGACCAAACACTTTTGTAGAAATGCGTTTGATAATCTCTTGAGAATCGACTAATTTTTTTTGATCATTTACATTTGAAAACATACTACTCTCCTCGTAACTCTCAAATTATGCTATTCAACTTCCACTCATACTAACAACTTAAATATTCTTACAATTTCTTCATAAATCTAGTTCCACATTGGAACTAGACTGCGGCTCCTAGTTATATTCGCATTGAACCGAGGCGACATCCGCCGCTTTCGGAGTTCTGCGAATCATAGCATTTGCTAAAGTCGTCGCCATGACACTTGGTGCTTCATCATTGTGTTGAAGTCCTAATACGTGACCTAATTCATGAACGATCAGGCTTTCCATATCCACTTTGCTATTCTCGGGTTCATCTCCACTAAAAAACTTAAAATTAGAGGCGTCGATTTTCATGTCTGCTTCAGTAATCATATCGCCGAGCCAATGTATTGTGGTGCGGGCTTGTTCGCGCGGCTGCTCTTTTTCCCATTCCGTCATATAATATATGACGGAGCGGCCGTCTTTTAGTCCCCCGTCATTGGGACCATTCAATACGCCAACGATTTTAAAAAGAGGGCGGTTCAGTTTGTATTCCCACTGGGCCATCGCGCTCTTTATAGCGTTGAAGTAAGACTCAGGGACGGACTCATGAATATAGATTTCAATCGGGAACTGCCCCTTCCAAGACACGCGTTGCATTTGGCTATTTTGAACGAAATTGCAGCTCTCCTCTGGCTCGAGTTTGCGTCCGCAACTCGCCAAAGTCATAATGCTAATCAATATAAGGGCAATTCGTCTCTTCACGTTTCCGTCTCCACAGTTCTCTCATGGGCCTATAACGCAAACTTAGGGCCGACTACAAAGTCGACGAAAAAATCTCAAGTACTTGAATTTATTATATTTTTTAAGGTCTAAAAATACGTAGGATCTCGTGCAGATGACTTCCGCTTTTTGGCAGGGGCAGGATTGTCGCTTATATTTTTAATAAACCATAGCCAAGTCCTCAAAATAATTGAACTTTTAAACGTGTCTAAAATTGAGACAGACCCGAGCCCCAAATCTGTCTTAAAACGACCTCAAATCGGGGGACGGAGGCAGGCTTTAAACTTTTAATTAGGTTTGATGTCGCGACTTCAAGAGGCCATTGGAGGCCCACCAGACGCCGTTTGGATTTTAAGTAAAATATTTTTTATGAGGATTGATGTTTGTCTGTCGTGCGACGGGTAACTTTGCGGGATAGAAGATAATGTATATATATTGACCTAAATATTGGACCTCGAACTTCCAGGAACGGGTGTTGGAGCTTTAATGTCTCCTTGAAGCCGCTCACGTGAATTAGAGCGGCAAAGTATTTTCTCGCTGTCGTGGGAAAATTCTAAAAACCTAAACTTTCGGAATCGTGATTCGTAGAGTGCCGTCTTCATATTGCTCAGAAATGTTCTTTTCTTGAACTTGATACTTAAGCGGGAATTCTTCTTGGAACGTTTGGTACTTAGACGTTGAAATCGATTTATCTTCTTGTTCCATCTTTTCTTGGAAGGATCGATTGCCGGTTAAAATCACTTTGTCTTTTTTAACTCTCACATCGATATTGGCGCGCTCATGTTCAGGAATACGACTTTCAAAAATATAGGAATCTGAGGTTTCGCGAACTCTAGATTTGAAATCGTGAATTTTATAAAAAGGGTCCTCTTTAACGTCGCCATAAACTTTGGCTTCTTCCACCATTTCTTTTTTCTGGTTTTGCAAATAACGAACAAAGTTGGCTTGTTGATTGGCAATCGTATCTTCATTGAGTCGTTTGTTTATTTGGTAGGTTTTGTCAAAATCAGATTTTTGTTGAGATAGACCTTTTTGATAAAGCTGCTCATCGCGACTCAATTCGGACTTATAATTATTAAGCATTTCTTTTTTCTTGCCGAAATGTTGAGCTTCTATAATATGCATTTCTTTTTTGTATTCTTCTTTTTGCTTATTGAGGACCTGATCGTTCTCTGCTTTTTGCTCCTGCACGGCGTGCTCGCCCTGATTCTCGAATTTTTCAGATTCCTTAGCGTAGAGTTCTCTTTGTTTGGTGAGTTGTGTGTTTGAGCGAAGTCGTTCTTGTTCGGATTCTTTTGAATAATTCTTTTTTAGTTCGGTAATTTCATTTTCTTTTTGCATTTGGATTTTAGATTTTTGAGCCTGATATTTTTGATCCACATTTTGCTGTGCTTGTGTGCGCTCTTTCATAAAGTCTTCTTCGCGTTTGCTGCTGGTCTGGTGCATATCCTTTATACGGTTTGTTACGTTTTCTCGTTCAGCTTCGATAACTTTTTTGTTGTAGTTCTTTTGCTCATTCAATTGTTTTTGAGTGAGCTCGCTTGTTTTACGAATTTCTTCGTTACTTTGGGCTTTCAATTGTGATTTCTTCTCGACTGTTTTTTGCTGAATTTCGTTTAAAGATTTATTCGCCTCTTTTTGAACTCCTGCAATGCGCTCGGTATAATCCTTAGTGGTTTGCTCGTACTCGCTATTTTTTTGATTCTTAAGGGCGGCGAGGCGCTCTTTTGACTCTGCTATCTGCTGCTTAGATAATTCCGTGTGATGACTTTTAGCTTGTTCTACGTATGCTTGTTGTTGCTTTTCGTAGTCTTTTAAATTTTCAGTCTGCTGTCCGAGTGCTGCGCGGCGATTTTCAGTTTGAATTTGTGCTTGTTGTTCGGCGGACTCAATAGTTTGTACTGTGTTTTTGCGAGTTTGCGCGATAGATTTTTCGCCGGTTTCTTGGATTTGTTCTCGTTTTTTTTCATAATTATTTTGAAGGTTCTGAATTTTTGCTTCTTCGTTCGCGGCAATATCTTTACGTCGCTTATCGTACTGCGCGCGCATTTCGGCGACGTATTGCTGATCAGCTGAAGTGACTTTATCAACCAACGGAACGACCCCCATCCTAGGAGTTAACTCAAGATTACATATTTAGTTTATCAGGATTTAGGAGTTTCCGAGGAGAGAGACGTTGATTCTTCGTTTTTTTTCGTCCTAGGACTAGGACAGTAAGATTCAAATCCACTGTTGTCTTCAAAGCAGCGCCAAGTATCGGTATAATTGATACCTTCGGTGAGTTTGAGTGGGTGATAACCAATATATTGAAACGGGTCTAAAGTACTGAGAACTTCACGTTGCGTTCCACTTGCGCTATCCGTAATAACCAGACGAAAGACGCGGTACTCGGCTTGCGCCGTTACTGCAAATAAAAAAACAAGACCTATCCACCATCTCGACATGAAGGTTTATCGGATAAAATCTAAGCTTGGTTTAGTGTTTTAAATCTGTGGCTTCTAACACCGCATTTTCGACGATGTTAAAATAAGTTCGAACAAGAAGCTCATACGTTTCTGAACTCAAGGAATCTAAGAACGCTTGTTTTTCTTCGAGGGTTTCGCGGTTGATAAAATCCATAAAAAGATTTTGTACACGATCAAGATTCTCGAAGCTAAATACGTCTAGCTCTTCGCTGGGTTTGCTTAAAATTTTTGCTAGGGAGGCGTTATCAAAAAGTAAGTGTACACCTTGAACAGATTGCGCAAAAAGGTATTCCAATTGACGCAAATTTTCTTTGCCGACGGCAGCTTTGTCGATAGTGTTCATTGGGTAAGCCTCCCTGCTTTTCCAAAGCGCCAATTCAAATATTTGAATTGCGTTAGTTTAATTGTCCGAGCAAATGGTCCAATGAAGCAAGATGAATATTCGAGAAATTTGACATAACTGGTCGCTCTCTCTATTCTTAAGAGAGGAGTCTAAGTCATGTCTGTAAAAAACAGAGTTTACATTTTGATTTTGGGAGTGTTGTTAGTCCCTTTGTCTAGTATTGCTCAAGAATATAGCTACGACGATATAGTCGCAAATCTCGAGGAAAACTCTCAACCAGCTCAATCGCCGAAAGCAGCGTTTGGTGCGACGTCGACTGAATTTCATAACGTCGCATACAACTTGAGCGGAAGAATGTACACCGCTTCGGTTAATTTAAGTCAACGAAGTGAATACGCCCTAGGTTTAGATGTACCTTACATTATGGGAAAGAATACCGGCATTCAAACAGAGGAACTCGGCAACCCACAGTTTAAGTCACGATTCAATGTATGGCAAATGACCCCAGAGTTTTCGTTTTGGATTCCGGTTTCGGCGCGCTTAGGACTACGTGGAAATAATCATGTTATAGCATCACATCACGACACCTATCGAATGGGTTTAGATGCGGATTACTCCCATGGTAAAATTAGCACGACGATCGGAGCCGGGTATCAAGCACGCATTTTAGAAGAAGATCCAGACTACGATATCGGCGATATCATTGATTATAAAATGGCTGTTCGCTACGCTCTGACCGAGACGATTACGGCGCAAGGTGTGATGCAGTGGTACCGTGTGAGCGCGACCCAAATTGAAAAAAAAGAAATTGGGAAAGGTGTGGATTGGGCTTCGTTTGCACCGGGATTAGCCTTTCGAATTCTTGACGGACTTGATTTTTCGACGAGTATTGTGTTTCCAATTTTACAAACCGGAACACCGATGGAGACCGACCTCGCATTTGGAGAAATTTACTATCCGCAAACTTCAGGAGCCTCTTTGGCTTGGGGACTGGGAGCGAACTTTTAATGGGTAAAGCCTTAAAGAAAAAGGATAAAAAAAACGTAGTGGCGTCTGCAGACGGTACAACGCAAGACACTCCGGTTTCGACAGATCCCATTGTCATCGACAAAGTCAAAGGCCTTATCTTTCAAAATGAAGAAGACGTGTACCAATATTTTGGTGCTGAAATTGCGACGCTTGAAGAAGAGTATGAAGCTTTGCGCACGCCTGAGGATATTCAAGACCAAGACATCCCAAATTACGAAGAGCATTTGGCATCGTTGTTCGAACAACCTGACGAGGTTTGGATCAATCGCGGTAAGTTTGAAAATATCGACATCTATACGTACATTCGCCATTTTAATTCCGACGGAAAAAAGTTTTATTACGTCGCAGTTTCTTATGTTGATGAATCTGTACCCACATTTATTTTTCTACATTTCGCGACTCAAGATGAAACACTTTTAAACGACTACCGAACGCAAGAGAAAGTCTTTAGCCAAGAGGATAATAGCCAGGGGGATGCTCTCAGTGAGGGCGACGAGCTGGCCGTGGGCCTCTATAAAGCGATGTTAACTGTAAGGGCAGAGACGGATATCCCCGAAGGAGAATTTTCAAGCTACTTGAAGTATCGTGATGAGACAGTCGAGTTTGCCGATGAAATTTGGCGAAGTACGGATTCGCAAGGCAACGTTCTTGTCAGTTTTATCAAGAGCTTTGAAGATGAACAAGAGAATGAAGTCACTTACATCACTGTTACCCTTGAAGACAACGCCTCTGAAAGTCACTACGTGATGTTTTCGTTTCCGACCAAAGATAAAAATTTAGTCGACCGCTACCGTCACGGCGAAACGCTCCACACTGAAGAAGTCATTCAAGAAGAATCCCACTAAAAAGTCCCTCAAGCAGGATGATGTAGTTCTACATTCCAGGCGCGGAGAGAATAGGCTCATGGCCCCATTAGAGGGGCACGCCTGTTCGGTTAAGTGCCAAACGGTATGAGCCCGCTTGGCTCAGATCAACTGCGAGGCGTTGAAAAATATTTGCCAGAAATTTACGTAGCGGCTTCAAGGGGGCGTTAGAGCCCCAACAGCCGCCGCTGATGTTTATCGTTAAATATTTTTTAGATCAGCTGCTTCGTGTTTTTAGCGACAACGGGTTAGAAAGGGATTGGTTGAGATTTGAAGTTCGGTATTGGAAAGATTATTTACCTGTCGTGCGACAGGTAAATATCTATCATAAAAAAATATATAATTAAAAAAGAGTCTCCACTTACAACGACAACTCTTCTGAATTTTCCAAGCCGCTAGAATTTTACAACCTAAAAATCACCTGTCGCACGACAGGTAAATAATC
>JAKFYE010000025.1 GCA_021731045.1 Bdellovibrionales bacterium | reverse complement strand
CGGCTTTGCAGCAGGCCTCTATGATACTGACACACGCTTAGTAAGATTTGGCGCCAGAGATTATGATCCTGAAGTTGGAAGATGGACGAGTAAGGATCCGATTCTCTTTAAAGGCGGCGATACGAATCTCTTTGGCTATGTTGCCAACGACCCGGTGAACTTTGTTGACCCATCAGGAAAGTTTTGGACTGTTGCTGCTGGGGCTATAATTGGGGCTGCTGCAAATTTTTATGAAGCATACAGTGCCAATCTTTCAACAAGACAGATAGTTTTAAGTACTATTGTTGGAGCTGCCACAGGTGCCCTTGCAGGTACCGGTATTGGTATCATTGAAAGCGCTTTGGTAAGTGGTGCAGCAGGAGCCCTGAATAATGCGACAAATCAGT
Source organism: Bdellovibrionales bacterium (assembly GCA_021731045.1). Classification (GTDB taxonomy): domain Bacteria; phylum Bdellovibrionota; class Bdellovibrionia; order Bdellovibrionales; family JAKFYE01; genus JAKFYE01. Next base: position 103,661 of record JAKFYE010000025.1, on the reverse strand, counting down.
TAATTTCAAATAGCACAGCACCATTAAACTTAGAGCGCATTGCTAGAGCAGGTGCTTTCTCAATGGCTGGCGGAGCGCTTGGAGCTGGAGCAACCAATTTATCAAACAAGATATTTGTACAAACGTTTAGCGAAGGCGTTGGATTTGCAGGAGGAAGTGCCTTATCATTTTTTGTAGACTCAGGAATTACTAGGGGCGCACAAAACCAATGTATAGGGAATTAAAACATGGAATTGAACTATAACAAAATACTTGTAGTTATTGCTCTCATTATTTTATTTCCATTTGCAATACATTTGGCAATTCTGGCAGAAGCTAAGATTTTTAAAACAAATAAAATAGCAACGGGTTTTAGACAGCAAAAAACAGTACGCTTAAAAAGACGACTTATTATTCTTGCCTTACTAATAGCTGCGATTTCAATCCCCTTTATTTATAATTACATTATTCCCGACTCATTTAAAATTGCCTTACAAGAATGGCTAGAAGGTGATGCGAATAGATAGTATAGGCGCAGACTTCAACCTCCCACCAGGCGTAGCAGGCATGGTTGCGGCTTCAATTGCTGTGCCGATAGCAATGCAAGCTTTTAAGAAGTATTTTTCAAAACAAAAAGGTACGCCGTACTTTTTTAAGACACCAGATAAAATGAAATGTATGTCGAACTTTTTCTCAGGTTTAAGTCCGGTTGACTCTGTGTATGATTCGAGGGGTAGACTAATCACAATAACTCAAGGATCACGAGTGAGTGCATATGCGTATAATCAATTTTAATTACAACAATGATTTTAGAGTCACTTTAAGCAGTGTTTCAGGCACGAATGTTTCATTTACTTATGATAACGACGGATTGATAAAAACAGCCGGTGGGCAAACACTTAATTATTCTGCGCAAAACACTTTGCTACTCAACACCACCTTAGGGTCCGTTGCGGATTCTTATACGTACAATAGTTTTGCTGAGCTCTTAACTTATGCTTCAGCCTATTCGGGCTCTAGTTTATTTTCTATGAGTGTGGCAAGAGATGCTCTGGGCAGAATTACGGCTAAAACTGAATCTTTTTTTGGTTTTTCAGATAATTATACTTACACCTATGATGTATCAGGTCGGTTAACACGAGCCACTCGTAACGGCATTGCAAACACCTACACCTATGATCAAAACGGCAATCGCACTGGTGAAACTAAAAATAACATTGGTACCAACGCAACCTACGACTCTCAAGATCGATTGCTAACGTATGGCAGTACGACCTACACCTACACGGCGAATGGTGAGTTAAAATCAAAGACAGCCTCTGGACAAACCACAACGTACACTTACGATGTGCTGGGCAATCTTAAACAGGTGAGTTTACCAAACGGCAATGTGATCGAATATATTATCGACGGACTTAACCGTCGCGTTGGTAAAAAGATGAACGGTGTTTTAATCAGGATGTACGTGTATCAATCTCAAACGCAGCTCGCAGCTGAGCTCGACGGTACCGGAAGTTTAATAGCAAGATACGTCTACACGTCTAAAACCAACACGCCTGATCAGATGATCACCCCAAGTGGCACATTTAGAATTTTATCAGATCACATCGGCTCCCCCCGAATGATCATCAACACCGCAACCGGCAACGTCATTCAACAAACCTCTTACGATGAGTTCGGAATATCATCTAACACAACACTAGTAATCTCAATCGGCTTTGCAGCAGGCCTCTATGATCCCGACACACGCTTAGTAAGATTCGGTGCCAGAGATTATGATCCTGAAGTGGGGAGATGGACGAGTAAGGATCCGATCTTGTTTAGTGGAAGACAAACTAATTTATATGGTTACGTTTTCAACGATCCAATTAACTTAATAGACCCGAACGGTATGTGCGGACCTTTATGCACTGGTGGAATAGGTGCACTCATTGGTGGTATCATTGGCGGAATTACTGCTTATGCCACTAATGAATCCGTCACAGAAGGCATTGCTGTTGGCGCAATTACTGGCTTTGCAGCTGGATTTGGAGCTTCAATATTCCAAGCGGCTGCATCTGCAGCAGGAGCAAGCACAGCTGGAATAGCAACTAGCGCATCCGTTGGAGGGGCGATATCAGGATTTACCGCTAATTTGGCAGCACAACTTGGCATTACAGGTAACGTAAATACAAACCAGGCGGTTGCTGTACTGGGTCTAGGAACTATTACACCTGCTGCGAGTGTATTTGCAGGTGGTGGATTTGCTGCTGAACTAGGTATAGGTTTATCTGCTTCTCCTTTTGATTTAGGATTAGGAATCGCTACATCTAAAAATCAATGTGGGGGTCGCTGATAAGATGATTAGATATTCATCCTCGCCATCAATCCTGTGGCTTAAAATTTTAGGCAAGTTAGGAGCTATTGGTAGTTTGCTTTTAATTGCGTACGGATTCTCAGCGTCCTCAGAAAATGGCAAGGATTTGATGTATGGCGGGGTATTGCTGCTACTAATATCCGTTTTTAATTTACTTTTATATCAATACCTAGATTTAGAAATCGAACTTTCAGATGATTCAATAGTAATTCGAAGAAAAATCTTTAACACGACTATTTTAAAAAAAATTAATTATAATACAATAATCAATATTACTCAGAACCCTTTGCTTCATACTATTAAGTTACATGCAAAAGACCAATCACCCGTTAAAATACCTGTAGAGATTCTAAAGATATCAGGAGATGTGAAAGAAGTTTGGCCGCAGTATCAACCACCAATACAGGGATATTTAGCAAATGTGTATCTATTGAAATACGAGCTACAGAGAAGAGTCGGCTTAAAGTTTGAGTGATGGACCAATTAAAATTACAAAAATCAAAATATTATGCCCGTGTCATTACATACATAATTGTAAGTTTTAGATAAAAACAGTAATTAGGTGGTGCTCAATTATTAAAGTATATTACACCTATGATCAAAACGGCAATCGCACTGGTGAAACTAAAAATAACATTGGTACCAATGCAACCTACGACTCTCAAGATCGATTGCTAACGTATGGCAGTACGACCTACACCTACACGGCGAATGGTGAGTTAAAATCAAAGACAACCGCTGGACAAACCACAACGTACACTTACGATGTGCTGGGTAATCTTAAACAGGTGAGTTTACCAAACGGCAATGTGATCGAATATATCATCGACGGACTTAACCGCCGCGTTGGTAAAAAGATGAACGGTGTTTTAATAAGAATGTACGTGTATCAATCCCAAACGCAACTCGCAGCCGAGCTCGATGGTACGGGTAGTTTAATAGCAAGATACGTTTATTCTTCAAAGAGCAACACACCTGATCAAATGATCACTCCAAGCGGCACATTTAGAATTTTATCAGATCAAATCGGCTCACCACGAATGATCATCAACACCGCAACCGGCAACGTCATTCAACAAACCTCTTACGATGAGTTCGGGATATCATCTAACACAACACTAGTAATCTCGATCGGCTTTGCAGCAGGCCTCTATGATCCCGACACAAGATTAGTAAGATTCGGTGCGAGAGATTATGATCCTGAAGTTGGTAGATGGACGAGTAAGGATCCAATACTCTTTAAAGGCGGCGATACGAATTTGTACGGGTATGTTTTGAATGATCCGGTGAATGGACAAGATGTTACCGGGCTCGGCGAATTAGATCCCATAATACCATTGCCAGACAATGCAACACCTGCGGTGGAACCTCAGCAGCCAGCGCCTATTATTAGATGTGTCCCTATTCCTGGCTTTGAAAATTTGTGCATTCAGTTCGAAGCACCTCCAATAAATAGTCCACAAAAAAATCCAGCTGGAGGAGGGGGTATACGTGGTTGCGGCGTTCCCAATTCAACAATATTTTAGAAATATATAGTTAAAAAAGAGGAGCGTAAAATAAAAAAATTAATTTTAGCTGTGATTCCAATCGGACTGTATTTAATGGCCCGTTCACTTTTGATAAATTACATGCCGGCTACTAATTATGAGGAATGGGCCTTGAGAGACATTTATCTAAATATACCTCGTATATTCGCTGCATTTCTCGGATACAAAATAGCAAAGACATTTTGGACACAAAATCAGCTCGGCATTTATTTGCGCAATTGGCAGTGGCCTCTTCTGGCTTTTTTCTTTCATGCCGTCATTTTGCTTATGGATCGAGTCTCTCGTTCGCCCATTTATTTTCAATCCAATTATTTAGCCGAACTATCTTTTGGTTCCTTTTTAGTGGGCCTAAACGAAGACATCCTATTTTTGGGCTTATTATTAAATGCTCTTAAAGATCGCTTTGGCACAAAAAGAGCCGTATGGCTAACAGCTTTATTTCACACTCTCTTTCATATTGGATATGTTGAAACTATTTATCTCGCACCTATTTTTATTATTACATTGGCTTCCGCGATTATCAGAGCTTCGGGAGGTTCGCTGATATGGTTAGCTTTGAGTCACGCGATATATGACATTTTAGCACTTTTCATTAATGCAAAACAACCAGCGGAACCATCAGTTAAATTTTGGACAATCTGGATCGCGGTTGCGATCATTCTACCTATGTATTTATGGAGACGCAGCAATAGGCAAAGTATTTGGCTTTAAAATGAAAGTATAAAGCCGCATTTTACTATAATGGGTTTGATAAGACATCTAAGAGACTATGATCGTGAATTTGCAATATGCGCGAGCAAGTATATGAACCATATATGTACAACGTGTTTCAGGTTGTGACGAGTGACATAATATAAACATAAAAAGACAGGTTTTGATCTATATTGAGACTGGTTTAAACTCGAATTGTTTATAAACTCTATTTAGTTACTATAATGGCTAGCCGAAATATAATTATGGCACGCCTTATTTTAGCTGCTCTATTAATAGTTTATGCAAATCAAGTGTTAGCTCAGCAATCAAATAATTTTGTCGCATTGCTTAGTACCGCTGAAACCTACATTAAAAAAGATGGCAGCTCTATTCAAACCATAGAACTTGTGCATCGAGCGCTTAATGAAACCGGTCGGTCTCAGTTATCCATACAAAAAATTTATTTTAATAAGGCCGACAGCGAATTTAAATTTATAGAAGCCTACTCAGTAAATCAAGGTAAGGCTACAAAAGTTTGGCCTCAAAACATTCGAATTGAAAAGGTCAACTCTCAAGCCCTAGCCTTTACTGATCTTATGGAAGTCTCCATTCCGTTTGATCAAGTGACAGTAAATGGCGAGGTTCATTTAAAATATGCGTTAATACAGTCGCCAATGATCGATAACATCTATGCAAGCATAATTGGGATTTCCAACACCTCATTGGCCAAGACCGAGTACATGAAATATATTTCTGAAATACCGCTCACATCTTATAAAGACAATTTTAAAGATTATTACGCTCTAAATCTTTCAGAGAAAGATAGCAAATATATCTACGAACTCAAACCCACTCCAAAAGCCTATAATTTAGAAGGTGTTCAAATAGAAAATGCAATTCTCTATTTATCTAGCGCTAAAAGTTGGAAGCAAATTGCAGACATTGAAACTACAAGTTTCAAAAACGCATGGAAGGCAGAATTACCTAAAAAGTTAAAGCTCTTGATATCGCAAGCGGCCAATAAAACAACACCCCAACAAACCTTAGAGTTTTTGGCCGAACAACTAAATAAATTAGTCGCATACTCTGGAGACTGGTCAACTAAAGATGGTAAAATGAAGCCAGCCGAAATGTACAAAACACTTTTAAGGGGAAAAGGCGATTGCAAAGATTATTCGACAATTATGGTCGCGTTGCTTCAACAATTGGGTTACGACGCCTACCCGTTTTTAACATTTCGCTCTCGTAGCTATTTAGGTGAAGCAAAGTTATTAGAGATGTCAAAAATACCGAATCCTTCGTTTTTTAATCATGTTATTGTTCAAGCAAAAGACAAAACAGGCAAGACGTGGTGGATTGATCCGACAAATCCTTACGTGCAAGCTGATATTATTAGCAGCGACATTTTAGGCAATTTTGGCGTTCTGCTCGACGGAAAGTCTGGAGACGTTCAATTTTTACCAAAAGCCAATTCTGAACCGTCTTTATTTACAATGGAACAATCTATTAAAATTGAGGCTGATAATTCGATTACAGGCACGGGTGTCGCAACGATGAATGCGTCGGCGTATAATGTATTTGGCATGATCGAGCGCAGTTATGGTTTAGAAGGATTAAAAAAGATTTTTGCGATCATTATTCATCCGCTTTCTAAAACTGTAAAATTGGATCTGCAGCGAAATCTCGAAGACAAAACAGGCTTTAAATATTCATTTCACGCAACTGATTTTGTTAAAGCACAGCAGGGAAAGTCCAAGGCGATAACGGTCTTTAATGATATCGGGATCATGTTACAAAAAATCGTACCAGATCATGACATTGATCTCGGTGAGCTTGGTACCACTAAAATGATAACGCATTTGAAAAATCAAAAAGAAATTGATGTTTCTCGAGCCGAATGTCTTATTCGCAGTAAATGGATCGACGCCGACAGAACGGTAGAAAACAAAGCCGACGAAGTGGTGATCTCAGATATCATAAAAACAAAAATTCGGTTTATACCTAAAGAAGACGCGCATGGAGATTTTTTTGATGTCATGAGATCTGAAATTATAGAATGTGCGAAGAACAGTGACATCCTGTTGCAATTTGATGACTCACTCAAAACCGCCGATGACAAGAAAAATGACGTACTCAAGGGTCCTGTTCTAGAGGCTATGAATGACAACGATGCAGAAACCCTCTTTAATCAGCACGGTCCTAGTTTTTATTCTTATAAAAATCTAAAATTATTTAGATTTTATGCTAAAAAAGTTTCTTTAGATGCTAACGACAATACGGCGTTGTTTCGCGCTGGCGCCTCTATTGCCAATCTAGGATATATTAAAGGTGAAGTTTATGTTCCTGAATATCTTGAAGAAGGGATAAAATATTTCGATAGAGTCATAGCCAATTCAGCAGAAAATATTGATCCAAAAACTGCGGGGCTTATTGTAAAGTATTTACTATTTGCTAATAAAGAAGCCGCGGCGATGACTCTGTTTACCAGACTGAACCAACTCGCCCCACAGAATATTTATACATACTGGGCAGGATTTAGATTTGCAAAAAAGCGTCAAAAACTGGTGGATGCAGAAAAATGGTTGCTAGCCGCAGAACCGCTCGCCGTTACCGAAGATGATAAAGAAGGACAACATGTTCATTTTTATAATTTGTACCTGGATCAGGCCCGGTACAAAGAAGCTGTTGTTCACCAGGAGTACCTCGCAAATAAAAAACAAACAGATCCATGGGCGTGGCATAATTTAGCAATTTTATATTACTATATGAAAGACTACGACAAAAACATAGAGCTCGAAAAAAAGGCTCTTGCGTTCTCCGAGTTTGGAATGGCAAAAAAAGTAATTTGCGACTCCTATGTTGAAAAAGCCAACCTCATTAGAAAAAAAGATGGTCTCTTAAAGGCACCAAACGCGGCGACACAATATGAAGAATTTCTACTCGAGTCGGTCAAATACAATACTACTAATTTTCAGTCGCAACTACTATTAGCAGAATTTTATATGCTTCAATCTCAAAGAAATAACGACAAAACTCTTATTTCAAAGGGCCGAACTTACCTCAATCAAGCCATTGAACTCGACTCCAAACACCCCGGTTTGCAAACTCTAACGACGATGTACAAAACCGCCGAACGCTCGCCTTCGAATAACTAAAAACTAATGTATGTCCCCGTTTATAGGTGAATTGAACCATTCTCAATAACTGCTAAACAGGGCTCTGTGTCTTCGTTCTAAGAATGGACGATGGCTTTAAATTCGCCCGCGGTGAAGCGTTTCATATCGAAGGGCATCTCGCCTTTGAAATTTTCGGGCTGCATGAGTGGGTCTTTATGAACTTTGGCGTTCACTTGATTGCGATGAGCCTTGGATTTGTAAACAACAAAAGCAAAAATAACGGTTTCATTTGGTTTCAATTTGCAAAACTTCTTAAACGGTATGCCCCACTCATTATCAAGTTTAGCCCCGACGCACTCATAATAATCAAGAGCGCCATACTTCATCCAAACTTTGCGACCAATCATGGCCATTTTCTTATAAGCCTTTAATTTATTTTTTTTTATAGGAATGATGTAGCCATCAACATACTTACTCATAAGAATCCTTTCATGAAATTTGGTGCGCCCTAGAAGATTCGAACTTCTGACCTTGTGGATGTCGACCACACGCTCTAACCAACTGAGCTAAGGGCGCATTTCGTGCGTCTGAGAAAGGCGAGATTCCATCACTTGCGCGGGGTTCGTCAAGGAAAACGCAGGCTGAAGAGCGTGTGATAAGTGTCTCGCTAAAACTGCAAAAACCTGTTTAGGCGATGCGTTACTTCCGTGCCTATTCATAGAATCCAACGTTTGTACGTCTTTGCCACAGGGGCGAATCCATTGAAATAACGAGAGGTCATTCTGCACATTTAAAGAGAGGCCGTGCTGAGTGATTCCATTTCGTACGCGCACTCCTAAAAAGGCGATTTTTCCTTGAGAGGTGTAGACTCCAGGCTGCCCGTCTATAAGAAAACTCGAAATCCCATAATCATTGAGCATCGCGATAAGAGCCTGTTCTAAAATATGGATATACGTCTTCACACTTAAATTTTGCGCCCGAATATTGACGACCGGATAAACAACTAATTGCCCTGGAGAATGAAGAGTCGCCTCTCCTCCACGATCTGTATATTCAATTGAAACATTCGGAGGGCAATAGTGGACGTCTTGCTCTGCGCTTTGTAATCGACGTCCTAAGGTAATGACCGCTGGATGCTCAAATCCTAAAATCGACGAAACATGCTCGTTAAGGCATCGATCAAAAGCCTCGGATTGAATCCTTAAGCCCTCTGAATACGGAACACTTTCAAAATGTTGATACATGAGAAGCTTATAGTAGGATTTTTAAACTCTGTCCAAAAATAACGACTCAGAACGAGTGCGTAAGTTTGCCGTATGCGGCCGGTCTAATAAAATTCGACTTGGTCCGTTTCTTTAAAACCTTGTCCTGAGTGAATGACGCCGATAGCGCCGTCCTTACCAAAATAGCTGACGACTTCGAGTGTGCCTTTCATGCGCCCCGGAGCGCGCCCAATAAAGGTACCGCTTTCAGGATCAAATACTTCATTGCCCTCGTCGTTAACTCTTAAAATATCGCCTACCTGCAAACCCGACACGCGGCCCGCATTGATGTAAATGCGATCGCCACTGACCATCGCAATTTTTCCTTCCCACGAAATCTTTTTTGCGACTGCAATCAGGTTCGGCAATACGCTACGAAACGCCTTTTGAATCACTTGGTCTATTAACTCCGGATCTTCTTCTAAATACTTATCCGAGTACGCATAAGAACCAAACTTTGTCGTCGTGGCTTCGATTGTCGCTTCGCGGATTTCATTTAAAAGTTCACGATTCTGCTTTGAACCCATCACGCGAATTTGCACTTTGGCATCCATTTGCGCTTTAATCTTTCTCATCACGCCGACCTGATCACCTAAACGACGCGCGTGAATTTCTAAAATGCGTCCCTCCATGGTGAGCGCAATGCCCATTCCCGAAGCGATTTTTGAAACCTGTTCGAGATCATACTGATCGTTAATACGAAATGATTTAATGTCCTTAGGAAAGTCCGAATTCTCTATAATCACAAAAGACTTTGTCGTGTTGAGACTACGAATAAATGCTTTGCGCGCGGATTCCGCAACTTTTTCTCCCCGCTCTCGAGAAAGATCAATAAACGGTGCAACAAGAACGCGTTTACGCGGCTCTTCGAGGCGCGAGTCTCGCGCTTCAATCGGCACATCTCGCATTGCTGTTTTTTTATCACCGGTAGACGTACAACCTGTCGCAACTAAGCATAGAAGAAAAAAGATACGTTTCATGCTTATAATTTAGCATTTTTAATAAAATGATCCAACCTGACTTAAGACTAGAACTCGCAGGCTATTTATTTAAGTACAATACGGTTGGCATCTACAGAATCCACCCGCAATTGAATCGTTCGCCACTTCACTTGTCCCAAAGATTTAGAAAGCGCTTCGATGCCGCCCTCAATATCGACGTCAAATTCGATTTGGTTACCAACAAACAGTCTTTCAGAAAGTGAATGCACGGCTCGAACCTGCGTTTTAATATCTTCTTTTACAGATTCCAGATTCTTATAATCAAAAACACCTTTTATTACGAGTCTTATTAAGTTTGCCCCGAGCGTGCCTCGCGTCCAGGCTTCATTAAACTGGGTCGCCAAATCTTGATTAATGTCTTCAAAAAGCATCGCCATTTTTTTAGGAACGACAATCGCAAACGGACCGCTATCAGTCTCTACGTTTCTCAAACTGTCAGCAACGACTCGGCCATTACCCGAATGAAGTACGGTAAAACGGGTCAAAATTTTATAAGACTGTGACACTTTTCCACTCTCGATTTTCACGTCACCCTTTAATACAAGTTGTGATTTCAACAACTCACCCATCATGAGATAATCTTGAGTTCGAAGCCCCTCGACTTGTAAGTTGGGCGGTAGAGTTTTCTTAGCTTGGGCCTTTAGTGGATCTTGAACTTGAAATCCAAATTTCAAAAAATTGGTTTTTAGAGATTCAAAAAACACGCGCTCTTGGGTTTTTAAAAAAGCCCCCGCATCATCAGAGCTTCCAATATTAATCCACCAACTTAAACTTTTATGATTCACAAGATCGGTAAACGTCACCGCCGGCAGAAGAGAAGGACTCCCCTCTTGGGTGCTCATTAAGCCTGACTGCTGTAACAACGAAACCAAACTTTTTTGTGACACTTTTAATGTGACATTCATACGAGTGCGATTGGAATCGGTACGCGGCTCGCCAGTTTTAATAAATGGAATATATTTGTCAGATTGTCCGATGATCTTTGTTTTAATTGTATTAATCTGACGGTCAAACCTAGCATCTCCGATTAATTCCCGAATGAGTCTATTCGAAACTTTTTCGGTCGCGTCTTGAATAATATCCTGACGTTGCTGAACGCTGTCTGTAGACTCTGACCGACCTTCTTCTGTGTACTCAGTCAAGGTGTCTTGCGCGAAACCTAGAAACGGCAATAAAACTAAAAATAAACCGACAATATATACCTTCATATCTACCTCAAGAATCTAAGCTGATAAAATCAGTACGCCCAAAACGGGACTGCAAATCTTCAAAAAAATGTGAGCTCGCCATGAGCCCTTCGGGCTCCAAAACTTCGAGCGCAACTGTATGATGTAATTCTGTTAACCAAAGTTCAAACGCAAGCGCCGTTTTACCCGGGTGACTTCTTATAACCTCTCGAAGTTCAGCTAAACGTTCGCCTAGACTCTCATCAATTGTAATTCTCATTTTAGTAATAGCACTTGTCTTGTCCTTTAGCGGTGTAACTTTTTCGACTAAAATTTTATTTCTGTCTTCTTCTTTCTCAAGTAATCCTTCAATCAGTAGCGGTTCGTCCATAATCAGCAGTGATTCAATTTTTGCAAACGTGTCTGGAAATATTACGGCCTCAATGGCTCCAGATAAATCTTCAATTTGCGCAAATGCCATGCGCGTTCCTTTTTTTGTAATCATCTCGCGCTTACTTGTAAGGATTCCTCCCAACGTAATTTTATGTTTTCGAGGAAAATCTTTTAAATTTATAATTGTACCAGTCGTCCAAACTTTGAGTACGGACTCCAAACCACTTAAAGGATGATCACTTAAAAAGAATCCTAAAACTTCTTTTTCATAAGCGAGCGATGCATTCTTAGACCAAGGCTCTACTTTTGCCACTTGCACGGACACTTTTTCTTGATCGGAATCCAAATCAAAGAGACTTCCCTGCCCGCTCTCATGATCTTTACGCATTTTTTCAGCGACTTCGACAAATTGCGTGTAACTCGCCATCAACTGCGCCCGGTGATAGCCAAAATCATCAAAGGCCCCAGCTTTAATTAAACTTTCAATAACTTTTTTATTTATACGTTTAAGATCGACCGTATTAAAAAAGTCTTCTAACGATTCAAATTTCTGATTCGCTTTTTTTGCGCGGGCCTCAAGAATGGCTTCAACCGCAGACTCTCCAACGCCTTTAATGGCACCTAAACCAAAAAATACGGTTTCTTCATTTACGCTAAATTTAAAATCAGAAAAATTAATATGTGGAGGACGAACCGTTACGCCCTGTTTATGCGCATCTTTAATGTATTTAACGACCTTATCTGTGTCAGATAATTCGGTAGACATCAACGAGGCGTAAAACTCGACGGGGTAATACATTTTTAGCCAGGCGGTTTGGGCGGCGACGACGCAGTAGGCGGCGGCGTGGGATTTATTAAATCCGTATTCGGCAAACTTGGCCATTAAGTCAAAAAGCTCTTCAGATTTTTTTTGATCAAATCCGTTTTTAACCGCCCCTTCCATAAAACGGGATTTCTGGGCCGACATTTCTGAGGCAATCTTTTTTCCCATTGCACGACGAAGCATGTCGGCTTCACCCAAAGAATAATTTGCGATCCGAGCCGCGATGAGCTGCACCTGCTCTTGATAAACAATAATCCCGTAAGTCTCTTTGAGAATGTCTTCTAACTCAGGAAACAAATACGAAAGTTTAATCTTTCCGTGTTTACGCCCAATGTACTCATCCAACATTTGCATTGGACCAGGACGATAAAGTGCGTTGATGGCCGTTATATCTTCAAAGCAATTGGGTTTTACTTTTTTGATAAGGTCACTGATGCCGTCACCTTCAAATTGAAATATGCCGGCAGTGTTTCCACGACTCATGATTTCGTAAATACCTTTATCGTTCAAAGAAATATCTGAAACGGTAAACGTTTTGTTTCGATTTTTTTTAATCAATTTAAACGCGTCATTAATCAGCGTTAGTGTTTTAAGACCTAAAAAGTCGAATTTAATTAAACCGATTTTTTCTGCCATTTTCATGTCGTACTGGATGACATTTTCTCCATCGGCGCCCTTATACAAAGGTGCATGTTCGACAAGTGGCTTATCCGAAATGACTACGCCTGCGGCATGAATACTCGCATGACGTGTGAGCCCCTCGATTCTTCGAGCTAAATCCATCAGCGTCGCGATACGCGGCTCGTTTTCCATCAGTTCACGTAAACGCGGCTCTGCCTCAATGGCCTCGTCTAAATTAATACCTAATTTTTCAGGAATCAGTTTCGAGATTACATCGACTTCTTGAAATGTCATTCCCATTACGCGGCCGACATCGCGAAGCGCTGCTTTAGCTTGAAGCTTTCCAAATGTGATAATTTGTGAAACCGTGGCTGACCCATACTTTTCGGTCACATAGCGAATGACTTCTTGGCGGCGGTCCTGGCAAAAGTCGACGTCAAAATCAGGCATCGAAATACGCTCTGGATTTAAAAACCGCTCAAAAATTAAATTGTAATTCATCGGATCAAGATCCGTAATCTTCAACGAGTAGGCGACTAAGCTTCCTGCTCCTGACCCCCGACCTGGGCCCACCGGAATGCCATGTTGCTTGGCCCAACTGATAAAGTCTTGAACGATTAAAAAATATCCATTGAAGCCCATCGAATTGATAACAGACAATTCAAAATTTAAACGGGTGTAATATTCGGGACGCTTTTCTAAAGCGACCGGCTCGCCTCGACTTTCACTTTCTATAAAACGCTCTTCAAGTCCCTTTAACGATAAAGCTTTTATCTCTTCATTTAAGGGGCGTCCTTCGTTCGTCGGATATGTTGGAAGGTGATAAATCTGTCGGCCATTTTCATCTTTCAGTTTGAAAGAAATGTTACATTGCTCGGCAATTTTCAAAGTGTTTTCGATCGCTTCTGGAAATTGCTTAAAGAGCTCGCGCATTTGATCCGGGCCTTTAAACCAAAACTCCTGGCTACCTAATTTAAATCGCGATTCATCTTGAAGGGTTTTGTTTGTACCGATGCAAACTAAAACCTCTTGTGCAAACGAATCGTCGCGCGTGAGATAATGCACATCATTCGTGGCGACTAAGGGAACACCTTCTTGAACTGAAGCTTTTGCTAAAAAGGTATTTACTTTTTCCCATTCGTTAACGCCGGTACGGTTCATTTCTAAGTACAAGTTCTCGCCAAAAATAGCTTTGAGCTCTCGTATTTTTTCTAACGCGCGAGCCTCTCCGAATTCCAAAAAATGAAATGGTACTTCCCCGCGCAAACCACCGGTTAAACAAATTAAATCGGAGGAATACTCTTTTAAAACTTCATAATCGATTCGCGGTTTATAATAAAACCCCTCTTGATACCCACGGCTCGAAAGTTGACACAGATTTTGGTAACCCTTAAATGTTTTTGCAAGTAACACCAATCGACGATTCGGAAGATTGGAGGCTTCGCGATCTTCACCTTTACTGAGACGACTCTTAGGAGCCAGGTATACATCTAACCCTATAATTGGTTTTACGCCTTCATCTTTACAGGCAAAATAAAATTCAACGGCCCCAAACATATTCCCATTATCTGTAATCGCCACCGCCGGCATGCCCATCGCTTTAGCTTTTTTTGCGATATCTTTAATTTTACAAGCCGCCTCAAGTAATGAGTACTGAGTGTGGACATGAAGGTGAACAAAAGATTCGCTGCTCATATCTATTCCCACTCAATCGTGCCGGGTGGCTTGCTCGTGATATCGTACACAACGCGATTAATCTCTCGAACTTCATTTGTAATGCGATTAGAAATACTTCTTAAAAAGTCAGGTGAAAACTCATACCAGTCTGCGGTCATACCGTCTTGACTCGTAATGGCGCGCAGGGCGAGTGAACGTTCGTACGTTCGTGAGTCGCCTTGTACACCGACAGTTCGCACTGGCAACAACACACAGAACGCTTGCCAAATTTTACCATACAAACCACGGAGCTTAAGCTCTTCTATAAAAATCCCATCGGCTTTGCGAACAATTTCAACATTCTCTTTATTGACTTCACCAAGCACGCGAATCGCAAGACCTGGCCCCGGAAACGGATGGCGCCACAGTATATCTTCAGGAATACCGATCTCGCGACCAATCGCACGCACTTCGTCTTTAAAAAATTCGCGCAAAGGTTCGACAAGTTTAAGGTTCATTTTTTCAGGCAGTCCGCCCACATTGTGGTGAGTTTTAATCGTCACCGAGCTGCCTCGCAAATTTAGACTTTCGATAACATCAGGATAAAGCGTTCCCTGAGCCAACCATTTTAGTCCTTCTACCCGATCTTTCTTTTCAATATCTTGAATTGATTTTTCAAAAACTTCTAAAAAAGCATGGCCAATAATTTTTCGTTTTTTCTCAGGATCACTCACCCCATTTAGTTTTGAAAGAAAAAGTTCTTCTGCATCTACGCCATGAACATTGAGATCAAGTCGCTTATAAATATCTAGGACTTGCGCGAATTCATTTTTTCTAAGTAAACCATTATTAACGAAAACACAGTGTACGCGATCTTTTCCGAGAGCCTTGGTCAAAAGCGTTCCTACCACCGTAGAGTCCACACCCCCGCTTAAAGCGCACAACACTTTTTCATTTGCAGGAATTTTATTTTTTATATTTTCGAGAATATGAGGGACCATGCTCTTCATCGACCACGTTTGTTTTGCCTGACAAAGGTCAAACGCAAACGCATGTAAGAGCTCTTTGCCGTTCTCGGTGTGCGAAACTTCAGGATGAAATTGTACTGCCCAAGCCCGATCTGATTTTAATGCAGCAGAAAGTCCTCGTTCAGAAAGCGCTGCAACCTGAAATCCCATCGGTGGAACTTTCACGATATCACCGTGACTCATCCAAACCTGCTGATCTCGCGGCACGTCTCCCATATTATGGCTCCAGCGAATTAATGAGTGTCCGTACTCACGAACCGGAGAACTTTCAACGACACCTCCTAAATCATACGCCAGTAACTGCATGCCGTAGCAAATTCCCAATACCGGAGCGAGATTGATCAACTCTTGCACATCTCTTTTGGGACTGTCTTTATCGTAAACGGAACTTGGTCCACCACTGAGCACGATTCCTTTAGGCTGGGATTCTTTCAATCGCTCAAGGCTAACATCGTAAGGAAAAATTTCCGAATACACGCCCATCTCGCGAAAACGGCGCGCAATTAATTGCGTGACTTGTGAACCAAAATCTAAAACCGCGATTCCGTGAGCCATACTACTCCAACCTGTAATTCGGGGCTTCTTTCGTAATACTCACGTCATGAACATGAGACTCGCGAAGTCCCTGTGGACTCACGCGAACGAAAACCGCCTTAGCTTGAAGTTCTTTAATATTCCGTGCTCCGACATAACCCATACCCGATCGCACGCCACCCAAAAGTTGATGAATAATTCCGCTAACAGAACCTTTGTAAGGAACCTTACCTTCAATTCCTTCCGGCACCAATTTATCCATATCGCTAACGTCGGCTTGAAAATAGCGATCTTTTGATCCGCGAGACATTGCACCGAGAGATCCCATACCGCGGTACACTTTATACGTACGACCTTGATATAAAATCGTTTCACCTGGTGCTTCGTCCGAGCCCGCAAGAAGATTTCCGATCATCACCGTATTCGCGCCTAGAGCCAGAGCCTTTGTGATGTCACCAGAATATTTAATTCCGCCATCCGCAATAATCGTCTTACCTAATTTGCGTGCAGCCTTGGCACAATCCATAACCGCCGTAATTTGCGGAACGCCAACACCAGCCACAACACGGGTGGTACAAATACTACCTGGCCCTACTCCGACCTTCACCACATCTGCCCCATTTTGAATGAGAGCTTCTGTCGCCGAGGCGGTTACAACATTTCCACCTACAATAATTTGGTCTTTAAATTTTTGAGAACAATATTTTGTTAACTCTAAAACATTGCGCGAATGCCCGTGAGCCGTATCTACAACTAAAATATCCACACCACTCGCAACCAGAGCTTCTGCTCTTTCATGGGCGGTCTTATCAACACCCAAAGCCGCTCCGACAAGAAGTCGTCCCCGCGAATCTTTTGTCGCGTGAGGAAACGCTTTTGATTTCTCAATGTCTTTAATCGTAATTAAGCCTTTAAGTTTTCCGCTGGCATCAACCACAGGCAATTTTTCAATGCGATGTTTTTGTAAAATTTGTTTGGCTTGCTCGAGAGTCGTACCGACCTGCGCGGTCACTAATCCTTCGCTCGTCATGATGTTTTTAATTGGTTGATGAGTGTTCGTTTCAAATCGTAAATCACGATTCGTCAAAATACCTACTAACTTTCCGCTGACCGTGATGGGCACACCACTAATCGAATATTTTTTCATCAGCTGTAATGCAGTTTCTACCGACTCGTCTGGACCCAATGTGACCGGCTCTGTAATCATGCCGCTTTCATATTTTTTTACACGTTCAACTTCTAACGCCTGCTCTTCGATCGTCAAATTTTTATGAATGATTCCCACACCGCCGTTTTGTGCCATCACTCGTGCCACCCGGTGTTCGGTCACGGTGTCCATCGCCGAAGAAATAATCGGCGTTCTTAAAACAACACCCTTAGCAAATTCTGTTTCGGCAACAACCTCAGAGGGAATAATCTCGGAATATTGCGGCACTAAAAGTATGTCATCAAAAGTTAATGCCATTCTTACATCTTCCATTACGTCTCCCAACTCGTAGGATTATACCAAGTCTGATAAAGTTTATAATTGTCTGCGGACTTTCCTAAAAATTTTAATTCGTCATCCGTTAATCTTCGAACGGCTTTTGCAGGGCGACCCAATATCAACCAACCCGATTCAAATGTACTCTCTTCTGTGACGAGAGATCCTGCACCGACAACACTGTGTGAGGGAATTTTACTTTTATCCATTATGATGGATCCCATACCAATTAAAACTTCATCACCAATTTCACACCCGTGCAATATCACACCATGCCCGACACTCACCCGTTGTCCAATTGTCGTTCCACATTTTTGATACGTTCCGTGAATCACGGTTCCGTCTTGAATGTTGGTTTCTCGACCAATACGAATGGGAAAAACATCTCCCCGAATCGTCACGTTAAACCAAATTGAACACTGCTCTGCGATTTCAACATCGCCAATGATATTAACGTTCGGAGCTATGAATACATTTTTAGCTATTTTTGGAGAAAAACCCCGGCACTCTATAAGCCTATGCATAGGCGTTATTGAACCAAGTTTGGTGGGACCTTGTCACGACCAAAAGTGGCCGATTGAGTCAGATGAAAATCAAGTGGTGTTCGACGGCATTGGTCAATAAATGTCTCAGAGGCAAATATCGGTGCTTTAGAGCCCAAGCAAAACGACATACTGCTTTCTGCAAAGCATTCAACCACCGCTGCCTTCTCAGACGATTCAGATGTAAAGAAAAGATTCATCACTTGGCGCTGACCACGAACCTCAGTAAAAAGAGCTTTCTCAATTTTAACACCAATTGTCTTTTGCAATGAGAGAGATATCCCATGAGGGCCATCTTGGCGGTCGCTGCCAAATGCTAATATTTGAGCCTCAAGTTCATTTAAACCTACAGGCAAAATGTTACTTCCTGTTTTGTCTTTCATTAAAAGCAATGGACGCCCCTGATGAGGTCCGACAACAAGTCCATAAACTTCAAGTTCAACCAGGCGAGGTTCTTTTTTTTTCTTCATTGTATGAGAAACACCTATACTAAAGCACCCCAGAACGTCTGAGGAAAAGCTTTGTTAATTCGAACATTAACAATACGACCAATCAAGTCTTTTGAACCTTCAAAATGAACGACCTTGTTCTGCGTCGAACGTCCCATCATCAAGCCTGCTTTATTTTTATCTGCCTCTTCAACTAAAACCTGAAGCGTCTGCTCTTCATACTTCTTAGCGAGAGAAAATGTAATTTCACGATGCCTTTTAAGCAAGCGTGTCAAACGGTCAGAAGACACATCTGCAGGAACATGATTTTGAAATTTAGCGGCTTTGGTAAATGGACGTGGAGAATAATTAAACGCATAAATGGATTCGTAAGGAACTTTTTCGATCATATCCATGGTTTCTAAAAAATCGTCTTCAGTTTCACCTGGAAAACCCACGATAATATCAGTCGAAAGCGACACTCCCGGAATGCCTTCTTCAATCATGCGAACTTTATCCAGATATTCTTCTTTTGTGTAAACACGGTTCATCTCTCGCAAAACTTTTGTGCTTCCAGACTGCACTGGTAAATGCACATAATCACAAATTTTAGTTCGATATTTTGCTGAAACATCTACGAGCTCTTGAGTAAAATCTTTGGGGTGGCTGGTCGTATAGCGTATACGTAATAAATCTGTGTCTTCAGCTAAAATTCTCATCAATTGCGCAAAGTTTGTACCGTCATCACTCATGTAAGAATTTACGTTTTGCCCAAGCAAAGTGACTTCTTTAACGCCTTTTTGAGTCAGCACTTTAACATCGTTCACAATGTCTTTTAAAGGACGACTGCGCAGACGACCGCGAGTAAAAGGGACGACGCAAAACGTACAGAAATTATCACAACCTTTGGTGATATTTACGAATGTCGCAACACCAGGGTTTCGAACTAAAGTTTCGATTTGATAAGGCTTTGAGTGTTGAAATTTAGTAAACGTGACCTTTTCATTTTTATTAACAACTTCACTTACAATACTTGGTAGAGCGTCGATATTGTCGGGTCCAAAAACAAAATCTAGAACTTCAACGTCTTTAAGAAGCTTATCTTTTTCTTGTTGGCCAACACATCCACCAACTCCAATTTTAAGCTCCGGATTTTTTGCTTTCAGTTTGCGAAATGTCCCGGCCTCTGAGTGTACCTTGTGAACAGGTTTTTCGCGCACACTACAAGAATTGATAATAATGAGTGAAGCTTCTTCGGGAGTCGCCACCGGAACGTAATTTGCCATCTCTAAAAGTGCGTACATTCTTTCGGAGTCATTCACATTCATCTGACATCCGTACGTAGAAATGTAAACCCCTCGGCCAAAACCAATATTTTGGGCCCAGGAATGAGGATTGTCTGTGATTTGCGATCCTAAAACTTCAACTGTTTCCACTACTTCGAACCACCTTGCGATATTTGAATTGACCAGGTATAAGGCCACAATCCTACAGAGTCAAACCGTGTCAAACTTAACTCAGCAGGATTTAATTTTGCCAAGCGTTATAGGAGCTCAAATGACGCCACGATTGTCTTCAAGTGTAACTAAGAATCGCACATCCCTTCCGCCAGATTCTCTCAAACTAATTTCAGAAAGCTTTGCAGAAACTTTTTCTGAATATTTAAAATCAAAACTCGTTACGGCTGAAGGGGTTATTTATTTAGACGAGTTAATTTTAAGAATTGGGTTCAAAGAGCCCGGCTCGCTTCGACAGTTTAATTTTGAAGTTTCACTCGATTACACTCGCGAGAATACAGATGATGTCATGGAGAAAATCTACGTCGCGATCGACGCGATTCAAGCCATGATGTTCGATTACGTCGAAGCCGATGGCGATATTGAGTTTCCTCAAAAATGGACGGTTTATGAATTTGGGACGCACAGCGTGTGGTCTCAGGTTTCAACGGTCAATAGCGATCTCGAATCTCAAGCCGACGCGCTTTTAGGTTCTGAATTTATCTCAGAGCAAGAGAAAGTCGGAGGCATTGATGAAGAGTTCGTCGATGAACTCTTCGCCAAGCTACGAAATATTAAGCATTAATCTTATTTGAGCTGCTTAATCCAGCCTTTAGAATTCGTCGCCGCCCGAGCTTTCGCCATCACCACGACGGTTTGTGCTAATACCGCGAATCTCTTCGACAAAAGAACTATCCTCTTCAAACTCACCATCTGTTGAATCATCGATTTCAAGTTCTTGAATGACCGAAAGAAAGTCTTTTTCGGTTTTTAAATCACGTCGGATCATTTCGATATATTTATCAGGATATCGCGACGTCAATTCTTCAATATATTTTTCAAGTTTACCGTCGGTGAGAATCTTTTTGCGGATTTGGATTTTCTTCCAAAGAGAAAGATAATGAAGGCGACAGAATCCTTCTACAATCGAAAGCTGGTCACAATCTTTAACTTTGCAATAACGACGACCTTCGGCATCAGTTAAAACCAATTCTTCAGGATCTTCTAAATCTTGAGCGGTCAGACGAATGGCGTCTCCGTAAGAGATCACCTCTTCTTCAAACTCATCTTCAAACTCTTCAGCTTCGCGTTCTTTATCTGTTTTTTTAGCTTTTTCGGCCCCTTTAGAAGACGCTTTACCCACCATCGCTTTAGCTGCAAGATCTTTTACCGAAGATTTTGGACCCGCTTTTTCAACGGGAGTTTTAGCGACTAAAGTTTTTTTGAGTTCGGCTTTACCGTTTTTGATTTTCTCATCTTTTTTAGGAGATTTGCCGGCCTCTTTAACCCCGTTCAATTTAGGTTTCGCTGCTAATTTGCTTGCCACTTTAGGAGGCTTTGCGGCCTTAGGTGGTTTTGCTGCTTTCTTGGGTAGTTTAGCAGGTTTAGAGATTTTTTTTGAAGCGGGTTTTGCGACTGTTTTCTTCTTCTTTTTTGCCATAGGAGGTCAAATTGCGCGAGTGCAAGCATTTAGTCAAGTCGAAACCCGCACCGTCTATTGACAAACCCCTCTCGTAGAGAAAATCTCATACAACTCTCAAAGGAGTTTTTATGTCTCAAACAACGGTTATTCTCTCAGCCGCCCGTACTCCGGTTGGCTCTTTTCAAGGAGTCTTGGGTTCGGTTTCTGCACCTAAGTTAGGAGCAACCGCAATCAAAGCCGCGGTTGAACGTGCCGGAATCGATAAAAATGATATTAACGAATGTATTATGGGCGAAGTTTTAACTGCCGGTGTAGGACAAGCGCCCGCACGACAAGCCGCTATTTATGCCGGGCTTCTTCAATCTGTTGAATGTTTAACGATTAATAAAGTCTGTGGCTCAGGTTTGAAAGCCGTTATTTTAGGAGCGAACGAAATCGCTTTAGGATACGCAAATCTTATCGTTGCCGGGGGGCAGGAATCTATGTCGACCGCACCCTATGTTTTAGAAAAGGCGCGTACTGGATTTCGAATGGGGCATGGGGAACTCATCGACTCTATGATTAAAGATGGCCTTTGGGATCCTTACAATAATATACACATGGGTAATTGTGCAGAACTTTGCGCTAAAGAGTATAAATTCACTCGTGAAGCTCAAGATGAATTTGCTATCGAGTCGTATAAACGCGCGCAAAAATCTATTCAAGAAGGTCTCTTTGTAAAAGAAATTGTTCCGGTTGAAATTCCCGGCTCTAAAGAAAAAACTCTGGTCGATAAGGATGAAGAGCCCGGCAAAGCCCGGTTTGATAAAATTGCCGGGCTTCGATCCGCATTTGAAAAAGACGGAACGATCACCGCGGCCAATGCGAGTAAAATTAACGACGGTGGAGCCGCGCTTGTTTTATCCAGCCAAGACTATGCAAAAAGTAAAAACCTTAAGCCAATAGCAAAAATTATTTCGCATGCAAGTTTTGCTCAAGATCCAAAATTGTTCACAACGGCTCCCGTTGGCGCCATCAAAAAAGCACTCACTCGAGCAGGCCTTACATCTCAAGATATCGATTTGTGGGAAATCAACGAAGCGTTTGCCAACGTGACAATGGCTGCAATTTACGATTTAAAATTGGATGCCGCACGCGTGAATATTCATGGTGGGGCTATCGCAATTGGTCACCCTATCGGGGCGAGCGGTGCGCGAATTTTAACTACACTTCTACATGCATTAGAAAAGCACGGTCTTAAACGAGGCCTTGCCACTTTATGTATTGGTGGTGGCGAAGGTGCGGCCCTCATTGTCGAGAGAGTTTAATATGAGTTCAAAAATTTATCCGGGCGCTAAAGAAGCTCTTCAAGGCCTTGCGGATAATATGACTTTATTATTTGGCGGATTTGGGCTGTGCGGAATTGCCGAAAACTCTATCGCGGCGATACGCCAAGCCGGCGTTAAAGGCCTTACGTGTGTTTCTAACAATGCGGGCGTAGACGACTTTGGCTTGGGTTTACTCTTACAAAATAATCAGATTAAAAAAATGATTTCAAGTTATGTCGGTGAAAACAAATTATTTGAGAGTCTCTACTTATCTGGAAAGCTCGAAGTTGAATTCTGTCCCCAAGGAACTTTAGCCGAAAGAGTGCGCGCTGGAGGTGCTGGAATTCCCGCATTTTATACCCCCACCGGTGTCGGAACAAAAGTCGCTGAAGGCAAAGATATCAAAAATTTTGATGGCCGGGACTATGTTTTAGAGCGCGCTATTACTGGTGACTTTGCATTCGTGAGAGCTTGGAAAGCCGATTCCTTTGGAAATTTAATCTTTCGAAAAACGGCTCGCAATTTTAACCCCGTCATGGCAACGGCTGGAAAAATTACTGTGGCTGAAGTTGAAGAAATTGTAGCGCTTGGCGAATTAGATCCTGATCAAATTCATACCCCAGGAGTTTACATCCAGAGAATCTTCAAAGCTCCAAAACTTGAAAAACGTATCGAGAACCGCACCATCACGCAATAAGGAGTTTCTATGCCCCTGACTCGAGACCAAATCGCTCAAAGAATCGCCCAAGAAGTTGAAGATGGGTTTACTGTAAACTTAGGAATTGGCATTCCCACTTTGGTGGCCAACCATATTCCTAAAAACATGAGCGTCATGTTTCAAAGTGAAAATGGATTACTCGGCATGGGGCCTTTTCCTCGAGAAAATGAGATTGATGCGGACCTCATCAATGCTGGTAAACAAACCGTCACAGCGGTCAAAGGGGCTTCGTTTTTTTCTTCTGCCGATAGCTTCGCAATGATCCGTGGTGGTCATATTGATCTCACCGTTCTTGGTGCCATGGAAGTCGACGAAGACGGCTCAATTGCAAATTGGATGGTTCCCGGAAAGATGGTCAAAGGCATGGGCGGCGCGATGGATCTCGTTGCGGGGGCTCGTCGGGTCGTCGTAGCTATGCAACACATAGATAAGTCAGGACAAAGCAAAGTGCTCAAGACGTGTTCTCTCCCCCTTACAGGCTTACGTTGCGTGAGCAAAATAGTTTCTGACTTTGCCGTTATTGACGTAACAAAAGAGGGGCTCATTCTTCGAGAGTTTGCTCCCGATCTAAGTCCAGAGCTGGTAAAAAAGTCTACCGAAGCTAGGCTTACAATCGCATCCGACGTAAAACCTATGCGCTTTAACTAGCCTTTGGTTTTATGTTTTTTAATTTCGATCCTCTCTATTAAACTAAAATGTCTAGGTTATCAGCGCCACTGTGTAAGCCATTAACTTTCCTTAAAATTACTCCGAAAAAAGCTCTGCATACACTTTTTGTAAACGGAGCTTATGAGCGTAGTATCAGGACCACGACAACTCACCGCCGGGCAATACATATTTCGTGAAGGCGACCCTTCAGACGCTTGCTATGTACTTAAATCAGGTACTGTTGTTATCACTAAAGCTAAAGGTAATTCTGAAATTGAATTAGCGTCTCTAAAAACAGGCTCAATGTTTGGAGAAATGGCGTTTTTTGATAACAAACCAAGAAGTGCCAGTGCAAAAGCAAAAACCGACGCCACAGTGGTATGCCTACCGTTCGCAGCCTTAAGCTCCCAATTCAAAACGATACCTGAGTGGTTAAAGGCCATGATTAAAACTATCAATGATCACCTTCGAGATGCCAATGCTCGAATTAAAAATCTCGAAAGCTCTAAGTCCGGTGACGAAGGAGAATTTACTCCTTATCGTATCACTAAACTTTGTGCGATCTTAGCTTTAGTAGGATCAAAATACGGAGAGCAAAGACCCGAAGGACTTTTAATTAATTATTATAAAATACGCGAATACACGATTCAAATATTTCAAGAGCCTACAAACAAAATGGACAAAATGATGGCCATTATGCAAGGCCTAGGGATTCTTGAAGTTCAAGATCTTGGTGAAGGAAAAAAACAAGTTTTATTTAAACGTCTCGAAGAGTTAAGCGCGTTTGTAGATTACTACAATAAATATCTATTTACCGAAGAAGGAAAACGCATCACAGTCGACCGCAAAGATCTTCGTAATATCAAAGCCATGATTTTTTATGGTGCTAAAGAAACACCAGATGCTAAAGGCCTAGTTAAAATTAATATCACTAATATTCAAAATGAATCTATGAAAGACCTAGGATACGTACTGACCGTAAATGACTGGGAAGGTATTATCGCAAAAAAAATATCCGGAGATAAAATATCTGAAGCCACAAGCCTAGCTCTTGCTTTTGATCCTAAGACCGTAGAACAACTTCAAAAATGTTGGGAAATTGTCTACGCTATCGAAGATAGTAACAAATAATTATTTACCGCGATAGCGAAGCGGCAATTCAATATCTTTCTTTTTAGAAATATTCTCACCATGAATGCGATAAACTCTTAATGAGTTCGTTGTTCCACGCTCCAACACAGGTAACCCCATAGTTAAAATCACTTTATCACCCGTCTTTACTAACCCTAGTTCAATTAAAAGCTTCTCGATGTACTCCATCGCTTGATCAGAAGAATCATAGGGTTCAATGCGTAATGTTTGAATTCCCCACACCATTTCTAATCGGTTCAAAGTCGAGGCAAGATGTGTCACCGCTATAATTTGAGCTTTGGGCCTAAACGCCGATATCAATCTCGCTGTTTTTCCAGAGGTTGTTAAGCAAACAATCGCACTCGCATGTAGTTTTTTAGCAGACAAACATGCGCTCGCCGCAATGGATTCCGCAACACTCGAAAATTCATCTTCTAAAGAAATAGCATAATAGTATTTTCCGCTTTTTTCGGCCTCTCGAATAACATCATCCATGACTTGCACACATTTAGCCGGATACTTACCACTGGCCGTTTCGGCTGAAAGCATCAGCGCGTCCGAACCATCTAAAACGGCGTTGGCAATATCTGTCACTTCTGCACGCGTAGGTCGAGGATTATCGACCATACTATCAAGCATCTGCGTAGCCGTAATCACAGGTTTTCCAAGGCGGTTGGACATTTTTATAATATCCTTTTGCAATCCCGCCAACTGGCTCTGCCCCACTTCGACGGCTAAATCTCCTCGCGCAACCATGACGGCGTCGCTGAGATGTATAATATCTTCGAGATTTTGTATTGCTTCGAGCATTTCAATCTTAGCAACAATACGCACATTGGGATTCTTACTTTGGATAATCTCACGCAATTGGCGAATATCGCCTGCCTGCCGCACAAAACTTAAAGCTACGTAATCTATGTTCTGCGAAAGCCCAAAATCTAAGTCTTTTAAATCTTTTTCAGTTAAACATTCGATGGGAAGGTTCGCTCCTGGAAGATTCATACCTTTACGATCTTTTAAATCACCACCATAAATGACAGTAGCTTCAACAACGTCATCTTTAACGTCATCTACGCGTAACTCAATAAGACCATCATCTAATAAAATCTTTCCACCTTTACTCACTGCAGTGGCCATAGGAACAAAATCCGTTGGAATCTCGTCACCTTTACCGAGAGTAAAGCGCGTCGAAATTTTTACTTTCGCGCCTTCGGTAAGCAACATTCTCCCATTTTCCATTTTTCCAACGCGAATTTTAGGCCCTTGCAAATCCTGCAATATTGCGCTCGGGGCTTCAAGCTCTTGAGATAGTTCGCGAATGAATTTTATGTTTTTCAAATGGTCTTCATGTGTGCCATGACTAAAATTTAATCTAAACACATTAACGCCAGCCCAGAGAAGCTCTCGGAGTGCATCCTTATTAGAAGTTGCAGGACCAATCGTGGCGACAATTTTAACTCGGCGTTCAGCTAACATAATCCATATCTCTTAACATAAAGAAGAAAACATCGTCTACGAGTTTAAGTTTTTGCCTTCGACATGTTGATTCTTTCTTGATCCATATTTCGCTGCATTTGTCGTAGTCGCTCTTCATAAGCCTCTTTCTGAGTCGAAAGCTGCATTTCATATTTAAGTTTTTGACTTTCTAAATTTTGCGTTGACAGTTTTGTCTCATTTGCAATTCTTGTTTCGTAGTTACGTCGCAAAACGTCCATATCCTTAGTATGCTGGTTTTTTAAATCTTGAATGTCTTTTTCGTTTTTGCTTAACACAATTGCCATTTTATCTGCAAATTTAGCTTCGTTTGATCTCATTTGAATCGAAAGCTTTTCGGTCGCTTGGGACTTTTCTTTCATGGCAACCATTCTCTGGTCACTAAGACTTTCTTCGTGAGCTTTTTTTAATCCCATCAAGCTTTTGTTGTAATAGTCCTCAAGAGATTTTCGGTCGCGCTCAAACATATCGGCTCTTTGTTTATCTCGCAGTTCTGACGCCGATCTTAGACGTTCGTTTTCGGCCTCTAAGAATGTCGTTTTTTGTAAAACTTCATCCTCATGTTGCATTCGCATTGTGTTAATTTGATCACGATCATACGCAAAGCGCGATTGATTGATATCGGTATTCTTTTTTATAATATCCTTAATGTTTTGAGCATTCTGTAAATTGGATTGTTTAATGGCCGCTTGTCGAGACTCCTCAGACGATTCTAAATTATTTTTTAATCCCGCCATTAAATCTTTGCGTTCAAGATCCGAAAGCCTTTTTGTTTCGGCAGCTTTTAATACGGCCCCTTCTTTGGACTCACGTAACCGGCGCGCCAAAACTCCGAATTCACCTTGCTGTCGATCGTTAACAGTTTCTCGTAAGTTATCTAAATTTTTATCTGTTCTAAGCTTCTCTTCATAAAGTGCTTCACCATATTTTTTTTGGACCGAATCTAGCGAGTTATTAAATGCATTTCGTTGAAGCTTTTGTTGTTCGTTCGCCGTACGACGCTCAGAAGAAACTGTCGACTCAAAATTATCTTCCATTCTTTTTGATTGATCATAAATCTTATCTTTTAGTTCTTTTTCTTGGCTATTTTTTGAGCGCTTAAGGTTCCGCAATTCTCCATGCAAACGTTCCACGGTATCATTACGTTCTTGGCTCTGCGATGAGAGCTCTTTATTGTGCTTCTCACTTAGTGTTTCGCGCTCACGCAGCATTCCATCCTTTTGCCCTTTGTAAGTTTTTTCAATGGCCTCACCGAATTCTTTGTCTTTCTTTTTAAGCTCTGCCATTAAATTTTCAGACATCACTGTTTTTTGAATGTCGTTAGTTTTCTTTTCTGATTCGATTGTCATTTTGCTATTTTCACGTGTGCGCTGCAAACGGTCTTCGTAATTCCCTGTTAGCCCCATGATCTTTTCACGATTCATTCTTCGTAAATCTTCCATCTCTTGCTGATATTTTATGTCCCGAGATGTTATCGCTTCACGCGAAGCTTCGCGCTGATCATCCATTTGTTTTTGATACGTACTTTGTAGCTCTTTTAATTTTTCATAATTTTGTTGCTGCATGCGCTCAACTTCGGCCGCATGTTTTTTGTTAAGCTCAGCTTCACGTCGCGTAGATTCGGTTCTATTACGTGAATCGACTTCATTTTGTTTATTGCCATCAACGCTACTGACCATACTGGATCTCCTTCCTAGAGTCCCAATTCAATTGTCTAAAAATTCTACTCCCTTTGCTTGACCTTCGGGCGCAGAAATCCTCAGTGATCTCGTGATCTTTAGTGTAATTCAAACTACGGTTTATAGTGAAGCAAGATAGTCTACATTTCTTGAATCAGGACCACCCAAAGATAACCCAAGACTTTAGTTCACTGCACTAAAGATATGAAGTCCTGGAGCTTCTGCGACCATGTCTCTTCCAAAAACTGAAGTTGGTCTCGATCATCCTTAGGTACGATAGGCTCTAACATTTTAAGTGACTCAAGGGTCATAGACATTAGTCTAAGGTCTATTTTCGAATCGATTACCGTTTTCTCAGTGGATTTATAAAAACCTAAGTTTACATCAAATAAATTTTTATTCATAAAGTGATAAGCATCTACGGCTAAATTTGCGTATGCTTGACCTTTCCATCGATCGTAAACTTTTCGAAGGGCTTGAATCGCTAGAATTTGATCTTCTAAGTACCTATTAACTGTGCTTCCACCTGTCGCTACAATTTTCATGGTTATATCGGGAACTGCCTTACGTTGTTCTAAAGAATACTCATGAACAAATCCGCCATCAGGCAACTGCATCTTAGAAACCAAGAAGTTTCCAAGTCCCATCATAAGTCCCTTCAAGCTTTCGCGACCACATCGAATCGCTTTAATATTTGTACGAATCCCATTCTCTGTTAATTGCAAAGGTCCCGCAGATGAATTTGT
The DNA here is from genome assembly GCA_021731045.1 of Bdellovibrionales bacterium. GTDB lineage: Bacteria > Bdellovibrionota > Bdellovibrionia > Bdellovibrionales > JAKFYE01 > JAKFYE01. The sequence goes on along the minus strand of JAKFYE010000025.1, from coordinate 74,391 downwards.
TACGCCTTCAACTGAATCAATGAATGTGTCGGCGGCAAGAATAAATCGTGCAACATCCGCCGTTTTAACAAAATCACCTTGTCCTCCAGGACTCACGCTTGTCAAAGCGGCAACCGTCACAGGATCACCCGACTCTGGCGGCGGGCAACTTTCAGTTGTATTGTCTTGAGGCGTGTTAAAACTCGTAGACTCTCTTTTTTTGCCCGCTAAGGTGTAGCCAATTAATCCTTCACGAGTTAGATTGCGCAAAGGCACACTGCCTAAACCCAAACTCAGCGCAAAAAAATCAGGTTTTGGAAAAACTTTGGTCTCTTGATATTGCTCTTTACCCATAGCTTCATCATAGCCATTTTCAATCCAATCCCTAAAATAAAACATCATATTAGCTGCGCCTCTTGCAACTTCCGCATTGCCTTCAACGCTCGCCATCTGGCCTAAATTACGGGTGCCTTCAACGTCCACGGTGAAATCATGATGAATCAAAATTCTTTCGGGAATACTAAAATAATCTGTTTCGAGATCATATTTAAAAATGTCCATTTCATGTGAACCTGCCCTGCCATTGATTTGACGAAATAACCCCGGAAAGCGCGGCTTTGTGCTCTCCATATACTTATAGCCAACGATGGCCATCATTTTATTTACTGGCGTAAAAACCTCTTCGTAATATCGAACTGAATTCTTAGGAATTAAACCGTCAGCATCTATTTTCTTAAGTCGCTTCGCTTGTAAACTTAAAGCGAGACCTAAAGTTTTGGATCCCGATAACGTGACATCTGCGGGCACATTGATCTTGCCTTTATTACGATTTATTTCTGTGACTAGATTACGCTTTTTGTTGAGCATAAGCGCTACACGTGCATCTTCAATTGCTACGAACTGTGGTTTTTCAACGAACATCATTTTCTTCAAGGCCGAAGCCCCTTCGGTTCTCAAAATATTTTGTAAGTTATTTTTGACGTCTAGAAAGGCGTCGCCTACAGATCTAAGTATTTCTTCGCTTATCGTTGAAACCAAAACTTGCGAACTACCACGCAAAGTTCCATCCAATTCTATAAGAAGAGCTTGATTTAAACTCCCTTGGAGATCATTTACGATTTTTTCTACACCCATTTTACGAATCATTCTTTTTGCGTACCACATTTTAGACGTGAGAACATACGGGTCTACAGTTCGCTTAGAAAACATACGCATGAGTTTATCGCCACTCGGCAAAACAGTGTCTCCGTAACTAAGAGCCTTAGACCACCAAGAAGCGTCTTCGAGCGTTTTATTTTTTTTAATTAATGATAAATTGTAATCCTGAAGCCACGAGACCTGCTCAACACTCATTGAATTAAAAAATTCATATAAAGCTTCGTTTGATTTCTTAAAGTCTTCACGGTTAACCAAAGGATTATTCCAAAGGTCAAAAAAGACATCAAATAAGTCATCAGCACTTTTGGTAGTAGAAATTTTAGTGCCCAAGTTTTTTATCGGAAGGATTTTTGCTAAAATTGGCTGAGTAAAACTTGGCGGTAACAGGGAAAATCCTTTTACAGCGTTTTCAACAATTTCTATATTTGTTGCAACAGGCTTTTTTATTTCTAATGTACTTAATTGTTTTTCTACTTTAACCAACAAAGGCACGTACTGCTCTTTTAATGTCGATTCAATTTTCGCTACGACTTCGGCCTCCACCTCGCCTTGCTTCAAAACTTGAGGAATTTCCAATAGGAATTTTTCAAAGGCTTGTATTGTTAGAGCCACATTAGGAAGTGTTTTTTGTGGTACAAGATCTAACTTCAAAGTACTGAGCGACTTTGCAAGTTTGCTGGCCTCTTGATCCATACCTTCAAAAATCATATTTTTGAGATTGGCATCTGGCGCGCTATCATACGAAAGCCCAAGAGCTAATTCTAAATATGGAGTATTGCCTTCATTAAATTTTGAATAGTTATTGGAATTCGCATAATAAGCAGTTCGCGTCTTTTCTGAAAAGCTAAAAAAGGCATTTCGTTTAGTTTCATTCTTTTCGAAAGTGGCTAAATCTAAAAGAGTTTCCGCAAACTCCAGGATTTCATCGCTAGATTGAAGATAATAACTGCCTGCAGGTCTCAAAAAAATGTCGCTTGCGGTTTTAGATGCAATTTTCTCACGGTCTAATTGAACATCGTTGGTTGTAGGCTTAAAATCAATTGGTCCCTCTTCAAATTTTTTCGTTTCGACGTTTTTCGCGCACGAAAGGTTAAAAATCATCAAAGGAATTACTAACTTTTTAATCAAACGATGCATATTCGCTTCCTAAAAAAACATTTTTAAACTTAACTCATGATTCAATTGGCGATCTATATTAGTTCCCTGAATAATATCCGAATACGTATATGACACGATAAAAGGAATTGCCGCTTGATGTGTAAAATAAAGATCAACGGTTGAGTATGTCAGTGTTCCAAATACGCGGTGCCAATCGGATTCCGAGTTACGACTGAGCAAGCTGTAATTATATCCTCTCGAGCCCGAATATGTATCTGCAGTTTTATAGGAGTAGTCATACCCAGCAGCTAAATTAATAGGTTTAAATATCCAATAGTTTGTAGTGCCACCGACAGAAATAATGTCACCTAAATTTCTACTTACACGTTCTTTACGATCAGCTTCGGGCAATACGTCATCTTCATCTTTAGGTACGCGTTTAAGCGCCGTATCGGGCAACTTCCACGTATAGCCTACGATAGTACCAACACTCCAAACGGAGGTTAATCTGTAATCTTGTTTAAAATCAAATTTCAAATAAGTTTGATGAAAGATAGGAATATCCAAGAAATCATCTGGGTTATCTTCGGGGCCGGTTGGTAAATTTAAAATTGTTTGTTCTGAAAAAGTCCAACGTGCGTTTTCCCAATATTGATAAACGCCAGCAAGTTGAACATCCCCGACTACAGTTCTGTTCACACTGCGCGGAACGATATATCCTCTCTCAACAAGAATACGTTCATACTCGCTAACAAGATTTGCATTTTCTAAAGACGTTAATCCGTCATTTAATTCAGGACTGATCTCATGAATACTGTCCGACGAAATTTGATTACGAATAGCACGTGTATTATTGACACCTGTTTGTCTTGCAGAAACAGAGCCTTTAAGACTCACGATTGGTACACCAGCTGCCAACGTCAAACGTTTTGATGCACCATAAGCAAGAACCGGTGCGGTATATTGAACCGCAGCTTGTGCTTCAAATTCCAGAGCTCCTACGTAGAGTTGTTCTGCATATCTTGAGTTTGGATATGTTTCTTTTAAAAGCTTAGTAAGATTTGAAAAAGACGCGACCTGCTTTTCTAGACTTTGACCATCAAAAGCTTGATTGAGTCGTCCAATGGATTGGAGTGATCCGGTGTTATCAAACTGATTGCTAACCTCAGAGACAATTCCGTAACGAATGCTCGGGTGCCAAATACCTTTAGGCAATACAGCGCTATTAGAAGCCGCATACGACTTCATTGCCAATAAGATAAAAATAGGAATCCACTTTAAGTTTTGCACAAAGTTTTTTCAGTCCTTATGTGTCTTATACAGCATAGAACATGCCAGAGAAAATGAACTACAGTCGTTCCAAGGCTCTATGTGTTTGAACTGTCATAACGACAAAACCTTTAAAGACGAAAAATGTTATGGATGATTTAAAATTGGACAGTACTTTTGACGGTTTTAATTTTTATTTTTTCTGCTGTACAGATTGTATAAGAGCGTGAAATTCCTTCAGATCACGCTCGGCAGCTAGTCTTTGTTGTGTTTTTGCGCCCTGAATATAATCTTCTCTTGCCGACATGTACACACTGCCCGCTAACAATGAGTTGGTATATCTAACGAGAAACTCGGATGCCGCCACATTCATCGCCTCATTAGTTTTGCCTGCTTTCATTAAGTCTTGATAAGTCTTATTCATTTCACCAACGTTCGTACCATTGAATATATCAACAAAAGTTCCACGAGTAAGCGTATACGCCGTATTTACAGTCATTCTACGCTTTAAAACTTCATAGTCTTCAGCCGTAAATCCTTTTGCATCATTTGCCATTTTTGCATACGTCACACCCGAATCTAAAGCAATTGAGGCGATGTTCGACATTTGTCTTTGCTTCCATTTTTCCACAAAAGTATTGTTAGAAACTTTATCTAACCCAGAAGTGCAGCGACCCAAAGTTAAGTGACTAATAAGACTTATTGACGTGTCATTCATAACTTGATCAAACTGTTGAAGAAAATTTGACTGTCTATTTATAATTTGGGTTGTAAAGTTAATGGGAAAACTATAGACGACACTGAGCAACCAAAGCCGCTGAGTTTCGGGACTTAGACCACCACATTTAGAAGAAATCCAAGTTATCGGCTTAGCTATTCCTTTAAGTTTTCCATGCTTCATCCCGTTCTCAATAATTTGAAATGCACGAATAGGAATTAAATATTCCTCAACTAAACTCTTCTTAAGTAATAACCATTTTTGAGTACCGTAAAGCCCGATATTCGCTCCTAATTTAGTAAAAGGAATACGAATGGCTTTTTTTGCGTTTGAAATTTTTAATACAGCTTTATATCCTAGCTCTGCAATGTAAGCACCAACCTTATTAGCACCTACGTATTCAGAAAACTTACCTAAAACAGAGAACACCGCTTTTAAACCAAACTGCGGAATCCACATAGCGGAATCGACCATGACTAATAAGCCGACCCAGGCTTCGCCTTTAAGAAGTGCATATCGTCTTGCTTCAATAAGATCACGAAGCGTCGATACCACCTTTTGACGAAGCATTTCATCGACTTCATCTGTACCTGTTAAGGAGTCTCGAACAAGTACTGCTTCTGCTATAACCTTATCAAACTCCTTAATGGATAACCCTAAGTCTTTAAGACCTTGCGTAGTAAAAAACATTAACTCCATAGCATCTGATACGGTTGCTTTGCTCAAGATATTTTGCTTTCCCGCTTCCCCGCGAGAAAATTCAATCTGCTGTGTATTGTATATTAAATCTTGATCGTCTTTAGAGAGAACAAACTGAGCCAAAGCAGTCTGAGTATTTAAAAGAACGATACACCCTAATAAAATCCCAAAAAAACTGGGAAGTTTTAAAGCTGCCAAATATGTACTATTTGTAAACTTATTCGTTTTCATTCTCTACCGTTCTAAAGCTATGAAATCCTTTAACGTACAGGGAGATTTCGTGCCCTCACTATTTAGCAGGATTTATTCCAGGCCATTTTCGCCTTAACTACGTTTATTTGCTTTAGGTTAAGAAATAGATGACATTTTTAGGCCGGTTAGCAAAAAAAGGTCTTTATGTAGACTATTCGAAGGTACGTTTTAAGAGGATGGCACGCAAAGAATCACGCTCTTGCTGCCATCTTTTTTGAGCTAATTTTTTTTGTTTTTGTCTGTCTTCTTCAGACGCTATATTTCTTTTTACGAGGGATTCGTATACGACAGCAGACTCCTTAATTGAAGAGCTCCATGTCTCACGCAAGACTTTCATAAATGTTAAAAACTCAGATCGGGTACCTGGAAAAATAGGTGATAGATCTTTAATTACAGCTTTGGGATTAACTGCCATAACAATGCCCACAGTGGCTCGCCCTGAAACATCAACACGGCTGATCCAATTTTCTAAGCCTGCTGAGACCGTCACAAATTGATCGTGACCTCTAGGTTGCATCACAACCTCACCATTTAACACTCTAACTAAAACATTCTTCGCCTGATGATAAACTAAAAATTCGCCATCATGAGACTGTAGTTTTCCGTAAGGTGTTTCTAAGACAAATTTTTCCTTTGTTTTTACAAATATAATTCCTTGAACTACAGCTCCAGACGTTGCCGAAAGGCGCGTGAATACAGTATCTGAAGAAAGTACGAGTTTAGTTTGCTCCAAATCGAGTTCGTACTTATGACGAGGCACAGTCTTTATGGTACAAACCGCATTTTCAAGAAGACAATTATCTGGAATTTCAATTGGCTTTGTCACTTGCGGAAAATTTATTAAGTCATCAGCCCGAACGTGAACTTCAATGACAGAAGTCAGAAGAAAAAATAAAATTTGCAGCACACGTCGGATTCGCATTATTCAACTCGCTTAAGCAATTGTCCCGATTGCGCGACCAATTCGCTGTTGAAGCTAAAATTATGCTGAACGGTCAGTAAAATTTCTTTTGCGTCCTCTGGTAATTTTCGTTCAATAAAAATCCCTGCCAGACGCAATAGTGAAAACCCAGTTAACTCACTTTCAGGAAAAAGCGAAATCATCACATCAATGGTTTCAATCGCATCTTCCATAGCTTCAATTTGGTAATAACTCTCTGAAAGTAAAAAATAACCTTCAATAATGTTTTGAGATTCAGGATACTTTTCAATCATGGCTCTAAACACACCGATGGCTTGCTGAAACTTACCATTAGAAAACAACTCTTTGCCTTTTCTAAGCTCTGACTTGCTCAAATCAATATTCATAGAATCTTGAATCTGCAAAACACTGGCTAAATTGCGAATTTGATAGTCGTCTGTTTTGGATTTAATTTTACCAGGCAATAGACTTGCAACGTCTTGACGAATGGTTTCAGCTTGAAAATAAGCTAATTGAGTTTTTGTTTTTTCTTGTTCGATTTGATGTTCTAAACGTGTAATGCGACTTTTCAAATCATCCACTCCACTGAAGTGACGATTGAAAAACGAATAGGTTTGCATAATACCCATCGTTAATACCAAAATATACACGTAGAAGTTATTCGCACTCATTCCTATGTATATTCGGAAAAAATACGAGTCGGATTGAGGGTTTAAGAGGAATTCATTGGTCTTTAAAGATAATTATTCTCAAAATGAGACAGATCACATCTGTTCGGGTGCCTGGATGCCCAGAACTCCTAGACCTTTTTCTAGAAACGTCTGGGTGATACGCACCAAAGCGAGCCGACTTAACATCTCGTCTTGATTCTCACCAGATAAAATTTTGTGTTTATGATAGAAGTGATTAAAGCTTTTGCAGAGATCAAGTAAATATGTAGAAAGAATATTAGGCTTGTATTGTCTGTAAGCGGCGCTTAACGTGTCAGCGTAATTTAATAAGTTAAGCATTAACGCTCGCTCTTCGTCTGAAGAGAGGGCTGTGGGCATTTGAAAACTCACTGTGTTGCCTGTTTTTTCTTCGTATTTCTTTAGAATACTTTTACAACGAACTACGCAATATTGCACATAAGGTCCGCTGTCCCCCTCAAAGTCCAAAACACGATCCCAATCAAAATCAACATTTTTAATACGATCATTCATCAAGTCGTTAAAAATAATTGCACCCACACCTACTTTTTGTGCCACTTCAGTTTTATTTTTCAACTCTGGATTTTTTTCTTCAATTAGTTTTTCGACAAAACCAATAGCTCTTTCGATCACATCTTCCATAAAAACGACATTGCCTTTGCGAGTCGACATTCGACCGATATCTTTAAAACGATACATACCAAACGCAATATGATGACACGATTGAGCCCATTCAAAACCCATTTTTTTTAGTACTTCAAAAACCTGTTGAAAGTGAAGAATTTGATCGACTCCGACAACATATAAAATTTCATCGCCTTTTAAAACTTCATGACGATATATCGCACTAGCAATATCGCGAGTGGCATATAAGGACGCGCCATCAGATTTCATGATGATGCAAGGGGGGCGATCCTCACCGACAAACACGACTTGTGCACCTTGGCTTTCTTCTAAAATTCCGGCTTTACGTATGCGTTCAACCGTAGGTTTTAAATGGGAGTTATAAAACGCCTCTCCTTGAACAAGTTCAAATTTAACTCCAAGCAAGTCATAAAGCCTTTGGTATTCCTCAATAGAAATTTTTCGAATGTCTTCCCAAATCTTGTGAATATGTGTATCGCCATTTTCTAGACGTCTAAAATACTCCGCTCCCTTGGTGGCCAATTCTTGATTGGTACTTTCTTCTTCATGAAAACGTACGTACATCTTATAAAGCGATTCAAATGGCTTTTCCTTAAGTGGATATTCAGATCCCCAATGCTCGAGAGCCCATGCCATCTTGCCAAATTGAGATCCCCAATCACCCAAATGATTGATACCGATAACTCTATAACCTTGGGTGACCGCTAAATTTCGAATTGCCTGGCCTATGACTGTAGCGCGCAGATGTCCTATGCTCATAGGCTTAGCTACATTGGGTGATGAGTAATCAATAACTAATGTTTTATCTTTTCCAGTTTGAGAAAAGCCGAGTTGCGCCGTGTCAGCAGTCACATTTTTTAAAAGATGCTGCTGCAAATAGCGATCTTTAAAAAAAACATTTACGTATCCCCCAACAGGACTCACTTTTTCTATAGCATCTCTCGTATAAGGGGTTTCATGGCCTAGCAGTTTTTCGGCTAATTCCTTAGCAATAAGCGGCGGTGCTTTTTTTAAGAGCTTGGACATCGCAAAAACAGGGAAGGCTAAATGTCCGTGCTGCAAAGATTTAGGTAGTTCCAAATTTTTTTCAATTTCAATAGACCCAAGTGACACAGTTCCTAGATAAACCGAGTCAATAGTTTTTTTTATGTGATTTCCAAGAGATGATTTTATGTGTGTCAACATTATTCAAAAACTTAGCAGTGTTTTAATCAAATGAAAACTTAAAACCTATTATGTATTTTGATGCATAGGGATTAGTACTCATTTTTCTGAGAAAATCTTGACCCACGCTTCGCAATTCCATTAAAAATTTATCTCAAACAACAGGTATTTCAATCACGCTTCACGGGGGGATAATGAACAAGGCTCAGCTCATTGACAGAATTGCTCTCAAATCTAAACTTACAAAATCTGATGTAGAATTATTTCTTGATAGCACCTTGGAAGTCATTAGTTCAGCCATCTCTCGAAGCGATGATGTTAAACTTGTTGGTTTTGGATCTTTCTCTCGCACAAAAAGAAAGGCGCGGGTCGGTCGTAATCCACAAACAGGAAAAGAAGTCAAAATAGCGGCAGCATTTGTACCTAAGTTTCGTCCTGGCAAGGAACTCAAAGATCTTGTGAATAGATAAAATCAGGTTTCGTTCATAATCATGACAGTACTGCAATTTATTCGTAGACACTCATTTTTTCTCTCCTATTTAACTCTGCGGGGCAAGTTTCTCCGTCACCCAAAACTCATATAAAGTTGAGAAGAATCGGGTGTTTGCACCCGAGTTTTAAATCACGCTCGAAAACATTATTTAAAATGGCTCTTCTGGCACAGCTTGCATTGATATCGCGCTTTTTTAACCGCCATATGAAGGAGAGCTCATGGGTTTTGGTTTCTACTCAAAATTACTTATTATGATGTGCATTACACCACATGTTTATGCTGCGGAGACAGCTAAAGTATTACCAAAGAATATTTTCCGTGCCCGCCTCGTAGGTATACAAACTGAGGAATTCAAACAAAAATTCAATGAAAATGGTCAGCTCGAAGATTTCTCACGTAGTATGAATCGCTCTCTTACTACACGCGATTTCGTTAGTAAAAATCCAAAGCTGGGTGCCCTCGTGCAAGCCATGAACAACGTACGCAGTGGCTCGGGCGATTCTCTAATGAATGCGAACCTCTATAGCGAGTTTTCTCTGCAGGTGAACACCCTGCTCCCTGCTCTTGAATATGGCTTAACAGATACCGTGAGTCTAGGAATTCGCATTCCTATAGTGAAACGAAAAGTCCATGCAAATTTTCGCGCCGAAAATATCAACAACGCAACAGCATTACAGCAACAATGTGCCGGCATTTGTCCCGCAGAAGTATCAGAAGGACTTAGGCAAGTAGGCGCACTTAACATGAACACAGCCTATTTTGAAAACGCTATTTTTACAGAGAAAGGTTACGAGACTCCTCACGATTTTGAAAAAACAGAAGCTGGTGATTTAGAATTTGGAGTTAAGTACAACTTTTACAAAAAAGAGAGGTTTTACGCAACGGTACAAATCGGAGCCCGCGCGCCAACAGGAAGTTCACCTTCAATGACGAACGTTTACGATAAAGGCTCGGGCAACGGCTCATGGGCCGCAGGATTACAAACGTTTCAAGAATACGAAGCCACTTCCTATTTGAATTTAGGTGCGAGCCAAAAAGTGACTCATAATTTTGCTGATAAACATGCGCGCGCAGTTCCGCGTGACAGCGAAGACAGTCTTCCAAGCTTAAGACCAGAAGATGACCAAGTAGAGGACGTCAAACGTGAACAGGCACTGCTCTTTGAAACCGAACTCTCATCCACCGTTTTTTTAATGGAAAAATCGATTAGTCTATCTGGCGCTTACCAATATCTTTCTAAGGGTGCCGATCGCTATTCTGGCAATAAGAATTTATATTACGAAGGTTTGGCAAAAAATACGGCTCAAGAAAGATCCGCAGCTGAATTAGGTATGGGATATTCAACGATCCCCGCCTTTAGAAAGAAGAAGTTCTCTGTTCCGTTAGAAGTTCAAGCACTCTACAATATGGCCCTCAGCGGAGTAAACGTACCTGACTATTCATATGTACGAATGGACATGATCGTATATTTTTAATTAATAAATAAGGTGATACTATGAAAAAAATAATTCTTTTCCCTTTATCAATCCTCGCTATAAGTTGCGCAAAGAGTTCCCTACCCGAAAATGAGCGCGCTTATCTTGAAAAAGAAGACGCCATTACGACTTTATCGCGTAGCGCGCCTCTAGAGTCACCACTACTAAACAGTGAATGGACGGCCTGCCAAGCCCTTGAAACTCTTAAAGCTACAAAGACAACGACAGGAAAATTATTTTCTTTAGTTTCACATATAGATTATCAGGAAAACCAGACCCCTCAACTTGTAGGTGCGATAGATCTTGTGAAGTTTCCACTTGCGCAATTAGTTATTCCTCAAAAATTTAACATTACTCCTGAAGAGTTTTATAGATCCGCAGAGCAGGAATATCTTGCTGGAAATCTCTCCGCGCTAAAATGGAAAGCTTTATCGGCATCCTGGAAGGCGTCACTCGCTGTTATTCCCTTCACAGCTCAACCCATTCCCTTTGCAGATACTGTTTTTGCTAAGCTTCAGACATCCGCATTAAATGCTAAGGCTGAAGAAGTCTTTCCGGGAATATTCGGCAACACTCAAAGTATGGACAAATCTTTGATTCGACTTCTTTTGGCGAAAATCAGCATTAAAGAGGAGCTCAAATCAGCGAGCAAAATTTTATCCACATCAACTCCGCTATTTTTATCAAGAAATTGGTCTCAGTACTCTGAAGACGTAAAGTCTTCTCTAAAAGCCGCGATACGCAGTTCCTCAATGAGAGGCACAGACGCACAATCTCAGAAAGAAAGAATGTGTGCCTTAGTTTTATGGCAAAGATCTTTCGCACAGTTGCTCAGCATAAAAGGTTATGAAGGTGTAAAACTTTTACCTTCGTCGAATGCGGGAATGGGACCGACTTCGGCGGCAACAAAACTTTCTGCCAAAGCCCCAACATTTGAAACCCGAAAAGTTCCAGGCGTATTTATAAATTCTGCTTCCAACCTCGCTACAGTCTTGGAAGAAAAAGATATAACTGATTATGCTCCGACTGAAAGTAAAATGTTGTCGCTGTCTTCAAACAAAAACTTAAAAGAAACTTTAGAAATGCTTGAAGCTATGGTTTACTTTTATCAAGCGACAAGTCCGTCGGCGCCTTGGGTTAAAAACGATATCGATTACGTACTTGGTGACATGACAAATACCAAGACCGCCGCGATTGTTCCGGCGGAAGCTCACAAATTGGCTTGTGGTTTTATATCAATTCTCTTAAAAAATATTTCTGAATTTCACTTTAAAAAAATAAATAGTAATGGTCAGTTATTAAAACTCGGAGAAACACCTGCAGGATTAGTTTTGACTGAGTTCCAATCGAATCAAAAGGCGAACATCGATGTAATAGACTTGCTCCGTCTTACTCGTAGTGTAATATACCTTGATCAAACATTAAGTTTTCATGCTGTAAAAACACAGGCGAACCTTGAGAAGTTGAGTGATCTCTACGGAAAAAAGAAGTTGGCATTACTTGTTGGTAAAAAAATATTTTCTCAAGAAGAGCTTCAAACTTTGTTAACTCCAGAAGAACAAAAAGGAGTTTTACTTGATAAGCTTACCGAACTTCGGTTTCCACTCGCACGCCTATTAAACACAATGAGGGACTCTCAAACTGACGGTTGCGTTAAACTCTTAAATTGGGATCTTAACACTGGAAAAAGTCAAACTAGTGGGACGTGCGACGCAGAGACAAAAAAAGAGTTTCAAGAAACTATTAATTTGTTTAGTCAATATACCAACTCAACGATTCTTCAATCTAAGTAAAACAAGATCACGTGGGTTGGTGTGATCTTTGTCATTACAACGACGATTTAATTTGATTAAGTTTTGTGCGAAGTGGTTTAAGATCTAAACCTGATGCTGGTGCCCGTTTTAGTTTAACCGCATCATTATAAGCTCGACCAGCTTTAAATAGCTCGTTTGCGCCTTCACGAGTGTCTGCAATCGCTTCGGGATAAACAAACTTATCACTCTTTGAGGCACGATAAGAAGACAAAACTCCTTTATTCAGGCTCGCAAGATCCTTACTCCAAGTTTTATAAAAATCTTTCCACTTAGAAGCACTTTTCTTTAAAACCCCATATTTTTTCTGTAGTTGGTTCGCCATCGTATCGAGCTTACCTAAAGCAATTTCTATTTCTTTTTTCTCACCTTTTTTTTGCGCCGCTATTTTTTTATTATGTCTATCTAATAAGGTTTGAAAGCCACGATTTTTTTGACCAATAAAAATACTCTGCTTTGCACTCGTAGAGCCACTTTTGGCTTCAAAAGTATAACTACCTGGTGGCGGTGACCACTGAGATAAATTAAACGTCGGTAACTCATTTGTATTTCGAGTTATTTGTGTTTTGCGATCAAATCTAATCACATTTAATATTTGTCCTGATTTTGACAACATATGAATTTGAATTGGCTCATTCGCATCTATGTTATTTTCAAGCGCAATTTGTGGTTGGGAGGAATCCAACTTCAGCGGCACTATTTTAATAAATTTGGGTACCGACGGCGCTGTCGGAGTCTGCGCCACAGGTAAAACTGGCTTCTGAGCGGTTGGCTCTGTTGGCCTACCTACGATTTTTTCAGTAGTCGAAGGTGTCGGCGTCGCAGCCGGGGCCGATGATGGTGGTACAGAGGCAACTTCACGCTTCGCAGGTTCGACAGCAGCTTCTTGTGCCTTCTCTGCATTTGGATTTGTAACCAATAAACTCAGAGATAAAATAATACCGATAATAACGAAGGTGCCACCATAAAGCATGATCCGTTTAGGTGTAAAAAACCCGACAGATTTTGATTCAGATTTAGGCTCAATTTTTTTGGGTCGAATGGCATCGAGTTTAATTTTAGATTGCGTTTCTTCGGCCAACGAAAACACCGTATTTGACTTCTGTGAGTCAGAAGGGCTTAAGCTCATTGCCTTTTCTACTTCTTCTTGAGTTAAGGAACTTGCAGACGGTTTTTCTTCAGCCTTGATTGTCAAAGGTTTAATAGAAATCCCCGCACCAACATTTAATGCTAAATTCTCTCCCGTCACACCCATAGGTTTTGATTCTTCAAGTTCAAAAGGTGGAATTGGTTTAGGCTCAGAGACTAAAACTTTTGCTAGTAAGTCTTCAGATGTATTTTGAGTTGGTACGGTTGGAGTCAAATCATCGACAAATTCCATCGTCGAATTGAATTCAGAAATCCGAGAAAGTTTTTCCCAACTTGAGAACCCCTTCTTCCAAACAAAGTCTCCCCAGCGTACTTCGCCCGTTTTAATTTTTTCCATAACATCAGTTTTTGTAAATGGTCCCGATTGTACATAACGTGTTCGACCGGGCTGAGTATCTTCAAGATTACGCGTTAAGAGAACCCACTCACCAAACGTTTCAACAGGTTTAGGCGCTGGCGTTATGTCAGTTACGACTCGTAGAAACTCCGGATATTCCGAAAGCTTTTTCCACTCTTTTTCACCTTCACGAAAAATAAAATCATTTGAACTCATCGCGCCTGATTTTAAATCGGCCTCTATCTCTTCCTTTGTTCGAGGGCCGAGTGCTTTTCCGCTACGAGCGACGTACCAACTATTTTGCATTAGAGTCTCTCCTCTTTGCTTTTTATTAGAACCGGCAGCTGATTTAACAGTCGTGAAACATTATAATAAAATGTTTCAAATGAGGGATCGTCTGTTTTCATCTTTAACCAGTCCAGGGCTAGTCTACGACGAATTGTGCCATTACGGTAGCCCCAAAACATTTGCTCCCCCATCATTGCTCCTAATTTCTTAGAAGCTTCGTCATAACTGGACCTATGTCTTGGTTTGTAATTCCATTTTTTACTCACTGACTTTTTTGACAGTTCGTAGTGCTTAAAGCTCAAACATAATTTTAGAACATCAACCTGATTCTTAGGATTTCGAGATACTATGTTTGTTAAATCCTCGAGCGTCTCTAATTTACGACCTGGATTTAAAATTTTACTGCAAAAAAAACCTATGGCTTCGATCCAAATTAATTTAAGAAAATCATTAGGCATTACCCACACCCAATTTTGTCTATGAGAGTAAGACGCGTGAAGCCACTTTCCCGCCATAGAAGACACGTTATTCAGTGATGAGCGAGAAACATAAATAAAACATAAATGCGGTATGATAAAGCTTTGGCCGGTCTGAACGTATGATCGAATGAGTTTAATTTCGTTTCTGGACAATTTATTATTTCTAATCATACCGGACAAATCCAAAGAATCTGGGTTCTTGATATTGAGATGATGAGTGTCGAGCTTAACTTTAAATTCAGTTTTGATTAATTCTAGCTGCGAGACAAATGCTTCGTAGATATGCTCCGAGAATTCATCTTCAAAAAAATGTCCCGTTGATTCCTCTAGAAAGTATAAATAACTTTGCCACTTAACCCAAGGAGGAGAATTGATTATACAAAATGTTCTTTCGTCAAACTGAACAACATCCACAACGAGATCTTTACTTGTCTTAACTAAATCAAAATACACTCTTTCTGAGTTTTGAAAAACAACAATACTTTCAACTTTACGTTTTAATTTTTTCTCTAATTTTAGAGGAAGGTGCCGGCGCGACAAATGAAGTTCGCCAAAAACTACATACGTAAGAGCCTTTGGCTTTGATTTTATTTTTTTTGCCAAAACTTTAGCCGCATGCTCTTCTCGACTCGCCAGCGTAAACCGAGAAGTATAAGGATGATACTTGTTTAAACCCACAACCTCATAACCACGTTTTTTTGCTAAGGTTATTAGTGGCTTATAATGCTGCCACGAAAAGCCCCACTTCTTATTCCAAGAAATTTGTTTTAAAAATTCCGCTTCCGTAATTTTTTCATCAAAATATAGATTAATTGTTTTTTGATCTGCCGACTCAAAACATTCTAAAGCTAAAATAATTTTTTTATTTTTAGGTATTGAACGTAAAATTCGTAGATGTGTTCTTTGGGCTTGGGCATGGGCATGAAAGTCAGCCCCAAAGACAACTTCTGAGTTAAGAATTTGATCTAAAAGTTGGCGTTTTCTTGAAACTTTCCAAGATCTTCTAATTTCGCGATCATAATCTTTCATATAAAAACGAATTTCATCACCCGGTTTACCTAGAACTTTTGTCACGCGCTGTTTAATGTTTCTTAAAATGCGCTTTCGCGTTTCAAGCCAATGGGTTCTCGTCTTTTTTGATCTCGAATTGCTCGTATTCAAAAACTCTCCGTGCTTTAAGATATTTTTGCATTCTTTTCGCAAGAAACCATCTCAAAATAACCTTTGCTTCGCCTCAGCCCTAAGTATAGATTTTAATTCTACCTAAGCAATGTGAGGTTTACGATGGAATCAAAATCAAAGTTTGCTTTAAAAGTAGCATTGATTTCTCAGCTTATAGCTGTCTGTGTACATACGTATCTGACGACCTTACATTACCAGTTAAAACTAGGATTATCTGACGGCAAAGGCTTATGTAACATTTCTGACTTTTTAAACTGCGATGTTGCTAATACGAGTGCCTATTCAGTCGTCTTAGGATCCCCCCTTGCTCTATGGGGACTTTTCACAAATCTCGCTCTCCTGATTCTTTTAAGTATTTATTGGATGAGTTCCAATAAAGAATTTTATCGCAATTTTTGCTTAGTCATCTCTTTTTTGACTATTGCGGCTTCGGTCGTTATGGGTGTTATCAGCTTAACTAAAGTCAATGCGATCTGTATCTTCTGTTTTTTAGCCTACGCAATTTCATTTGTGACTTTTTTATCGATTTTAAAAATCAAACCCGAAACCAAACACATGAGTTTGCCGGAGTTTTTAGTTGCACTTTTTTCTGCTCAATATATTAAAGGCTCAGTCATACTCTTTATATCGATTCCAATCATGACGTATCTGGTACATTCCATGGTGATGAAATCCTATGCCGAGGGAAGCGATCGGGCCGTTTACTCAAGTATCTCTGAATGGAAGAACGGTAAAAATGTCGATCTCTCCTCAATAAAGGGTATGTCAAAAGGTCCTGATATTTCTAAAGCAAAAATGGTAATAGTCGAATTTGCGGACTTTCAGTGTATTCACTGTAAACAAGCCCAGCCTATTTTATCTAATTTTGTTCGCTCGCGCCCAGACGTTGCATTTGTCTTTCAAAGCTTCCCTTTGGATGGCGTTTGCAACGCGGCTATAACACGGCAAGGTGATGGAAAATCTTGTGAACTCGCAAAAGCCAGTTATTGTGCGTGGAAGCAAAATAAAGGTTGGGAAATTCATGATTGGACATATGAAAATTTTGGTCATGTAGATCTCAGCGAACTTACAAATTATGCGCAGTCCATCGGGATCAATACAGAAGAGTTTTTGAAATGTCGGGCACTTCCTGAGACGACCGAAGCTATAAGGGAACAAGCAAGTCTAGGTAGCAAGGCTGGCGTCTTAGGCACCCCAAGTGTGTTCGTTAACGGACGCTATTTGCCTGGAGGACACAATATGCTTATTCTTGAGGCTGCATACAACGAACTCAAATAGAAATTTACATTCCCAATAGTTTGAAAAGGACGCCGCCCATATCATCAAAGAAAACGGTAAACGAAAGTCCCATGCTTCTAAAAGTTTCCACAGTAATCGCCCAGAGTCCTACGGCGACCATACTCAAAATAGTGGCTTGAATCACCCAAATAGTGGATCTTGCATCTCGGACCTTGATATCATTTTCAACCTGTTCAATTCGACGAAGAATTCCTTGTAACTCGTCAAAGTGAAGTTGGATTTTTTCAAAAATCTCCTGGCGTTTTGCCATCGGAAAAGCCCCAAGATTTGGAACATTTTTTTTGGTCTGTATAGCTAAAATTAACTCTTCGCAATGATCGTAGTATCGTGCTGTACGTTCTTGATAAATGCGAATATCACTCTTGAATTGTTCGTAGTATCTGAGTTCACGAATGGCGATTTCAAATTTATCTTTGGCTACGAAACTCAGTACGGTCCCACGCAAAGATTCTGAAGTATTACTCTGACGTAATTGGTCCTCTAAATCTGGGAGACTATCCACTGTTTTTTTAGCTGCGTCCATGCTGTCTATTCGGATTAAAGTCTAGACAGCTTGAAAGTTTCTCAAAATAAGACACTAAAAAATGTGTTCATAGGAAATTATGTTATAGGGTCTTCAGTAATTTCAATAGACGCATCTAAATCGACGTATTGAATACGTGGGATTTGGCGCATTGGCTGATAAAATGAAGCGTAGGCTGTAGGCCCGTCTTCGTAGACTTCCATTTCATTCATTTCTGAAGCCCAAAATAGACGTCGAAACTCTTGGCTGAGTCCGCAAAACTTTACGGGTTGGGCATTTTTTATTTTAAAGTCTCGCAAAACTTCTAAGAATGAAGTTAACCCTGAAGATCCGACAAAATTAAGATTTCGCAAGTCAAAAATCACACTTTGATTGAAGAGTTTTTGAAAACACGTCTTTCGAAATGGTTCCGTTGTTTCAAAATCAAGATATCCTTGTAAAGAAACGATAGTCACGTCACCTTCTTTAACAATCTGTGCTTCCATTTGACCCCCTTCATGTTATTTTAAACTCATAGCAGGTTTGCGTACAAGCCGACCTTTGGACTAGAACTCATACATGAGGTACCGAACTTGACGGCCGGAACGCTTTATATCGTCCCTCTTCCAATTGGCAATCTCGAAGACATCACACTGCGCGCTTTGAATGTTTTAAAAACTGTAGATGTGATTGCAGCCGAAGACACTCGCACCTTTCGTGAACTCAGCTCGGCACTCAATATAGAGACAAAAAAAGTTATCTCTTATCATGATCACAACGAGGATAATTCGGCGGATGGTTTGATCCAAATGCTTCTTCAAGGCCAATCGATAGCTCTCGTGAGCGACGCAGGTTCACCAGGTATTGCTGATCCGGGATATTCTATTGTCAAAAAATGTTTCGAAAAACAAATTACTATCGAACCTTTGCCCGGTCCATCCAGCTTAGCAGCCGCCCTCAGCGCCTGTCCGCTAGGAGGAGCCACTCACACTTTTTATGGTTTCGCGCCTTCAAAAAATAATGATCGCCAAGCGCTTTTTTTTAAAATTCAATCTTCTGGAACTCGCAGTGTATTTTTTGAAAGCCCTCATCGCATAATGGCGCATTTAGAAGATGCCAAAAGTATTTTAGGTAATATAGAAATATTTATTGCTCGCGAAATATCAAAAAAATTCCAAGAGTATTTGTATCATGATCTCAACACCATGATTTTACATTTCACAGATCACCCACCACGCGGAGAATTCGTTGTGATCTATCCAGAATTGCATAAATCTCCGCTTAACCCTACGAACGTGGAGGATCTTATTCGAACAGAACTCTCTAAAGGTCGCAGTTCCAAAGAAATTTTAGAAATAATAAAAGGCCAGTCTAGTCTCTCACGCTCTGAGTCTTATGATTTGATACAAAAAATCAAAGAGGAATCAAAAAAAACCTAACCTTTTCCGAATAGTAGAAGACTATATATTCTGGAGAAAACATGAAACGATTGAAGAAGATCTTGGTCTTTTTATTTGCGCCAAGTGCATTCAAACTTGGACTCGTAATTACGATGAGTTTTGTTGGTTTAGCACTTTATTTTTATGCAACGCCCGCACATTTTATTCAACATAGTACCATCCTCAATATTATTAACGATGCTCATCAAAAAACTGTAGATTATCGTCTTCGCTTTAGAGGAGAAAGACCGGTCTCAAATGAAGTTGCACTGGTCGTTGTAGACGACAAATCTCTTGAAAAATTAGGCCGCTGGCCATGGCCACGTTCTAAAATGGCGAACATGGTAGAACGACTTCGTAGTTATGGCGCCAAAGTTATTGCGTTCGATGCCGTTTTTTCTGAACCAGAACTCAACCCGGCAATGCGTACTTTGAATGAAATTAAATCTTCGGGTCTTACTTCGAATGAACTCAATGCGATTATCGATCAAGAATTAGAAAACAATAATTCAGATCTTATATTTGCAAAGGCGATCGAAAAACAAGCCGATCATTTAGTCATGGGAATGTATTTTGATCCCCCACACATGGAATACAATCAAGGCTACAGTGAACTTTGTGAATCTGAACTTGCCGCAAAAGAAACAGAATATCACGCTTTAGAAAATGAAGCTTTACCCGTAGTGGCATTAGATACTCAAAGTAGCGAACTTAATGAGGATATGAAAGCTTATATCCATTCGCAAATAGAAAAAATAAAAACGGATGCTTTGGCAAGTGTATCTAATGAAAAAAATGTGGACACGATTTCGTTGAATGCACAAACTTTACGTAAAAATTTAGAGTTTTGTGAAGATTGGATAAGTTCTTATGCCGAAGCAAAATCCAAAGAACCCCGCGGCCCCGCGAGTGATGTCGACCTCCAAAGTTTTGCATATTCCGTCTTGCGAAACTCAGCTCTAAAATCAGGACGATGGTGGCTCAACATTCCGATGATGATCCAAGGAACTAAACACTCTGGTTATTTTAATGCTTTCCCAGATAAAGACGGAACCATTCGTTCTGCAAATTTAGTGGTTCGTTATGGGAATCAGTATGTTCCTTCAATGGCTCTTAAATCAGTCATGCTCGCAAAAAACCTAGGGTTGCTATTAAAGTTAGATCAAGACCCAATGGAGCCAGATGCAAAAAGAATTACCTCCATTTCGTTAACGGACCCTGAAACCGCCGAAGAAGTAAAAAATATTCCCGTAGATGCCCAGGGGCGAATGTTAATTAACTATGCCGGTAGCAACTATTCTTTTCCACATATGTCGGTGGCTGAATTGTTTAATGATAAAGAAACCGCCCTTGTTTCTCAACGGAGCGAAGGTAAACCACATGAATTCGAAGTCAATAAAGCCGAATGGATTAAGGACAAAATATTTTTATTTGGCGCTACCGCTATTGGAATCTATGATCTTCGAGTGACACCGTTTTCAGAAAACTTTCCTGGGCCTGAAATTCACACGAATATTATAGATAACCTCTTGCAAGAAGATTATCTTCTAAAAGCCTCTACCGAGCCCACATACATGCTCATCACTCTTACGATCATCGGCTTAGCTTTAAGCTCATTGATTTCGTATTTGGGAGCCATCACAGGAATGCTTATCAGCGCAGGTAGCCTTTTTATTGTTTATTTTTATGATAAAATATTTTTATTTAAAAATGGTGTTGTGACGACAATCGTCTTTCCGTTATTTCTAATCGGCGTTCTTTATATCGCTTTAACTTTCTATAAATATTTAACTGAAGAGCGAAAAAAGAAAGAGCTGAGAGGAACTTTTGCCAAATACGTTTCGCCATCAGTCGTTAACGAGATTTTAAAAGATCCAAGCAATATTGAGCTCGGTGGAAAAAAGCAACGCATGACCGTTATGTTTTCTGACGTTCGTGGCTTTACTACGATTTCTGAAAAACTTGAGCCAACAAAATTAGGCGATATCCTCAATATGTATTTAACACCGATGACTCGCCTCGTGTTTGACTACAAAGGCACCCTTGATAAGTATATGGGCGACGCCATAATGGCCTTCTGGGGAGCCCCTATTTCATTCCCCGATCATGCGATCCAAGCCTGTCATTGTGCACTCAAAATGATGATCAAGCTTAAGGATCTCAACAAACAATTTGAAGCGCTCAACTTACCGCACATTGATATCGGAATTGGCATAAATACCGGAGATATGTCTGTAGGAAACATGGGCTCTGATATTGTACGTTCGTATACCGTAATGGGTGACTCAGTAAACTTAGGCTCCCGTCTTGAAGGCATTAATAAAGAATACGGAACGCACATTATAATAAGTGAATTTACTTACCAAGAAGTCAAAGACCACTTTGTTTGTCGTGAAGTTGATTGGGTCCGAGTAAAAGGTAAAAAGTTGCCTGTCAAAATTTACGAACTCATTGGTGAAAAAACCGCGGATCAAAAATTAAAAGAGAAAATTGAACACTTTAAAGCCGGTTTTGACTTCTATCATGAAAAGTTGTGGGACAAAGCTCTTGAAGCCTTTAATCTCACTCTCAATGTTGACCCTAATGATTATACATCGAAACTCTACGTTAAACGCTGTATGGATTATAAAGTCGAACCACCACCTGAAGATTGGGATGGTGTCTTTGAAATGAAAACAAAATAACGCGTAAAATCAAATTTAGAAAATGGGGCCTCAATAGAGGTCCCTTTCTTTGACAACGGACCGCTACCCAAGCCTAAAATCATAATGAGAATCATCTATTTAGAATGATCTCTTAGATCACAACAACTTGAGGACTCAACCTGAGCGGCATTCGTATTTTTATTTACGTTTTATCGGTCATAGTGATTTCAGTGTTTGCCAATGCAGAACCTGCGGCTAAGTCTTCCGACGTTCCGATTTCTGTAAAGGCAAATACGCTCACTAAAACTGAAGAGGTGCCAGCTGCGCGTAGCGATCGCATCATCGTAAAAAACGCGGACACAATGAAACGCACAAAAGATAACGTGATTCAGTTAAAAGGAAACGTTCACATTATTTTTGGCGAAAACAGCATCATGTGTGACGAGGCTTATATTCGTCAAACAACCGAAGAGGTTGAAGCCATTGGGGATATTTATTTTTCAAGTCCCAGCGCCATAGTTTCAGGCGACCGATTGATCATGAATTATAAAACTCAAATAGGGACTATTTTTAATGGTGTGATCAAAATGGATCAAGTGGTCTTAGAAGGTGATATCATTAACAAAAAAGGCGACCGCGAATACGAAGCCATCAGTGCCGAATATTCCGCATGTACCACGTGCCCACCCGCTTGGAGTTTTTCAGGATCCAAAATTAACGCGACCACGGGTGGTTATGCTCATATTCGCAATTCTGTCTTAAAAATTGTAAAGGTTCCCATTTTCTGGCTTCCGTATTTGATAGTTCCCCTCAATAGCAAACGTCAGTCGGGGTTTTTATTTCCAGGTTTCGGTTACAGTAAAGTTTCGGGATTTCTTTTGTCTGAACAATTTTTTTGGGCCATTAGCGATAGCACCGACGCCACGATTACAGGACGTTTTTATCAACGCCGAGGTTACAAAGCAAATTTTAATTATCGCTATGTACTCGCAGAGCAAAGTCGTGGCGAAGCCGATGTCGGGTATATTAGTGATCGTATTTTTTCTAATGATGATGTTATGACCCGAAACGGTTATGCCGGAAAAAAAATTGATCGTTGGCATCTCAAATATTTTCATACGTACGTCCTACCTCATGACTTTATTCAAAAAGTAGATTTAAAAACAGCCAGTGATTTACGTTACGCGCGAGATTTTAAAGGGGATTTTTCGGGATGGGGAGATGCCGCCTTCGACAATCGTGTTTCACTCACAAAAAATACCGAGAACATGCACACCAGCGTGGATACTTCGATCTATGTTAATCAATTAAAAGAAAATCCGATTAGCGATAATAGTGACGCTGTTCATCGTTTTCCTGAAATTCGGCATTCTCTTTTACCAGTTCAAATTGGGAACTCTCCATTCGTTTTTAATATGGACACTAAATATAATAATTTTGCCCGTGACGGCTACACATTTGATGATCGTACTGCGTCTTTTGACATTGAAAAAAACGTGGATCGGATTGGCGTTTATAATTCAGAAAGCGATTTAATCCGAACTGGACAACGCCTCGATTTAACACCGAGAATATCCGCACCCTTAGCTTTGGGACGCTACATAGATATTATTCCTTCATTATCGTACAGAGAAACAGATTATCAGTTCGCACTCGGTGAAAAGAAAAAGGTCGAACGCCGATTGTTTCGAACTGACGTATCAGCACGCACGCGATTCAGTCGAATTTTTGGAGAAGACAATCCCGAGCCAAAGGCAATTCGTTACCGTCACGAAATCGTTCCCGAAATTACACATACGTCGATTCCTTGGGTGCATCGCCAAACCCATCCGTTTTTTGGTCCGACCGACGAAGACGCCTTTTATGCGTCTAATACGGCTTTGACCGATTCAGACAATTTGCAATTTGATTATTACGATCGACTTTACGAACGAAATCTTTTTACGTTTTCGTTGTCTAACTACTTAATTCGTAAAAACTGGAGCGACAACACAGCCCAATATAATCAAATCGCGTTGTTTCGTTTGGCGCAATCCTATGATTATTACGAATCGATTAAAAGAGGGCATCCCAATCAGCCGTGGTCAGATATCACAGGATTACTTGATGTACGGCTTGGCTTTTTTGAAACCAATACGTTGGTGCATTATTATCCCTATCACAACGTTGCAAACACGGCGGCCCGTATTAAATTTATTCACCCGCGTGAACACTTTATTCAATTTGATTTTACACAAACCTTCCCGATTGAAAAAGGTAAACAAGCGCTTTCCGAAAATCGAAGTGAAGACTTAGTAACTTCACTTGGATTCGTCATGCCATATGCAACCGTTGCGGGCCACACTACGTACACATTATATAGGGATCGCCATCAAAATCCTCCTATTCTGGGTGGCAATCTCGATCACAATGCGACTTATACACGTGTTCCTAGATTTCATAATTACGGTTTTTCAGTAACTCTTAAACCGCCTGGAAATTGTTGGGGGATTACTTATGCCCAAGAACACACAGACACCGACATCAATTATACCTTTAATGCTATATTCTTATTTGACGGCAAAAATGCGACGTCGATAAGCCCGGCAAAAGATCTTCTGTAAGAGGTCTGTTGAAAAAGGGACAGATTCCTCACCAGCAAAGGTCCGCTAAATTTCATTATCTAATTATTTATTAAAATTTTTCTTAAAAAGAAATCAAACGAATATTTAATCCCGCGCCATCGAGACTTCCATTTTGACTAAATAATGGATAAATCGATTCGATACGTGTCTGGCCTTCATCTGCAGGAGGAGCGCCTGGATCGTTTTCTGGTGTAGGCTCTTGCTCTCCTTCGGGTTCTTCGGTTCCGTCAGAAACTCCATAGACCACGTAGGCGCCAAGCAGAATTCCCGCATATAAACCGATAGAAGCTCCACGAGCGATATTATTAAGATTGTCTCCAGGGGCATCGGTAAACGCGAGCGATGCCGCTCCGACTAGAGTTCCCGCAAGTACACCGTAAGTACAACTTGTAACAAACTCTTTCATAGAATCTGACTGCGCTCGTGGAGACCAAAGCGATACACTGGCAATCAATATGGTCACGCTAATGATGTGGGTGAACCTACTCATATATAAAGTCTTTCGCCGTTCGCTAAATATGTCAAGGCCTGGCACCCTAGACTATCGCTGACATAGCCTACAGAATTCCTTCTTTTAAAATGCTCAACGTGCCCGTTGGTCCTACAAAGACGTAATGAAATTCAACAGGACATTTGAGTTTATGCAGAATAAATTGGTAGTTATTGTGCAAACGCTGACGCTGGCGTGACTGTAATCTCATTTCAGCAAACCCAAAACGAGAAAGAGTTTTAACCTCAATTAAGATTAACACTCCTGAACGCGACAAAAACCCTAAATCAATCTCACCATAAAATGTTTTAAGCCGATGAAAAACAAAATCGTGATGTTTTAAATATTCTCGAGCGACTTGAGACTCCGCCCATAAACCACGATCTTTAGACTTACAATATATGGGAAGTGATGAATTCCTTGACGCCAGCAAAAGTGCGTCGATGGTGAAGACATGGTCCATGTTTTT
Organism: Bdellovibrionales bacterium; assembly: GCA_021731045.1. Lineage (GTDB taxonomy): Bacteria > Bdellovibrionota > Bdellovibrionia > Bdellovibrionales > JAKFYE01 > JAKFYE01. The sequence continues at coordinate 49,116 of JAKFYE010000025.1, read as the reverse complement.
CAATGGCTTGCATATGAGCTTCTGTTGAATAACCTTTATGTTTTTCAAATCCATAAACCGGTAGTTCTTGCCCCATTTTCTTCATCAAACGATCACGCGAAACCTTAGCTACGATCGATGCCGCTGCGACGGGGGTCGCTCTCAAATCACCTTTGATTAAAGTGGTCTGTTCAAAATTTTTAAGATCTTTAATCTTAAAAATGCCATCGACAATAACATGCCCATTATTCATCTTAAGATTCTCAACCGCTCGCTTCATCGCCAGCAATGCTGCGTTTAAAATATTAAGTTTTTCGATTTCTTCAACAGATGCAGAGCCGATACCGACATGATGGTGTTCTAAAATTATCTCAAAGAGTTCTTCGCGACGAGACTCGGATAACAGTTTTGAATCTGTGAATTCCGTAATGCCGATTTCTGATTGTACTATGACTGCGCCCGCAAAAACTGGCCCAGCTAAACAGCCTCGACCAGCTTCATCAACGCCAATTATGGGCGAGGGTTTTAAAACTCGCCAATCAAACGCTTCGAAACCCTTTGAGGATTTTGCCATTTATTTGTTTATTGTACGGGAGCTTTTGTTGTTTCTTTAGCTGTGTTTACAAGCTCAGAATCAATACGTGCGGCTTTACCTTCAAGATTGCGAAGATAAAATAAACGTGCGCGACGAACTGTTCCTTTAGATACAACTCGAACTTTATCAATAGAAGGGCTTTCAAAAGGGAAAGTTCTTTCGACACCAACGCCATCAGAAATTTTTCTTACAGTAAAAGAGCGCCCAGCTCCCGCACCAGAAATTTTCATCACAACGCCTTTGTAAAGCTGAACTCTTTCTTTTTCACCTTCACGAATTTTTACGGAAACCTCAACGGTGTCGCCTGTGTAGAAGCTTCCAGCAACTGACTTCTCTGTATTCTTCATTGTAACGCGACGAATTAAATCTAGCATGATGAGCTCTCCTTAAACGGGTAAGAAAGAGGAATTAGCATGGGTGCACTATACGGTCAAGTGAGTGTCACGAAAAGGGAGTCCGCACGCGCGTCGATCATTTTCTGACATTTCCGCATAAAACTTAAGCGCAGATTCTACTTGAGGATCATTTGTTTCTAGAAGCTCTGGGCGTCGAAAATATGTTCTTAATAGGCTCATTGTATGTCGCCACTTTTCAATCGCTTTATGATCTCCCGAAGTCAGAACCGCGGGGACTTTTAAACCGGCATATTCGGGAGGTCGAGTAAGCTGAGGAAACTCCAAAAGTCCCTCGCTAAAGGAGTCCTTTTGAGAACTGACGTAATTACCTAAAACTCCAGGCAAAAATCTTGAAACTGCCTCAATAACACACATCGCTCCGACTTCACCGCCGTTTAATATGTAGTCACCAACGGAGATCTCTTGATCTACATGAGTCGTGATAAACCGCTCGTCGACTCCGCCATAGCGACCGCAGATAAGAATTATACCCTCTTCAGTGGCCAGCGTACGGGCTAATGAATCCGTTAGTTTTTCTCCTTGGGGTGATAGATAAATCACTCGCGAGTCAGGATTATGGGTTTTAATATTCAGGACCGCTTTTTCAAGTGGCTCAGCTAACATAATCATACCATCGCCACCACCATAGGGCCGGTCGTCGATTGTTTTATGAAGATCGGTGGTAAACTCGCGCGGATTTAAAGTTGAAAATTCGATTTTTTGATTCTGAATAGCCTGGCCGATAAGGCCTTTTTTTGAAAAGGCCTCAAAGAGTTCAGGAAAAGCCGTAATTACCCCAACCGAAAAAGTCATTTTATTCGATCAATCCTTCGGGTAATTTAAAACGAATTTGTTTTTTGTCCCAGAGGATTTCTAAAATGAACTCTTTAATCAGTGGTATCTCAACATTACCTTTATCACCTTTAACAATTAAAATATCCTGAGCGCCGTTTGAATAAAAACTAGCGATTTCACCGACTTTATCTTCATTGTTAAAAACCGTAAAGCCTTCGATTTCAGTTAAAAAAATCTCTTCGCCCTTTTTACTTGTTAGCAAATCTTTAGGAATCGTGATTGTGTATCCAATTAGTTTTTCGGCTTCTGTACGATCCGGCAGTTCTTCAAATTTTAAGATCACACCTTTTTTGTGTGGACGGTAATTTTTGATCGTGAGCTCTTTGGTTTCGCGTTTATGCTTACCATCTTTGTTGGGAGTGGCGCCTTGCAGTTTTAAAGTTTTAACTTTATCAAGCCATGCGCACTCTTCCGCAAAAAATATAAGAAACAACTCGCCCTTCAGCCCATGTGCATCTCTAACTTTTCCAACTTCCATCATTTCAGACATATTCACTACTTTCGGTATAAAAAAAGGCACCGCTGTTGAGGGTGCCTTGATGTTCAATCTCTTTAAATAAAATAAAACTATTCTACGATTTCGAGAACGCTACGTTTATGCAATTTCGTACTGGCAGCATTCAAAATAGTTCTCATAGAACGTGCTGTGCGACCTTGTTTTCCGATCACTTTACCGAGATCTTCTTTTGCGACTTTAAGTTCAACAACAGTTGTTTGTTCTCCAACAACTTCGTTCACTTCAACTTCATCTGGTTTGTCGACCAACGACTTCGCCATAAATTCTACAAGATCTTTTAAACTGCTGTGATCCATTTCATCTCCTACAACACAAAACTAAGCTGTTTGTGTTTTTCCCAGCTTTCTGATTAATGATTTTACGCGATCAGTAGGCTGCGCACCTTTTTTAATCCAATCATTAATTTTTTCGATATCCAACTGTAGGCCAACTGCTTTGCCTGATGCTTTTGGATCGTAAAAACCTACGTTTTCAATAAAACGACTATTTCTATATCTGCGTTGATCGGCTACCATCACTCGGTAACGAGGTGTATGCGTAGCTCCAAATCGCGCAAGTCGAATGACAACCATTTCTGCTCCTTTTATGACACGAGGAGTGGAAAGTCCCACGAAACCCGAAGTGTGTCAATAGTCCAAAATGACTCATTAAAACGGAAAAAAGCTACCGGATCCTGGGCCCTTACCGCCTCCACCAAAACCGCCCTTGCCCATTCCCATCTTCATTAATGACGACATCATTTTTTTGCTCTGCTCAAATTGCTTAATAAATTTGTTCACGTCTTTAACCTCAGTGCCACTTCCTTTAGCAATTCGTAAACGTCTAGAACCATTAAGAATTAAATGATTCTGTCGCTCTTTAAGTGTCATCGAACAAATAATCGCTTCGATTTTTTTTATCTCTTCATCGGGAGGAGCCATATCTTTAAGCTGTTTTGTCATCTGCCCCATACCTGGAAGCATTTTAAGAATGCTTTCAAAACTCCCGAGTTTTTTCATTTGACGAATTTGTTCTAGGAAATCTTCAACAGTAAAATCACCTTTAGCCATTTTTTTGGCCGCTTTTAATGCTTTATCTTGATCTACCACTTCATGAGCTTTTTCGACCAAGCTAAGTACGTCACCCATATCCAGAATTCGCGAAGCCAAGCGGTCAGGATGAAACACCTCAAGCGCGGTCACGTTTTCACCAATACCTAAAAACTTAATGGGAATCCCTAAGGTCTCACGAATGCTGAGTGCCGCACCACCACGCGCATCGCCATCAATTTTTGTTAAGATCAATCCGGTAAGTCCTAATTTGGAATTAAAGCCTTCGGCTACATTGACCGATTGCTGCCCCAACATGGCATCGGCGACCAATAAAATTTCGTCAGGAGACCCAATGGTTTTAAGACGCTGAAGCTCAGACATCAATTCGTCATCTATTTGCAGGCGACCGGCAGTATCAAGAATAAGGACTTCAACCATTTCGTCCTTGGCCCAAGCCTTTGCTTTTTCTAAAATCTCTTCGGGTTTTTGAGACGCTTGTGACGGAAATACAGGAATATTATTTTGAGCACCTAAAATTTTAAGCTGTTCAATGGCGGCAGGTCGGTAAACGTCGGCAGGTACAAGGCCTGGTTTTTTGCCGAGTTTTTTTCGAATATGAAGCGCAAGTTTTGCGGAGGTGGTGGTTTTACCTGTTCCCTGTAAACCCACCATTAAAATAACTGCAGGTTGGCTGCGAACATTAAGATCTGTGCTCGTACTTCCTAAAAGAGTTACCAACTCATCATGAACGATCTTTACAAACTGTTGTCCCGCTGAAATTTGGCCAACAACGTGTTGGCCTACAGCTTTTTCTTTTACTCGGTCAATAAATGCCTTCACGACTTTAAAATTCACGTCGGCTTCGAGCAAGCTCATACGAATTTCTTTGAGCGTTTCTTGGATGTTGTCTTCAGTAATTTTAGATTGGCGACCTAATTTTTTTAACGAATCTAAAAGTTTATTCGATAGTTGATCAAACATTTACTTCTCCTAAAGTATTCCTCATATTTTTTTACGAACCTCTACGCTACTGACCAATACGTTACCAACGAGCATATGATCCATGCCTTACGCAGCGAGTGGCAATCGTGAGCATAACAATTAAACTAAATATAGAAACCACGGCCGCGGTTTCAATCGGGATGTCTGAAACTCCTAAAAAACTATAGCGAATTCCATTTATGAAATAAAACAAAGGATTTGCTTTGGAAATCATTTGCCAAACCGGATGAAGGTTTTGAAGTGAAAAAAAGACGCCGCCTAAATACATCAACGGTAAAAGTATAAAGGATCCTATCGCGTTGATTTTTTCAAAGCCGGTTGCATAAAACCCCACGGCAATTCCGAGCATCGCGAAACTAAATGTTCCCACACAAATAAAGAAAGCTAATAATCCGGGATGGGCGATCGTTATAAGTTGCGACTCTGTATAAAAATAAAAAGCTTGTCCCACTAAGAAAGTTAGAAAGCCTACGAGAGATCCGCGAACCAAACCTGCAAAAGACATGGCCCACACAATTTCTTGTCCCGAAATTGGAACAGTTCTAAGATCTTGTAAATCTCCATGAAACTTGGATCCAATAATAGAACTCGAAGAATTTTGATAGGCGTTGTTCAATGCCGCCATCATCACGAGACCGGGAATTAAAAAGGCTAAATACGTAAAGCCATTACTCATTTGAATTTGACCACCCAAACTCACACCGAATATCAATAAATAGAGCGTCGAGTTTACAATGGGACTAAGTACGGTTTGACCAACCACTTTTATAAACCGCAAAATTTCCTTATGAACCAAAGTAAAAAAAGGCGTCCAACCTAAACTTTGCGTGCTCATTACGCCCGTCCTTCATCAAGTATATGTAAAAAGGCTTCTTGCAAAGTGCCCTCATAAATTTTGAAATCTGTTACCTTACTAGTATCAAGTTTTGTTGTACTCAAAAGATCTCCCAATACCATAGTCGAAGGGAGCTTAAAGATTAAATCGGTTGGAGTTTGTGAAATTAGATAAGGAGACTGCAACACTTCGACAGCTGATTTTAAAGAGATATGAACACGTCTTTGCGTTAAAGATTTTATCAACTCTTTAGTCGGCCCTACCCGTTTAATTTTTCCTTTGTCGATGATCGCAACGCGATCGCAAAGTTGCTCTGCTTCTTCGAGATAATGCGTGGTTAAAAGAATTGAGGTGCCTTGTGCGTGAAGCTCTTTTACAAAAGTCCAAAGTGTGTTTCGTAATTCAATATCTACTCCAGCGGTAGGTTCATCTAATAAGAGCAATTGAGGTGAATGCACAAGAGCCTTAGCAATAAGAAATCGTCGCTTCATTCCGCCGCTTAACTGGGCCACTTTTTTATCTTTATGATCCCAAAGTGCTAAACGTCGTAAAAGATATTCGATTCTCTCGCGATTATTTTTAATGCCATGATAACCCGAGATAAACGTCAAAACTTCGTACACAGTAAAAAAACCATGATTCACAATTTCTTGTGGAACAAGGCCGTAAAGATTTTTAACCTGCGCCCAAACAGCGCGATCATTGGATTCTACGTTATGTCCAAAAATAAAAGCCCCACCAGACGAAGAACTCTCTAGAGATGTCAAAATAGATATAATAGTGGTTTTACCCGCGCCGTTCGGACCAAGAAGTCCTAAAATCTCGCCTGGTTTCATCTCTAGACTGACATCTTGAACTGCGAGAACCGCATCAGCTTTATCCCCTTTGATTTTCTTGTAGGTTTTGACTAGATTTTGCAAATAAATCGGTGCAGATGATGACATAGTACATAAGATTAGCTCATACTTGTTCAACAATGAAGTGGGAAGAACGTTTTTTAAGTAGAACCTCTAAATTAAAGCGGCGCATTGAGATCATTCAAAGCCGCCAAGATCTTATTTTTAATATTCGTTTAGGCATTTCACTCTTGATTTTTGCCCTTCTTGTAGTTGCGGTGCTCTTTCCAACAATTAGATTAGAGCTCCCTGTTCTAGTTATTGGGTTAGTGCTTTTTGGTTTTTTTGTTGTTCAGTCTACGCGACTTAAACTCTATCGAAAAAAAATTGAACTTCTTATCGCGTTTTATGAACGACAGCACGCCCGTCAACGTATGACTCCAGAATCGATCGAATATTTAAATTCTCAACCTTGGCTTGTAAATGCACCTGAAGCCTTGACTCTAGAAGCCCAACAACTCAGTCGAGATCTTGATGTTTTTGGAGAGCATTCACTTTGGACAAGTTTATCTGAAGCTTTTTCGGCCAAAGGTGTAACAAAACTTCAACGAACACTGATCGAGCCGTCATTAGACTTAAGACGTATTATCCAAAAACAAAATCAAGTCAAAACGGTTCAACTTTACGCCGGCTTCTTCAGAAAATTTACAGTTTTGGGTTTTGTCGGTCAAAACGAATTGGCAGAAATACCACTTCTTGAAAAAGAAATTCAAAAGTCAGACTACACATCTAAAAATGAAAAAATATATTGGGCGCTTACTTTAATATGGGTTCTCGCACTGAGCGAAAGTCTTTTGGTAATTTTGACGCCCCAATTGCAGTTGCCAGTGACCTTTCGTGCGCTCTTTCCGCTGCTTTCAATTCTCAGTTTAAAAACTTTGGGAGAGGCTTACAGTCGCGCCCAAACTCTTTCGACTCTTTTTGCCCGACTCACACCTGTTCTCCAACATTTGGCGAAGCTTGATCCTAAAATTAAAGCCAATATTTTACCACAGCTGAACCTGGTCAATCCCGTTCTGCTGATTACGCGCTTTGATCGCTATTTAAGCTTTCTAACAGTAAATTCGCATCCGTTAGTGTCGCTCGTTTTAAATTTTGTTTTTCCTTGGAACTATTACTTTTCACGACAATTAGAAAAAATCCGCGCACAACTCGCGCAATGCCTATCTCAAGTTTTAAACGAAATGGGAGAGGTCGAAGAAACCGCTTCGTTTGCTTTTTTATCTAAATACCGATCTACGCACTTTCCTGAATTCTCTGAACAACCTAAAATTGTTTGTGCGGGTTTACGTCATCCTCTAGGAGATGCGCAGTTTGTAGCAAATGATTTTGTTTTAGAAAATGAAAAACTTGTGATGCTCACAGGCTCTAATATGAGCGGTAAATCTACGTTTATGCGAACGCTCGGTGCTAATCACGTATTGGCGCTTGCAGGCGCGCCGGTATTTGCAAATTCGTTTACTACATTTATAGGTCCTATTATGTCGTGCATCCGCGTTAGCGATTCCTTACGTGATGGAGCTAGTTATTTTTACGCCGAAGTTAAAAGACTTAAACTTATTCTGGATCGGGCGAGTGGGACACAACCTGTTTTATTCCTAGTTGACGAAATATTTAAAGGCACAAATAATCGTGAGCGCTTTTTAGGCAGCCGCGAAATTATTTTATTTTTGAGTCAAACGAACTCACTCGGTTTTATTTCAACTCATGACCTTGAGTTGTCTGTTTTAGAAAACAAAGACATTAAAAATTGGCATTTTTCAGACACGATTCAGAATGGAAAATTATATTTCAGTTACAAAATAAAGCCCGGAGCCTCGCCGTCAACTAACGCACTTAAGATTATGGAAATTGAAGGTCTTCCGATTCCTAAAACTTTTCATCAATAGTTAAAAAGATGCCGAAAAACAATTTTGTTTTGCGGCATCTGCACCACGTAGCTGTAGTTTTTTGTGGTAATTAGTGGCGAACTTGATTTTGAGCCGAGCGCTTAAAAGAATCGGTAAATCTTGGAGGCATAAGATTTACGATCATATCAACCGTAGTGCCAATAATACCCTCTTCTTTAATTTCTGGTTTGAGCTGTTCAAATGCTTGTCCCATCATTTCAGCTTCGCTATCGGTAAACAAACGTTGAGCCACGCTAAACATTTCACCTTCTTCTTCAGCGATGTGGTGCTCAAGAGCGGTTTTTAATTCGTTGGCTGTTTCTCTCCAGTGAGAATCAATTTTATCCATAACCTGTAAAGTACGAAGAAGAACTTCAGCCTGCATATGCTCTTTATAGCCATGCATCACGTGTTCTTTTCCCTCTTCTAGAGATCTCATAGAATTGTAAAAAATTGATTCTTCTGCGCGAGAATGAGGCACTAAAGCATCGCGGATTTCGGAGACAAGATCATGGCGACGTTCCTGATCTGTTTCGCTTAATGTCACGAGTTCCGAGAGTAACTCACGTACTTCTTGGTGATCTTTTTTTAACGCATCATAAATTTTCATTGAAGATCCTTTCTGTTGGTCTTTCTCATTTGGTGTGCATTTACATTAAAGTGCAAGATGATGGCCATTGTAGAATGCCATTAAAATGCGTTTGATATCTTACGAATTAAAAGTTGGGAGAATTGCCACGATTTTGTGGCTAAATGTCACACGCTATAAAGAAAACGAGACGATTGACTCTGTCTTATAGCAATGGCAACTCTAGCGAGAATTTTTAGTAATAATTAAATGTCTTAAGGAGAAAATCATGTTGCGTTTTTTATTCTCAGCTCTCGTTTTTATAAGTTTTCAAGTTGAAGCTTCGGACGCTCAACTAAAACTAGGGATGAAAACTCTTAAAGGTTTAACTGGTTGCTACATTGTAGACTACAACTATGCTGAAACTGAAAGTCTTAAAGAAGGCTACGTTGTCGATAAACGACTTTACGATATCGACAAAGTAAAGACCGTAAAAGAATGGATTTACTCTGAAAAAATATCTCCAACAAAAATTCGTATTCAACACGTTCTATTTGCTACAGACCTTAATGGCAAATTCATCGAAGGTAGCGAACTTAAGCACCAAGCTGAAGATTGGGAGTACAATGCCTCTTTCTTGTATGATTTTTCGGCGCCTTCTACATGGATCGTAAAGAATCTCACGAACACCCCTGATCTTTGGACACGACGTGTGACTCACTTAGATGACGGGCTTCGCTATCAGTGTGCGGCTCAATGGAACGAAACGACGGCTTATCCAGAATGGTCATGTGATAACTACGCACCAATTCCTGGTCGTGAATACCGTGATATGGGACGTAAGGACTACAACACGATTCAACGCTCTACTCGCATTATTGCTTACGGAGATAATTGGCTTGAAAGACAAGATAACATTAAAACTATCGATCAAGCGGGTGTTCGAACGCCGCTCGCTCGTGAGGCTGGAAAAAATTGGTACGTACGATTACCTGATTCCGAGTGTACACCCATCATGAACTTTGCAAAGCCGCGTATGGAGTTTTGGTCACTTCTACGACAAGTTTGGGAGTCAGTTTTAATTGGCGATCGTGATTTTATCGAAAAAACCCCAGCTGGCGCACCTCCGCGTTTTTCTAAAATCAGCGAAGTCGAAGAGGCCTATTACAATAAAAGTCTTTCTGATTCGACCATTCGTCAGTCCGCACAAGACGAAATCTTAAAAGCCATCAATGACTATCGCGCGAATTAGCCTTTGTTTATTTCTTATTAGCTTTAAGCTCCATGCCCACACAAACGGGCATGGTGCGCGCCTTGAGGGTCTTGGTCCCAACGGAGGTCATTTATCCTCCGTCGTTTTAGCTAAAGATGCCGATTTAGGTGAAAAAGCCAAAACCCAAGCCATTGCAGAGTGGACTCTAAAAAAAAAGAAAATCGTTAAATTTCAAATCTGGGATGAGACGCGGAAGATAGCCTTAAAAGTGAAGGGCCCTGCAGAAATTAAATGGATTGTAATTGCTGCCAACACGCCTTCTAAAGCCGAAGTTTTTAAAATGGCTGTTAATGATCTTGAATCAGACCTCAGCTTTGCTTTTACCCCTGAGCTGATAGCAAATGCCTCTTCTATTGAGGTCATATTACCTAATGTAGGGCAAATTGCAGAAAAATGTGTTTTTACGATGCCTTTAAAATAACCGGCCGCTTGACAGGTGTACGTTGTTTTTTTAGAACCTCTTCATGCAACACTTTGTGTCGAGTTTTTATAAATTCACCCCGATATCATCTGAACGAACTACAGTTTTAAAACATGAGCTCGAAACCTTAGCTAAAAAATATGAAATTCAAGGATTAATGATTCTCGCCACTGAGGGTGTAAACTCCACCGTTTCGGGCATTAAAGAAAATGTTATTTCGTTTATTCAAGAGGTTCAAAACCTAGAAAATATCGGTCATTTAGAAACTAAAAATAGTTGGAGTGATAAAATTCCCTTTCGACGATTCAAAGTGGCTTTAAGAAATGAAATCGTTACGATTGGCGATACAGCGCTACTTCCCAATGGCTCACACTTTCATTTGTCGCCAGAAGAATGGGAAAAATCGATTCAAGATCCCAACGCTGTCGTGATCGACACTCGAAATTGGTACGAAACAAAAGTCGGAAAATTTAAAAACGCAGTTGAACTTGGTATCAATGAATTTCAAGAATTTCCGGCCGCCATTAAAAATTTGAATCTCAAAAAAGATGCAAAAGTTTTGATGTACTGTACCGGTGGAATTCGTTGTGAAAAAGCGATTCTAGAAATGAACCGTCAAGGTTTTGAAAACGTCTACCAACTTGAAGGTGGAATTTTAAAATATCTTGAAGAGTTTCCCAATAGCCAATGGGATGGCGAATGTTTTGTTTTTGATCATCGCGTGGCGGTTGATCAAAAATTAGAACCTTCAAAAAAATATGGTCTCTGCTCTCATTGTGGGCAGCCGTCAGATATTAAAATTTCATGCATTCGTTGTGACGCCGAAGCAACACCTTGTGAAGCTTGCATAAATTTGGGCGAGTTTAACAAAACATGTTCAAAAAACTGCGCTCATCACTACCGTGTTCGTCCCGGGAAAGGACGTCGCCAAGAGCTCGAGTCTGGCACGCGTAGAAGTTTAAATCTGGCTAAAATAAGATCTGAAGAAAAACGTACAAAATCCTAATACTACAGATTTTTTTGACGGTTGACCCTGTTTCGCGATTCGTGTACTTTGATCCTCTGCTAATCATTGACGCGGGGTGGAGCAGCCTGGTAGCTCGTCGGGCTCATAACCCGAAGGTCGTCGGTTCAAATCCGGCCCCCGCAACCAATTTTCTGACCTAGAAAGTTGGTTCTGAACCCAGGTCACTGAAGCTTCCACCGAAATATCTCAAAACATTGTTAAGGCAGTCACTTTCGCTTGCCCTAGGCAGTGACTGGGATCTTCACCATTAACAGGGGCAGTGTGCCTTTTGATAGGGTTTTTGTTTCTAACTGCATAACACTCTCACGCGCAAGCGGTAGTTTTCAAAGTTTCTAAATCCATAAGCTCTACGCGAGATCATTTCCATTTTATTGTGTAAGCCTTCGGTAATTCCATTGGTTTTTGAGAACCTAAACATGCGTGCAATCTCTTCTCTCCAACTTTCAAGTGTGTGACCAAGAGTCTGAAGATGTTTAAACCCTATTTTCTTAAGCTCCTCGATCATCCATAAATATTCGGGGATTATTTTTCGGCATTGGCTTTGGTTGAGTCTCTTCATTCGAAGCAATCGGTTTAAATCTTGCCAGAACATGTAAATGGTTTTTAATCCCGGGATCTCGTTTAAATATTTATTTAAGTTTGCTCGCTGATCTTCACGCATTCGGTCCGGGTGCCTTCGCATTAAACTTAATAAACCTCGATGTCGTCTTCCCACCTCATCAAGCTCTCCCCAGGTTTTTATAAACTGCTGGTTCACAAGTCTAATCACATGGAACCTGTCGGCAACGATCAGGGCATTTGAAAAATGTTTTTTGCTTATTGATCGATATGTTTCAGATAAATCCATCACTACAACTCTAACTTTATCCTTGCCGATAAGTTTACGGCAAAATGGCCTTAGGCTTGGCTCTGAGCGGCCTAGCACAACATCAAAAACTTTGTGTCTTGTTAAATCTGCAACCGTTGTGGCGTAGCCTTGTTTACGTGTAAAAAAATGCTCATCAATGCCAATCACTCTTGGGCAATGAGCATTTTGTAGTTCTTTGTTTTTAACTACAAAGCGATCTTGATACCATCTTTCAACCGTGGCCGAACCAAGACCAATATGCTGGCTTAAACTTCTTTGCGTCCAACCGTTATGATGAAGTTTTGTAACTTCAAACCGACATGGCTCGGTTGCTCTCATGCGGGGCTTAATCCCGGGGAACTTTGAGTTAAAATATTTTCCACATCCACGGCAGCAATACTTGTGAGCTTTTAATTCAAGCCACGAGGGTCGTTGACCATAAAGCACATGTCGAACTCGTCTTATAAAGCTATCCTTCACACGAAGTCTGGAACTTAAACAATAGGGACACTTAATTTCACCTTCAAAATCGACGCGCAAAGTAATTTTATTATTTCCAATCACATCAACGATCTTGAAACCGGGTAAATCTAGTAAGATGTTATCACTCGGGGGCATAGGGTACCTTTCCTTAGAATTAGTTGTGGTAAACCAATCCTATCAGAAGGCCTGACTGCCCCCGTTAATGATGTAGAGCCCCATAACTCTCATGCTGAATCTTTTTTTCTCTTTGAATCAGCTTCAAGCGTGGCCTTGAACCTCTTTATTACGAGAATAAAATGTGTCCCGTACATTTGGAATTTAGTAGGGCCGACCCCTCTAATCTCCAGCATCGTTGCCTCTGTATCCGGCATTGCTTCAGCCATTTCATGCAACGTCCTGTTGTCAAATATCATGTAGACCGGCAGGCTTTTTTCAGTTGCGAGTTTTTTTCTTACATCTCTCAATTCATTGAAAAGCTTTTTTGGCGAACCTAAACCACCACCACGAGATGTGTTATTGCTAATTGCATCGCCAATGTTGCTGGATTGCTCATGCTCCACCTTCTTTTCAGTCGGTGTAATATACTCCAACAATGTTCCGCCGTACTCCTCCGACAAAACTCGTTTCAGGATCTTGAAAGGCGGATACTTTCCGCTCTTTTTTCTTTTCCAGCTTAGCCATGAGTGGAAGTGCTCGTGCTTTTCACCATCCATTAGACAAAGATTTCGGAGCTGATTATCAATTTTATTTCCATTTATGTGATGTACAACTTCATTGGATCTTAACTCACGTCCTAAAATCTGCTTCGCAATGTATCTATGCTCAAGCTCACTGACTGCCGTCAAGACGACATAGCCGCGCTTATTGATGTACTTTTCCGGTTTTCGTCGGAAAATAATCCAGCAAAAAAATCCGAAAAAAAGAGTGCCACCAAAAATTAAAAGAGTCTGAGGAGGAACTTTTGAAATTAGATGGGCTATCGCCACAATGACAATTAGACACGTTGTGATAAGAAAATCATTTATCGTACGTCTCAACTTAGTTTTAATTTTCCGCATAGCCAATTCTTATCGGGCTATTGAATGGCTATGCTGAACTAGACCTTGGTTTTGATATCTGTTAAATGGCAAGGCCTACCAAAAACTCGGCTTCGTTAATATATGTTTAACTAAAGCCATGCCAAGAAATATGCGGTTAATTATTTTATGTTTTCTACTGAAAGCTCGAAGTTATCGCGTCCAAAACATTCAACAAAATCCTGTTCGCTAACGCCTCCACTAAATCTTTCTTCCATTTTATCAACAGCAAGGGCGTTACCTTTAAAATTTTGACTTACATGTATGTGCAAGATTGCAATATCAGAAGGATCATCAGACCAACCAGCTTTTGAATCAACTCCATTTGCTGCCCATATAGCAGAAGCCCTTACAATTCCGTTTTTTTGATCTGGGACAACAAAAGTCCCACTATTAGTAAGAGGTCTAAATTCCATCGCTTGCGCAGGAATTTCCAATATATTTGAACTTGAAATTGCGTTTTTATCTGAAAAAAATAAACCTAGTTCACACATAACATTTGTTGGGTTGATACTTTCTATAAGCGCCTCGCGATCTTTTTCTAAAGGAATAACTTGCCCATTAGTAATGATAACGCGATTTGCGTTCGTAAAATAAACATCTTTACTCAACTCAGAAAGATTTAGTTGAATAGGCTTTTTAAGCGTCATTTTAATCCGCGTATTAGCTGGCAATGCTCCCGCATTTAATTTTATGCTTGGGGATTGAACAACTTGGGCAATGGCTGCCGTCGCTGTTAAAATAGTCGCGGAAAAACCTAGAAGAGTGGCATTAAGTACAATAAAACGCTTCATACATTGGCTCCTAATTAGATTAAACATGGGTTTTTCAGCGAGATATATGCCAAGCTAATTGCCTCTTTAATTGATTTTGGACAGGGCCTTGTGTCTAAACTTTAGATCTGAGCCGTTTTTTGCATTCCAATTTTTTTACGACTATTGGAAGTTGTGGCCATGACTTAGCGTGTTTCCACAAGGACGGCAAAATTGACAAGGCACGCAAGCTGGGAAAGGTTAGAAAATCTTGTTCATAACCCCAAGGTCGTCGGTTCAAATCCGGCCCCCGCAACCAATTTTCGAAGATCGCAAAAACATAAAAATTAAAAAAGGTCCGTTAAGAAGACATAGGCAACACTTGATAGGATCTGGTATTTATATAGCTATTTTTACTTTATCGCCGGCCTGGGCATTGTAAACTGAGTATGGGGTTTCAACAAAAATCTGTTGTCCCTTTTTATCAACATAGCCTTTCAGTTTGTACATTCTTAAAGGCTCAGACTTGCCTTTGACCTCGGCGGTGCCACCGAGTTCAAGTACATAAGCGGATTTTACTTGTTCAAACATTTCGTGAGAAAGCAAAACATCAACCCCAAAAGACTTTGTGCTACTTTCTATCCGTGAAGCCAAGTTAACAGTATCACCAATCACCGTGTATTCCATTCGGGACGTGGCACCGATAGTACCCGCAATCGCAGCACCGCAATGAACGCCGATTCCAATCTTAATGGCACTAAGTCCACGAGCAATGCGCTTTTCGTTAAGTTTATTTAATTCGATACGCATTTCGAGTGCGGTTTGAGTGGCATTTACAGCGTCATTACCACTCGAGTTAGGCGCACCCCACATCGCCATAATTGCGTCACCAATGAATTTATTAACGGTGCCCTTATTTCGCGTAATAGTTTGAACCATAACTTCAAAATACTCATTAAGCATTTCCACCACGTCTTCGGGGGTATTGCCTTCGCTAAACTTGGTGAAATCCCTTAAATCGCTAAACAACACAGTCACTGTTTTTTTTGTTCCACCCATGTTTGCCAAGTCTTGATTCATTAGTTGATTGGCTACGTCTTTACCTTGTGTTTTACTTAATACATTCATTGCCTTCTCTCGTTCTGCCAATCCTAACGCCATCGCATCAAAGGCCCGAGCGAGATCACCAACCTCATCATGAGTTTTAATTTTTTTCTGCGCTTCGATTACAAAGTTACCCATAGCGATCATTGCCGTAAAATCAACTAGACTACGAATGGGTTTGGTGATTGTGACCGAAAAGAAATAAGCCACGGAGAGTGCAATAAATAAAATAATTCCGGTAATAAGTAGCGAGCGATACCGAACACGGTTAGCTGATTCAAAAGCTCTTTCTTCAAGCACCTGGGAGATGACCCCCACACCACCGATACCGACCTGTCGAAAAGCGCCTAGATAGCTTTGCTTGTTTTCATCGGTAAATCGTAGTTGTCCGTTATTCATGGTGCTCTCGAGCATACTTTTCACAATTTCATTTTCACGCCAGTTTGCGGAAGATTGTGAAACGGATCGATCAGGGTGAGCAATAACATTGCCCGTATCATCCACGAGATAACTCGACACAACTCCTAACTTACCAAAAATTTTGCTAAATCGAGTTTCATTAACTAAAGCCACGCAAACTTCGCCAACCTTTTTATTTGCATCCAAAGTCATTGGGATTGCTAAAGCAACGTAAGGCTTTTGACCCTTCGAAATCTTTTGAATTGAAATTTCACCTTTCCAGGATTTAGGCGATGACTTTAGCAAAATGGCCGTCTCATCCTCAGAAAGTAAAAAACCCTTTCGTGAAGCCAGGTTCTTCAATTTCGTATCGCTGCTCCAAATAGCAATAGCATCCACATCATCGCGACGCTCAAAAAACCTTGCCTCGTCTTTAGTCTGAGCCTCGGTAAAACTCAATACCTCACCAGATAAAAATTCGACGTAGTCGAAAACTTGCTGTCCGATTTGGTTCGCCGAATCGCTATTCGCGCTTTGAATAAAGGCTGTGTTATCTTGAGTAAAAAGATGGGTGGCCATAAGCACAACGATTAAAGTCGAGGTCAAAAGCAGGACTGCAATTACCGTCACAAGCTTTAAGCCAATTGGAATTTTCAGAACGTGTTTCGTCGTGTGTCCCACGACTTATTCTTTCACAACCACTTAATTTTAATGAGTGTTTTTTAGTCTCGTCGAGTCCAAAAATATTTAAAGTGCACCGATAAAATCATAGGTCCAACAAAGGAATTTTTTGAAATTTGCGTTTCGAGTACTTCCGTTTACTGTCGTCTTTTTTTCTGTGTCGGGCGCAGGCATATTCTCCTACTTACTTTACGCGGATGTGTACTTAAGGCATGACATTTTGGAAGATAGAGAAATTGCCGGAGAAATTGGCGAAATCGAAAATTCTGTAAACAGAAAGCTTTCGGATCGGTTCGTTTTTGACTTGATTGCAACCGATGACCCACTTTACTGGTACGATACCATTCAGACCACAACTGGTTCAAAAGTGACGATTAAACTTATCGATGGAACTAAAATCAGCCTTGGCGAATCAGCTTTAGTTGTTTTGGAAAAAGACTCAAGCGGTCTCTCTTTAAAATTGAAGTCGGGAAAAATTTTAATTGAGGGACAAAGCAAAGAATCGAGCGTTAGAGTTAACGGAATTAAAATGGCCAAAGAGTCTTTGAAAAGCATTAGTCTCAATTTTGATAAAAATAGCGGCGAGATGACGGCCGTAAAAACGAGTGATTCTGGTGTTTCTGAACAGGTTGACATACAAGCGCTTAAAAAAGCGGAAGCCGAAGAGCCGCTCGACACTCCTATCATATTGGCCCCTAAACCAAATGAAGCCGTCGATTTTTCGACGATAACAAAATTAAGTTCATGGAACCCAGTGCCACGTGCAGTGGACTATCACTATAAAATTAAGGCCGTGCTTCGCAACGAGCTAAAAACAGTTTTGGAGGTCACCACTAAAACAACAGAGGTTGAAGCAGATCGCGACATTGAGGATGGCAAGTACGTTCTTCAAGTCATCGCAATTGATCAATACGGAAAAGCCTCTCAGGTTGCAGAGGTAAAATTTGAAGTTGTACATTCGAAGTCACTTGAAGCACCAGAACTCGAAACCACCGAGGTTCAGTAGTGTATATAAAATATGTTATATATTTTATTTTGCTGATTCCATCTTTTGCCCAATCAAAAGCTGTGGAGTTTAAATGGAAAAGCAATAAAGACGCAGCCAAATATCAAGTAGAAGTTTCAAATTCCTCGGACTTTGAAAAGCCACTTGTTTCAGTTTTCGTAACCCAACCACTAATGACTCGTGACTTGCCCCCCGGCTCCTACTTTATGCGTGTCCGCGCTTACGACCAAGCCGATGGCAAAGGTAAATGGAGTATCCCAAGGCGAATAACTGTTACTCCTGAAGTCTTTACTCAAAAAAAAGAGCAGACGACAGTTACGTATCTAGGTAAAGCACCCGATCTACATGCCGAATGGGTTTCTGAAAAAAAAGACGTTCAAGTGATCGTAGCGAAGAACGGAAATACGATCCAAAATATAAATATCTCTGGTAATCGCTATTCGTATAAACCCGAAGGTTCCGGAAGATATACCGTATCGATTCGAACAAACACAAACGGTCATTACGGGCGCCCAACCCTTGTCAGCGATGTATTAGTTGAAGAGATTAAATTAGAAAGCCCAAACTGGCGCTTATTGCAAGACGAATGGAACACAAATAAAAGTATCGATTTAGAATGGTCAGCCGTATCAAACGCCACGGCCTACAAAATCACTATAAGTCCATTAGATAACCAGGCAAAAGTGAAAGCAGGTGGTGAATCCTCGACCTACAATATTTCGGACACAACACTAACTTTGCCACACCTTGCCGAGGGTGAATACCAAATTACGATTGTTGCCACTGCTAAAGAAGCGTCAAGCGAGCCCGCAAGCACAAAAATTAAAGTTTCGTCTTCTGATTCACTTAAGTTTCGTCAGGTTCAATTAGAAATGGGTTTTGGAATTGGTACTTACCAATACAATCACAACTCCCTAGAGAACAACTCTGTCTCGACAACTGAGATCAATAATGCAAGATCATCAAAATTATATGGCAGAGCTTTATTTAATTTGAACCAATCTATATGGAAGCTCGATTTGCGCTCAAGCATGACGGCGTTTTCATTTTCTGGC
Organism: Bdellovibrionales bacterium; assembly: GCA_021731045.1. Classification (GTDB taxonomy): domain Bacteria; phylum Bdellovibrionota; class Bdellovibrionia; order Bdellovibrionales; family JAKFYE01; genus JAKFYE01. The sequence continues at coordinate 30,430 of JAKFYE010000025.1, read as the reverse complement.
GGGAGCGCCATTGCGACTGATTTTCAAGCTGTCCCAGGAGTTGCTGTTGAAAGTTTTTTGTGCTCCTCGTGTCGCATATTTTTCGGTGCGGGAGCTCGCTATTGGACAATGCCGGTTCTTTCTCGAAAGATTTTGGCTGCAGAAACCTTTATTGAATCATCGACACAGACATTGGCGGGCGCGGTTCTAAATTCAGAACTTCAATGGGATTTTTCTCGACGCTCTAAACTCAAGATCTATGGATCTGCGAGTACGCCGCTACTGAACTCAACAGGTGGTAGAAATATTGATAAAAATAGTAGCCTTGAATCAACTCCTAATTACAGTATTGGTTCATCTATACAAACTAGCGGTTCATCGGGCGTTTCGGTGATGCTCTCGATCGAACACGAGTATCAAGAGTTTTCGGTTTTGCCTAAAGATTCCAACACAGTGCAAATTCGCAATACTAATATTTTGCTAGGACTCAACACGACCGTCGGCGGAATGGATGAGACTAAAAACATATTTTCTAGTTTTGATTTTTCGATAGGCCCGACTTTCGAACAAGGTGTCATGCAGTCAAAAACACAACACTACTCCGGAAAGTCCTACGACAACTCTGATTTTTACGGTCAAGGATTAGGGTGGCAGGCACGAACTCAAGGATGGTTTAAAAATTCTAATAACGGAATTAAATTTATCGTCGACACGAAGAACTTAGGAGTCGATGGATACCACGGGCACTTGATTGGAGACTATACACTTGCTTGGCGCCGCCGATTCTCGAATGATGAGCCACCCCCTACTTTTGAAAATTATTTCGGACCTAGTTCGCGCACATTGTCTCATATTTTTGAAGACACGCAGGGGCAAAAATCTATTTCACTTCTTTCAACGCTAGGCTTAACTGAAGGAATTATTTTAACTCAACCAATAACGAAACGCCTTTCGTTCGCATGGTTAAACGAGGTTTATTTTCCGTTAGCCTTTATCATGACGACAGATGGAATTCGCGAGCTCACCCCAACATCGAGCTTTAAAACTCAATTTACATTCAGCAATCGATTTGGGAGTTCGTTTTCAGTCGATTTAAACTTAGCTTATAAGCATGACGAAGCTAGATACGTATCTAAGTTTGCTACATATACATCACAGCACGTGATTCAGAGAGCGTCAGTAATTTCTTTATTAGGTGTTTTCTCGCTCTAACAGCTGAGCCTTAACTATCAGGCAATAATTGTTTAGATTGAATTGCGGCTCTTTGTGATCTGAGCCGTCAGTCTAAAGTTGAGGTGCTACTCATAACCGCAGTATTAGAAGTGATTCAAATAAAAAACTAACTCATCTTGAAGTTGCTAAACGTGCAAAGCTTCCGAGAAGTGCCGTGACAGGAATACTTTCAGGTAGCCTACAAAAGATCACAATTGACCGTGTTCTTAGAATGGTTGAAGCTGTGGGCTTAACTGCTGAAATCCGATTCAAAAACTCGGCAGCTTAGAGTTATTTTTTATTTAATGGAGTCAAGAGGGCGGCTCACGCTTTGTCACCTTCTGTAGTTCAGAAGGTGACACTCTTGGCATAAACTAAGAACGGAAGACAATTAGCTAATGAAAATTATTTGGGATCGCACGTTTAAAACAAAGCGTTTGATAATCAGGCCTTTTACTCAAAGAGATTACAATGCTTGGAAACGCGCTCATCAAAATCGCCTACCAAAGCAAAATCAATTCGATTCAGGGCCTGTTCCCGAGAAAGAATTGACGAAAATAATTTTCAAAAAGAAAATCGCTGGATATCGAGAAATCGCAAAGAAAGATAGCATCTACGTTTATGGAATCTTCGACAAACAGACGGGCGAAAATCTTGGAGGAATAGATATATTCGTGATGGCCCGTTTTGGGTTTCAATGGGCAAATCTTGGCTACTATATTAACAACCAGCACTGCGGGAATGGGTATGCGAAGGAAGCAGCGAAAGCAGGACTCCGAATAGGATTTAAAACTCTAAAACTTCAACGTATTGAAGGGGCTACAGAGCTTGATAATTATGCTTCGATAGCCGTAATGAAGGCTTCAGGAATGAAGAAGGAATGCATTCGTAAAAAGTTCTATCGAGAAAAAAATCGCTGGATCGACATGGTCGTCTTCATTAAATTGGCTACTTAGTATGAATTTAATAGCTTCAGCGTACACTCGCCGCGGCTTTCGCATAAAATATCAAAACATTGTCAGACACTTCTGCTAAAAATGTTTTTGAGAGGGCATGATGGATCACTTGCAACAGATACAAAGGGCTGTCGACTATATTGAAGATCATTTAAACGATGATCTTCCAATCGAAGCGCTTGCTCGTGAAGCAGCGTTTTCTACATGGCACTTTCAAATAGTTTTTAAAGCGACGGTTGGCGATACTGTGAAGAATTACGTCAGATCAAGACGGCTAACAAAATCAGTAATTGAACTGGGTACGTCAGATAGAAAAGTTCTGGATATCGCGCTCGATGCCGGTTTTGAATCACAAGAATCCTACACCAGAGCATTTAAACAACTTTTTGGAACGACGCCCGGGGAATGTCGCGCACAGGGGATCAAATCGGTTCTCTCTTTGAGTAAACCACGAATCACGATGGAATATTTAGACCATCTCAATGGAGGAATGACAATGCAGCCAAAGATTAAAGAATTAGAAGAAATAAAAGTTGTTGGTATCGGTAATTGCTTTATTTCGATTCTCTCACCTGACAAAAATAATTTTGTCGTCATCCCTAAACTTTGGGATAATTATAATAAAAGAAGCTCTGAAATTACAGGTCGTAAAGCTCATCGTGATCTCGGCGTTTGCTTTCAACCTGACGCTAATCAAAAAAAACACCCTGATGAATGCTTTTACATAGCTTGTGCAGAAGTTGAAAGTTTTGATGTTATTCCTGAGGGAATGATGACGAAAGTGATTCCCCCAGGTAAGTATGCTATTTTCACGCACAAAGGTCAGTTGGAAAAACTCCAACATACAATGAATTACATTTATGGCGCTTGGCTTGCAAAATCTGGACAAAAACTTCGAGAGGCACCTGACCTTGAAATTTATGACGAACGATTTAAGTTTGGTTCTGTAGACTCAGAACTCGATATTTATATTCCTATAAAGTAGGTTCTAAGGAAAAATTGGGACGAAGCTCATAGATTTGTCTTTCTATAATTAAGATCTTTCCGGTATTTGAATTTAAAAGCCTAAAACATCGGACATAGATTTATGTTGGTAATCGTTAATTTGAAACTGGAAGAAATCTCTTGAAGACCTAATGCTAAACGGAACTCAACTCTCGAGCTCCGTCCCCAAAGTTACTAAACTCCGTCCCCAAAGTTAGCCAAAGTTAATTTACAAAGCTAATTTGGAAGTGTGATAGTCGCTCCAGGTTGTTCAGAGGATGGTAATTGGTGATTGCCTTGTTCGGTAAGCAGTTGAAATTGCTATATTCCAGAAGAGGCAACCAATTTCTGGTCATCGACAATGGATTTATTTTACCGAAATAATAACCTGTAACCAACCCCCGATTCTGTTTCGATAAGGCTTCCCACGCCTTCGGAAGCATTTTCGAATTTCTTTCTAATCTGACTGAAATAGACTCTTAAGTAATGGTCATGCTCTACTGAATTTGGTCCCCAGATTTCCTTTAAGATTGTTCTATGTGGGACAACTTTTCCTGCATGTTTAGCCAACAGACACAGCAGCGCGTACTCAGTAGACGTGAGTTTGACCTCAAAATTTCTCTGGGTTGAACATCGTGTAAATTAAATAAATTAAAATCCCAAGACTAACGAAACCCGCGACAATAAAATCCATAATGCCTCCTTAAAACCAATGCAACATGACGACAAGAAACGTTGTCTGAAAGACTCTATTATCTGATTGTGATGAGAATGTTTTTTTCACGAAGACGAAAGTATGACTTTTCATTAAATTGAAACTTTGCTTACAAAACTCCACTATACCTCTAAGCGCGTACATATTGATTGCCATAGAAGATGCCTCCGATGACATTATATTGAACCTTTTAACATCAAGATTTTGTCAAAAGATGAAGTCTACATGTAAAGAAAAGATAAAGAAGATCTTTGTTGCTTTGTATCAATATTAGCAATTTTATTCAGTCCTCAAGATCAACATTTGCTACCTATAATAAATTTATTTTTGAAATAGGTTGTCTTAAATTTAAAGTGATTATCGACTTTAAAATCAAGCCACAAAGAGGACGGCCAATTTAGGGCAATGGCGCTTATCCGTTGACGGCACTGTTTAATGTTTTGTCAGCTTTTTGACCGAGTTTGATACTAAAATCGCCTCAAAGCTAATTTAATTGTATTTAGCGTTGATTATAACTCTTTTATAGACATCGCTTCTGGTTAAATTATTGCAAAATTCAGATGTATTATGAAATCCAGATTTATCTTGGCCTTAGTTCGAAAGCCCTTAGCTCTCATACTCCTAGCGACCGCCTTGATTTCGTCGATTCCAACCTATGCGGTGGGAGTCGTTTGCGAAGATATCTTTAAAAATTTAGCTCCCCGATCTGTCGAAAAAGTCGATGTTCCAGAAGCTCATTTTAGTCACATGACTCGTACATTACGGGCGACCCTCTCGGGAAAACTCGCAACAGTATTTCGCGCGGAATGGAAAACCAAACTCAAAATGCATGAGTCTAATAGTTATGTTCTCGAATTAGTTAAGACATTTCTAACGCCCCAAACTCAATCACAAGTTTTAGAAGGCTTGAATGTTCAAAGCGAAGGATTTACCCGCTCAGTACAAGAGCGTTTATCTAAGTTGCAAGCGGCAAACAAACTTCAACTCCATGATGAACTCTTTGTGCGAGATCCTGCGCCTCCCGTAGGAGCAACAGACACAACTTTTACCTATTACACAAATCCAATTTTAGATGCTCAAGGAAATGGTAAACACCAACCCCGCATTCGTGGATATTTAAGAAAAATAGATTTTAAATCTATAGAACTCAATCAAGACGTACAGGGTTTCAATGAAATTGGAGCCGCGATAACCATCACTCGAGTTTCTAATAACATGTATAAAGTCATGACACAAAAATCGGGATCTCCCGAAACCCTTCAACATTTAAGTTTTGAAGAATTACAAAAATCTTTTGGTTCACCAGCATATCTATTTGCGCCACACGGAAAGTCTTTTAAGCTTGAAATCAAAACCGCGCTTGAAGATGTTATTTCCGGAGAAAAATATATAAATCTGGCTGGAGAACATATGGTTCAAAAGTTAGATATTGGTCTATCGCTCAAACAAGTCATAGAACTTTTTGCGCCACTATCTGGTATAACCGAAGCCCAAAAAAAATCGGAATCTTTACAAAGAATTGAAATACTCAAATCTAATATCATAACCAAACAACCAGAATCGAAAGCGCGAGCAGAAGCCGTACTTGAGGTTATGGCGGCCGGAGTGAATGAAAATCCTGATTTTTTAACTATTGAGGGGGCGACTATTTATCATCGCTCGGCCTTTGAATCCAAAAGTGGTTTTCAAACAACTATAGACCGAGAGCAAGGCGTTTACGATGGCAATATGTATACAAACAATGCTCTTAAAAATCCAATACAGGCTGTAAAACTCAATACGCCTATCAGAACTGGGTTTGAAGATGCTCGTCATGTTGAATTTAAATTGCCAGTTTATGCTGTGGCCGCGATTGCGGGATTAAAATATCGAGACCCGAGTTTAGCCCCACCGCCTTCACAGAATCCTTTAGATAAACAAACTTTGGAACGTGCCCTTCAAATATATTATCCATTTGTTATATCCCCTGACCATTCAGGAAAATTTAATTACATTCGAAGCCATCATTCTCTTATTGATATGGCACCGGAATAATTTTTTTCAATTTGATGATTCAAAGATACTTAATTGCTTAATAAGTCTAGGCCCCCGCCTCGTCCTTTATTTTCGAAGAACATAAGATCAATAAAAACAGAGGCCGTTAAAACTAAGGCTCTCTCATCTACCGTAAGGCCTGGGTGAAGATACTCGATTAAAAAATTATCTTTATCCGTAAAAAGCTCTACACCTATACCCGTCCACTTTTTTGATACGCGAGCCAGCTCGTGCCGATTACGCAAAAACGGGAATGTCCAAATTCTCCAAAAAGGCGACGACACTTCAAGTAGAGTTCGTCCTTCAGGATCATGGATTTTAAAACGTTTGGTAAAAATAGAAAAATAGCGTTCTATAACTCCGATCGAACGCCCATTTATTTCACGTACTTCAAGGCGCTGAAAAAACCAACGAAACGGATGATGGGCAATCATAAACTCTTGGCGTTGACTGTTAAAAAAATGAATATCAAAAGAGCGCCAATGACCAAAAAACTGTCTAAGAAAAAATCCAAGAAAACCTTTTTGTTGTTCGGCCGCAAATGCGATGTCCTGTCCTAGGGAGTTTAAAATTCTATATTTATTGCGACTCTCAAAACCAAAAAATTCAGCAAGCTCAAAGGACTGCTTTACGTACATTCTGTCAATTTTATCTAATGAGTATATCACTCAAATAGTATGAGGTTGAAGTTCAGATTCTGCAAATAGATATTCTAGGGCAGTCTTCAATAAATGACTGATTAGAATTAAACCTCTAATGGACGTTCAGCAGAAAAACTAAGTTTTGAGGTTTCGGAAGTGAGTTTTTTTACGGGAAGCTCAATAAAGAATTTAGACCCGTGACCGATTTCACTTTCGACCCAAATTTTTCCGTTGTGGGCGGTAACGATGGCTTTCGCAATTGCCAAACCTAAACCCGTCCCCTGATTGGCGGTTTTTCTCACTTGCCAGTAGCGATCAAAGACATGCGAAATTTGTTCTGAATCAATACCTGGACCGGCATCCGCAACTGATATTAAAACGCTTTCGTCTTTTGATTGCAAAGAGATATCAACATTCGATTGGGTCGGAGAAAACTTAATTGCGTTAGTAATTAAATTCGAGAGGACCTGCTCGAGCCTTGTCGAATCACAGTCTGCAATAAAACCGGAGCCGGCTAAGTTTAATGTTAAAGAAATATTTTTATTTGAAGCCAAAGGTTCAAATCGAAGTTTTAAATCGCCAAGCAGGTTTTCTAGATTCACTTTTTGTTTTTCCAGGACCATTTGACCGGCTTCAATTTTCGCATGATCCAACAAATTCATAATGAGCTTTTGCATAGATTCTGCCGAACGGTTCGCAATGAGCAATCCTTCACGCAAATCTATAGCCTCAATAGACGGCTCTGTTATTTGGTCCAACATTAGATTAATGCTCATTTGTACGGTACTTAAAGGACTTTTTAAATCGTGAGATACAACTTCGACGGTTTCTTTTCGCGCTTTCGAAAGTTTCCGTTCGCGCTCTAAAAGAGCCAGTTGGCTCTCATCATAAATTCTTTTTTGTTGTAACACCTTGACCATCAGGCGGGCGATTCCCCCTACTAACACCAAAATAAAAATAGCAAATATCGTAAGACCTAAGATCATTCGAGATTCTGCACTAGAGAGTCTTTCTTTTGCCGCATTTAAATCTTCGGTTTCTTGGCGAGTTAACTCTTTTAATAGATCTTTTAATTCTCCCGCAATCGGCGCACCGGTTTGCGCAAAATAGGTGTTCCCCTTGTCGATCGAACTTCCATTTTGGCGCCTATCAATTCCGGGTTTGGATGCAGCAAACAGTTGAAGAGACTGCTCTTGGATCTTTTTAACGAGCTGGACAGTTGCCGGATTGCTTTCTTTTTGTAAAAGTTCATCTGTGAGTTGTTCAAATTCTTTCGCGCGTTTTTCTAACTGTGAAACCAATCGCATTTCGCCTGATATGACGTGCAAAGGCATTAAGGATCCACTTGTGGAGTCGATATAGCGAAGTCTTTCCGCGATCAAAAGTTCGTTTACATTGTTAGAAATAATATCATTTTGTTCTTTAACAAAATAACGAAGAGCCATAAAGGACGCTACGATAAGCGGGATAAATCCGGCAATGATGAGCCCTATTCCTAAATAAATTCGTTTCTCAAATTTAGGCATTGCGAAACCTTGTCTCATTTTTTCTAAAAGTACATCTTCTAAAATGTTAATTATTAAAAATATATGTGATGCGCAAAAACGCTCGGCTATAGGTTCGTAATCAACTCATTTTACTTTCATTATACTTACCAATATGACTTGAGAAACAAAGCGACGCAGAGCACGTAGATGGCGGGTACGCAGCTTCCACCATCACGGGTTTTTTGTTGTGCTATTCACGCCAAATAATGGAGCCGCTTCCGTTAAGAATCTTGATGATGGAGTCTGTTCCACCGATAACGAGCGTTTTACTTCGATCATCAGCTCCATGGGTCCCGGTCGACCAATATGGTTGAGAGTTTTTATAAAGGACTAAATTACCATCTCCTTGAAATGCCGCCATACATTGATTTTCACACCATTCCGCTGTGCCATGCCCGGTACGAGAATTCCAAAGTGGAGTTGAACCGCGGTAAATCACGAGGTTTCCATCTGATTGCATAACCAAATCAATATTAGAGGTCGAAATTCGATCCCAAGTATTTAAAATTAAAGAGCCAGCTTGGATCGAACGAGTGGTTCCAGTTGACGGAACGGGAGCAGGAGTTGGTGCAGGCGCTGGCGCTGGCGCTGGCGTTGGGGTTGGCGTGGGAGCTGAGCCACCCAAATAGTTAAGCGCAATGCTTGGTCCCATTAAATTTGTCGTAAACGAGGACATCACCTTTTTATTTCTTAAAACATGAGTGATCTCACCCGAGAGACGAACATAAAAATCAGACGTCATATTTATGCCATCTGCATCTAACGTTAAAAATGTTGTTTCTACAGGAATTAAAGATTTGTTATTTACGGTCGGAGCAATCGCCGTACCTTCATCGTATTCGTCAAACATCGCGACATAGGATTTTAATCCTCGCGCAGCATTTAGCTGTGCCTGCTTCCATAAAAACTGTCCCCCATTACGAGGAACGTGATTGAGCGGTTGATAGATATTAATAGCTCGATGCATATTGTGCCACGAAAACCCTGACCAAATTGTTGTTTTATACAAAATATTTTTTCCATGCATGCTATTGTAATTTTTAATAAACGTAATATCAGGATCAACGACATTTGTATAAAAACTGCTAACGCTGCTGTTATCAAAAGCTCCAATCAACCAAGGTTCAATCGCATCAAGAGCCAAATACGTGTCTAAAAATCCCGGTTTCGTGTTGCCGCCACTTGCGCGCCAATCACCCGCAAGTCCACCAACTACAAAAACACCATGTTGAGTTTTAAACCATTGAATAAGATCAAGCGTTTCTTCAGGTGTACCGGGTCTATCCGCGATACCTATACCCCAAAGACACACGACGGGTCGTCCGTCTTGACGTGCGTAGTTAGGGCTATCTAAAAAGTGAATTTGTCCCTTGATGATATCCGTAAAATCATTTTTTATCATCGTCGCCCAGTTAGCAGGTCCACCAGAAATATCGTATTGGAGATAATATTTGGTTCCCCACTTCTCGGCCGACGTCTTTACTAATTCAGCCACACGATTTTTATGTTTGAAAAACCAATCGTTTCGCGTGTTAAGATCATTCGTTGCAAAACGTTGCAACGCAAAGCCATCAATACCACCTTTGGCAATTAGCTCTGTATGGGTATCCACCACAATTGGAGATGTTGAAGGAAATAACTTGTATCCATTGTTAAATGGCGCCGAAACCAAAACTGATGGCGGATATATACTGACATCAGGCAAAAGATCGACGTGGCTGATATTGCCGTCTTTCCAGTGAAACCAACTATTGCTGAAACCATCACCTGGAGTTGCAAACCAACCTTGATATCCAGCATACACTTCATCACTGTAATTTCTGTTTAAATCTACACCTTTTGGGATTTCTGGCTGCGGGGCCGGCGTAGGTGCCGGAGCTGGAGTCGGAAGCGGCACCTTAGGAACCTTGGCTTTAAATTCGCTCGTTGTACCAAAGTTTTTTAAACTGAGTGTTCGACCTTTCGAACCAGTACATCCCACAGATAGTATCAAAATAAGAAAAAGTGCTAATTTCATACGGACCCCCACAGGATTTATTTTTGCAATGGAGGGGCCGACTCAAAATGAATGTGTTTGTTTTTTCTCTACGAAAATTGTTGAATTCGTGAGCTCGTCAAATTAGTAAACAAAGATTCGCTCTTAATGCAACGAGCTATTAATGCCAAATGCACAGATTTCGTCTTCTAAAATTTCAATATTGCGAGCCTCATTCAGGACTAACGTCTTGCTACTTTTATTCACTGAAGGATCAACATGTTTGGATGATGAAACCTAATCTGGGGTGATGTGTTCGAAGGCGTTGGTATACGAATAGCCCAATAGAATCTTATTTTAGTGTAGGTCCCATTAACTTTGTAGAAAAATTGGTTTTTGTTGTTTTATTCCGTAGCGTTTGCACAATCTCTCCCGTTAGGCGCAAATAAAAATCTGAACTCATGTTTATATTGTCCGCATCTAAAGTTAAAAATGTTGTGCCTTCGGGAATCATGGTCTTAGAACTGACAATCGGCGCGATAGCGGTGCCTTCATCATATTCGTCAAACATCGCGACATAAGATTTTAAACCCCGGGCCGCGCTTAATTGCGCTTGTAACCACAAGAACTGTCCTCCATTGCGAGGAATCTCATTGAGCGGTCGCACTTGCCCAATAGCCCGATGCATGTTGTGCCAAGAGAATCCGGGCCAGATGACAGTTTTATATAAAATATTTTTTCCATAGGATTTATTATGGGTTTTAATAAAGGTAAGATCCGTATCCACATTTTTTATATAATGATCGGTGACAGTCTTACTATCAAAAGTTCCTACCATCCAAGGTTCGATAGCATCGAGACTCGTAAAAGTGTCTATCCACCCGGGCTTTGTGCTACCAGTTCCGGCTCGCCAATCGCTGGCCAGCCCGCCAATCACAAAGACTCCATGTTGCGTTTTAAACCATTCAATAAGGTCGCGAGCTTCTTCGGCTGTACCCGGACGATCTGCAACGCCCAATCCCCAGAGACACACAACGGGCTTACCATTTTGATGAGCGTAATTTCGACTGTCTAAAAATCGCAATTGCCCTTTTATAATGTCGCTAAAATCATTTTTAATAACCATCGCCCAATTACTGGTTTTGCCAGAAATATCGTATTGAAGATAATATTTTGTACCCCATTTTTCCGCAGACTGTTTGACCAGTTCAGCGACACGATTTTTGTGTTGAAAAAACCAACTCTCTCGTGTTTCTAAATCGTCAGTTACAAATCGTTGCATCGCAAAGCCGTCAATCCCCGCTTTAGCAATGAGCTCGGTATGAATATCCACAACTTCTGAGCTCGTAGACGAAAATAATTTATAGTCATTGTTAAATGGCGCACTTACTAAAATTGATTCCGGATAAATACTGACGTCGGGTAAAAGATCTACGTGACTAATCTCTGCATCTTTCCAATGAAACCAGCTATTACTAAAGCCATCACCAGGAGTGCCGAACCACCCCTGATATCCCGCGTAGACTTCATCACTGTAATTTCTCTGAGGATTTAAGCTGTAAAATTGAGATTCACTTGGCGTTTCTGTAATTGACTTACCAATAAAACCAGATCCACTACAATTTTGAAACAGAAACACGGACGAGAACGCAGCGACTAGGCACAAGAGAAATCCTTGTATTTTTGATTTCATAGATTCCACATCCCCTAAGCTAGTATTAGGAGCAAATCTTAAGCCATAAAACGCATCGTGATTTCAGGCCTTTACCGCTAAAATTTCTCACGAATAAGTCATCAGCATTTCATTTTAAATTAGACTTAAGAGCTTAGTCTCTGTAACTATTAATCATTTCTGTACTGCGGATCTTCTGGAGGAATGTCATAGAGTTATACACTCTCATTAGCGAGGAATTTGTGTGAATATTTTTTTAATGATTTCATTAGAAACTCTGGTCATTTTGAATGTGTCGTTGACTTCGCTTTCCGCAGAGCCAAAGCCTCTTTTTCACTCAGGCTCAGAATCGTTTTTTCTGATTGATACAAAATCAAAGCATCCAACTTTTCGCGTGCTCGGCAGCACCACCACTAAGCAGTCCATCGCTCTAGCCATCAACTCTCAAGATTCGATTGCGAGCAAAAAATCACCTCTTGATCGTTATGTAGAATTGAAATTTGAAAAAGTAACTCTTCAACCCCAAAAAAATCAGCCCGACAAAATTGACTTGCACGCGCAAATCTCAGGACATGAATACAAACTTGATCAACCCTTATCTAGGGCAAGTTTAATAAGCGGCAGAACTTTGGATATTAAAATTCCAGCTCAAAAAAGTGAATTGCCGCTTTTTACCGTTATCTCAAAAGGAAGTTTTAAAATTCGCTTTGATCGAAAACAAAATGTGCTTTGGATAGACCAGGCAAATGCAGAGGTCAGTTTTGATAGCTCCATAATGCCTGAAGCTCCCGAAAAGATTCAGTTTAAAGCCAAAGGTCTTCGTCAATAATCTAAGAGTCTTTAGATAATTCTTTTTTAAGTAGTTCAAAAAATTCTTTCGAACTTTTTATCTCTTGTTTAGATTTTTTAAGAGTTTTTGCCTCGGGCAACGGAGATCTATGCAAAAATGGCGAGTTTTGAGCTCCGTACGCTTTCAATACTGAACTAACTGTCGTTGTTGTCATATGTCCTCCACAATTCAATGGTAAAGATAGTGGGAGATATAACGAGACCAGTTGCGATAACTTAATAAATCACATCCCTATTTATTACTTTAAACCAATAATTCATAAACCAGATTGAACTTAAGAGTTTTTCACTGCCTTCTTAGTCCATGCAACAAAGCGTACGAATTTTTGTATGCAAACAAATAACCATGAGGAGTTTATGAATAAGTTTATTTTAATGTGTATGACAGGTGCCTTAAGTTTTTTATTGATATCATGTGCAAGTGTCAAAAAAGCAGATATTCCTAGTACAGCCAACCCACAAGAAGAAGTCTCAAGACTTGAAACCGACATTAATGCGGCCATGGCTAAAAATATTGACGTGTTAGCTCCTGACGAATTTAAAGAAAGTCGTGAATCTTTAAATGAAGCTAAGTCCGATTTAGCGGCCCAAAAATCTCAAGAAGAAGTTCTCGATAATGTTAGAGTCGGTCGTGGATATTTAGAAAAAGCATATTCAATGGTTGGTGATCGCGAAGCACAAGCGCCCGGCTTGTTTGCTGCCCGTCAAGCCGCTTTAAAAGCGGGTGCAAGTCAACATCCAGAACTTCAAGGCGATTTGCGAGATTTAGATTCCGACCTGAGTTCTAAAGCAGGTCATTTACATAAAGTGAGTGCCGATAAATTAACTGAGCTCCAACAACAGTACGTGGATCTCGAAAGACGTGCCGTTATAATTGGCCAACTTGGTAATGCAAAAGCCATTATCAAAGGTGTACAAAAAGATAATGCTAAGCTGGCGCCCGTAACCCTAAAAAAAGCAGAGTTATCTCTAAAGAACGCGGAGTCAGTCGTTTCAACTAACGTACGAAACCCTGCCGGATATCAAAAAGCTGTTGCGGATGCAAATGCAGATGCAAATCTTTTAATGGAAGTTACGTCCATGATGAAACAAGACGGAAAAAGCTTAACTGAACCTGCAGCTTTAAAAATTGTTGCTCAGAATGCGCAAATTAAAAATTTGAAAAACAATTTGTCCGCAACTGAGGCTCAAAGCGCAGAAGCACAATCCGCCTTGCAAGATAAGAATGCACGATTGGCTTCAGAGTTATCGACAAAAGATAAAGACTTAGCTTCTGCCAGCGCTCAGGTAGAATTCCAAGCTATCCTAGAAAAAGCTCGTAGTCAGTTTTCTCCAGACGAAGCGGAGGCTTACCAACAAGGTGACAGCCTACTTATTCGCTTAAAGAAAATTAATTTCGCGAGTGGACGCTCTGACATTCCAGCAACATCTCTACCCGTGCTAGCTAAAGTTTCAGAAGTTGCTAAATCTTTAAACGCATCAGGTATTAAAGTTGAAGGACACACGGATTCTGTTGGCAGCGAAAACACCAACAAAAGTATTTCTGTAAAAAGAGCTGATGCCGTAGCATCTTACCTAAAAAATAATGGGTTCGATAATGTTAATATTCAATCTGAAGGTTACGGATTTGAAAAACCAATCGCGACCAATAAATCTAAAGAAGGACGCGCGCAAAATCGTCGAGTTGATGTGATCATCACTCCCGAAGGCGCGGTCAGTACGCAGTAATTATATTTAAATATAATTACAAAAGGCGACCTTAACGGTCGCCTTTTGTATTGCACCAGTCTAAAGCCGAGCTCGAACGTCTCAAAATGATACGCCTAAAAATTATACTTTTGTAGGCGCCTAAACACTTTTATAGTCCAACTATACTAAAATGCAGTTCTAATAGCATGTTTTCTGCATATACTAAGAGTACAAGTGAAAAAAACTCGTGTTAAAATAATTTTTGTATTCGCTACCTTAATCGCTTTACTCTTCAGTTATCAAAACTGTTCTCGCGTGATATTTTCAGGCGTAAAATCTAACGACTCTAATCATGCAATTGACTGCCCGGACTGCATAACGAAATGCGATAATTGCGAAATTAATGACATCACATTTACTACGGACGCTGAAAGTTTAGCGACAATTGCTTTTGAAGATTTATATCCGGATCCAGGAGATGCCGATTACAATGATTTCATGTTAAATTTTAATATCAAAGAGACCATGAACGAGAAAAAATTCATTAAAAAAATCACCATGGATTTTTCACCTAAAGCTCATGGCTCTGGTTATGATCACAAATTTATTCTGGTCATGGACGGCATTAAAGATGCCCCTAGCAACGTGACGGCTCATACGATGCCCATGTTTCAAGGTGGTGCTATGTTCAAATTAACTTACTACGATCAACAGAAGAATGTTCTTAGAACAGTTGATAGCTCAGATGCTACGACTGATTTAACTATATGGCCTTCAATACGAAACCTATACCGAAATACTGATGGTTCGGTTCCAATTGTTGTAAATGCAACCCGTAATGGTCCACACTTAGAACCTTTAGAAACAGCAAAGCTTGAAATTGAACTATTGAATCCCGAACTCAATCCGAGCCCAGGAACAATTGATATACGTAAATACCGTATGATGATTCATGTTATTGATTCAAATCAGGATATTGATCTCGTCGATGTGAATCCCGCACATATTGATGTGAACGGCTATCCGTTTGGGTTTGTTATTCCCGCAAATATAAAACATTGTTTGGAATACGTAAAAGTTGACAGAGTCTTCACTTACTTTGAAAACTACCGGCAATATCTATTAGCAAAAAACACAGATCCATCGACACCCGAGCCTGAAGAAAAAATTATGAAATGGTATAATACAATTAACCCAGGTCAAGAAAACAACGTCTTTAATCCTTAAAATTTGTGAAATTAATTATAATAAATCTACATCCGACCTTTAAACAATGATCGAGTTTTGCACTCATCTCATACGCCGTAACTGCAATAATCAACCACTTCGCTTCACATCTTGACTGAACACGAGTATTTTTAATTCCATACAGCATATTGTAGGATTAGACTAAATACATGTTTTTAACGACCTTAACATCCCTCTACTTGATTGCCGGAGCCTTTGTAACAGTGATGTTTATATGGCAAACTTCACGAGCTCTTCGTTATGCTCAAAATCTTAACTCTACCTCACCCCAAGTCGGCGTGACCCTGATCAAACCCGTTTACGGCGCAAACATCTACACAGAAGCAAATTTCGAATCGTGGTTAAAACAAAATAACTCTGGAAATATCCAATATATTTTTTCATTTCAAGATCCTTCTGACCCCGCTCTTGTGATAGCAAAAAAACTTCAAGAACGATTTCAATTCGAAATAATTGTGAATCCTGTTCTAACCGGTTATAGTGGTAAAACATCCAATCTTTACTTTGCTCTTCAAAAAGCTAAACACGAATTGGTAATTTTTAGTGATAGCGATATTTCGGCCCCTCCCGAGACGATTTCTAAAATCGTCTCTCAATTGAATAATTTTGATATTGTTAGTTGCGTTGTCATGCACACCGAAGCACAAAATATTTGGGCGAAAATATACGCTACTGTTTGGAATGCTGTCACCGTTGCCCTTGTTCCGTGTGTAATTCTCAAGAAAACTTTTCCGGCGCTTGCGGGTGGGACAATTGGAATTCGCCAAGACGCTTTAAAACGCATCGGCGGATTGTCCGCAATTGCCTCCTATATTGCAGAAGACGGGGCTTTGAGCATCAGAGCTCATCAAGAAAACCTTAAAGTCGGATTAGGCCCTATTTTGACCTCCCCAATTGCAAAAATGAAGTTTTCCGATCTGTGGCATAAACTTGTACGTGGCAGTTTAATTGGTCTCAAAATGAATCCCAATGGCTTTTTTGCGACCGTCGCGTCTTACGTTTTTTTATATTTATTTTGGATTCTAATTTTTGCGTCTTTGGTTTTTCAGAATTACACATCATTGGTTTTAAGTTTAATGATTTTTTTATTGCGTTTGTTCCAAGCTAGCTATGTCTCGTCCGTCTGTACTCAAAAGACACGTTGTGCTTACGAAATGGTTTTGGCGGATTTTTTTTCCGTGTGCGCACTTGTCGTCGCGATGTTTCGTCCTTATGTCTACTGGGGACCAATAAAGTTTAAAGTCTTAAAAGGTGGAGTTCTTCAAAAGATTTTACCCTAAAGACTTTAAGTGGTCTTTTAGGCTCGTGTATCTGTCTTCATACACGACTTATTAAGGTTTTTTTTAATGTAAAAGAACGAGCTCTGCGTCTAAAGGTATGCTGCGCGCTGACGAATAAATGATTTCTTTATAATTACACAACTAAGTTTTATGCTTTTCACGTGGAGACTAAAGCAAAATCACTATTAAATTTAAGAAAAAAAACCGCAGCTCTAACAACACAGGAAAACTTTCTTTTTCTTATCGTTTTAGTTGTTGTTGCGGGTGGGATTGGTCTCGATCTCGGAACAGATCTTTATAATAGCCAAAGTTGGGTTCATCTCATCATCGATGTAGTTTTAGGTGCGCTGGCCATTTTAGGTATCATTTATATTTGGATTCATCTTGCACAAACGCGCATCTTTCATCGCGAAGAACTTTTGACAGCCATCGGTGATGCTCACAATTGGAAAACTCAATTTAATTCGGTTAAAGACGGCATTACGGATGAAATAGAATTGCAATTTAAAAAATGGAAATTGAGTCCTGCCGAAAGTGAAATTGCCTTGTATCTTATCAAAGGTTTAAGCCTTAAAGAAATTTCAGTCTTGCGAGGAACAACTGAAAAAACAATTCGTCATCAAACTCTCTCTGTTTATTCTAAATCAGGAGTTGCCGGTCGTGCGGAGTTGGCAGCATTCTTCATCGAAGATCTTTTTTATAGACCTTCCGATGAGAATGCCCCCACAACACCACTTAATTAAGTAAATCGCGAATAATTTGAGCCTTCTGCGGATGAGCCAATGCAAGGTCGGCTCCTTTCTGAGCTAAAGCTTTTCTCATTTGCGGTGTGATGCCGTTCTCACCCCAAATTTTATTAACGATAGCAACTGAGTTCGCTGGTGAACATCCCGCATATGATAACAGCATTCCAAACACAGTTGGTCCTCGATGTTTTTGGCCATCGCATCCCATGCCAATGTATTTGAAGTCTTCGGCACAAGAAACAAAGCTTAAGGCCTCTTGATCGAATTCATCACCCACAATCGACATCCATTTCTTACTCATAGAGTCATATTGTGAGCCTGTCGGCTTAGGTAACGGATTGTAGTCAAACTCCTGAGATGCTTCTTTATTCCCGTCGTTTAAATACCATGTGCAATATTTATCGCGTGTGCCAGCCGTCGAATATTTTTTAGCTACCCCTATAACATCGCTTACGTTCGAATTACCCACCGCCATTCCGGCAAGGGTCAACTGTCCGATCTTATACACATGAAGCCGCTCTGGAGCTTTACCAGAGTATTTAACTTCATATTTGCTAAAAGTTGCCGGATTACAAAATGCAGGCTCAAGTGCATTCGCGGCTTGGGCTAAAGGACTAGTTCCTATACTTCCTAAAACTGCGGTCAAAAGAAAAAAACGAGAAAATAACTTCATAAAAATCCTCCTAGATAGAAAATCTAAAAGAATTTTTCATGAACCACTATTCAGCCAATGCCCAATACGGGCTCTCAGCGAGTCTGTTATCTATGAAAGAAAAATGTAGGCAGAACAGCCTAAATCAAAAGTCGGTAAAATGAGAACTCGACCACCACTTTACCGATATACAAAAGTCCTGAAAAATAAAAAAATAATTGAGGACACGCCCTTAAAAATAAAAAATATTTTTACCAAACAACGTCGAAAAAACCCGTCATGCTTGGATAAAATCTGCAAAAATAAGGGTATCGGCCATAAGTCCAGGCAAAGACTTGATAACCCCAACCCGGATAAAGCACGCCGCTATCCCAAGCTCCATTAAAAGAGCTTACTGTGTGTGGAATAGAATCATAATTCACCCAAACAATACGAGTCCCAGGGCGTACCGCAATCGGCATACCGTAAGCATAAGCTCCACGCCAAGCGGCTCCTGGTTGAATTGGAATCGTAACCGTTCCGGCATTGTAAGCTAAAAAGCTAACTTCTGCAGGCGAAAGCAATTGTGCTCGTGATTCACTCGTTAAAAACAAAGCTCCCATAAGCCATGCCGCGAAAATAAAAAACTTTACTGACTTCACGAAACCCTCCTCGTTCTTGTCACACCTACGGGGTGCGCTTGGGGTCTATTGTCCATTTTTTTAATCCATGATTTAAAAAATGGTCGTAGCGATTCGAATACGGGTACTAGCAGGATTGCGGCTGTAAAAGCAAGCACTAGCGTCATAATAATCAAGGCCACAACGGCTGTATAATCTGAAATCGTATACATAGAATCCTCCTTCTTAAACGCATCCTACGCCCCAATCTTAATAGGTCCATCACGACTACTTAATTTTAAGAAAAATCATTTATTTAATGGTCAAATCGTAGTCCTAGAGTCAGAGACTGTCCGATAGACAAAACTGGAAATACCGCTAGTTTTTTAGCTAACGGCGCAACGGTTAATCGTGGGAGCCATAAAAAGTTCTATACTTCCATTTGCCTAAATTTTTCTTCCGTTCATAGAAGTTTCAGCAACAGCTCTGCACAGCTTGGGCGATTCATCACCAATTCTGCCTTTATGTATCGATGCGAAGATTTATAAATATTTTCTTAACCAATTAATTCTTCAGAGACATGCTGCCTATGTTTTAAGCATTTATATGGTTAGCATCAGGAACCGCTTTAGAATTTATTTTTGAAGTTTCTGATAACGAAATGCCTTTATTCAATTTTATTTGCTCGATAAATAAGCAAAATAGAATTTTATATGAAGTTTAGAAATCATTTGTATCTTTAATGAATAGTCTCTCTAATAAACTGACAAAGTAGATCAATTGTTTTTTAAAAAGGAGAAACAAAAATGAGAAGTTTTAAATTGTTCGTTCTCCTTGTCGCGTTTGCAACGACATCATCGTTTGCGTTTGCACAAGGAAAAACGAGAAAAGCCGCTAAGCCCCAACAGACCATCAGCGAAGAAGAAGCTCCACCTGTTAAAAGAAAAGCCCCTATTCACGATCAAGTGACGGGAACTGGATACGGCATGGCCGGTTGCGGATTAGGCTCGATCGTATTTGGTCCAAAGCCAGGAAAAATTCAGATTGTTTCGGCAACTCTAAATTCAACTGGGTACCAAACTTTCGCGATCACCTCTGGAACTTCTAACTGCGATATTCCCGAAATGGATCAACAAGCCGCGGTGTATATTGAGGTCAACAAAGAGATCGTAATGAAAGACGCAGCTCGTGGAAGCGGCGAAACCCTCTCGGCACTTTCTGAAATTCTTAGCTGCAAAGACTCAGCTCTTTTCGGTAGAAAAATTCAGAAAAATTACGAAAGAATTTTCAGCGAGAAAAATTCAACTTATGAATCAACTCGTCAAATCAGAAACACCATTAAGTCAGATGCAGAACTTGCTTCGACTTGTGAAACCCTAAGCTAGACGGAGCCTAAAAATGAAAACTTTAATTTCTTTATTTGCAATTCTAGGATTTGTCTCCTTCGCTCAGGCCAATCATATTGGTCCTGCAGGTTGTGGACTTGGAAACGTCATGTTCGGCAAAAAGTCTCAAATTCTTGCGGCGACAACAAATGGTTCTACGTACACACAAATGTTCGGGATTACATCTGGAACTTCAAATTGTGATGAACATGCGACTGTAGCAAAACTTGATGCTTACGTTGAAGCTAACCAAGTCGCTCTTGAAACCGACATCGCACGCGGAAGCGGCGAGACTGTTGCCGGTCTTTCAAATCTTTTACGCTGCCAAAATACTGATAGCGTAAAAAGCTCATTGAAAGAAAACTACAGCGTCATTTATCCAAACCAAAACCCTTCTGCGGTTGAAGTTTCAAACAGCATTCGACAAGTGCTCAAAAACCAAAATGTCGGTTGCGCAATCTAGTATTTGAGTCTTTAAGAGAAGTATGACAAAAAAGCTGCATGAGAAATCTTGCAGCTTTTTTATTTTGTACTACTTTTTTGTATGTAAGCGCACAGGCCGCGACGCTCGAATCGGCAGTGCAAAAAGCCCATGAGTTAAAACTTGGGACATCCAACGAATGGTACCGCCTCCTTCATTATAGTCATACGATTTTACGAACCTTTGAAAGCCAAGCTGATGGTCCTAGCTTCTTTGTTTCTCCAAAAGGCAAACACGATTCAGAAGCCGAATTAGACGCCACCTTAGAAGGTTTTTTTAAAGGCACGATTCGCGAATGGCCGGGCACACGATTTCCTAAACAAAGCGTGAGGTGTCAGTTCCCCGCGCGGTGGCGATGGTTATCTCAACAGTTGGGTATTCAGGAGTCTGATATCCCTCAAACAGATAAGTGTGAAAAAGCACTAGAGTGGAAAAATAAAATCGCGGCAAAATCTGTGACCCTCGTGTTCTCCTCTTACTATATGAACAATCCGTCTTCTACTTTTGGGCATTCGTTATTGCGCCTCAATAAATCTGAACATGCGAGCGGGCTCGAAAGCGCTCAACTTTTAGATTACGGAATTAATTATGCGGCCTCAGCCGCAACGGTGAATCCACTTTTTTATGCGATCTATGGTTTAGCCGGAATACTGCCGGGTGATTTTGTCAGTATTCCCTACTACTACAAAGTGCGTGAATACAATGATTCCGAATCTCGGGATTTGTGGGAGTACGATCTTAATTTAACAAAATCAGAAGTCGACATGTTGGTCGACCATTTGTGGGAGTTAGGCGCAACTTATTTTGATTACTATTATCTCAGCGAAAACTGCTCTTACCATATGCTAACGGCGTTAGATGCCGCCGCACCTCGATTACATTTAGTTGAACACATACCATTTTGGGTGATTCCTGCGGATACAGTGAAAGCTTTAACCCAAGAGCCTGAGCTTATTAAAACCATTCATTATCGCCCTTCGATCAGAACACAATTTTTAGCTCGAGCCGAATTAATGACATCAGATAAAGAGCTTAAAGCGTTTGATGATCTCACAAACACACGTGAATTTTCAGACTCATACGCGCAATTAGATCAAAATGAAAAAGTACGCGTGCTCGATGCGGCTTTAGATTTTATCGATTACAAGTACTCGAACCAACTTTTGCTTGATAAAGAGCCCGCCTATGTTGATTGGAAAAGAAAATTCCTACTCGCACGCAGCACCTTACCCGCAACAGGCGAACTCAAACTTCGTGGTCCAGAAGATCAAACGCCGCATGACAGTCATCCTTCGGCAAGACTTGGCGTCGGAGGCTTTCAAGACCAAAACGAAATAAAAACCTACGAATTTTCGAATCGATTTGCCCTACATGATCACGCCGACCCAACCAAAGGGTACTTGCCTAATGCAAAAATCGAATTTTTACATTTTCGTTTTCGATATAAAGATGTGGAATGGGACAGAGAACTCAAACTTCAAGAAGCCATGCTGTTTTCACTCGACTCCTTTTCAAGTTGGAACCGTTATGAAAAACCGACCTCTTGGAGATTTCAACTTGGCGTTGAAAGATTAGATGATCTTCGTTGTGACAACTGTCTAAGTACGGTTCTCAAAACTGGCGGGGGGATTACTTGGGATTGGTTTAAACGACCGCTCCTCACCCAATACGCGATTATGGGTGGGAATGTGAATACGTCGTCGTTATTTCCCGGAGATAAATGGAGTCTTTCTGTTGGACCCATTACCGGTTTA
Organism: Bdellovibrionales bacterium; assembly: GCA_021731045.1. Taxonomy (GTDB): domain Bacteria; phylum Bdellovibrionota; class Bdellovibrionia; order Bdellovibrionales; family JAKFYE01; genus JAKFYE01. The sequence continues at coordinate 8,032 of JAKFYE010000025.1, read as the reverse complement.
AGATGGGTGCTAAATCAAAATTTAATTTTTCATGGTGAAATGGGATGGTTTACAGTTTGGCATAGTTCTCCTCAAGAACTTCCTTTCGCCTTGGTTAAATTGCGGTGGAGTCCTATTAAAGATTGGTCACTCAATATTTCAACGGAATGGGCTAAGTTAAAAACAGAATCTGGTTTAGGAGTTTTCTATTACTGGTAAGGTTCTTCTTTCTATTTTTTGTATATTCGGGTTAGTCGGCTGTAGTTCGTTTTTTTACTATCCCGACAAAGATGAACTGGTCGATCGAACAAAGCTGACCCGTCAACCAGAAGATATTTATTTTCCGAGTGAAGACGGAACGGTATTACACGGATGGTACTTCAAAAGTCTCAAAAATCCGAAAGCGCTCATTCTGTTTTTTCACGGCAATGGACAAAACTTATCGACGCATTTTTTTACGCTCTATCACGCCCCCGACAATGGCTATGATTATTTTATTTTTGATTACCGGGGATACGGCAAATCTCAAGGATCTCCGACCCCTAAAGGTACGGTGATGGATGGACGTGCGGCTTTGCGATGGGCGAAGGGGCACCAACCAAAACTTCCGTTGGTAGTATTTGGTCAGAGCTTGGGCGGCAACGTAGCACTACGCTCAGTTTTAGATATTAAAAATGAACTCAAGCCTGACTATATGATCGTGGACTCCTCATTTACATCTTACCGTTCGGCCGCTACAAAAATAATGTCAAAAAGTTGGTTGTTATGGATTTTTCAGCCAATTGGTTGGGCAATCGTAGATAATTCGCAAGGAGTGAATCAGGATATCCACACGCTTGAAATTCCTTTGCTCGTCATACATGGAGACAAAGATCAAATAGTTGATTTTAGTTTAGGCCAAGATTTATTTAATCATGTTTCTGAGCCAAAAGAGTTTTGGCGTATTCCAAACGGGCGTCATACTGATTTTATGTGGCAAGCGAATGGACTTTATTCCGATCGTTTTTTTTCAATTCTCGATATGAGGTTTGACCCTCAATATAAAAAATCGCCCGAAAAGATAAAAGACTCGAGCAAAAAATAATTATTTAATGCTTCTTTTATTTACTTTTTTCTTTTTTTTGCGCGAACGCAGAAGCCACTTTGAAATATAACCTTTGTATTTTTTTCGAATATGACGAGGCATGTTGACGTAATTTCCGATGATGCCACGACAAATTGGAGAGCCACAGCGACATCGCATTTTCCAATCGGGATTCTTTTCTGTCATCTCATAATCCCATGTGAGTTCTTCGCCTTTTAGAATGTTTCTCATAGCTACGACTTCAAAAAGATTTTTTATGCCGCAGTTGGGATCGCAGGAATGGTTGATATATCGCGCGAGACCTTTGGAGTCACGCCAATGTGTTTTTTTAAACTGAATCGCGTGATTGTAAAGGTCCTCGGTCCAAGGCTCAAAGTCATAGTCGTAAATAAGCCCATCAAAAACCGCAATGATCTCGCCTTTAGAGATATTGTGCTTTGCAAATACCGCCCTACCGTATTTTTTAGTTTTACGAACAAACACCTTCGGATTATCCATTTTGGACCATACAAAAAATTATTCCATACACTCAGAATTCGTCAACAAATTCGCTCCTCGAACCAAATCTTCGTTTCTCGGACAACCGCAAAAAGGTGCCTACCACCTTTTGTGGATTCACTGCATCCACAAAAGGTGGTAGGCACCTTTTTGCGGTAGGCTTATCAGATCAGGACTTTTGTCTGCCTGAAAATTGTCATCAAAAAACCGATACCATGTGGGGAGATAAATCATGCACGTTGTGCTTTATAAAGAAGAGCCCAAATCACGTGAAATTTTAGCCTTCGCCCTAGAATCTAAATTAGGTGCGAGCGTTAGTCGTGCGGCTAAGTTTGAAGATGTGGTTCAAGTTTTACTTGCGAACAATCCTGTAGATCTTATTATTTGTGACTCTAAACCAGAAAACGCAACCTTGTATAAAATGCTTCTCTCAACAGGCTCCAATATTCCCGTTTTGTTGCTGTTAAATTCTACATCACCTCAACAGCAAAATATTAGTTTTCCTGACATTAAAATTCTCGCGGGCATCAATTTGGACGGTGAACCTGGAATGGAAAAGGTTATAGAGATCATTCGCAATGAAGTAAAAAATGGAAACTTAAAGCCAACTACAGATGATCCTGACTACTGTCGTGTATCTGCCGAACTGGCTATTCAAGTTTCGCCTTTGCAAGGTGATTTGTATATTCGTTTATCAAATACAAAACATATTAAACTTTTTAAAAAAGGTGAACAGCTCAATAAAACCCATATCGAACAGGTCCTTACCGAAAAAAAAATTAAGTTTTTATTTGTGCACCGTTCAGACTATGGCAGTTTTTTATTAAAATTTGGCGAAGACCTAAAAAAGATAGCGGATTCTCCAACAGCAACACTTCAAGAAAAAGAAATGCTGTCTTTGAGCGCAATTCAAGTTTTACATGAACTGAGTCATAAAATAGGATTTACGGAAGAGGTACACGAACTCGCGCGTGAAAGCGTGCGGCTTGTTGTGACCACGTTGAGTAAGGACTTTAAATTGGTCAACGTTTTAAAGGCGTTTGCAAAAGATCGAGACAAATACATTGCCTCTCACAGTTTAATGGTGGCGCACGTCGCGTGCGGAATTTCAACCAAGATGACTTGGCCTTCTGACACAACGTCACAAAAACTTGTAACTGCAGCTATTTGTCATGATCTCAGCATAAATAATCAAGAGCTTGCAAAAATACGTACTCTTAAAGAGCTAAATAATAATACGACTTCCTATACACCAGAAGAAATCACCGCATACAAATCTCACCCCTACACCAGTGCAGATTCGCTAAGCCAAGCTAATGATATTTCAAGTGACGTAGATTTTATTATTCGTCAGCATCACGAACGTCCGGATGGCAGTGGATTTCCGAGGGGTTTAAACGCGCGAAATATCGCGCCATTAGCCGCTGTATTTATCGTCGCCCATGATATCGTAGATTTTATTTGCCAACAGGGCACAGACAATCCGTCATTTGATAACTTTGTCGCAGAATACTTTTCGCAATATTCAAGCGGAATATTCAAACGGATTTTAGTCGCCATTACGCCTGAACTAACTAAAAATCGTGCAGCTTGAGCAATTTTTTATTTTGCTTTTTTATAAATGACTTTGGTGATTACGGCTCGCTGATCATTGACCCAATATTCAATAAACTCTTTTTTATTAATTCCATAAAAATCCAGTAGTTTTACGAGAATTTTTAGAGGCGGTTTAGATAGATCACGCTCCCAGTTAGAAATGAACTGAGGAGAGCTATAACCTAAAGCTTTAGACACATCCATTTGGCTTGTGTTATTTTGAAGACGATGATTTCTCAAGAACTTGCCTAATGAGACATTTCGGGATTTAGAGGCATTCGTAGATGAAAGCTTTTTCATGACATCATCCTTTCCGTATAAAGATGTCCGCGCAAAGATCTTAACAATAGTTTTAAATATGACACTTCTAATGCCAAGTTTAGCAGAAATCTTTAGGCTTTAGACCAGATTAATTAAATTTAATTCATAGCTTCAATATTCGGTCTCTAAGTTGCCGCTATTTTAATTGACCTTCTCTTAACATCTTTATTGCGTTACACGCCATGTCTTACCGAGGCCTTGCTCATTGAGTGACGCTCAACTTTTGTGACAGACTCTTCGCTATGAAAACGAGCTTAGCTACACTATTAATTAGTCTTTCATTTTCTACAACGTGTTTCGCAAAAAAAGAGGCTGCGGTTATGACTCAAATAAAAAAAGAAGAAGCCATTCTTTCGGGAGGTTGTTTTTGGGGGGTCGAAGAACTCTTCCGCAAACTGCCGGGAGTTTTAGAAACTGAAGTGGGATATACCGGTGGAAATATTCCTAATCCGACATATGAAATCGTAAAAAAAGGAAAGTCTGGTCACGCCGAAGCTATTCGCATTGTATTTGACCCTGCAAAGGTTACGTTTGAAGCCATTTTAAATTATTTTTTTAGACTTCATGATCCTACAACTTTAAATCGTCAAGGTAACGATGTCGGCAATCAATACCGTTCGTCTATTTTTTATAAAACTCCTCAGCAAAAAGAAATTGCCGAGGTTACAAAAGACAAAATTGATAAATCCAAAAAGTGGAAAAACAAAGTCGTAACCGAAATTACGGCATTCAAAGAATTCTATCCTGCGGAAGCTTACCATCAAGACTATTTACAAAAAAATCCCGGCGGTTACACCTGTCACTACTTACGTGATTGAGGGGCGTCCGTCCAAAATGAAAATTTTAATTGAGACTCATGCGGAGACTCACGACAACTCCGTAAAATCGGGAATCATTGTGGGGTTCAAAAGCCTCTGAATAACTTAAAGTCGTTCGGTTGAATCGCACTTTTTCAGAATCTTCGATCTCCCAATACTGATAGTAAGGTTCGACCGTGAGCCAATAGTTGTCTTCTAGTCGGTACGTAGAGATCAACTTTAAACGCAAACCGTAACCTTCGGTTTGTTTATTAAGTGGGTCTTCCGAGCTAGCCGATACGTCGCTAAGATAACTTTTAACTTTACCCTCTAAAAATACATCATATTCAAAAGAAAAACCCAAGGAGGCATCGGGAGTGAATGCCAGTTCGGTTTCAAATCCAATTGGCAAATAGGAATATGTAATTTCACGGCGATATCCTCCCGTGCCATGAATTTTATCAGTTAAGCTTCTATAACCACCGCCAGTAAATAGTTTGAGCGTAAATTGGGGCTCGATATTTATATTTACTCCTAATAAAAGTCGGACATTAAAAATGGTATCCGTAGTGACTGACTTAACCGGTTCTCCAGAAGAATATCTTCCGTCATACACCAGGGAGCCCATTACAAAATCGCCTTCAGGCTTAATGTACCAAGCGGTTTCATTTACTCTTGTGTAAAAGCTCCCTTGAATCCCCCAAAGATCCCCATACTCTTTCATAATTGAAGGCTCACGATACAAAACATGCCCATACATTAAACCAAGGCTTGCGTAACTTTTGTAATTTTCAACGTGTCCCCATGAAAGACTGCTGAAAAACAGGATTGAAAATAAGAAGAAGCCAATACGCCACATCACTAAATCAAACACTTTAATCCCGACATTAGTCTAGCTTAAACTTATGTTTCTGGGTTTTTTCAGTTCACGATTTGACTCAAAAGCGCAATAAAGATGATACTTTAAGTAGTCCAATAGCCTTTTGTCGAAGGAGTGACAATGGCCCACAATTCTTATTTAAGTACCCATACTTTTGACGAATCTAGCGTCGAGCACATACCGCTGCCGAATGAAATTCCACAGGCACCCCTGATTACAAATTCAGCACGACAAGAAGCTCCCGGAACGGTTGAAAGTATCATCAATCAAAATCAAGACCTGATGTCACGATTAGGAGTCGCTCTCAGACATAACCTCGATTTAGAAAAACAAACTGGTCAATTCATTGAGCGCAATCGCTACCTCGAGTTGCAAGCGCAAATGTTGCATTCAGAAATGAATCAAATGTCGGTAGAGAACAAAGCTCTTGAGTATGAATTTGTGTCTTTACGCGAACAACGTGATTCTGCTGAAAAAATGTATGTGGAATTTCGAACGGAGGCCATTTCGCGAATCGAAAACATGGTCACTCAACTCACACGCCTGCGAAGTTACCGACGCAAAATTCGTAATCGCGTCCGCCCGGCTATCGACGCTTTGAAAAAAACTCTCACCACCGAGCGCGTACAGGCCTCCTCAACACTCAAACAAAATTTAGAAATGCGGGAGCAGCTCGAACAATTTAAAAAGCAGCTTACAGACGCCTATGTACGTATTCAGTATCAACATACCGAAAGCGAAACACAGAAAAAACAACTCACAGAAACTTACGAAACAAAACTAAGTTTTTATATCAAAGAGTTAGAATTTTATAAAACTGAGCACGAAAAGTTTCAAAAGAGCCACTCCGAATTAGAAACAAAAAATCAAAGTTTAATCGAAACTCAATCTGATTTCGAAAACCGTGCAATTGTGTCGGAACGTCGATATGAAGGATTAAAAGTTCTAACGGATCAAAAAATTGCCGAATTGCGCGGTCTTGTAGCGCAAACTAATGCTGAAAACACTAACCTTCGCCATAACCTTGAAGGCGCAAACGTGCAGATCGCGGATTTAAGGGCCTCCACCGCCTCCACTCAAGATGAGTTTAAAGGATTGCGTGAACAGTATAACGGCCTACAAACAATTTGGGAAAAATCATCGCAAGAAGGTGAAGCCGCCCAACAAAAACTGGTAAGCTTACAAAAGTTAAATCGAGATTTGAGTCAGGCGCTTAATGAGCGAAGACGAGAGTGCGAGTTTCTTCAGGAAAAACTTAAACAGGTAGAACTTAAATCTTCAGAGAGCATTCAAAATGTTTACGAACATATCAAGTCTTTCACCAGTGAAAATGCAAAATTAAAAACACACGGTTTTAATGAAGACGAAAGATCAGATCAAATTATTAATCGCATTAAAGCTTTGGTTGAAGAAGCTCAGAGCGGCCCCGCAAGAAAATTAGATTTATAAATCTTTATTTCTCTATTCATTTGTAAAATAAAAAAGCGTCCTTGCGGACGCTTTTTCAAAAAAACATCTCTTAAAACGTTATTGCAATAACGTTTTTGCGGCACTTGCCATTTGAGCGTAGGCATCTAAAGTTTCTCTGAGCATTTTCTCATTAACTTCGAGCTCTTTACCGTCTGAACTTGGAATCCGTTTTCGTTCAGCTAATTTTAAAATAATATCGTCATTGCTCTTCACTATTTCTGCCGACATTAAGTTTTCACGTTGAAAGAAACCACCTGGTTCTTTTTCGCAAGCCTTACGATCGCCACTTTTAACCGTGACTTTACTTTTAAATGCCGCAAATGCGTCTTCCCAAAAATAACGCTGACATTCGTAAAAACGCTGGACAGTTAAGTAACTATTCTTACGTTCTTCATCTGTTTTAAACAGTGACGCATACTCTGTCTTTAATTTATTTTTTGTTTCTGCTGTGATGGCTGTTGGATTTGAAATCAGTTGTTCGACCGATTTAAGAAAGTTTGTTTTCATTTGTATAACTGGGTCTACCTGCGCTTGGGCTTGAGCCTGAGTTTTTGGATCGGCCGCGGTTTGTGCCGCACGTATTTGCTCTTGAAGCATAATCAGACGACTATTTTGATAGATACTCATCGTCGTACTAAATATTCCGTAAAATGAAAATAAAGACGCCACCAAAACTGGAGCTTGCCATTTAAATAGCATCCCAGGGTGAAGACGTGTCCATGCATACCAACCTGCACACGCCATTACCGTAAGACCTAACCAGTACCCAACAAAAGACGTTAATAGAACTTGAATTTGCTGCCAAACCATTTTGAAACTCCTTTTTACACGTCGATGGCACCCCTCTTTTCGTATTTTTTGTCGAATTTTTAACTAGGACAAAGTGCCAGTTTTCACGACGTACTTTGATCAAATGTCAGAACGCGTGTTTAACAAAACGCGTATCGACTAAAGGCTGAGTTTTTTTCTACAAAGAAGAGTTTAACCAGTCTGTTGGTTTTAGATACTCATAAATTTCTGCTTCGTGGGTACCCGGTTCCGGTTTGTAATCATAAACCCACTGCGCGCGTAAAGGTAAGGACATTAAAATGGATTCGATTCTACCTTTAGTTTTTAAACCAAAGACGGTTCCGCGATCGTACAATAAGTTAAATTCTACGTAACGCCCACGACGAATTTCTTGAAAACGTTTTTGAGCCTCATTGAACTCTTGGTTCATTCTTTTTTCGGCTAACGGCAGATAGGCTTTTAAGAAGGCGTCTCCACAACTACGAACCATTCCGAAAACATCGTACTTAACAATGTCGTTAGGGTTTTGGGATTTTGCTAATTGGTAATCAAAAAATATTCCCCCGACACCACGAGTTTCGTTTCGGTGAGGTAAATAAAAGTATTCCCCAACCAAAG
>JAKFYE010000007.1 GCA_021731045.1 Bdellovibrionales bacterium | reverse complement strand
CTGTCCCTGAACGAATGAAGTTTGTAAGCGAAGACAGACTTAATCTACAACTTGGTATTTCAGAATTATTAAGTAAGAAACTTAAACGAGCGCAAGATCTTGAATCGCAAAAAAAGCGAAAGTCTGTGAGCCTTGAAGAGACTCTCGAAGCGTTGCTGGATCTTTATCTTGATGAACAAGATCCGTTACAAAAATCTGACAGACTAAAAAATCGAAAGAACTTATCTGTCGCACGACAGGTGATTTTGCGAGATCGCGGACAGTGCACGTTTATCCATAAAAATGGAGATCGCTGTCGTGATCAGAGATGGATTGATACTCATCACATTATTCCTAGGAGTGTGGGAGGTTCAAATACGATTGAGAACCTTGTGACCCTTTGCTCTGGGCATCATAAACTTATGCATGTGCACTAACGCCCTAACAAAAAAATGCCCTGGCAAGAATTCACCTGTCGCGCGACAGGTAAATAACCTTTCCAGCACTGATCTCCAAACCTCAACCCAATCCCTCTCTCAAACCTTCCGTCGCCAAAAACACGAAACAATTGATCCAAAAATATTTTACCTTAAAACCCAGCGGCGGCTGTTGGGGCACCAATGCCCCCTTGAAGCCGCTTTGCTAATAAACGGCAAATATTTTTCCCACTCGAATTCAGGCTACAGTGTAGAAATGGCTCAAGAAGTCTATGCGAACCCATGCCATCCAGCAAATATCCCATTTAAAATCGTTTGTATTTAAAGGCGTCTTTCCGGTTTTCAATTGACGCATTATTAAGGTCTCAATACATATACGTGATGAATTTAGCGACTCCACTTAAAGATCTTACGATCGTAGCTTTTGATACTGAAACTTCTGGAGCTTATCCTCTTGATTCCGACCTATGTGAAATTGCTGCAGTTAAGTGGAAGAACGGGCAGATTATCGATACGTATCAGACCTTTGTTAAACCAACTAAAAAGATGTCAGACTTTATTATCACTATTCATGGCATTACCAATGAAATGGTCGAATCAGCTCCAGCTGTCAATCAAGTGATTGAAGATTTTTACAAATTTATTTCAGATTCAGTCGTAGTGGCCCACCATGCACCGTTTGATCTGGGTTTTATCGGATATGAATTTGAAAAAAAGAATTTAATGTTACCGACGGTGCCGGCACTTTGCAGTTCGTTATTGTCACGCAAATTATTTCCTGAAAGTAAAAACCACAAGCTTCAAACATTGGTAGATTTTTTTAAGCTAGAAAAGGGCGTAGCTCATCGAGCCTTAGATGATTCGAAAGCCTGTTTAGCCGTGACATTAAAGTGCATCGAAAAATTTGGCTGGGATAAAACTTTGGAGGACTTGTTAAAAGCACAAGTCGTACGTTTAGAATGGAAAAACTTTTCGATCTACTCTCTTCAAGATACTTCTGTAGGCAATGCTGTGGTTAGTGCTATTCTGAGTGGTCGCAACATTGATCTATCCTATCGCAATGATAACGATCATCGTATTTTAACACCTCTTGGTGTTGTTCGGAATCCCGACGGAGACTATATCGTGGCTCTTCAGCCGCCAGAACCTGAACAGAAACGGTTTTACTTTAAAAGAATAGTGGCTGCAAAAATAGTTTAAATCGATCCGTTCTCTGCTCTTTGTTTTTCTCCAAAATACAATTTCAAGAGCCCAACAAGAATCAACAAAAACCCAATAATCGTATTGGGAGGAACCGCTTCATTAAAAACCCATGCTGCCGAAATTGCGGCCAAAACGGGTTCTAGGAGCTTTGAGCAACTTGCAACGGTGGCGCGAATATACTTGAGCGAATAGGTATAGAGAGTGTGTCCTAAGAGCGAAGGGACAATGGCTAGCGCAAGAAAAGTCAGCCAACTCGAAGTTGGATAATCGAAAAATGATAAGCCCCTTCCAAATGAGGCTACGGCAAATCCGACAACACAAATAGCGTTAAAGTAAAACGTGAGTGATAAATTTAATCCGTTTTGCCTTAAACGTTTAGCCAACAATAAATACATCGAAAAACACATGGCCGAAGCAAGAGCTAAAAAATCACCCAAAACACCGATGGTGTCGATGGAGAAGGCATTCCATTCGATAATTAAAATTCCTAATAAACCCAAAAATATGGCGTGCAGTAGAGGCGTCGTCAATTTTTCTTTATGAAAAAATTTAGCTCCGATCGCGACAAATACGGGGCTTAAATTAAATATGATTACAGAATTTGCAATGGTTGTTCGCTGAACAGAGTGGAACCAAAGTAAAAAATGAATAAAAAAGAAAACTCCCGCAAGAGTAATATTTAAGGCGTTTGCGCAAAAATATTCAAACGACACGCGTTCTCTTTTAATTTGTAATAATGCTAAACTTAAAATGCAGGTGAATAAAACTCTCCAGAAGCCTAAAATCTCAGCAGGTGCATTTGCGAGTTTGACCAAGAGCGCAGCTTGCGAAAACGCAACAATGCTGATTATTAAACTCAAATATGTGTATTTCGGAGTCGACACGACTTACTTTACACCTGATTCTAAAGCAGTGTCCAATTCTAAGCGCTATCGGATTTTTTGCTTTTCTGCTTATTTAATTTATCGGTCAGCTGCGCTGCCAATTGTTCTAAATGACCAAAGTCATCGCCAGCACGTAATTTTAAGTTTCGAGTTTTCCCATCTAAAAGGTCTTCTAAAAATTTCTCGAAAGCATAGACTGGCCCCGCAGCACGATGGGAAAATACCAAACCTACGATAAAGAGAAGAATGCAGAAAGTGGCGCTTATGGCAAAAAATGTAATAAGAAATGGAATTAGATATTTTGCCTCGATGGCGGGTTGCTCACCGATTAAACTGTTGATGGTCACTTTCATAAATGTATACGAGTAGACTCCAACAATGACGGCAAAACTAATCCCAAAACCTAAGAGTTTTAAGCAATATTGAATTTGATATTTAGGATTGATCCAATAGGATTTACGTAAGTTTTGTTCTGGCCAAAGAATTTTACCATCTTTAATTAGCGCGATGACAATCATAACGTAGCCAAGCCATTGTAAAACATCAGCCATATTAAAAACAAAAGGCGTATAGTTTTCAGGAGTGCCGAGCACAAGAAAGTCAACGACGTAGCCCCACAAAATACGATCGGTGACATTGCCTAAAATTCCGCCGAGCAAAACAGACATTCCTGCGCGTAACATAGAAGAGCGAATCGGGAGAAGGTATTGCAATACGAAAAACGTAAAAATTAAAAAGGCCCCGCCGGTTGAGAGCGACACAATTCTTAATACAGCAGGTAAGGTTGAAAAAAGTCCAAGAATAGCGCCATGATTATGATAGAGCACGAATCCAACCGGTCCATGAAATGAGAATCCTTCTAAGTTTTCTGCCCATATTTTCGTTACGCGATCAAAAGACCAAGTCGCAAAGAAAGGTAGAATAACGAATAAAACCCAATCACGTTTTCTCATGTAGACGTTATCGGAGTTTCATTGATAAATAAGAATGCGACTAGTGTCCTGAGTTAGAGGTATCGGGCGTAAGAAATTTAGGACGCCGAGTGTTGACTCCATCTATAAATATCGATGGGCTCTTTATATTCTACCGAATTTGAAATTCGATATAGGAGACACTGGCCTTTGGTCGCAACTCACTTCTTACAGCGCGATGCAGTGAAATTCATATGCAGCAGAATCTGATTTGTACGATAATTTGAGTCCGCGCTTTCCATTTTATAATCTTCAACGGTACAATATTTTTTTGGAGTTTTCATGAAGAGTCGCCACTTTTTTTTAACTGCTATTTCATTGCTTGCGAACTCTTTAGTTCAAGCCTCCACAAGCAATATCGCAAAATCTTTAGAATCTGAAATTAAAAAATCAAAAGTTGCGGCGACAAGCTTAGGCATTTGCGTTTACGATGATCGCGGGCAAAGCTTGTACACCCTTAACGAGAACTCCATGATGATCCCGGCTTCATTAACAAAGCTATTAACCGCGGCAGCTTCTTTGCAAGTTTTTACTCCTGGAAGTAAATTTGAAACCCATCTCATGTCAGATGGAATAATTAAAAATGGAATTTTAGAAGGCAATTTGTATTTTAGGGGAAGCGGCGATCCCTCCTTTGTGTCAGAAAAAATGTGGTATCTAGTCAACGAATTTACGCGTAATCGTATTACCGAAATCACGGGCCAGGTGATTGTAGATGATACATTGTTTGATAATGAGCGATTTGATTCTGGACGTGACCCAGCGCGAGTGGATCGTGCCTATGATTCACCGATTGGCGCGGCCTCTTTCAATTGGAATTCAGTGAACATTTTTGTTCGTCCCGGCGAAAAAGTAGGAGATCCCGCAACACTTGTAGCCGATCCTGTTAGTCAGTATCTAAAGGTTGAGAATAAAGTGAAAACAGCTGCTTCTGGAACTCCTAATATTACTTTGGATCGTCTTGACGGCGCACAAACAGATACGATTAGAGTGACGGGAACAATTTCTATAAAAGATTCTGAAATTGTAAAATACGTTAGTGTGTCTAAGCCTGATTATTGGACTGGGTATCAGCTTACGGAGTTTTTAAAACAGCGTGGAATCACTGTGCGCAAAGGTGTGTCTGTTGGAAAAACTCCCGCGAAAGCTATCTCGCTAGGAAAATCTGAAAGCGCGCCAATGTACGAAATTTTAGCTGACATGCTCAAGTTTTCAAATAATTATATTGCTGAAATGTTAACAAAACAATTAGCTGTTAAAGCTGGGGCTCTACCGGGAACAATGGCAGCGGGAATGAATTCACTTGGTGCCACGCTTTCTAAATATGGTCTGTACCCGAACGATTACTCGTTGACGAGTCCATCAGGGCTTTCTCAAAGAAATAAAATTCGTCCAAAAAAAATGTGCGAGCTTTTATTAGCGATTAAAAAGAATCTTAAAGCATTTCCAGAAATTGTGGCGGGCTTACCTCTTGCTGGCGTTGATGGCACACTCAAATCACGCATGAAGAATACAAAGGCAGAGGGGCGAGTTCGTGGCAAGACTGGACTTTTAACTGGGGCGGTTGGACTTTCAGGTTATGCGGAAAAGTCAGATGGGTCGATTCTCACCTATGTATTCCTATACAATGGAGAACAGGGAAATCAGACAATCTGGCCTTTATTTGATAGCATGGCCACACGATTGGTAGAGTAATGATACAAAATATAAAGTTTCAAATTTTTATAGCGGTTTACGTTTGTTTGGTCTCAATCGTCGCGGCGTCGCAAGACCCCGAAAAGTTAAAAGTGATTTCGACTTTAGGCGAGGAATTCGCTATCACGCAACCGAGTTCGCAAGAACAGCCAACTGTGAATACACCTGTTGTGAATACGGAAGAAGATACTCCAGTTGTTTTAGAAAACATGGAGATGAAGCCAAACGAAACGGGTAAGCGTCCATGGCAACCTCCGCAATTTCAAAACCAAAAAGATATTTTGGGATATTCTGCTAACACGTTTAATGTTCCCGATGCGCTTAAACCTCAAGTGGATTTTTGGGTTAACATTTATACCAAGTACAATACGTTTCAGGGATTGATTCACGATAGCCGATATATCAACGTGGTATACGCTGAAGTAGATTTTTCTAGAATTGAAAACTACAATAACATGTCGGGTGCTCAACAAAGACGTGCACGTGAAAAACTTGTTAAAGATAAAAAGAACGAAATTGCAGAGCGACTCAAGCGATTACAAAAGTTGGAGTCTGCAAATGGTCTAGAGGGTGAAGATCTTAGAGTTTGGAATTTATTTAAAGACATCAGCGAAAGTAAAAAATTTGTAGAGGCTTCAGAAAAGGGTCGTTTACGCTTTCAATTGGGTCAGAAAGATCGCTTTATTCAAGGTATCTACTACTCGGGTCGTTATTTACCTAAAATGGAGCAAATTTTTCGGGAAGCTGGATTGCCTATCGAGCTCACGCGCCTTCCATTTGTTGAAAGTAGCTTTAATTTAAAAGCACGTTCTAAAGTTGGAGCGAGCGGAATTTGGCAATTTATGCGTTATACGGGGCGTTTGTATATGAAGGTGAACTACCTCATCGATGAACGTAATGACCCTATTGTCGCGACTCATGGGGCCGCACGATTGTTAAAGTTTAATTATAACTTACTAAATAATTGGCCATTAGCGGTAACCGCCTACAATTTTGGTCCTAGCGGAATGAAGCGTGAAAAAGATAAACTTAAAACAGATGACCTTTCAGAGATCATTCAACGCTCAACAAACCGTCGATTAGGTTTTGCGTCGGGAAATTTTTATGCGAGTTTTCTCGCCGTGTTAGAAGTTGAAAAAAATGCGAATAAGTATTTTGGAAATGTTGATTGGAGTAATCAACTCGACTTTGACGAAATTATTTTACCTAAGGTTATTAAGTATTCCACGTTATTAGATCATTTCGGCGGAGATATGGAGCGAGCAGCTTTATATAATCCGCACTTTTCTATCACTGTAAAACGAGATCACGTGGCGCTTCCTATGGGATCGAAGATTCGCGTTCCTAAGCAATCAGGAGATCGCTTTTTAGCTTCAATTGAAAAAACTAAAGAGATCGCCAAGGTACGTGGTAAGTCTGACGATAAAGCCGCTGAAGCTCTAAAAACAGGAATTACGCGCTACCAAGTGACTTCGGGTGATACGCTTTCTAGTATCGCAAAAGAGTTTGGTGTGAATATCAGCGATCTCAAAGAACTGAATGGGATTCGTAATCCGCGTGCCATTCGCGCAGGACAAACTTTAACTATTCCCATAGCCAGCCAATAGTCGGGATATGGTTATCTCTATTATCTGGGCTTATTTCTACCATCAGTTTTCTGATAGGGTAATAGAAATGAAGAAGTCCCTTCTTGCCATTCAATTTATAATCTTAATTTTAGGAATTTCTTTAGCTCTACCTGTGGTTGCGCAAGAAGAACCACCACCGACCGAAGTTCAAGCCGATAAAATCAGTCAAGGTGACAAAGAGTTTTCCTCCAGCGAAGTGGAGCGTTTAAAAGAAACCGTTTTAGATGAAAAATTGCAATTGCGTTTGCTTCGTCATTTAACCAAGAAAGATGGCATTGCCGGCGGTACGACTAAAATTTTAATTAGTTTTCTTTCTGAGATGAGTTCGCGCTATCAAATCTATTCTTTAGTCTACAAACTTGATGGAGAAACAGTGTATTCATTCTTTTACGGGGATACGGTTCGAAAAGCCGACACTGATAAGAAACCAAGAGAATATTCTCAGCCATTGGCTCCAGGTACTCACAGTCTAGAGATTCAGGCTGTACACACAGGTAATGATACAGGAGTGTTTTCTTATCTGAACGATTATAAGATTCTGACTGAAAAGAAATTTTCTTTTGAAGTGAGAAAAGAAAACTCAACGAAAATAGATTTAATAGCATACGAAAAGGGCTGGATCTTGACGGATTTTAAAGAGCGGCCAGACCTCAGAATCAAGATTGACGGATCCTTTTTACCCTAAACTCCCATGAACTAGTCCTCTGTAGCATTTCTGGGCCTTTGTCGTCACAGACTCCATAGAACTTCTCGGATAACGCAGTAAATAGTAAGATAAATTGAGCATTTTAGCAGTTGGCATTTGACAGGAGGTCGAGTGCTCAAGATTTTCATTATAGCTTTAGCTATATTAATTCCTATGTTTTCTTTTGCGCAGCAGCTCAGCGTTGAGGCGCTCGTGCGCGAAGCGCGTGTTAGTAATACTCTCAGTGATAGGTTTAAGGCATACCGAATCATGTCTTTTTTAAAAGATAAGCGACCTGAATCTTTTTATAAAGAAGGGCTGCAAGAATATTTAGAATCTTTATTTCGACTAACGTCACAGAAAAAATTTATAGCGGAGTGCACATCGCTTTCAAAGATTAAAAATCAAAAAATAAAAAATATAGCAATGTACACGTGTGGTCGTCTTTTGACAGATGTGTTTTTACTACATGAAGCCGAGAATTTTCTTTCGCAGGTGAGTGCAGATGCCGAAACATTCGTACAGGCATCGATTTTACTAGCGACATTGAGTCTTGGAGATTCTGAGGGAGAGAAATGTCTTAAAATATTAAATCCTAAAGTGATTAATAAAATTAAAAATTCCAATACGAAAGATTTGTATTATATTACACGTGCCCGTTGCTTAATTGAAATCAACCAAACCGACAAAGCTATACTTCAATATCAACAAATATCCTCAACGAGTAGTTATTATTTCGATGCGCTTGAAGAAACGGCTTGGGCTCAATTTAAAATTCGCCGGTTAGAGTCAGCTCGAACTCTTTTGGATGTCATTGTAACGACGTATGAAACACGCTTTGGTGATAAAAAGCAAATCTCTCCATCAACATATTTTAGATGCCGCTACTTACAGGCATACATTGAATTGATAGAGCGTGATAATAAAAGGGCAGAAGAACAATTTCGCGGTTTAAAGGACTCTATCAATAAATACACTCTGACCACATTTATAAGTGAAGACAAAGTGAGGTCGATGGTTAACACACTAGCTTCAGAAAATTTAAAATGGATCGACACAAAGGCTGCTCCGAAAGAAATTCGTCAGCAACTAGATATGGTCCAACAGTGGAGCGACACGCGTGCGCGTAAGCGAATTGACTTTCTTATAGATGTTCAGTTTTCGCTCAGTCGTGAGCTTCAACGACTCCGTGATAATCCAAACCCAGAGTTCAAAGACTACGAAGCGAATCTCGTTGAGCTGAGTGTGCGAAACCGCACGGCCTTAGAGTCGGAAATGATACGGGCAGCTCGAGGTATAGAGCGTGTCCTAAGGGTAGTTAAGATTAAGGCCGAACTCGGGAGTAGTGAGATTATATGGTCTCAGCGAGCTGAAGGTGTGCGAAGCATCGGCGAACTATTAGAAACCTACCAACGAGAGATTGATGAAGTTGAGGATTACTTTACGACATTATGATTAAATATTTTGCACGCGGTTTACTACTTACTGTATTGGCGCTAGTCTCTACCGTACACGCGCAGTCAAATTTTGATTTCGACGACAAACTCTATAGATCTGCCTTAAAAGAATACGTAAAAGAATCTGATGACTACATTGCGACGTTACGTACCACGCGTGCGGAAATTAGATCTTGGCGTAGTATCTACTTAAATGAAAGATTTGAAGGGCGCCTACAGACTTTAGAAAAATCATTAGTGCAAAGTAATAAACAGATTATTTCTGAAATGGAAAAAATCTTAAAAGAGGGAGGCATAGACTCTTTTGATGATGTTCTTCTAGTGAGAATGGCACAACTTCAGTTTGAACGAGAAAACTTTTCTCTTGCGCAAAAAATGAAAAATTATGAGTATCAATTAAAATCTTTTTTATCTGGGCGCATTTCTCAGGCACCAATTTTACCTGTCCCTAACTTTAAGACGTCGATTGAATATTGTAAGTTTCTGTTAACAAAATATCCTCGTAGCCCATTAAGCGACAAAGCCCATTACCTTATGGCTTATGGACTTGATGAAATGGGCCAAGGGGACGCTGCGATTGAAATCTATAAACGATTGATTCGTCGCCACCCATTTTCTTCCATTATTGATGAGGTCAAATGGCGAGTGGCTGACCATTTTTTCGATGCACGCGATTTAAATAAAGCGGCCTTTTATTATTCTGAGTTAAGTAAAAAAAAGGGTTCGCTTTATCAATACAAAGCACTTTATAAATTAGGTGCAGCTTTTTTTGCTGGGCAGAAGTATGATACCGCTGCCGAATATTTTACGGAACTTTACAAGCAAACCAAGTCAAGTCAAGACGACAATCGAGAGAACGAAACCCTTTATGATGAGGCTCTTGAATATTTGGGCATTATTCAAAGTTACGGAATAAAATTAAATCTGGATTCCGATGTGATAACAGAAGTGACGAATCGTTTAGCTCAGGCCTATAAACGATTACCAAATGAACGTCGAGCCAGAGTTGTTTATTTAGATTTTATGAGACGCGAACCTTACTCTTCAAAAGTTCCACCGTTTTCAAATGAAGTCATCCAAAGTTATTTGTCTGAAGCACAAGTTGATAACGCTGATAATATTCGAGATAAACTTGTTACATTCTTGACCAGAGACAATCAGTGGTGGAAGGCAAATCTTTTGAATCGCAAAGATACCTTTATTGCTGAAGACTTGCTTGAAGAGTATTTGCTGTCGAGCGCGCAAAGCCACGCGCAAAAAGGATTTGAGAAAAAAGACAAGCTTGAACTGAAAGTCGCGAGGGAGCAGTATCAAAGATTTCTAAGAAGTTATCCTTTTAGTGCTCTTGTCTCTAGGGCACGCTTTGAAATGGCGCAAGTTGAGTACGTCGCTGGATTGTACGATGCCTCAAAGGAGTCCTTTGAGTTTGTGATGAACGACCCAGCCGCGGACATATATCTAGATGAAGCGGCCTACGGCTATCTATGGTCTGTCATTAAGAAAATTGGCTATGCGATGGATAAAGAATCGAACATTCTTGCAAAACGAAATCGAGAAGGTGACTTGCTCAAACCTCAAGTCCTAACGGAACAAGACAAGTTATTTATGTCAGCAGCTCAGGTATATATCAGTAAAGCACCCTTAGGATCACGACGGCAAAAGGTACTTTATAAAATTGCAGAAATTCACTTTCAAAATAACAATTTTGATTTGTCGCAAAAAGCACTTGATATGGTTATCAACGATAAAGAACACGTCACTTTAACAACCGCCAAAGCGTTACGTTTAAGTGCGGAAATTTCAAATATTAAGGGTGATTGGGAAAACGTTGCGCAAAGAAATTCCGAGCTCTTGTCGCTAAGCTTTTCGACGGATATTAAAGGCTTAGGAGACGTACAGGTAGCTACAGCAGGATCTCAAGCTCTTGAAACGGCAACAAAACTTGATGTTTCCGGAAAGAAACTGGATGCCGCAAAAGAATATGAGCGTATTTCGCTTGCTTTGCCTCATGCAAAGTTTTCTCCGTATGCAAGTTTGCGTGCGGCAACTTTATTTCGGGAAGAAGGAAAGTTTAAGCAATCCATAGAAAACTCTTCTAGACTTAATGGAACAGGGTATGAGGCCGAAGGTTTATTTTTAAAAGCCAGCAATTTAAAGAGCCTTATGTCATTTCAAGAATCCGCAGAAGCATTTGAATTATTCTATAAACAGCATCCTAGTCATGCATGGTCGAGCGAAGCATTGTTTACGACCGCCTCATTGCGCCGGGACCTCAAACAATACAAAGAGGCGGCTCAGCTTTTTGTAAAATATGCGGATATTAAAAAAGTAGATACAGTTTTATTTGAGGCTATGGATTTATATCTAAAGTCTAAAGATTTAAAAAATTTATTGGCATTAATATCTAGAATTTCAAGCACTGACCGTGATGGTCAGATTCGCGCAAAAATAATTTTAGCGGAATCTTACTGGCAAAAAAATGATATTAAGAGTGTCATTGGGCAGTGCAAGAATATCGATTCGATGACAAAAAAAGCGAAAGAGCTTTCGGCCCATGCATCCCGTGCTCGAGCGAACTGCCGTTACTATGGGCTTTCAACTCAATTGAAAAAACCTGAAGGCGCAGACAAAGTCGTCAGTCAGGTTCAAACCTTAGAACAGTTTAATCAATCTGACCTCACAGCTAAGCTCTACGCTGATATTGCTGAACAATATATAGTAGAGAACAAAACAGAATCTGCGATTGAAAATCTGAAGAAGGGTTGGGTTTTAGAAAAAAAGAATCCATATTCGGATATTGGTAAGCGACTCTATAGTTTATTAATAAAGTATGACAAAACTTATCCTGCTAATTTAGGTTTTGTGGCCAATTGGAAGTTGGCGGAAGGTAATTACTTTGAATGGCGAAGTCCTTCGACACAGCAAATGTCATGGGGTAATGCGCGATCACTTTGTGAGCGGGAATACTTTGAGGATTGTCTAAAAGAGATTGATCAGATTTTAAAATTAGAAAATTCTGATGAAATGTTAGAGAACAAATTGATCGCGTTAGTGCGTGCGGGCCAGGATGCAGAAACTGTAGAGGTTCTTAAGGTGTTGGGTGAAAGATCAAGTTGGGCTATGCCTATTCGCAGAGAGGCTGTTTTATTGGGGCAACAAAATCTGATACCTGAGAATTTAAGAACGATTGAGATTCCAGATCAAAATCAACGTGTAGAAGCCTTAGTTGCTCGAGCAGCACTTTTGCTTTCGACTCAAAAATATAAGCAGGCTTTAAGTGATCTTCAAGAGGCGATTAAGGAAAATTCTGAGTACGTTCCAAGTTACGCTGTTATGGCCAGACTCTTTCACGAAACGGGCCATTACGAATTAATGCGAGAGGTTCTACAGTCAGGCGTTAAAAATACTCGCTCACGTTCAGGTTTGTTGGGTCTCTCGCTTTATTGGGATACGGTTATTGGATCTAACAAATCTAAGCAAATTATGGATGCGGTCGATCAGTTAGATGTGCGAGGGCTTTATGGGTTCGGTTTAGCATCTCAAATTATAGGCGATAAAAAAAGTTATGAGGCTACTGTAAGTTTAATGTCCCACAAAGGTATATGGGTCGAAGATATGAAAACAACAATCAAAGTTCTTGAAGATCAGAGTGTCTTTAGAGGGGATTCAGATAAAAAGAATGCACACATATCATTAATGATTTCGAGTGCTTCTAAAAGTAAATCAGAGAAATTAGAATATTTAAATGCAGCAAAAGCCAACGGTCTAAGCCATACACAATACATTAAAGAATATCAGGAGAGAATAGAAAAATGAAAACATTAGTTATTGTATTTTTCATTTGCTGCTCATCTCACTTTGCACTTTCTCAAACAGTCAAAAAAACCGTAACTACAAACAAGGATGCGGTTGCTAAAACCCTACCAAAAAAGAAGATTGTGACCATGAAATCTGAAGAAAATTCTAAGGAGAAGGCTCCCGAGACACGAATTAATAAAACACCTAAGGCGATTTTTTTAATTAAAAGAGCAAAAATGGATGCCGACATAGGGGAGCCTGTTTTGTATCCTTTTGAAAGACAATTAGGTAATTTATATTATGACTTACCAGGCGGAGTGATCCGCAATGATTAGATTGCTATCATTATATTTATTATTTTTTACTGGACCTTTGCATGCGCAATTTCGTGATGCTCAGGATTTTAAAATTACTGCGGCGTTGATAGGACAATTTCAACGAGATTGCTCTCACAAGGTAAATGTGGATCAGAGCAAAATTATCGAGCTTCAAGAAGTTTTTGAAAAAGTTCGAACTGATAAAACCCCTGTCGGAGAAAAATCACTTCAATGCTATCAAGATCGTATGTCTCAAATTATAGGGATCAATCAATTGTATAAAGAGTTATGTGATGAGGTTAGTCGCGATGCCTCTAAGCGCGCGGAACAAGACACGCTAAGACTTCTTCTTATGACTCAGCGGTATCGAAAGAACATTGGGCCTTTTCACGATCTTCTAAATGATTGTTTGATAGAAAAGGGCGCTGGCAAATACTTAGTCCGTTCTCTACGTCAAAAATCTGAAACTTCGACGCTTAGACAAGAACTTGAAAGTATGGAAGTCAAAGCTCCTTTTGAAGCGAATCGAGCAGAATTTAGATGAACGAAATGTTGATTCTCTTGATCATTATCACATCTTCATTTTTATCTAAGGCTATGGCTTCGACGGAAGCTTCAGTTGCGGCCGGAACTTTTTATGAGAATAACACTTTTTATGAAGATGATAAAATCCGTGGAGACGGTTTTTTTCGGGTTAAACCTCAATTAAAAATTGAAAAAGAAGGCGAAGTTATTGGATTAAAAACTGATCTTAGCGGATCGTACAATAAATATCTCCGATTCGCGAATCAAGATTATTTTGATTATCAAGGGGCCCTAGGTATTCCGATCAATCAGTTTGGAGCGTTTGCGGCTGAGCTTGCTGGTGATATCCAGGCGATCTCGGACCCTGCGGTCACTGACGTTGTACACTATACGAGAACTGAGGGTAAGACTAAAAAAACCGCCGCGCGTATCGATCATCAGGTTATGGGTGCAGGGGCAAAGATTAATTGGCAGATGTCTTCACTTTCTTTAATTAATGTTAAAGCTCGTTATCACTCGGAAGACTATGCGGATGCTTACCATAATTATCTAAATAACCAAGGTTTCGATGCTTCAGCTTTTTATGATTACCAATTTCTTCCGGAAACGGTTTTTTATATTGGAGGTACCGGAGGTGCGCTCACTTTTCCTTCTGGTACAAAAAATAGTAAGTTTAAAACAGATCCTCCTGCCACTGATCCTGGACTACCGTTTCAATTAAAATATGATTCTACTTATTACAGTGGACGAGCGGGAGTGCGAGGACGTCTGGCTGAAAGAACGCGAGTCGACGCCTCGGCGGCCTTTCTCATTAGATTATATACCGTTGGTTCGGGATTTAGTGAGCCTGTTTTTAATTTAAAAGTCGAAGAGCAATTTGGTCCTAAAGACCTTTTATTGGCTGGCTTTGACTACGATGTGAAAGACTCTAAGTTTACTAATTACGTAATCGATCAAACTACCTATATGGGGTATGCGCGCATTTTAGGAGATCAAATTCTTTTACTCACGCGTATGCAGTATACGTATAGCTCATATTCGAAACCCTATAAAAGAGAAGATCAAAGATTAGCTGCAGCTTTTAGAATAGATTACAGCTTAAGTCCAAGCTCAAAAATTTCAGGGCTTTTGGATGTTGATATTTTAAATTCGGACTCATATTTGGCTGAGAATTTAATTAGTGATGGTCAAATTGATCCAAGAGCCAGTTACCAATTTTTTAGAACTGGCCTAGAGTTCACCCAATACTTTTAAAATACGGTCTTGTCGATTTGTTAGACTCTTTTCAGTTCAGAGTTTAGTTTTACTTTAAATCAAAGAAAAAAAGATTGTCCCCGATCCATTTTATCGAATAAGACTGCATAGAGAGAATACTATGAATCGCGTCCAAAATATAAGTAACATAAAAATTCAAATGTTGTCGGCGTGTCAACGCTTGGACCTTCGGCAGCTTGTCGCCAATCATGATGGCAATATCAGCTTTCGTATTAGCGAAAATGAATTTTTAGTTACGCCGACTGCCTTTGCTAAGAGTGAAATTAAAGAGTCTGACTTGCTTGTCATCAATCGTGAAGGCCAAATTCTTCATGGGGCGCATAAAGTGTTTTCTGAATGGGTGTGGCATCGCGCAATTTACGAAGAGTATTCCGAAGTCAGTTGCATCGTACATGCACATCCTCCGCATGCGATGGCGCTCTCGATTGCGGGAGATATAATTGAAACTCCGAGCATTCCTGAGGCTATTGTAAGTTTAGGATGCCCAATTCAAACCATATCTTGGGTTTCAACGTCTAAACCGGAACTTTCGGATTTGCGATCACTCGTACGTGAAGGTCTCAGCACATCGTACGTATTTAATGTTCCAGGCAACGGAGCGTTTGCAGTGGGCGATAATCCCGAAATGGCGTATCTGCGAATGGAACTTTTAGAACATGTTTCTAAGATTCATTATTTAGCTACGAAATTGGGTCCCGTTAAAAGATTACCTTCGTCTTTCGTTAATGAGCTTTTAACAAAACGTCCCGTATTAAAACCAAATTGGAAAGCCGATGTTGGTGAACTTAAAGAAGAGACAAAAAGTGGCCCGTCATTTGATGCGGCATTAATAGAAAAAATAAAATCATTAGTTATTGAACAATTAAAATAAATTTCAGCAGATTAATTCATGCTCTCGACACGAGCGATGTAAGGCAAATTTCGATAATAACCTTGATAATCTAGCCCGTAGCCCACGACAAACTCATTGCTAATTTTAAAACCAATATAATCTAGTTCAACTTTTTTCTTTAGAGCTTCAGGTTTAAAGAGCAATGAAATATTGGTGATGGACTTAGGCTCGCGCGCCTCTAGAATTTTAACAAGATAATCCATTGTGAGCCCGGTATCCACAATGTCTTCAATAAGTAAAACGTGTTTACCGCGAATAGGGTGGGCGAGATCTAAAGTCATTTTGACGTCGCCAGAAGATTTTGTTTTTCCAAAATAACTAGAGCAAGCCAAAAAATCACATGTTAGGTCTAATTCAATTTCTCGAAGCAGATCTGCGTAAAACATAAACGAACCTTTAAGAATACAAATAGCAACAACAGGCTCGCCATTGAATTTTTTTGTGATTTCCTTGGCGAGTTCTTTGATTCTTTTTTTTATTTGGTCTTCACCAATCAAAGTTGAAATTTTAACGTTGGCTTCCATGACCCCTCCAAGGGAATAGTCTTACTATACTCAAACAAAAGAATTGTTCAATACTTCTCCCAAGCCACCGGCCCCAGGAACAATGTATTGGCGTTGATCAAGACCTTTTTCTTCATTCCAATACTGGCCCGGAATAGAATCTAAAACATGTTGAGGCGAAAGGCCGCGATCAAGACGAACGGCATATATAACAAGGTCAGGATGAGCCACTGTCACACGTTTTAGGTATTCCGGAGTAATGATTAGGTGAATCGCGATAAACTTTTTTGCCTGACCCGAAATTGACTTTTTATAAAATTCTACAGAGGAGACAAGAGTGTTTCCGGTTGCACCCATAGGATCTGGAAATAACACGATAGAATCATCAATCCCGCCGCCAATTTTTGAATTTCCTAATTGGGTGCCGGTGACTTGATCTTTTCCATCCGTTATGCGAGCAGCAAAAACATGATCCTGACGAACGCCTTCGGGATCGAGAAGGTAATTAAGATGTTCGTAACATACATGACTTGGCACTGTGCCCGCACGTGCTAAATTTACGCAAACAACTTTTTGTGAGGAATCAACTAACTCACCTTTATATTTTTGTTGCGGATAATACGAAGTCATACGCGTCGGAACTTCAAATGTTTTTTTATCAAACTCTTGATTTACAATAGTCTCAAGCAGTCGGCGGTAAATAAAAGTAATAAGAGAGTTCAGCTTGGGTTGAAACGTTTCAGGAGAGCCAAGTTGTGAAAGTATCGTTGTTAAATAACTATCGTTAAGAATATGAACATTTTTTCCGTATTTATGCTCGATTTGATTCATGCAGAATATGTAGCTCACGAAAGAGCGTTCTGACAAGAGAGATTCAGATGGCTCGAAATCTCAAAACTCAGCTTAACTCGGCTGTGGTGGGAGCTCTTTTAAAGATTCGAGTGATTTTGTTCAGTTGTACTTCATGGCAACGGCGGCATCGAGCTTCATAAGCTTCTCCCGCACCGACATGGATTTGATTATCTCCAGCAATTAGCTTCTGTGTTCGTGATGCGGGCTCTCCGCAAGACATGCAAATGGCCTGGCATTTTAGGACTTCTTCGGCAATAGCCATCAATGCCGGAATGGGATGAAACGGCTCGGCTTTCCAATTCATATCTAGCCCGGCAATGATAACTCGTAGACCGCGATCTGCGAGTTTCTGAACAATTTTAACAATATCTTCATCGAAAAATTGAGCCTCATCGACGGCGACAACACGCGTATTGTCCTCAAGATGTTCAATAATTTCTCGCGAACGATTGATCACAATTGATTCAATTCGTTGATCACTATGGGAAGTCACGTCATCGACACTATAGCGATTATCAATTGTGGGTTTGAATACTTGTACGCGTTGTTTTGCAAGCTGTGCGCGACGAACTCGTCGAATAAGCTCTTCTGTTTTTCCACTGAACATAGATCCAACAATTACTTCAATACGACCCACTGACATGAATTTCCTCCGCGTCTTTAACATTGAAGATCACCACGGGTGCCTTCACAATGCTTAACGCATAGGTGTCACAGAAATAGTTTATTCGCTGAGTCCATTAACTTCGAAAAAAATGAGGAATTCCGAAGAGTTCGTTAAATATGTCGGACTTGTGAGAACTTTAAAAACGGGATTATTGGAGTAAAGAGAAGCATCTTCAGGGCGAATAACAGGGTTGTGGGGAAAGACATCCGCAAAATAGGCTGCTGCAGCATTGGGCAATACAAAGGCTCCATCAAATTCCTGAGTGATTGGAGTGCCTTGAGGTCCCAAGGTACGATACTCAATATGAATGTCTGCGTTGACCTGCGTTTCGCTTATCGCGGTTGGTGATACGCGAATGTAAAGCGCGGTATTTTCATTGAGAACATGATCAAAACGAATTTGTACGTTTGCTGATTCAATATTTTTTTCTGATTGTGAAAGCGTACGCAGTTTCCCTTCGGCGTTACGAATGGCTTCCGTTAGATGAGTTGAAAAGTTAGATACGATACCGGTCGTTGAATCGCCGGCCCCCGCAAAAAGAGTATTGATTGAGTTTTGCGGGACTTCCAAAAAATAAGCAGTCACATGAATTTTACTTGTGGGAGCGGCGCTTCGCGCAGCTAAAGGTGCCGCTATTGGTTCAGGTGGTCCCTCTTCTTTTTCAATTTTTGTCGCTAACTTTTCAGTTAGCACTTCGGGTTGCGGTGCCACCGTTTCCGTAGATTTTTCTACTGTTTTTTCTGCGATAGTGGGTTCCAGAGTCGTCGACGGAGAAGGGGTTTCGACAATCGGTGGTGGGAGTGCCGCCGTTGTAGTTATCGAGCTAACTTCATTTTGTGTTGAGCGACTAAAGATCATGTAGATCGACGCTATGATTACGGTCGCAAGCAAGAACATATAAAAACCACCGCTGCCCGTGAGTTTACGACTCCACGGAGCAGGGGGAACTTTATACGTAGAAATATAAACGCCACATCTGGCGCAATACTCATCTGGTGGTTGTTCAAAGTTGCACTTAGGGCAACGAATCACTTACAAACCTCTGCTTAATCTATGTTCTTGAAATTGCTACTCTATTTAGAAATGCTAACATACGCCCCCAAATGCAAAAAAGAAAAAACAAGACTTGACGCATTAGAGGTCTAGAATTAGAGTGGGAATATATGGTAGAAAATGGATTTTTATGGGAAGTCTCTTAGTGGGGCTATACGTAACTGTCTAGCTACCACCCAAGCCCACGGATGGGCTTAATTTTTAAGGATCCAGGACGGACCGAAAATGAATACGTGGTTTCGTGGTCGCTTTGAAATCAGAATCGATGAAAAAGGCCGATTGCGAATGCCCTCAGTCCTTCGCAATACTCATAGTAAAGATGATCAAGTCGTTATCACAAACGGACAGTTTAACGGTCAGCGCTGTTTAGACGTCTATACCCTTGAGAGTTGGAAGAAATTAGAGGGTCGAATTGCAAAACTTCCAAGCCTAAAAACCGAAGTTCAAATTTTTCAACGTTTTTATCTTTCTGGAGCGCAAGAGACCGAGTACGACGGCCAGGGTCGTCTTTTGCTCGCGCCGACCGCCCGAAAATACGCGAATCTAGATACCAATATCGTGTTGGTTGGTATGGGTGAAAAAATTGAGATCTGGAGTAAATCAAGTTGGGATCGTCTCTACGAAAGTCTGGCTGGTGATTTTGAAGAGAGCCTTCGTCAAATTGCCAAGCTAGAATCAAAAATGGAGGAAGACGATTGAGCACCTTGAGAGAAACAGCTCCTCACAAACACGTTCCTATTTTAGTGAATGAGATATTAACTCTCGCGCAAGACATTCCTCAGGGCGTTTCTTCTTATTTTGACGGAACATTTGGAAGAGGTGGACACCTTAAGGCTGTGCTTGAACAATTTCCTCAAGCCCGCGCCTTAGCGACAGACAAAGATTCCGCTGCAGTGGAATTTGCAGAAAAAAATTTTTCTGAAGAAATCGAAAATAAGCGTTTACAGATTCTTCATGCAGATTATTCACAAATTTTAGAAATCATTAATTCAGAAAAAACATTTTTAAAATCATTTGATATGATTCTTCTCGATTTAGGAATTAGTTCTCCGCAAGTTGATGAGGCCGAAAGAGGATTTAGTTTTATTAAGGATGGCCCTCTTGATATGCGCATGAATCAAAAACAATTGGTAAAAGCGGCTGATATTATTAATGGCTGGACCGAAGATGAACTTAGAAATTTATTTTTTTACTTAGGTGAAGTTAAGGCATCTGGTCGCGTAGTGCGGGCTATCGTGAGTGATCGTCGAGAGAAACCGTTTTCGACCACGCGCGAGTTAGCCTCCTTAATCGAACGCGTTGAGGGATGGAAAAAAAAGGGCATGCATCCTGCCACGCAGTATTTTATGGCTCTCAGAATTCAAGTCAACGGAGAACTTGATCATCTGCCCGGTGCTTTAAAAGATTGCATGTCATTATTAAATGATGGCGGAAGACTCTTCGTCATTTCGTTTCATTCACTTGAAGATAGAATTGTTAAAAAACAATTTCTTGAAAATGAAATACTTGGTTTTACGGTTAATAAAAGAATTATTGTGCCTTCAGAAAATGAACAAGCCACAAACTCGCGTTCTCGTAGTGCGAAGCTTAGGGTGTTTCAACGCTCTTTTGAAAAACGAGCGCCTGCAGGAAAAAAAGACAAATACGCTCATAAGAAAGGCCAATAGATGTTCAGCCAAAACTTTATAAAACCCTTTGTTAGCATTCTTCTTATTGTGATCACCTTACTCTCAGTCGTATTTGTTAAAATGGAAACCCGTCGACTCGGATATTCTGTTCTCAAAAAAACGCGTAACGAAAAAAGTCTTATTGATGCTCGGCGAGATTTGGACATGCGTTTTGCACGATTAACTCGTCCCGGACGAATTGAGCAAATTGCTTTACGTCGCCTTGATTTAAAACGAGCTCAAAAAGGCCAAATCGTGCAACTCTTCTTTGATAAAAATGAATCCTCCTCTATTTCACGCGTGCAGTGAGAGGTCTATTAAATGCGCTCACGAATTGTTATCGTATTTACGATTTTAGCTATTATGTGGATTGGCCTTGGTCTACGTGCATTTCGTCTTCAGATTTTGCCGAATGAAAATTTAAGTCGTATTCGTGCTCGACAATTCGAAACGGTTGTTAGATTAGAACCTCGTCGCGGAGATATTCTTGATCGAAATGGCAAAGAGCTGGCGGCTAGTGTGTCAGCGTATTCACTATTTGCTGATCCCAAACTCATTCAAGCCCCAAAGAGACTTTCACGGATACTCGCTAAAAGTTTGAATGTTTCGGCAAGAGAGATTTATTTAAAAATAAAAAATCCTAATAAGAGATTTGTTTGGATTGAACGTCGTTTACCCACCGAGGCCAAAAAGCGAATTGAATCTTGGAAAGAATCAGGTTTGGGATTTGTTGAAGAAGGAAAGCGCATTTACCCACATGAGGAATTATTAGGGCAGACCTTGGGCTTCGTCGGGCGCGAGGGCCTAGGCCTTGAAGGTCTTGAGAGTCGCTATGAAAAAGAACTTCGCGGTGAAGAAAAACACTTTAATATTCATCGCGATGCTATGGGGCGACCTTTAGTTGCGGACGGGCAGCTTTTTACTGAACGTCCTGGTGGAGCAAATCTCCAATTAACAGTTGATGCTGATTTGCAATATTATTTGGAACAAGAACTTACAAGTGCTCGTGATTCCCACCAGGCCGAACGAGCAATGGGTATTATTCTAGATGCGCAAACGTCCGAAATTCTTGCGATTGCGTCTGATCCTAAGTTTAACCCAAATGACGGAGCTAGCTTCGATTCAGCTTTAAGAAAAAACGTGGTTGTAGCAGATGCTTACGAACCGGGTAGTACGATAAAAACTTTTACGATCGCTGCAGCCATGCGCGAAGGTGTTATTCAGCCAAGCACAAAGTATTATTGCGATAAAGGAAAAATGAAAGTTGGCGATAAATGGATTAAAGAGGCCGACACGAAAGAAAAATGGGAGTGGCTAACTGTTTCTCAAATTTTAGAATTGTCATCTAATATAGGTGTAACTAAAATTGCTTTTGCTTTGGGCCAAGAAAAATTGCATCGCGCATTTAGTGATTTTGGTTTTGGCGAAAAAACCGGAGTTGAAATTCCCGGTGAAACACGTGGAATTTTGCCAGCCCTTCCTTGGCGTATTCACCATTTTAGTAATATTGCTTTTGGTCATGGAATTTCTGCAAGTCCGATTCAAATTGCAAATGCCTACGCAGCCATTGCGAATGGTGGAATGCTTCATCAACCTAAAATAGTTAAAAGTCTCATCAATTCAGAAACAAAAGAAATTCTTGTTCCGAACGAAAGTAAATCACGACGTATTTTTTCTGAGGCTGATGCGAACACCCTGAGAATCATGTTGACCGGTGTTACGAGTTCCGCGGGTACAGGTTCGAAAGCCCGCGTTCCGGGTTTTATCGTTGCAGGAAAGACAGGCACCGCACAAAAGGTAAATCCAGATGGACGAGGATATTTAAAAGGAAGTTACATTTCGAGTTTTGCGGGTTTCGTACCAGCTAATGATCCTAAATTTGTGATTTATATTGCGGTCGACTCTTCGAAAAAAGGATATTATGGAGCAGATGTCGCCGCACCTATTTTTAATAAGGTCGCTGAATATGCTTTGCGTTCCAATGGCGTGTTACCATCCGTCATTACAGATCGTGACGTAATGAATACAAAAAATAAGCGCGCTGCTAAGAATTTACAGAAAAAAGATGGACCCTATACCACCGTGCCCGAACTTAAGGGTTTGACTGTACGTGAAGTTCTTGAAACATTACATGGCCAGAACTTCAACATTGAAATGAAAGGCAAGGGCGTCGTGATCAACACGTTTCCAAGTGCTGGAGAATCCATCGAACCAAGTCAAAAAATTAAAATTCAATTTTCACGCACCATAAGTGAGTGATCTTAAATGAATCGCGCGCCGAATCGTATTCGCCTTGAGACGTTACTCGCAAATGGAACTCATCTTTGGATTCAAGGTTCTCAGGATCGCCAGATATCTTTGATCACCTCCGACTCGCGTCTTACGAATGCCGATTCCCTTTTTGTGGCGATTAAGGGTTCGACACGAGACGGTCATAATTTTATTACCGAAGCCTATTCTCGGGGCACGAGAGTTTTTGCGATTGAAGATGAATCTCGAATATTGAAAGCAAATGATGCCACTTTTATTGTTGTGCCAAATACTCGTGAGTTTTTAGATCAATCCCTTTGCCTTTTTTATGGCGATCCGTCTCAAGATTTGATTTGTATCGGGGTGACCGGCACCAACGGTAAAACTACCGTTACGCATTTGGTAGAGCTTATGCTGAACGCCCAAAATATTCCGACAGCCGTTATGGGAACTATTGATCATCATTTAGGTTCTAAAACTTTTCCGACGGATCTTACCACGGCTAATCCCGAACTTTTGCAAAAAAGAATTGTGGAGTTTAAAGAGGAAGGCGCTAAGGCGCTAGCGATGGAAGTCTCGAGTCATGCGCTTGATCAAAAACGTGCTGACAGTATAAAATTTAATATCGCTGTGTTTACCAATCTTACTCGTGACCACTTAGATTACCACGCCAGCATGCAGGACTATTTTAACTCTAAAGAGCGTTTATTTAATGAACTGCTTTGGAAGTCTTCTAAGTTTGATCGTTTTAGTATTATCAATGGCGATGACCCATATGGGCGTTGGATAAAATCGGATCCACAAGCCCATGTGTTTTATTACGGACTTCATGATGCTGATTTTATTATTAGACCCCATTCGTATTCTTTTGAAGGTACAGAGTTTTCAATAGAATTTGGAGAGCGCAATTTTACAATACGGTCTAAAATGATCGGGCTTCATAATGCATATAATTTGACGGCTGCTTTTGCCGTTGGGGCCGCATTAAAACTAGATTTGGATCAAAGCGTGCGTGCTCTAGAATCTTATGAAGGAGTCAAGGGACGTCTTGAAAGAGTCGCAAACTCACGTGGTCTTTATGTTTTTGTTGATTACGCCCATACGGATGACGCGTTAAAAAATGTTTTAATAAGTCTCCGGGATATCCGTGATCAGGGTGCAAAGTCTTCCAAAATTATTACCGTATTTGGATGCGGCGGAGATCGCGACCGTGGCAAAAGACCTTTGATGGCTAAAGTGGCAGAAACATTCTCTGATCAGGTTATTGTAACATCGGATAATCCTCGAACAGAATCTCCGTCTGCGATTATTCAAGAAATCACAGCAGGGTTTTCGGAATCGTATTTTCGTTCCTCCGTGCGAATTGAAGTAGACCGTGCAAAGGCCATTGCGCTAGCATTAGGTCAAGCTCAATTAGGAGACGTTGTTTTAATTGCAGGTAAAGGCCATGAAGATTATCAAATCCTCGGCAAAGAGAAAGTTCACTTTAGCGATGCCGAAGTGGTGAGAAGTATAATAATTAAATGATTTTAAGTACGAGGCGATGTGACTAAAAAAAATTGGAATCTACAACTTGAAGACCTTATCAAAGCCACGCACGGTGAAGTTGTATCAAAAAATATTTTTGAATTTTCAGGTATTACCACAGACACACGAAAGCAAAACTCAGGAAAACTTTTTTTTGCACTTAAAGGTGAATCTTTCGATGCCCATGATTTTTTAGATAAAGCAGAACAGAGTGGCTGCGCGGGCCTCGTTGTTCATAGTATTCCTCAGAATATTCCGGCCAATATGACGGTCATTAAAGTGAAAGATACTTTGCGCGCCTTACAAGAACTTTCAACATATTGGCGACACAAAATGTCGGCTACAGTTTTAGGAATTACCGGCACAAACGGTAAAACCACCACGAAAGATTTTGCAACCACTCTGATTTCTAGCAAATTTAAAACTCTTTCAACGGCAGGAAATTTAAATAATTTTATCGGTTTACCTTTGAGCTTGCTTTCATTAGACGAATCTATCGAAGTCGGAGTTTTTGAAATGGGCCTTTCGGTTCCAGGAGAAATGGAACTATTAGCTAAAATTGCCGACGCGGATGTCGTAGCGGTGACTTCTATCGGACGTGGACACCTCGAGGGTATGAGCTCGGTGCAAAATATTGCCGATAATAAGGAGCATTTGTATTTGCATTCGCGAGCCGATGCGGTTCGCATTTTTAATTTGGACAATGCTTACACTGCAAAAATGCTATCTCGCGCACCGAAAAATTCAGGTGTTTTAACTTTTTCGTCTCAAAATCCTGATGCGACTGTGCATTTTAAGGAAGTCGTGAGCACAATTGATTTTTTAGAAATACGCGGCACGATCGATGGTGATCCGGGTTCAGCCAGAATTCCTATTTTTGGACGGCATAATCTTTCAAATTTAATGTGCGCGGCCGCCTTAGCCTTAGCCGCGGGCGTCGAGGCCGATCATATTTGGAAAGCTTTGCCTCGATGTAAGGGGTATTGGGGACGCAATCAAATTGTAAAACTAAAATCGGGTGCGACGGTTTTGTTTGATGCCTACAATGCAAATCCTGAAAGTAGTACGGCCCTTATGCAAAACGTCTCACGCTTAAAATTAGATGGTCACTTATTTGGAATTTTTGGTGATATGCTCGAACTCGGCGCTGAAAGTTCAAGTCTGCATAAAGAATGGGGCGAACTCGCGTCAAAGCTTCCATTTGAACATCTTTGGTATGTGGGGACGGAGGGCGAAGCCTTTAAGGCCGGCGCTGAACTGGGCGGATTTAAAAAAAACCTAACAATTACAAAGTCTTACCAAGAATCTCTTGCTCTTAAAGTCCTAGCTATGCTAAACCCTGGAGATATTATTTTAGTTAAGGGTTCTCGAGGCATGAAGCTAGAACGCGTTGTCGATCTTCTTGAGCCTTTAGATTTTAAAGCTAGTAAATAATTAAATTTTTAGCTTAATTTTAAAAGGTTCATGTAAAGGGTCTCGATGCTATATCAGTTACTCCATTCGTTTTCTGAAACTGTCCCTGCATTTAATGTTTTTCGCTATATCACGTTTAGAATTTTTATTTCTTTTTTAACAGCATTTCTAGTGTGTTTAATGATTGGTCCTAAATTTATCGAAGAACTTATTCGCAAACAATTAGGGCAGAGTATTCGTGATGATGGACCTCAATCTCATAAAAAAAAGCAAGGGACGCCGACCATGGGTGGCGGACTCATTCTATTTGCAGTTTTAATAACGGGGCTTTTGTGGTTTGACTTAATGAGTCCTCTTGTTTGGGCGACGATGTCCATCACATTTTTATTTGGCCTCGTCGGTTACATGGATGATTACCTTAAAGTTTCCAAAAAAAATTCTAAAGGCCTTTCCGGAAAGCTTCGCTTAACTTGTGAGTTTCTTATTTCGGCTGTTGTCATGACACTTCTTATAAAGTTTTATGGGTTTTCAACAGAGTTACACTTTCCATTCTTTAAAAATTTAAGTTTTGAGTTGGGTTGGTTTTATGTGCCGTTTGCTTCGCTGGTTATTGTCGGCGCTGCAAATGCCGTAAATCTTACGGACGGGTTAGATGGACTTGCGATTGCGCCGGTTACGATTTCTGCGGGGACTTTAGCGCTTTTTGCGTACGTAGCGGGACATCATCAAATTGCAGGTTATCTGCAAATACCATTTATTGCTGGAGTAGGTGAATTGGCGCCGATCGGTGCGGCCTTCGTTGCTGCGGGCTTGGGGTTTTTGTGGTTTAACTCGTATCCAGCCACTATTTTTATGGGAGATATTGGAAGTCTCAGTCTTGGTGGTGTGATCGGAACAATGGCCGTACTTACAAAAAATGAAATTCTTTTGGTGGTGCTTGGTGGTGTTTTTGTCGTCGAAGCACTTTCAGTCATCACGCAGGTCATTTCATTTAAATTGACCGGCAAGCGTGTATTTAAAATGGCGCCGATTCATCACCACTTTGAACTTAAAGGTATTGATGAACCAAAGGTCATTGTACGTTTTTGGATTGTATCTATTATTTTAGCGATTATTAGCTTAAGCACTTTAAAATTGAGGTAGTAGTATGGATGTATCAGAAGTTAAAGGTAAGAAAATCATGGTCGTAGGTCTTTCAAAGACCGGCGTTTCACTAGTTAAGTTTTTAGCGGAAGCAGAGGCTGACGTTACAATTAGTGATCACAAATCTCCTGCCGAATTATCGTCAGCCATTGAAGAAATTGAAGGATTAAAAGTAAATTTTGATTTAGGTGGGCACACTCCAAAAGTGATGTTGAATCAAGAGTTAATTATTTTGAGCCCAGGAGTTTCACCTGAACTCAAAATTTTTGATTATGCCCGCCAACATGGAGTGAAAGTGACCGGCGAACTTGAGTTTGCCGCCCAATTTGTACAAGAACCTATCATCGCGGTTACGGGAACAAATGGTAAGAGCACGACCTGTAAACTTATTGAAACATTTTTGAAAGAATCAGGAGTTAAGGTTTGGATTGGCGGCAATTTTGGAACGCCGTTAACAGAGTATGTGCGGAGAAAAGATAAAGCCGATGTTGTGATCATAGAAACATCTAGTTTTCAGCTTGAATTAACAGAAACCTACGCACCTCGCACCGTTGTGTTAATGAATATTGCCGAAAACCATTTAGATCGTTACCGTTCTATGGATGAATACGTGCGTGCGAAACGTCGTATTTTTCAAAACACAACACATGACACAACTTCTGTATTAAACGCAGACGATAATACGGTTGTTGATTTGGCTCGTGACCCCGCGGTTCAACGTGGTCGCATTTTTTATTTTTCACGCAAACCGTCGCTTGAACCCCAGATTATGAATATAGGTGGTGCGGTTGCTATAAAGGATCAGCTCAAGGTTCGAATCGGGCCAGAAGTTGAATATTATGACTTTAAAAATATTAAGATGCGAGGTCGTCACGCGATTGAGAATATTATGGCGGCTATTTGTACGACTCGCGAATACGGTGCCAAACCAGAAGTCATCCAGAAGGTTATGAATGAGTTTCCAGGTCTTGAGCATCGACTTGAGTATGTTCGTAAAGCAGGGGGCGTTAACTTTTTCAATGATTCAAAGGCTACAAACGTTCATGCGGTTCAACGGGCGTTAGATGCTTTTGATAGTAATATTATTTTAATTGCCGGTGGTAAGATGGCCAACGTGTCATTCGTGCCGCTGACCGAAGTTGTAAAGAGAAAGGTCAAGACTTTGATCCTGGTAGGTGAGGCAAAAGAAGCTATCAATCGCGACATTGGTGATTTTAGCGAAACCTATTTAATAGGTACGTTTGAAGAGGCTGTCTTGATCGCTTACCAAAAGTCTAGGATTGGAGATACGATTCTTTTGTCTCCGGGCTGTCCAAGCTTCGATCTTTTTGATAACTTTGAAGAACGTGGCAACTACTTCAAAAAACTCGTCTACGAGTTCAAATAGAAAAAGTCAGAAAAAAAACCGATGGAGCTCGTCGTTTTTAAAAGTAAAAACTGCCGAGCTTGATACCAGTCTATTACTAGTACTGTTTCTTTTTTTTGGGCTTGGACTTGTTCAAGTTTACAGTTCTAGTTTTATATTTGCGACCGAAACTCGCGGTGATGGTTTGTTTTTTATTAAACGCCAAGGGGTTTTCACCCTACTTTCTATTCTCACTTTTTTATTTTTTGCATTCATTCCTTGGAAGTGGGTGAAGCCTTTAGGCCTCTTTACTTGGTGTCTATCTTTGCTGGGTATTTCACTCGCACTTCACCCCACGATAGGACATCAAGCAGGTGGGGCGGCAAGGTGGATTGATTTGGGAGTTTTTAAATTTGAACCTTCCGAAATTTTAAAGGTGAGCCTACCCATTGTTCTTGCGCTAATTTTAACAACCCGTTTTCATCAAGAGCGACTTTGGGATTTTCTTATGAAATTTGTCGTGGTGATAATGCCGTTGCCGATTCTTTTACACCAACCTGATTTTGGAACGTTTACCATTTATACGCTCGTATTGTTTGCGCTTTTATTTATGAACGGATTGCGATGGAGTTACATTGTCTCTGTAGGAATTATGGCTCTCCCGACGTTTTATTTTTTAGTTATGAGTAAGCCGTACCGCCGAGCACGCTTAATGGCGTTTATTGATCCTTGGTCAGATCCTACTAAATCGGGGTTTCAAGTTATTCAAAGTATGCTCAGCTTTTCATCAGGCGGAGTAACAGGAGCAGGATTAGGTCAAGGCCAAGGTAAATTATTTTTCTTACCAGAAGCGCACACTGATTTTACTTTAGCGGTTTTAGGCGAAGAAATGGGATTTACCGGATTTCTTTTAATCATGTTTCTTTACGGATTTATTATTCTACGGGGCTTTCAAATTGGAGCGTTTGTCGAAGATAAATTTGCTAAGAATATCGCGCTTGGATTATCCGTTTTATTTTCTCTCCAAGTTTTTACCAATGCTGGCGTGGTGTTGGGACTCTTACCGACTAAAGGTTTAACCCTTCCGTTTTTGAGCTATGGTGGTAGCTCTCTCGTTGTTTTAGGAATGCTTTTTGGTATTTTAATTAATATCGACAAGTCGTTCTTGAGGTCACGTTGAAAAAAAATGTCGTCGTCTTTGCGGGAGGCGGGAGCGGTGGTCATTTGTATCCTGGGATCGCGGTTGCCCGAGAATTACAACGTCAACTTCCAGATGTCGACATCCATTTTGTTGGTTCTAAGCAGGGCTTAGAGAATAAAATTATTCCTAAAGAAGGTTTTCCACTTCACACTCTGCCGGTCGGGGGACTGCTTCGAGCAGGTCGTGCAAATCAAATTAAGACTTTAATTTTAATGCCGTTTGTTTTTATTCAATGTGCTTTACTGTGTTTAAAGTTAAGGCCTAAATTAGTTTTAGGTGTCGGGGGATTTGCGGCTGGTCCATTTGTGCTTGTGGCATCTTTTTTTGTTAAACGAACTTATATTTGGGAACCCAATGCGCACCCGGGTTTTACAAATAGAATTTTATCTTATTTTGTTAAAAAAGCTTTTGTTGTTTTTGATGTCGCCCGTAAGAAATTAAAATCTTCAAAAATTATTTCTGTTGGTCTGCCCATTCGTAATACTATTGCGTATCGTGCACGTGAAAAATCAAACGTTTTTCGCATTTTTGTTTTCGGCGGAAGCCAAGGCGCAAGAGGAATTAACAATGCGGTGAGTGAGGCGGTTTTAAAAGGTGGCTCCTGGTTAAACAATGTTGAGATCGTTCATCAAACGGGCGCACTCGATTTTGAAAAACTCTCAAAATTGTATCATAACAATTCACAGGTTAAAGCGTTCGCATTTATCGATGATATGCCTAAATATTATACTTGGGCAGATCTTGTTATCTGTCGGGGCGGCGTCGGAACAATTTCTGAAGTGATCGCATGTAGAAAGGCTTCGCTTATTATTCCCCTACCGACCGCTGCTGAAAATCATCAGCAAGCCAATGCGGAATATTTAGTCAATGCTGGAGCCGGCGAAATGCTTTTGCAAAAAGATTTAACCCCTGACTCACTTATTCAATCTATTCTAAGTTTTAAAAATAACCCGAAAAAAATTGAAAACTTGGAGAGTGCGCTTGCAAAATTACAGCGCCCAAGCGGTGCCGAAGCCATTGTGTGCGAGATGTTAAAGGACTTGAACAGTTAGTGAGTAACAGTTAGTTATACTGAAATCAAAATGGTGAGTTAATATTTGAAAATTGCGAGTAGTAAAGTTCATTTTATCGGAATTGGTGGAGCGGGGATGAGCGGCCTCGCAGAGCTCATTCACAACATGGGTGCTACCGTGTCGGGAAGCGACCTTTCTGAAAACTCTCAAGTCGAACGCCTTCGCGACATGAAAATAAAAATTTTCAAAGGTCATCACGCTTCTCATGTAGAAAACGTAGACGTCGTAGTGTATTCGAGCGCGATACCGTTTACGAATCCTGAGATTCAAGAAGCAAAGAATCGAAAAATTCCGATTATTCCTCGAATAGAAGTTTTGGCTGAAGTGATGAGGCTAAAGCGCGGCATCGCGGTGGGTGGGACGCACGGAAAGACAACGACGACCAGTATGATTGCTTCAATATTTCTTTCTGCAAAGACAGATCCTACTGTGGTCGTTGGTGGTCGTTTAGATTTAATCAAAAGTCATTCTTTTTTAGGGAAGGGTGAATGGTTGATTGCAGAAAGTGATGAGAGCGATGGTAGTTTTTTAAAACTATCGCCTGAAATTGCGGTTATTACAAATATCGACAATGATCACTTAGATTATTATGGAAGTTTTGTTAATCTTAAAAAAGCTTTTCTAGATTTTGCACGGTTGGTACCTTTTTACGGTTTAACAGTTGCGTGCGGAGATAATCCGGACGTGCAAGACACGCTTAAGAATTATAACAAGAGCGTTTTGTTTTATGGTTTTAATGATGACAACGATTACATTCTTAAAAAAGAAGAAAATGGATACGTTGTTTATCATGAAAAAGAAAAACTGGGTCGGCTACCACTTTCAATTCCAGGACGCCATAATGCCCTGAACGCGACGGCCGCCTTAATCGTCGGAATTAAAGCGGGTCTTTCTATTGCGGAGTGTTTTGAAGGAATTAAAAAATATAACGGTGTTGACCGACGTTTTGAGTATCGTGGCGAAAAAAATGGCGTGCGCGTCTACGATGATTATGGACATCATCCAACAGAAATCAAAGCGACCCTCCAAGCGTTTCGCGAAAAGTATCCCTCAGATAAATTGATTGTCGCTTTCCAACCCCATCGCTATAGCCGAACTCAAATATGTTGGAATGATTTTTTAGAATCCTTCAATGGTGCTACAAAAGTCTTAATATGGGATATTTATGCGGCAAGTGAGTCGCCTATTGCAAATATCACATCGGAACTTTTGGCTAAACATATCAAGCATCCAAATGTGGAATATGTTGGAAATACAGAAGACGCCATTGTCAAAACTCTGAACCATCTCAAGGAACCCTGTGTATTTTTAACGTTAGGTGCAGGCGATATTTCTAAGCGGGGATTGGAAATCTTAAAAAGAATTTAACCGGACGCATATCACCGGAGATGCATGAGAGAAACAAGTCTAGATATTAAACAGAACATTCTTCTTGCACAATATACGTCATGGAATATTGGCGGGCCGGCGGATTATTTTTTTCAACCTAAAAGTTTAATAGAAATGAAAGCGTGTATTCAGTGGGCTGCAGATAATCGAGCAGCACTGACTGTCTTAAGCGGAGGCAGCAATTGCCTTATCAGTGATAAAGGTGTGAGAGGATTGGTGGTCAATTTAAATAAATTCACTGGTACGATCGTAGAAGAACATGACGGGCGATTGCAAATTGCGGCGATTGCCGGCACACCTAAATCAGAGCTTCTTAAAATATTTTTAAAATATAAATTGGCCCCAGCACTTTTTTTGGCCGGAATTCCGGGAGATGTTGGTGGGGGCGTCGTAATGAATGCGGGTGTGAGCGAGCAAATGGAGCCGCGAGAGTTCGTAGAAATTGTAGATTGGATTCGTGTTTTGCGAGGACAAAACGTACATACGTACACGCGTGATGATCTTAAATGGTCATATCGGCATTGTGAAGGTTGGCAACCCGGAGTCATTATTGAAGTGGGTATTTCTTGGCCATTGACTCCAGACGATCAAATTCTTCTTAAAGTTCGAGAGGCGAATACCACACGTTTAAAAAAACAACCGTTAGATAAACCAAGTTGTGGTTCTGTTTTTGTAAATCCAGAAGGCGGTAAGGCGGGACAACTGATTGAATCAAGTGGACTTAAGGGAACACGTTTTGGCGATGCTCAAGTTTCAGAAAAACATGCAAATTTTATTGTCAACTTAGGTAAGGCCACGGCGAGCGACACCAAACGTTTAATTCAGCATGTTCAAGACACGGTAAAATCAAAAACAGGGTTTCAGCTTAAAACAGAAGTTGTGTTTCTTGGAGAGTAATAGTTCGCAATTCACAATTCGAACGCCTCCATTGCGTGCCTACCTAAACCAATTTTTAAATTCTTATGGATTAGCCGTGATCGTATTGATCACTCTCGGAGTTTATCTGCGTGTTCTAGCCTTTGATTACAACACCTACGATGATGGAAGTTTTACGAATGCCCCGAGTATTTTAAGTTTTGATATTCCTGGACTCTTTACAAAGTCGGTTGCATTTGACTATATCCCTCTTACGCTGACGACGTATGCGATCGAACATGCAATTTTTGGTTTTCAACCTTCTGTTTCACACGGCATTAATCTTTTTTTGCACCTAATAAATGTGGTTGTTTTATTTGTTCTGCTGAATCGTGTGTTTTCAAACAAGATGCTCACACTTTTAACTTGTTTTGTATTTGCGCTTCATCCAATGAATGTGGAGTCTGTCGCTTGGTTTTCTGAGAGAAAAGGTTTACTCAGCACCTTTTTTGTTTTGCTTTCGGTATTAAAATATGAGGATTTTTTTAAAACATCGGGCCTTTCTTCGTTGTTCTGGTCGTTCACCTTTTATCTATTCGCGATTTTGAGTAAGCCAGTGGCGTTACCCTTACCATTTTTATTTTTAGTTTTTGAGCTAATGAATAAAAAGCGTTTGAAAACATTGATGCCTTTTTTTGGAATTATGATCGTTCTTTATAGCGTGCATATGTATGTGCGCAATGTATTGGATGAAATGGCGCCTGTGGCTTCGGCAGCACGTGTTCCTAAGTCACTTTGGTTTTATATTGTTAACTTCTTTAATCCTGCATATTTATCTGCATATTATACAGACGTCGTCGCGACGGAGGTTTTTACAAATTCACTTTTTGCTCTTCTATGCATAATTTTTGTCATTGTGCTTTTTGTTAAATCTCAATTGTCCTACAAATTTTTTTTAGCTAGTCTTGTTTGGTACAGTGTATTGTTGCTTCCGCAATCTAAAGTTTTATTTTTCGGATTAAATTTTTTCTATTCAGATCGTTATTTTTATTTAGCGGGTCTCTCCTTAATTGTTTTTTTTGCGTACGTCGCGACGACTCATGGTATGTTTGCAGAAAAACGTTGGGTGAAACCGTCTCGTTACGTTTTATTGTTCGCTATGATTTTGCCCCTTAGACAAACCTGGTCGCAGGTCGAAATTTGGAGAAACTCTCAGACATTATGGCAGTCGGTTATTGATAAGGATCCAAGCAATTCGATGGCTTTGAATAATTTAGGCATTTCTTATTTTCATCAGAATAATTTTGAGAAAGCAGAAGAGCATTTCCAAAATGCCGTTGCGGTTGACTCTCAGGATGCGAAGCCGTTAATTAATATAGCGGCCATTTATGAACGTAAACATGATAATGCCAAAGCTTTATCTTATTTGGAAAAAGCACTGACGTTAAAACCTGAAAATCTTGAACTTCAGCGTATGTATCAGGAGCTCAAAGCCAAATAGTTATTCTTAAGGACTTAGGTCTAGCGTCGATACTCCTTATCAATAAAATTCTGTAAGCTAAGTCTATGAAGCGCATTTTGAATTTTATTACTGTTTTTTTTCTCATTCTCATTGTTCCATGTGCGTTTTTAATTGCGGCTAAAAATGGTCTTTTTAAAGTAAGAAAAATAGAAGTCGTAGAGGTTAGTTCTGCAGATGAAGACGGCGCTAAATCACCTATTGCTTATGAGAGCTATTTTATTCGCCTTAAACTAAAACTTTCAAAGTTCGATGGAGAAAACTTGTGGAATCTCGATCCCGAAAAAATAAAAGAAATAGCGAAGCAAGAAAGTTGGGTTGAAAATGTTGAGATTTATAGACGGTTTCCTCAAACATTAAGACTTGAGGTCAAGGCTAAGCCTAGCGTCGCGATTTTTATGAACTCGCAAGGGGAGTTACATTTAATTAGTACGGATGGAACGGTCTTACCTAAGATTGAAGAAACAAAATCTCCGAAGCTTCCGGTGATACAAGATTCTTATCTTTTAAAAAATGAAAAAGCTAAAAGTCGAATCATAAAAATATTGAATGAAATGCCATCTACGGGATCACTCAGTTTAGAAACAGTAGCTGAAATTAATATGGGAAAGAAAGATGAGATTTGGCTCACACATTTGCAGACAAAATCCACGATTAAATTAGGCAATGAAAATATCGCGATCAAGTCTGCTAGAGTTGCAAAAGTGTTAGAATATTTAGAACACAATAACTTGAAAGGTCGCGTCATCGACGCAGATTTCTCAAAAAAAGTCCTTGTCAAGCTGCGTAACGATCGCTAGCCTTTTATCAGGGCTTCAGAATACAAAAATATTTTTAATAAATATTTCAGCTAGTTAGTTCACAAGAAGCCTTCTGGGAAATCGACTTGGAATGATCTCCAGAAGCCTAAGGTAGGGCTTGAAAGAGAGAAAAAATGAAAAAGGATTATTTCATTGCAGCACTCGACATAGGAACAACTAAAGTTTCTATCGTTGTTGGAGTCCCAGGACCAAATGGAATCGACATCGTCGGTTTAGGAATCGCTCCAAATCAAGGTCTAAAAAAAGGCGTCGTCGTTAATATCGAACAAACAACAGAAGCCATTTGCCAAGCTCGCGAAGAAGCCGAATTGATGGCAGGTCTAAAAATTTCTGAAGTTTGGGTGAGCGTTTCAGGAAGCGTGACGAAATCTTTCGATTCTAAAGGAATGGTTGCAATTCGTGATAAAGAAATTGCAAACAATGATATTGCGCGAGTCGTAGAAGCGGCCAAAGCCGTTGCGGTTCCAAGTGATCGTGACGTGATTCACGTTTTACCTCGAGAGTTTAAAGTTGATGATCAAGATGGAATTTTAGATCCAATTGGAATGTCGGGAGTGCGTTTAGAGTCTAGCGTGCATATCGTAACGGCAGGACACACTGCGCTTCAAAATTTAATTAAATGTACAGAACGTGCCGGATTAAAAGTTGCGGGCCTTGTCTTAGAACAATACGCCTCTGCGCTTTCGGTTCTTACCGAAGATGAAAAACAATTAGGCGTTGCGGTGGTGGATATTGGTGGGGGCACGAGTGATATCGTGATCATTTCTCAAGGTAGTATTGCCTACACGGCAAGTATCGCTTTAGGTGGAAATACAATTACCAATGATATTGCTGTGGGTTTAAGAACTCCGCATACCTCAGCAGAAGTTCTTAAGAAAAAATACGGATGTGCAGTTGCCAATTTGGTTGATGCTCAAGAAAGCATCGAAGTTGAAGGTGTAGGCGGACGACGTGAGCGCACGGTCTTTCGTCAACATTTGTGCGAGGTCATAGAGCCTCGAGCAGAAGAAATGCTTCAGTTCATAAATGCTGAATTACAAAAAAGTGGTCTAACAGGCTTATTGGGATCGGGTGTGGTTATAACCGGCGGTGGTAGTCAGCTCGATGGACTTGTCGAGTTAGGCGAATTTGTTTTTGATATGCCTGTCCGTCGTGCGGGTCCAAGTGGTTTTGGTGGCATTACCGATATCGTAAAAGCACCGCAGTTCGCAACTGGTGTGGGATTACTATTTTACGGAAATAAAAATACAAAAAATATCAAAGGAATAACAAAAGCAGTAGCAGGTCAGTGGATGACTAAGCTTCGCGACTTAATAGATTCTGCGTTTTGAGTTGCAGAAAGAACACTATGAAGGGGGTTCGATGTTTGAATTAGAGGACA
The DNA here is from genome assembly GCA_021731045.1 of Bdellovibrionales bacterium. Taxonomy (GTDB): domain Bacteria; phylum Bdellovibrionota; class Bdellovibrionia; order Bdellovibrionales; family JAKFYE01; genus JAKFYE01. The sequence goes on along the minus strand of JAKFYE010000007.1, from coordinate 67,710 downwards.
ACATACAAATCGGAGCGAACATTAAAGTTGTTGGCGTTGGCGGTGGCGGTAGCAATGCTGTCGAAACCATGATTCGCAGCGGACTTAAAGGTGTCGAGTTCATTGTTGCTAATACAGATCATCAAGCGTTACTTGCAAATAAAGCTTCAGGAAAAATTCAACTTGGAAAAGAGCTCACTCGGGGTCTTGGTGCGGGAGCAAACCCTGATATCGGAAAACGCGCGGCGATTGAGTCTTACAATGAAATCGTAGAGGCGATTCAAGGTGCCGACATGGTTTTTGTAACTGCCGGAATGGGAGGAGGAACCGGAACAGGTGGAGCCCCTATCGTAGCAAAGATCGCTCGCGAAATGGGAGCCTTAACGGTGGGCGTAGTCACGAAGCCTTTTGCTTTCGAAGGTAAAAAACGTTTACGTCATGCGAATGAAGGTATTCAAGAATTACGTGACAATGTGGATACGTTAATCGTTATTCCTAATCAAAAACTTTTAACAATTTCAAGCGAGCGTACGCCGCTATTAGAAACTTTCAAAAAAGCAGATGAAGTTTTACTTCAAGCCGTTCAAGGTATTTCGGATCTCATCAATATTCGTGGTCTTATCAACCTCGACTTTGCAGATATCCGAACTGTTATGAATAATAAAGGGATTGCCCTTATGGGTACGGGTGTGGCTCGCGGTGATAATCGTGCTATCGAAGCCGCTACAAACGCAATTGCCTCTCCACTTCTCGAAAATATTTCTATCGATGGAGCGACGGGCATTATTATTAATGTTACGGGCGGACCAGATTTATCGCTCTACGAAGTTAATGAAGCTTCAACTCTTATTACGGAAGCCGCACATGAAGATGCAGAAATCATTTTTGGGGCTGTAATAGATGAAAGCCTTATCGATGAAATTCATGTAACGGTTATTGCGACGGGCTTCTTAAAGGAAGATTCCATTTCGCTTACCCACCAAGCAAGTCAATACCAAGCTGTAGCGAATGCTCAAAATATGATGCATGCTCAATCGCAGAGTCAGACGACTCAGTCGTTTCAATATTCACCGGAAGGTAATTTTGGAATGCCAAGCATAGATCTAGAAAAAATTGCGCAGCGATTGCATGAACTTGAAAGAATGACTCGCGACCCTCAATCAATGAATTCAGCTGTACAAGGTGTTGAGAATCCGCTTCCACCTGTGCCAATGTCTCAAGCAAATGCGGAGCCCGCAACTCCGATCTCTCCCGTCACATCTGAAGAGAAGGCGAAAGATGATTTACTTCCCCGTGATCGACTTTTAGCAAAAGCTAAAGTGTTCCGTGAATCACAAAAAATGATGCAAAATCAATCCTCTCCTGAGCAGCTCTCAATGAATCTCGAAGAGGGGTCACTTGAAGGTGCTCGTAAATTAGCTCAAGAGGTTGCGAAATCACCATTTGATTCGCGCAATTTGGATATTCCGGCATTTTTACGTAAACAAAAGCAAACAGACGCAGACCTTTAGTAAGTTAATAAAATATCTTTAAGGGGACCTTTGGGTCCTCTTTTTATTTGAACCGTTCTCTCATGTATCGTCGACTATTTATTATGTGAGCTTTAATAAATATGACGGCGCCTTACAATTTTGATAAATACAGTATGTGGCCTCATACTTTTTGTCCGACATACATCTTAAACCGTTTCGTGATCCTAAAACACACGCGTTAAGCCGTTATTTAGAAAGTCTAGACTCAGAAACTCAAAATGTATTTTTACTAGGAGATATATTTGATTTTTGGATGGGCGGCCATCAAATTTGGCAAGATCGATATCGTCCTATCGTTGAATCGATACGTAAACTTCGTTCCCGTGCTGTAAACGTTTATTTTTTCGAAGGTAATCACGATATACACGTCGATCCATTCTGGCAAAAAGAATTAGGCGTTACGGTGCTTACAGAACCTCAAATTTTGAATCTTCATGGCCTCAAAGTTCGCATTGAGCATGGTGATCTTTTTAATCCGCAGGACAAAAACTATATCTTATTAAGAAATTTTTTACGTTCGGTTCCTCTAAGAGTGGCTGCGCTCCATGCACCTGGAAAACTTGTCGCGGCAATTGCGGACTGGGGGAGTGCTACAAGCCACAAATATTCATCTAAAAAAGCCCGTGAAGATCATGTAGTAGAAGACATTCGTCGCCGCATGCGTGAGTACGTAAAAGTCTGTGCGCAAAAATCAGATTTTGATTTATTAATTATGGGGCACACGCATATTCGAGAAAATTATTCTCTCGAGGTAAATAAAAAAACCATTCAGTTTATAAATTTAGGTTCTTGGTTTGAATCCCAACCCAAAGCCTTTGTTCTAGATCAAAACTCTCAGCGCTTCGAAGATATTCCTTTATAACAAGGAACTCTTTATTCAATGATTTAGCAATTCACGAGCATGGGCTAAAGACGTTTTCGTAATCTTCTCGCCACTAATTAGACGAGCGATCTCTTCGATTTTTTGATCTTTTGCAAGTTCCGATACGCTCATAGAAACGCCATTTTTATTTTGAGATTTATTAATATAATAGTGGTGATCGGCAAAACAGGCGACTTGCGGTAAGTGTGTGACGCAAATCACTTGCTGTCCTTTCGCGATGGATTTTAATTTTTTCCCCACTTTTTCGGCTGTTGGTCCACTAACACCCGTATCAACTTCATCAAATAGATATGAACGTGGGTAATCGCCAACACCGATGACATTCTTTAGTGACAGCAAAATACGACTCAGTTCGCCGCCACTCGCAATTTTACTAATGGAACGTTCGGTATCCTTTGGCGAAGGTTTAATCATAAATTCAACTTCAGAGTTTCCGCTAACATTGAGTTCTGCCAACTTCGTTACGCGTACAATAAATTCGACGCCTTTCATGTTTAAATCTTTAAGTTCACCATTTACGCTATCGCTTAATAGACTGGCGCCACCTTCGCGCTTTTTATGAAGTTGTTCGGCTAATTTTACTAGAGTCGCGTGTAAAATGAGTTTTTCTTTCTTTAATTCTCCAAGTTTTTGATCTGAATTTTCAAGTTCGCTAAGTTCTTTTTCAATTTTTTCGTAAGCGGCCAGAATATCATTTACCGAATCGCCATACTTCTTTTGTAATTTGCGTAAATCACTAATGCGAGATTCGAGAGCTTCTAAAGATTCTGGAGATGATTCAAGTTCGTTGGAGTATCCGCGCAAGTCGTAAACAAATTCTTCAATTAAACTCTTAGCTTCGCTTAAAGCTTTAAGTCGCCCTTCGATGTTGGAATCATATTTTTTTAACTCCAACCCTTTTTGAATCACGCGATGTAGACGAACGATTGCGGATTCATCATTACCCAGAAGTGCGTCTTCTGCTTGTGAGGCCCACTCGCCGAGCCGAGACGAATTTTTTATTCGGTCATAATCTGACTGTAAAGACACATCATCGCCCGTTTTTAAATTTAAAGCTTGAATTTCATCACGCTGGAATTTTAAAAAATCTAACCGCTGTTCTCTCATGCGGGATTCTGTTTCTATCGACTCAATTTCTTCTGAGACTTCACGATAACGTTTGTACTGATTTAAATAGGTTTCGCGAGTACTGCCCACGCTGGTATACGTATCAAGTAAATCCAGATGATAAGATTTAGATAGTAAATGGCGATTGTCGTGTTGGCCCGTCATCTCGATAAGTGGGATGGATTGTCCCGCAACTTCTATAAGTGGCGATACGATGGATTGAAGTGTTGTTAGAGTGCTCAACCCCCCGTTAATATAAATCTTGCTCTTGCCTTGTGAAGACACAATCCTACGAACCACTAAAGTATCTTCATCGGAGGCAATACCTTGCTCCTTAAGCCGTTCGACAATATCGGGCCGATCCGAAATATCAAAAAGCCCTTCGATGATGGCATGCTCCGCACCGGTACGCACACTTTCGGCTGAAGCTTTCTCTCCCATGAGTATCGCCAAACTTTTTAGAAGTACGGATTTACCGGCACCGGTTTCTCCACTCATAATATTAAGTCCGGGTTTAAATTTAACATTAAGATTGTTGATGATTGCAAATTGGCTCACGTTGAGTTCGAGAAGCATAATTAATCCCTCTGGCCGAATTTCAATTTTGTTCTTAAAACATCAAAGTAATTTGAGGTCGGAATTACGAGACGTAAATGAGGTTGTTCGGCAACTTTAATTGTAACCTCATCGAGATCTCGAATATCTGCACACTTAAGCCCGTCCACCATAAAGACCGCCTTTTGTGTGGACTGCGTGACTTTAATATTGATGACTTGATGATCGGGTAGAGTAATTGGACGGTTCGTTAAGCTATGTGGGCAAATCGGCGTGATCATAATCGCACGCACCTCTGGATGAACGATTGGGCCACCCGAGGCTAAATTATACGCCGTCGAACCCGTGGGAGAGCAGACAATGAGACCATCAGCTTTTAATTCAGAAACTAGATGATCATCACTATAAATACCTAAGCTAATAAGTCTACTGATGGGTCCGCGTTCAATCACGATGTCATTCAGTGCAAGATACGTCGCGGGCTTTTTCCCCTTTTTAGTAATTGAGACTTCTAACATCGTCCGTTGTTGAATCTTTAGCTTTCCAGAAACCGCACTTTCAATTGTTTTATAAATATCAGACGTAGGAACTTCAGTTAGAAAACCTCGAGAGCCAAGGTTGATTCCCAAAATTGGAATCGGCCGACCATTGATAAGGCGTGCGGCCTTCAAATAAGTTCCATCGCCACCAATCACGACAAACAAATCAATTTTCGCTACATCGGTTTGAGATCTAATTTTAATGGCACCTGAAATTGTTTGAGTTTTTAAGCAGTAAATTCGAAGGCGTTTAGCTTTTAGCCACGAAATAAGCTCGGTCGCAGTTGAGGCCGCCTCGGGTTTGTTCGGACGATAGACAATCGCGATATTTTTAACAGAATAAGAAGTCGAGTTTTTCTTGCTAGTACTTTTTGTTGAAGTTCGAGATGTAAATTTCATCTCTATTTGGTTAGCATATGGCGGTGTCATTCTGGTATGAAAAAATTTCTAAACTGAGGCCGAAATCGTCGCTTATTTTTTTGAATACCTTTTTTGTATTTCACCTCAATTCTGCTGAGAATGACTCTCGTCTCGCCAATGCTATGTAAATCAACTATGACTCGACATGGCATATTTATTGGACTAGGACCGTCCGTACGCAAAAAAATGTCTAATTTTTGGAGGATATATGAAGAGATTTTTGGTTTTAGCAGTTGCTGCTTTGTTGGTTGGAGTTGGATGTTCCAAAAAAGAAGATAATCAGCTGGCATCTCCTCCTACAGATAATTCCTGCTTAACTTATGGGTATCAAAACCAAGCGAACTGCCCAGGATTTAATTATCAAAATTACGGCAATTACTCTTACGGAAATAACGGCAGCTATAATTATGGAAATAACGGGTATTACAACCAGTGGGGTAATTACAATTACTACAACAATGGTGCGTACGCTTATCAATATAACTATGGTGGTTGTTCTTCAGGATATGCTCCAGTTTACTCTTCGCAGGGATTGGCGTGTTACGCAGTTCAACCCAACGTAAATTATTACTACTGGCAAGGTGCCGGTTCAAACTATCAGTACGGTGGATACAACGGATTCTTAATGGCTTGTGGATATGATGCTTCAGGAACATGTCCTTCTGGCTATATCTGTTCAAACAGTCAAGGCGCCGGAGTTTGCGCGAGATAATGGAGACCGCAAGAGATCTCACACTTTTGGCGGTCCTCTCTTTAACCTGCTTACTTTCACTTCAAGTGACTTTCGCATTATTGCTAAAATTTTATCCCATTTAATATAATGATCGGCAGCGTACTAACTTTACGCCAGAGTAACTGACGATAGTGTAGATGGGGAAGAAGGTCCTTTTTTGCAGATCCACTGGACTTTAGTCGTTTATGATCAAGGTTGGTTGCTGAGACAAAGTGGCCTCGGTTACTCTTGAAGACAGGTCGGAGGTCTACATGAGAGCCTTAATTTTTGCACTTCTATTTGTTTGTTCTTATTCCAATGCATCCATTCCACCCTTGCAGGCGGGCTTTAAAAAATTAAATAAGTATATTGCAAATGGAACGTTGATTGGCGGAACGGCCCAACGAGAACTCGTCCTTTCTGGAGTACGTCGTACATATTCTCCTAAACAAAAACTAGAGCGAATCGTATTAGATGTTGAAGCTTCACGCGGAAGCTTGCAACGCTTTGGTTATTTTCAAATTCAAGTCGATCAAAAACCAAATCGGATTGTGATTGATTTGAATGGTGTTGCAGCTTCACAACTGTCCCTCGAAACTATTACGGGTATTCTAAAAAAGTCGCCCTTTGTGACGAGCGCGGTTTTAACTATGGATCCGGAAGATCGTTCGGCGAATATCACTCTGAGCCTTAAGGGGACGAGCACATACAAAGTTGAGGCGTTTGAATTACCGATACTCAAAAATTTAAATAAACAAACGGCGCGACTTGCGATTGATATTAGTGCTCAACATTAGTGTTGAATGGAAATAATAAATCGCGTTTTAATTTTTTTGTTCCTTACAGCGCTGTTTGCGAATGTCGCTGAGGCGCGCAAATTTAATTTAAATAAACAATCGTTTGCTCCTTACTTCATTGCAGAAATAGGCACCACCGGTATCAGTCAAGATGCGTTTAAAGGCGTAAAGGGTAGTGCGACTAGCGTAAAAGAAGAAGTTGCGTTTCAATATGCTGGCGAATTGGGCGTGCTCTTGACAAGTCAAAAAGTAGGATTGCGATTAGGTGTCTTGTTTGTCTCTCCACAAAAAATAGATTCGGTAGAGGGCGCGAGTACAACGGGTGTTCTACATTATAATTTAACTAGTAAAATATTTGGCGTGTTTCCAGTTGCACATTTGGAATTTAGTCCCGTCGTTGATGCGAACAAACGTGTGTATTTTGCTTTGGGCGGAGGCACCGGGACGGTCACAATTTTAAATGAATATGTTTTAACGAGTGCCGGGTCTGCTCAATACGGCATTTCTGATTTTACAGAAGAATCATTGGCCTATGCATATATGCTTGAAGGATCGTTAGGATTTGAAATGTCTATGGCCGATAATGTGACGGTGCTTTTTATCGGTGGTTATCGTTATTTAGTAGCAGAAAAATTCACACATCAACGATCTGTGACCACAGTGAATGGGCCGGTAACGAAAGGCGAAAAAGTTTCAGACTCCGGCACCGACCGCGCTCTTGATTTAAGTAGCGCGTTCGCTGGTATAGGATTTAGATTTTATATTAATTAGTTTGGGATCTCGACGCCCACACCGGAAAATGCAACACTTACGTCTTTGATAGAATAACCAAGATCTTTAGCAGCATCACGAACTCCAATGGCTCCTGTTACGAAGTCGGTTGTTGGGGTCCAATAGTCTTGATTGGCTTTTACAAAAACATCGAATGCCTTTTTTGTATTCCAACCCTGGGTTGTTGCAAGTAAGTAAAATGCTTTATTGTAAACCCCACTGCTGTAGTGAACATCAAGTGTCTCGGTGTAGTCTTTTGCATTACCTATAGATTTTGTGTCTTTGGTCGGATCATCCATGTAACGAAGAGCGCCTGTAGCTTTTTTAAATATTTCGGCACCAATTAAAAAGTCATTATGGCCACGCACATAGAATTCAGCAGCTTCGCCGGCCATATCAGAAAAGGCTTCGTTGATTCCACCGGATTGGCCTTCATACTCAAGTCCGGAATTAAACTCTGTGAATCCGTGCGCGATTTCATGCGAAGACACGTCAAGACTCACAAGCGGGTAAAACGTTTGATATCCATCTCCGAAAGTCATGGATTTGCCATCCCAAAAGGCGTTTTCATAATTTTTAGAATAATGTACCCGCATTTTAAGCGGGAACTGTAGAGGAGCCGTATTGTACCAATCTTTATACAATCCAAAAATTGCGGTACCAAAATAGTGAGCGTCGTTAACTGGTGAGAAGGCACCGTTGATCGTACGTGAAGTGTTCTCACCGCAAGCGTATTTAAAAGCGCCGATGCCAACAGTGGACGTCAGATTTTTTAAATCCATAGTGATAACGTTAGGCGTTTGAAAGGAACACGTTTTATCGGAGTTCTCTGTAACTTCGAAGCCTGGAAAGTCTACACCGTATTTATATTTACCTGTTTTGGTATTTCCACCAGGACCTCTTCCTTCAGAAGTGGTGAGCGCATCGTAATATTTAATAACCTCTTTAGTTTTTGCATCTATTATATAGGTTGGTCGTTTTGGTGTTCCGCCATTTTCGATATCTGCAAAAAATGACACGACGTAAACAAGAATGGCTTTTTCATTATTCACGAATACATTCAGATCGGTTTTAATATTCTCATATTTCCATATATTTTTAACGAGGGCGTTAGCCGTAAAATGCTCTTTTACTATTTTTAGGGCTGCCGCCTTATTGAATATCGGTTTTACGTCTTGAAGATCGACGTCAATTTCTTTAACCAAAGTTCCATGCAGGCCTTTGATTTGTCCGTCTTTTAGACTGACTAGAACTTGATGTGACCAAACAGGCAGACCCTGAAACGTTTGTGCATAACGAACATGCTCAAGTCCGGTATGATCGCGTCTTTGTTTGATGACTTTTAAAGAGTTCTGACTAGATAAACCAAAAACGCGCTTGAGATCTTGTTCAGATTGAATCGAAGATTTCATGACGCTTTGATTTAGTAAACTCAGTTTAACGGTTTGCGCACTGTACGCTTTGTAAGAAAGAAATGTTAAAGAAAGCAATAGCACATACGTGCTAAGTAATCGTCCCCTCATTATATCCCCCCTGGATATAATTATCGTAGCTGGATATAAGGGGTGGCCAAACGTGACTGCCTAAAAAATAGACTTTTGTTAGACGTATGTCCGCAAAACATTTTTTTTGTATCAAAATTTTAACTGTTTACGTCTGGACCTGAGTCTGAACCGTAAAGTTTTTCTATTATGGATTCATACTTCTTGTCGCAGAACTTGCGTCGCACTTTTAAAGAAGGAGTTAATTCTCCACTATCAATTGTGAAATCTTCCGAGAGAATATCGAAATTCTTAATCGATTCCCAGCTTGGTAATTGGGTGTTCACTTCAGCAACCACTTGGCGCATGATTTCGCGAATGGCTGGATGTTTGACCAGTTGGGCATGGTCGCGAGTGGTAATGCCTTTTTCTTCGGCAATGCGATTGATCTCATCAAAATTAGGAGTGAGAAGTGCGACAACATACTTTTTAGTGTCTCCGTGAATCAAGACATTGCTGACATATTTACTGAGTTTAAGTAAGTTTTCGAGTTTCTGAGGAGCCACAAACTTACCACCGGCAGTTTTGATTAGATCTTTTTTGCGATCCGTTATGCGTAGAAAGCCATCGGATGTCAATTCTCCTATATCTCCTGTAGCAAACCAACCATCTTTAGAGAGTACTTCTTTAGTTGCCGCTTCATTTTTATAATAGCCTAGCATTACTTTTTTGCTCTTAATAAAAATCTCTCCATCGTCCGCAATTTTTGTTTGAACATCTCCAACGGCTTTTCCCACAGTTCCAAAACGATATTCATAAAGAGAATTTACATAAACTCCCGCTGTGGTTTCGGTGAGACCATATCCTTCTAGAATATAAATGTTCGCTGCATGAAAAAAACGTCCAATTTCTTTACTTAAAGGTGCTCCTCCAGAAAAGGAAAACTTTAAACGCCCACCTAGTTTTTCGATCATTTTATCAAAAACAAGTTTTCTTGCGAGTTGGTATTGTATGAGCGTCGTGAGAGGGATGGAGCGCTTTTGAACACGCGCATCACTTACGGCTAAACCAGTTTTTACAGCCCATTTAAAAATTTTATTTTTTGAAGGATTGGCTTCGGCCTGAGATACGATCCCGTTATAAATTTTTTCAAAGATTCGAGGCACCGCGACTAGAAAAGTAGGACGAATTTCTAACATGCCATATTTTAAACGATCGATATTTTCGGAATACCCCATCATAAAACCAACATGTAAATGAGCAAAATGTTCTACGCGCCCTAAAATGTGCGCAAAAGGTAAAAATGTTAAGCTCACGTCTTTATCTGTGACATCGAGTACACGAAACACCTCGACGATTTCGCTCATAATTTGCTCGTGACTTAACATAACGCCCTTAGGAACGCCGGTCGTGCCAGATGTGTAAACGATCGTCGCCATTTCATGAATTTTTCGGTTTTCGCAATGATCAATAAAAAAGTCGGGAGTCGTAGCTAGTTTTTTTGCGCCGAGGTCGAGCACACGAGCAAACTGTAAAACTTTGTCTTCGCTCGCGTTTGTAACTTCAAGACAAATAATCCAACGCACCGAAGGTGTGTTTTCAGCTATCGATCTCCACTTTTCTAATAGTGCCTGATTTTCAATGATAATAACTTGGGCGCCAGAATCATTCAGAATAAACTCTACTTCTGTAGAAATGCTGCTTTGATAAATAGGAACTGTTACCGCTCCGATACCAAGTATTGCACAGTCAGACATCGCCCACTCGACACGTGTATTTGAGAAAATAGCGACGCGATCACCCGGATTGATTCCTAGCTCACTTAAAGCCGCGCCAATTTTCGCGGAAGTTTCAAAATATTCTTTCCAGGTTATAGATTGCCATTTTCCGTTTTTAACGAAACGAGCGGCCGGCTGAGAGTTAGGGCGGCGGCGAGCGTCAAGAAGGGCGTGACAAATAGTTTTCATACGGTTCCTCAGTTGGTATTCTTTGTTGTTTTATATTTATATATCTTATTTATCAGATGTACCAGATGTCGACCTTTTTTGCGCGGATGCGTTTGGTTTGCGTAAAAAGAGTTCGATAGATACCACCGCGTTCTCTTTTACAGTCACGCGTCTGACATCTTGAGCCTGAGTTATTTTGTCATAAGCCTGAATTAAAACCTCAACATCAGGCGTGATCACATATTCTTTAACTGAACCTGTATGTGAAACTGGTTTTTTATTTATATATATGATGGGTGAGCCGGGGCGCGCAGAAACATTAATATAGGCTTCTCGACGTTTTGTTAAAAGACCTCGATATTCCTGCCCCTCGCTTGTTGCGATAAGCTCTCCTTCGTAAGGCGCGTAGCCTTTGCGGGTTAAAATAATTTTAGTCGGTTTATTAGAAGGAACTTCAACTTGCGCTGGAGTTGGAGTTGCAAATGGAACCCCATCAATAGAAATTTCGGCATCAGAAGGTGTGCTGGTAATAAGGACACGATATTTCGAAGGTGCTGGCGGTGTTTCTGGTATACCGGGATCTAAGCTCGCGCTGGCGGTTTGGCCTTTCTCTGGAGTTGTCGCCGGTTGATCTTCAGCGAAAAATTCATTTTTAAATTTTTCAGAAAACTGTGAGAGCTGCGAAAATTCAAATTTGGTCAATGATGAGAAGCCAGTAAAATACAAGCCGCCGCCGAGGAGTCCTATAACTAAAACTGCAATCCAAAAACCTGTTAGGCGAGTTTCACGATGAGATGTAGCCGTGTAGCTTGTATTTCTACCCAACGGCGGTAGTCCTCGCAGACCTCCCGTAGTTGTAATAACGCTTGGTTCAGATGAAGGAGCGGACTTAGTAACTAAAGTTTGTTTTAAAAGATCCTTACGTTTGAACTTCACATCAAGATCAATCTTTTCGGTTGATTTGACTTGATCAGAGGGAATTAGATTTTGAATTTGAGCTTCTTCCGGCTTCTTTTGAACATTTTTTTGTGTTGTGTTTGTTTCGGTGATCGTATTTGTGACATCGATAAATTGAGTTTTATCGTTAACCGTACTTTGGATTTTCGCGTACTCAATCATTTTTTGGCGACTTTCTTCGCGCTCTCTTTCAAAAATAGTTTTAATGAAAGTACTAAAATCCTGAGACGTAAAATCAGGAAACTGGCGATTTAAAAATCGTGAAAGGTCACGATGAAAATCTCCTGCAGATTGGTAACGAAGGTTTCGATCGCGCGCGAGGGCTTTGTTTACAATGCGTTCGACTTCGACAGGAATATTCGGGTCGAGCTTTCGCAAGCTCGGAACGATACAGTCTCTAATTTTTCTGAGAGTGTTGATCTCGTTGTTGGAAATAAAAAGACGTTCGTTCGAAATAAGTTCCCATAAAACAATACCTAATGAGAAGATATCGGTACGAAAATCGACTTCGAGTCCATCAGCTTGTTCAGGACTCATGTAGCCGAACTTACCTTTTAGTGTACCAGCTTTTGTATTTTCAATTTTACTTTCAGCTTTTGCGATACCAAAATCCACAATTTTAACTTCGCCTTCAAAACTAATCATCACGTTTTGCGGACTCATATCACGGTGGGTGATATTAAGCGGTCGGCCAGTTGTGCCATCGACACTTCGGTGAGCATGATCTAATCCGCGTGCGGCTTCGTTTACGATATAAATAATTTGGTCTAAAGATAATCGTAAGCTGGTTTTACCTAAGCGATTCAAAATTTGACGAAGATTCCGTCCCTCGACATATTCCATCACGATATAAAACTGACCATTTTGCTCGCCAAATTCATAGATCGGTACCACGTTGCTGTGCGCGAGATTCACTGCAATTTTGGCTTCTTCCTTAAACATCTCTATGAATTCTTGATTTTGTGAAAATTGAGGAAGGATGCGTTTGATCGCGACGTATTTGGCTACGTTCTCTGCTCCGGTTAATTTGGCTAAATAAACTTCGGCCATACCACCCGTCGCGAGCTTTTCTAATAGAATATATTTGCCAAAAAACTCGGGAGAAATTGTCACGCAAACTCCTTCCCTTTATTTTCGGATTTCAAGGTGTTACGCTAAAGCAAGATGGAAAATATAATATGAAATGGATCGGTTTGACGGGGGGCATTGCGACCGGCAAGAGTACGGTGGCTAAAATCCTAGACCAAAGTGGATTTAAAGTCGTGGATGCAGACGTTGTTGCGCGCCAAGTTGTACAACCCGGGACTGATTGTTTTAAAAGAATTGTCAAAACTTTCGGCAGGACTTTAGTCCAATCCGATGGACAGTTGGATCGCAAAGCTTTGGGAGCCCTAGTTTTTTCGGATCCGAAAAGGCGATTGGAGCTCGAAAACATCAGCCATCCTTACATCCAAGCTCATGTGTTAAAACTCAGAAAACAATTTGAACAAGATGGAGTTGAAATCGCCTTTTACGATGTGCCTCTTTTATTTGAAAAAAAACTTGAAAAAGATTTCGATGCTGTAGTTTTGGTCGCATCGTCTATTCAAAATCAACTAAATCGTTTGATGAGGCGAAATAGTTTAAGCGAAGACCAGGCAAAGGAGCGTATGAGTGCGCAAATTCCGATTTCTGAGAAAATAAGTAAAGCGGATTATATTATTTGGAACGATGGCTCGGAAAAGCATTTGGAAATTGAAGTTTTAAATTTTTTAGAAAAAATGAAATCTGATTTTGAATCTTAATTTTACCAAGCCCATGCGTAGCCAAAAACAATATTTAGAGAGTAACTTGTTAAACCCAAAGTGGCTTCGATATCCCAGCGCAGACTAGCAGGATCTTTCAACATATCTTCTATTCCGGCGCCTAATCGTAAACGATAATTATGGTAGTCGACAAAGTTCGCAAGGCCTTTTTCGGGCTCTATCAATAAAGAAGTACCACCTTTTACAAACGGTCGAAATTTTTCGGAAGGAAAGTAAAAGTGTTGCATCGCTACATTTAAGGCACCCGTAGAATTGCTATGAAGATCACCACCAACCTCAATATGGTTGGAGCTAATACTATGGAGCATATGAAAAAAACCTAAAAGGATAAGTGGCGGATTTTCAAGCGAAGTTTCTTCATAAAAAACAAATCCTAATCTTGGGCCCATCGACATCGAATAAGGGTAAAAATAAGTTTTTTCTTCTTGGGTGACTTTGACTTTTTCGGTCATAGGAGGTGGATTTGAAATATCCATATATTTAAGAGCATCCGTATTTTGAACGGGTGGGGTGGTCGAGCTTGGTTGATCTTCTAAATTAGGTTCAGGTTGGTGCGGCGCCGCTTGTCCACGGCTTACCGGGACCATGAATGCAACAATAATAAAAGAGACAATAGTCAAGTTCCCTATGCTGAGCCATTTCATATATAAAAAAGTATACATGAAGTCGTTTCTTTGAATATAGAATTTTATCTGACACTTATCAGGCCACTATTATGTTCGGAGGATAACTATGCGAAGTATTTTCGCACTTATTACAGTTTTTGTTTCTTGGTCTGCATATGCAGATGAAAATCTCGATTACGGCATTCACCAGGATTATATTGCTGTTCGTGCAATGGGTGCTGGAAACACCTTCACAGTGATCGATGATTACAACTTATTATTTTATAATCCTGCGGGACTAGGTCGCGCAAAGGATAGCGAAATAAATTTGGGATTTGGCGCAGCCGTTACGACTTCCGCACTCGCGTTCTCTGAGGATATTAAATCTGCATCTAAAGTGCCTGAAGCCGAGAAAATCGCGAAAATGCAAGAGATTCTCGATAAGAATTACGGTAAAAACTTTGCTACGCGACTTCCTGCCGTGAATGCCATTTGGACGCGACCTAAATGGGGAGTGGGACTTATCATCGCAGATTCGACAATCAATCTTGCGGTTCATCAACTCGGTAGTCCGCAAATTGCAGTTTCAGCATACGTGGATAACACGCTTGCTGTAGGTTTTGCTCGCGGCTATTTAGAGGAAGATGCCTTAACATTAGGTTTTACGCTTAAAGGTGTCTACCGCGGTTATGTAGGAAAATCTTTTAATGCGTTTGATTTAGCTACAAACCCCGATTTCTTTAAACCCGCTGATGCAAATGAAGGTTTAACTGGCGATGTAGATATTGGAAGCCAGTACGTGATGCCGATTCCTGAGTCAGGATTTTTTTCCTTTCTAAAATATGCTCAACCGACATTTGCTTTAGTGGTGCGTAACCTCGCAGATTATGGGTTTAAACAAAATATGCATTTGATTGATAAAAATAGCGGAACAAATGCACCGAAACTGGGACGACGAGTTGATGTAGGGTCAAAGTGGGAGTTACCACACTTTAGCGTGTTCTCTCCGCGTTTCATGTTGGATATGCGGGACCTTGGACATCGGCATTCGACGTTCTTAAAAAGTTTTCATACGGGTGTTGAACTAGGTTGGAAGGCATTTAGCTGGCTAGAGGGATATTATAGCGCGGGTATGGGCCAAGGATATTTATCTGCCGGTGTGGGTGCTCAATTGGCATGGTTCCGTCTTGATGCTGCTACTTACGGCGAGGAAATTGGAACTTCAAATGCTAAAAAAGAGAACCGTTTCTACATTGCAAAGATGAGTTTAGATTTTTAATTGAGGAGATAAAGATGAAAAAAATGATTTTAGCATTAAGTGTTGTTGGTTTATTTTTTACCACAGGTTGTGAGACAAATGACGACACAAAAGTTGCGAGTGCTCAAGCCTGTTTAGACTCAGCACGATCCGAAGCGGAAGCTTCATCATGCGTTTCAAAAGTTGATGGCATCGATACCGCTCAGGCATCGCTAATTCGCTGCGGTGGAATTTATATGCAGCGAGGTTTTTTAACGACAAGATGGACAAGCATTTTCAATGCAGTTAACGACAAGACGGCCACGGGCGATCCCGTTATGCGAATGATGGTCTACATTGGTTTTACAGGTAAAACGGCAAATAGTATTACCGGTAATACGAACAGCGTTGATGCCAACCGAGTTGTTGATGAATGTAAGAAATCTGGTTCATCCGGAATGGCGTACTTATCTTTAATAACTAGCCTCGCGACTGAAATATATAACGTGGGTAGCGGTAATACGACTGATTTATCATCCATTACAGGTTACTTAACGTCTCTTCCCGCTGCGACGGTCGGCAATATTGCAATTCAAGCGTATCAGGCGAATTGTTCAGGATCTAATGCAACAACTTCCCAATGTACTGATTTAACTACGGCTTATAATGCAGGTGGTGGAGATCCAACTGCTGTAGGTACATCTCTAAAAAATCTTCTTCAAAACTAAACATAGGTCCGGCATTAAATTGCCGGACTTTTTTACGTTTGAGTTCATTCAAATTTATTAAAACCTTCGTCTAGTAATTTCTAAGTGTCTCAACTTGATCCGTTTGTTCTCCGAATAGAATGCTGGCGGAGTATATATGAAAACAACATGGATGTTGTTGATTACACTACAAAGTTTATTTATTTCGAACGCTCATGCAATTGAGCGTTACGAATTTTATAATGGCGTTCGCCAAATGGGAATGGGCGGAACGGCCGTCACGACGGTCAACGATGAAACCGCACTCATTTTAAATCCAGCCGCCCTCGGAAAATTAAGAAATACATATCTCACAATTTTGGATCCTGAGCTTGCCGGCAGCACAAAAAATATGGGCACTTTGAGTAAAGGTGGCGGTGCAACGACAGGATTTACTGAACCTCAAGAATTACTAAATAAATTACTATTATCTCCAGACTCTCATTTCAATGCTTTGGGGCAAGTATTTCCGTCAATTGTCACAACAAATTTTGGATTCGGTCTGCACGCAAAATATCGCTACGATGGTGAGGTCGACACCGAACTGAACAGATTTCGTTATCATTATCTCAACGACGTGGCGATGGTTATGGGTTTTAATTTTCGTATTTGGGATGGTCGAATTAAATTCGGCGTAAATGGACGTTTTATAGATAGAGTGGAAGTGAATGCAGATTCCGACTACGATGCTCTTCCTACGACTTCTACTGGGCTTCAATTAAAAGACATGGTCAGAGAAGGTGTGGGCGTTGCGAGCGACATTGGTTTAATTTTAACGGCTCCGTGGGATTGGCTTCCAAGTTTGGGTGCCGTTTGGAGAGATGTCGGTGGAACTTCGTATGATTTAAACGATGGATTCCAATATAAAACAACAATGAGACCCGACATGACCGCTCAAACTGTGGACGTTGGTTTTTCTATTTCTCCGATTTTAGGTAAAAGATTTCGCACTTTGTTTTCTGCCGAGTATCGTGACGCGATGACCTCGGGACAAGAAACAGATCAAATGCGTCGTATGCATTTGGGATTAGAACTTAACTTTGCAGACACATTATTTTTTCGAGGTGGGATGAATCAGAGATATTGGACCGCGGGTTTCGAATTCTCAATGGTAATGGTTCAACTACAAGTGGCAAGTTACGGTGAAGAAATTGGAACCGCAGCAAAGCCAAAAGAAGATCGACGTTATATGGGTAAACTTGCCATACGTTTTTAATTTGGCAACGGACCTCATAAGTTTAAGGAGACGCAACATGCTTTTTAATTTTAGAAAAGCGCATATTATGAGCCGACGAAAAACAATAAAAATTTCGGTTTGGTTGAGACGTTTTATCAAGCGAACGTCTCTTGTGCAATTGATGGTCATTTATATTCTTAACTTAGGCTGTGCCAATATCTTTTCTGAAATGGCAGATAAATCTACGGATAAAGCGTTACTTTATGAAACCAAATTGAAATTGGGTAAAGGAGAATGGGACGGAGCCTTGGCGCAGATCGCATTGATGTCGACAGATTACCAAGAACGCAGAGACGTTAAAGTTTTAAAGTCTTCAGCTTATGCGGGTAAGTGTGGTTTAAATTTTGTGGACCTTGCGGTCGCACTGCAATCGGGGTCAAGCGCCTTATTTTCAATTTTGCTAAGTGCAAGAACCGGAGCGACGACTACGAATTTAGACAGTTGTGTTGCAGGAGAAAATATTTTGGTGGCTTTGGGATCAGCAGGTACGCGCACGGGCGAAGAAAACTTACTACTCGCTTTTGCATCTTTAATTAAAATTGCAAATATTTTAAATATTCGAGGCGATACCGATGCCGATGCGACAGTAGATGCCACTTGGGATCCGTGTGATGCAGCTAACGGAGCTGGTACAGGTGAAACAAATCTCCCAACCAGCGTAGCCAATCGTGCAGACTCCACAGAAATAGTAACAGGACTTGCACTTTTTCTTGAAAGTATCGCGGCTGCCGGTGCGGGAAGTTCGGCGGGAGACTTTTATTCAGATTTAAATGATATGTGCTCGGCTTTACCGGTAAATCCGTGTAGCGCCAACACACGTGCATCCGTTACAGCCGAGCAACAAAGAGCTATACGGGCTTTGATTACCGGAAATGATGATGGAATAGGAATGGCGATTAATCCTACTAGCGCCGCGGTTTCGTACGCGACGATTTGTGCAACTAATTGAGGTGTAGTTGAAGTTTGTATTAAGTTTTTTTCTTATTTTAAGTGCGAATATTTCGAAAGCGGCAGAGCTTTTGGAAATGAACACGTCGGTACGTGCGCTTGGAATGGGAAATGCCTACACGGCAGTGGTCGCAGATAAAGATTCTTTATTTTATAATCCTGCGGGTCTTGCTAAAGTTGAAGGCATTAATTGGTCGATTGCAAATATGTACGCGGGAGTAAACGGTGAAGATGTTTACGATTCCTACCAAGGATTTGCAGATGCAGATGCCGGTACCACCGCTTTTGCGACACAAGTAAAATCACTTTTTGGTAAAAATATTTGGATTGGTGGCGGAGCTAAAACAGCATTTACCGTGCCGTACTTAGGCGTTGCTGCATATGACAGTTTAACGGGTTCTGCGTATCTTTCGAATCCTGCCTATCCTAACATGAATGTTAATTTTATTAATGACTACGGCGCGGCTTTAGGTTTTGCGTTTGATCTCGCTCCGAATCTTCTTTCGGTCGGCGTGGTGGGTAAAAGAATTACGCGTATTGGTTCCGCGTTTCCAATTGGGGTGAGTACACTTGCGAATTTATCCTCATCCGAATTACAGGATCAAATTAACAATCGTGGTACTGGTTATGCTGTTGATTATGGAATGAATCTGACACTTCCGTTGCCAGTTAAACCTACTTTTAGCTTTGTTTGGAAAAATATGGGATACACTTCGTTCACTCAAGATTTTGGTGCACGGGCACCCCCAATGATTCGTGACGAAATGATAGCAGGTTTTGGATTAACAATAGATTTACCTGGGGTTGATATTCGACCCGCAATGGATTTCAAATATGCCAATCGTTCCGATGAGGCTTTGGGCAAAAAACTTCATTTTGGAATTGAATTTGATTTGCCGATCATTTCTATTCGCGGCGGTTTCAACCAGGGTTATTATACGATGGGTGCAGGGGTCGATTTAGGGTTTATTAAACTTGATGCTGCAACTTACGGGGTTGAACTTGGTGAGTATCCGGGTCAACATGAAGATCGTCGTTATATTCTACAGGGAAGCTTAGAATTAGGTTTAAATCCTAATTTTGGATTTCTAAAAGGCGGCGATAGCCGTAAACTTAAACAACGCCGATAGTTAAGTTTAGATCTGCGTTGCGAGATGTTCTTTCAAAAAAATTTGCCGTGCATAAAAATAGACTAATCTAAAGATGCATCCTATTCTTACTACCTAATGCTAACAAGACACACGTTCACACATCCTCAACAACGAGCTGATATTTTTAAGACGTATAATCCTCATACAACGACGTGGATTGTATCAGACTTAAAATCAAAACTGACATTGCAAAAAAAATGTTTAGAGACCGCAAACTTTATTCCTGAAAACGCAGTTCTTCGTGCGAGTGAATTGTGGAGAAAGTTATTTTTTCGAGGTTATCCACAGATTGCACATATTTCTCAAGATTTGTCCGTGCATTTAATATCAGAATGGTTGGAAAAGAGCGAGGCCCCATGGTCTAAAACTTCCGGTGCGGGTTTAAAAATGTTTGAGTTTATGACTCATTTTGCGAGTGTTCTCAGTCACCCGGCATGTCATGACCGGATGGGAGACTGGTTTCGAATTCATATTGAAAGTTATATGCGTTGGGGAGAGTGGTTTGTTGAAGCTGAGAAATTATGGAATGAGTTTCGATCTCGCAATCTTTTGCCCCAAGCTTGGATTTCAAGTTTGCTAGCCAGTGGCAACGCTGAAATTCTAGTCGAAAAAGGATTTTGGTCACAAAACCTTGTTATAGATCTAGGCCCCGATTTAAATTCATTAGAAGCCGAAATTGTTTTGCAGTTATCGCGACGCTTGGATGTGACGATTTTGTCGCCGCAATTATCGTCAAAGCAATATGAAAGACTTTTGCAACCTTATCGCACGTTTGATTTTGTTCAAGAATCCTCAACTAAAACTCTAAGTATCCCACAACCTAATATCGAAGTTCGACGTTTTGCTACGATGCTATCTGAAGTTAAGGATGTGACCGGACAAGTTCGAGAATGGATAGAAAAGGGAATTGCACCAGATAAAATCGCTATCGTGGCTCCAAATATTAAGTATTACTGGAGATGTTTGGATCAATATTTTCTTCAGGAGGGCATTCCTCTCCGCGGAGAGCGAGGAACAATTTTATCTGATTTACCCGATATTGGCGTTTGGATGTCGGAACTTAAATTACGGACTATTGAAGTCAACTCCGAAGATCTTGAACAGGCACTTTTCTCTCAACAAGAAAATGTCACGGTTAAGTTTGATCGGTTTAAAACCCTTTATTCGCGAATATATGGGAACGAGGATTTAGAGCGTTCACCTGAAATCGCGCAATTGGTTTTGAGTCGACCATTTATGACTAAAAAAAACATGACTAAAAGAGAATTTATCGTCGCTTCGCTTTCTTTGTGGCCCGAAGCTGGTCATATGGAGCACTTAGAAAAAGTGGTGAGTCTCATTTACCGTGATGGTCCCGATCACGTGGTTTTGCCTTCTCGAGGCTGGGTCAGTTATTTAACGAGTCTGCTGCAAAGATCGGATCTGATAGCTGAAAAAATAGATGTAGGAGTTCATTGCGTGGGGCTCGATTCGGCCGAGGATTTAGATGTCGAAGCCGTATTTTTTTTAGGTCTTTCTGATTCTGAATTGCGTGCCTACCAAATGCAACGTTTGGACCTAGGAGAGACGCAGTCGATTCAAGCTCTAACAGGTTTTTTATTTCCTAATACTGATAACAGCCGTCTTGATTTTAAAGCGCGGTGGTTTATCGGCGGTCAAAAACAGGCGGTGCTTTCGTTTCCGACGACGGATTTTAATGGCGATACGTTATCACCATCACTCCTTTGGCTGGAAGAAGCTTTGAAGACGAGGAGTAAAGACGAGCTCGAGGTCATTGATAGCCCACGTCTTTCCCGGTGGGATGCGCTTCAACAGCTGGAGCTGGAGGAGATTGCAAAATCACGAAATTTAAATCAACCGCAAACGCAACATTGGACCAGCCGCATTCGTGCCGATTTAGGTGAAATCACCGAGCCGGGTTTTGCGCAAAACCAAACGGATCATTTATCTCCGAGCTCTATCGAAGATTATCTAAAATGCCCATTTATTTTTGCTTCCAAACGTCTTTATAAACTTTTGGACCAGCCGGATTTAGATTTAGACGTAGATAACTCAACCCGAGGACGATTGATCCATAAGTTATTTGAAAAATTACTGAGTCAAGAATTTCGTTACGACTATAACGAAAGCGAAATAGGTCAATTTTTAGAAGACGGGCGTTTAGAAATTAAAGCCGAGTTTGGAGATGAGCGCACCTGGAAGTTTCTTAAAGCTAAACTTGTTGAGCTGGGACTTCGTTTTTTAAATTTTGAAAAATCTTGGCGCGCACGCTTTCCACAAACCCGTACGGTTTTATGCGAAGCTGATGTACAAGGTTTCATTAATAAAAATAATTTAAACTTTGAACGTGAAGGTTCTTCTGAGACCATCGGCTTTAAAGGATTTATTGATCGCATAGATACTGATCATAAAGGCCATGCTGTTATTCTCGATTATAAGTCCAGTGGTACCGAGTTACGACAATACAATAGCTGGTTGGAGAACAACAAATTGCAGTTAGGACTTTACGCTATGGCTGTAGAAAAAGGTCTGACCTCTTTAGGACTTCAAGATGTTGTCGGGGCATCTTATTATGTGAGTCGAACTATGGATCGAAATTATGGCTTTAAGCAGATTGAAGGAGGGGACGCTCTTGTTGACCTTGAAAAAGTTGGTAAAAATAAAATTTCAATTGAAGAAAAAAATGAATTTTATGAATTGCTTAAGTTGAAAATTAAAACTGTACTCGAAGGCATAGAAAAAGGGGAGTTTCAACCCAACCCGTTTGAGCCAGAAAAATGTCCTCGTTGTCAATGGAACCAAATATGTCGCGCGCCCCATTTGAACTAGAAAATATTATTTATAGAGCAGGCGCAGGAGCCGGCAAGACGACAACATTGGTAAATCATGTTGTGTCTTCGGCTGAAGAGTTTCATAAAATTAATGGCCGATTTCCAAAAATGATCGTGACTACTTTTACTCGTAAATCAACGCAAGAGTTGCGCGAACGCCTTCTACGAGAAGGACAAACAAAGAATAATCCGGAACTACTTCAGTTTTTTCTATCGCAACGTGAACTTCATATTTCAACTATACATGGAGTCTTGCATTTACTTCTACACCGATTTGGATCGCAGATTGGCTTAGACCCAGGTTTTTCTTTTTTAGATTCAGGCGACTCCATGCGGCGCTCTAAAAAAATTCTACGTCCACTTTTATACGAAAGTCAAAAATATGAAGAGCTTTTAAAACTTTTAGGTTTTAATGTGATCACGCAAAGGGTGCGAGACATAGAAAAAGCTTTACGTTTTGCTCCCGAAACTTCTGCGCACACGATTGTTTCGCTCAAATCCGCAATTACAGATTATATGCGGATATTGGCATACGAATGCCTAGAATTATCCCAAGATATTAATAAAGAAACAACGAAGGCGGATTGGACGGAACTTGCGACATTTCTAGAAGCCCTTTCGAAAGCGCTTCCTGACTTTTTTAAGAATCAAAAGTATCTGAGCATGTGTTACGAAGGTCGACGCAAGCCTGCGTACTCAAAAACAAAACCTCCGGTGAGTGAAGAGTTAAATCTTCGAACCGCACAGGTTTTAGATAAAGTAAAAAATATCGATAATGAAATGTTTAAACTCGAAAATCTAGAAATATTTTCTTTGCGTTACCAAGAACTTCAGGCTTTAACCCGAGAGTACGCCGATATTTTGATGAAAGAAAAAATGCGCACGGGTCGAATTGAAATCGATGACTTAGAGCTTTTGAGTCTTCAGTTGCTAAAAGAACTGCCTGCAATTGCAGACGCTTTTTCTAAAGAGTGGGATTATTGGCTTATTGATGAATTTCAAGATACCAGCCCACTCCAAGTCGAATTGTTAAACTTAATGCGCGGGCAACGCCCTCATCTTGTGGTGGGAGATCCCCAGCAGAGTATTTATTTTTTTCGTGGTGCAAGATCTGAAGTTTTTGTCGATAAAGAAAAAGAAATCCTCGCGCTTGGAGGACGAAAAGAATTGCTTAACCGGAATTATCGCTCGACTCCCGAACTGTTGCTTTTTTTAAACGATTTGGTACAAGATTTCGGCGTTGGCTTTGCGCCTATGCTACCGAAAGAGGAGGGGGCGTTTGATTCGAGTAAATGTGCCGCCATATTTGGAAAGGCCGCGGATGAACTCGAAGAGTTCAATTTTATCGCAAAGCAAATACAGGATCTTCAATCACACGGTGTAACTTTAGAAAAGATATGTATTTTATCAAGAAAGAATTCGACTTTAAAATCAATAGCCCAACATTTAAATCAGTTTGGAATCGCCACGCAAGTGCATGCGGCGAGTGGATTTTTTAATCGTCGGGAAATTTTAGATTTAGTGTCGTTATTAAAATTTTTGGTCAATCCTCATGATAACGACAACTTAGTTGAGGTTTTACGCTCTCCGTGGTTTCGCCTTCCAGATCAAACGATTGTGGATTTTGCCCGCACTAAGAGTAAGGAAAAAGAAAATGGCAGTTTGTGGAGTTACATAGCTAAAGTATCTGACGGTGAGTATGCTCTTGATGAATTACGACGATCTTTGATTGAATCTCAAAAAGATGGA
Organism: Bdellovibrionales bacterium; assembly: GCA_021731045.1. Taxonomy (GTDB): domain Bacteria; phylum Bdellovibrionota; class Bdellovibrionia; order Bdellovibrionales; family JAKFYE01; genus JAKFYE01. The sequence continues at coordinate 43,722 of JAKFYE010000007.1, read as the reverse complement.
GTCATTGCAGCTTTTGAAAATATGATGATCCGATCAGGACTCGTCGACGTTTCGCACTATCATGATTCCACGGGGCAGCGAGAGTCGAACATATGGAAATTTCTTTTTCGTTTGCGAGAAGAATCACGTCGTGCAGGTTTTCATATTCTTAATTTTATAAAAAACAGTCAGAAAACAATGAGTCTTGATGAGTTTAGTGGAGATGTAGACGCATCTCCGGCATTTGAACCTAATCGTGTAAATCTTATGACCATTCATATGTCGAAAGGTTTGCAATTTGATTATGTTTTTATTCCTAAAATGGACGCGAAACCAGATTCTTCCAAACGTTCAACGTTTACGTTTGAGCCCTCTTCACGACTTTGGTGTTGTGAACTGCCGATGGGTGAAGATTTGAAGACGCTTTCTCCGCTCAATGCAAAACTTCATGGAACATATTTATCAGAACAGGAAGTTCTAGAGTCGGAAAGACTTTTTTATGTGGCTGTTACGCGAGCCAAGGAGCGCGTTTATTTATCTTTTAGTGAAGGAAAAAACGAAAATTCTTGGTTTTCTAAGATGAAATGGCCGCTCGAATACGGAAAGTTTCAAAATAGTTTTTACACTTATAAGGTTGAAGGCCCCGCTTGGCAGGTAGACATCATTCGTAAACGACAAGACCGCGCGCAAGCTGTTCGGGCACCCGTAATAGTTGAAGAGAGGAGCTTGTCTTCGACACAAAATATATCCGTGAGTCGAGTTTTAGATTTATGGGAGCCAAAAGGCGCGTTCATAAATAAACCATTATTGGATAACGTGCCCGCCCGAGTTGAAAGAGCACTTAAAGGAACTTTAGTGCATAAGCTTTTTGAAGCGCTTCATTATCATGGCTTTGAAAAAGCAGACGAGTTTATAAATTCTTATATCTCGGATGACAAAAAGTCTGCTCATCAAGCCTTGGACTTTGTGCTGAAATCAGAGTCACTACCCCTTAAGCACTTGATAGAGCAGGGTGAGGTGGAGTGGGGTTTTCTTGCACGCTTTGGTCGTACAACTTTAGAGGGACAAATCGATCTTTGGGGGAAAACCCAGAATACAGTTTGGATTGTAGATTATAAAACAGGTGATCCTTCATATTCGTATCGAGCACAACAACAATTGGCGCTATATGCTTTAGCGGTTAAAATGAGCGGAGTAGAAGGAGAATTTAAACTAGCAGCGGTGTTCCCGATGCATCAAAAAATTCATACGTTTGAAGCGCCTGATTTTGATGAACTGAAATTGAAGTTAAATCAACTTTGAGAGAAATTATTTTTCTTCGCCAGCGCCTTCACCTGCGGCCATTCGCCACTCAAGTCCAAAACCAATATAAAGTGCGGTGCCTGGATTCACGTTAAATTTCATATCCGTACGGAACCAAAGTAAGTCTCCTAAATGAGCGGCAAAACCGCCACCGACGTGAGCACCAAAATACATGTTAAACGGAGCACCGTTAGGAGAATAATAATGGGAGTCAATACCCGCATAGATCAGCGCGTACATATCATCAATATTGTAATCGCCACGTATGCTTGCGCTAATATTGTAATATTCGACGCCGTAAGCGCGCGCATTTGCGACTCCCATTTCAAGCATACCCTTGCGAACAGGAAGTCCGTAGCGCACTCCCCAGACAGGCATGATTTCGGTCATACCTTGAATTTGATTTGGAAGAAGTGGACCTGTATGGATTCCATAGATAGACCCAAATTTTTTGTCTTTTCCTTCGTCTTTTTCTTCTTGAGCAAATGTGGATTGAACGCAAAGAAGAAATGAAAATACGATCATAAAGAGTTTACTACGAGACAACAAAAGATGAGCCATACGCAAAGAATAACTCATTATGGCCAATACGACAATGTCACTTGACTCACAATCGTTACTCTCGAGACAATCTGGATTATGATTCAGCGGACTGAAGGCTACTTTCGTGGTTATAACGATTTTGAACTCTTCTACCAAACATGGAAGGGCGAGGCTGGTCGCGGGACTTTAGTCGTAACTCACGGATTGGGAGAACATTCTGAGGCGTATTCACGATTGGCGACAGGAATGCTGCCTGGTGACTGGGACCTCTATGTTTGGGATTTAAGAGGACACGGAAGATCCGAAGGTAAGAGAGGTGTAGTTCGCGCCTTTTCTGATTATTGTGAAGATCTCAAAGCATTTGTCGAATTTGTAAAAAAACAAAATCCTGATCAACCATTAGTTTTGCTTGGTCATTCGATGGGCGGACTTGTAACAACGGCGACTGTAATTAAGTTTGGAGATATGGGAGCAAAATCTTTATGTCTAAGCTCACCATTGTTTGGAATCAATGTTCAGATTCCCGCACTTAAGGAAAAAGTGGGAAAGTTTATGGCAAATATTCTGCCGAACCTCACACTTCACAATGAAGTTAAATACGAAGATCTTACTCACGACACAAAAGTCGTTGAAGAATATGAACGCGATATTTTGCGGCACGACCGAATTTCCACGGCGTTATTTGTAGAAATGGTGAACACCATGGAGTTTTGCAATAAATCGGGTAGTAGAATTAAACTGCCATTTTTTATGCAACTAGCTGGTGACGATCGCATCGTGAGTCGAGTGGCTTCTGAAAACTTCTTTAAAAAAGTAGCGTCAAGTCATAAAGAATTAAAAATATACGAAGAACATTATCACGAAATTTTTAATGAATTAGGTCGCGATTATATTTTTGGAGATTTAAAGGCGTGGTTGAAACAATTCGTTTAAAAAGTTTTATTTTTTTATTTTTGCTCTCACTCTCGGCTTGTTCGACGATCGATAGTAACCGACGTATTTATATTACTGACTCAGATTATAAATCGACGATCCTGGAAGTTTCAAAAAGTACGCAAACATATGATGGCCTTGTGAACACTATAGATGTACGTGCCACCCTGATGACGTCAAAAGTAAGGGAGGCCCAAACCCTTCGTAAAGCAACAAATTTTCAATGGACAGAAGCCGAAGTTATCGCCGAGCGAGAATATCAACAAAAATCTTCTGCAGCTGAAACAAAAATTTTTATGAGTTTTTATACTCCGGAAGCCAAAGATGATAACTTGCATAAAGTCGATACGGTATGGCGTATTTTTTTAGATGTTGAGGGAAAGCGTTATGCCGGAACTGTGCAAAAAATGAGCGACTCCGTTACTGAAGTTCGCGATCTCTATCCTGATCATACAAAATGGGGCACTCCATATATTATTAAATTTTTAGTTCCAACAAGCATTTCTGAAACGAATCCTTCTTTATTGACGCTTACGGGTCCAGTAGGTTCAGCGACTTTAAATTTTTAAAGAACCGTATCGCGCGCCGGATTTTGTGGCTGCGGATGATCGATATTGTAATGAATACCCCGAGATTCTTTTCGTTTGAGAGCACATTGCACGGTCAGGTGGGCAACCAGAGCGATGTTCCGTAGTTCCAAAATATCTGGATGAACTTTAAGATTAAAATAATAATCTCGGACTTCGGTCATGAGGTTTTCTAAACGATGTTCAGCCCTTTCAAGACGGCGGTCTGATCTTACAATTCCAACATAGTTCCACATCAGGCGGCGAATTTCTTCCCACATATGAGAAATTACGATCATTTCATCGGAATCTGTTTTGGTTGAGGGTATCCAGTCTGGAATATTTGTTTTGTGAGTTTTATTTGATTTAATGAATTGCTGTGAATGAAGAGCTGCATTATGTGAGAGAACAATACATTCTAAAAGTGAATTGCTGGCTAAACGATTCGCGCCGTGAAGACCGGTGCATGCAGTTTCTCCAACGGCGTACAGTCGATGAATGCCAGTCAAAGCATTTTCATCTGTGACAACTCCTCCGCAAAGATAGTGGGCTGCGGGAACGACGGGAATGGGTTGCTTACAGATATCGATCCCCAGGCGCATGCATTTTTCAAAAATGACCGGAAAATGTTGTAAAATAAAATCTTTGGGTTTGTGAGAGATATCGAGATAAACACATTCGGCACTGGTGCGTTTCATTTCGGCATCAATCGATCGCGCAACGATATCGCGTGGGGCGAGACTGCCCATCGGATGATAGGATTTCATAAACGCTACACCATTGGAATTTATAAGTTCGGCGCCTTCGCCGCGTAAAGCTTCGGAAATTAAAAAACTTCTTTCAAGTGGATGATACAAACAAGTAGGGTGAAATTGCATAAACTCGAGATTAGCCACGCGTGCCCCTGCACGGTAAGCCAACGCAATTCCATCTCCCGTCGCGCCTTCCCAATTTGTCGTGTACAAATATACTTTTCCGGCTCCTCCGGTTGCTAAAACTGTCAGCTTAGATTCTAACGTGAAAACATAATCTTTTTTTATGTCGAAAACGTAAGCGCCAAGACACTCATTGCGAGAAATTGAAAACGGATCAAGTTTGCGACTTGTGAGAAGGTCAATGACAAAATGGTCTTCTAGTATTTCGATATTTTTGGTCTCGCGGCACCGTCGAAGTAAAGTTTCGTGAATAGCTTGACCTGTGTGATCTTGAACATGAACGATGCGACGTTTGTTGTGTCCGCCTTCACGGGTTAAATCTAAATTGCGAACACTTTCTGAATTTTTTAGATGAAAGCCATCAGATTTCTGATCAAAGTGAACTCCCCAATTAATAAGATCTTGCATTCTTTCTGGCGCTTGTCGAACGACCATCTCCACAACATTTTGGCGACAAAGTCCGGCCCCGGCTGTGAGAGTGTCTTGTATATGCTCTTCAAAAGAATCATCGGCGGCGATTACGGCGGCGAGTCCTCCCTGAGCAGATTGCGTGTTTGTTTGTGTTGCCGATTTTTTACTTAGGATAATAACTTTACCATGCGAAGCCATTTTAAGTGCGTAACTCAATCCTGCGAGACCGGTTCCAATAACAAGAAAATCACATGTTTTATTCATTAGGGTAGGAGATACCTTGTGGTAAAGGTCTCGTCTACGCGGAGTTTGAAATGACGTATTTGGTCACCGAAACTAGAGTAATTTCATAGGCTTAGTTGCGTGTTGTTGGCGTATTAGTTTTAACGCCGGTCTTAGCTTTGCTCTCTAAATTCGACATGAAAAAGAATTCAATTTATTTCATATTTTTGAGCACATTTTTTTGGGGGACGGAGCTTGTCATGGGAACCGCGCACGCCTTTGTCGCAGTTGAAACATCGCCAGGCGTTGTCCAACTGCGTTCAACGCAAGATCGTGGATTAGTTGTTAGTAATACGTTTATTCGCACTATTGGGCGCTCTAAAAAAAATTGGACATATTTTTGTTTGTCTGAACGTGATCATGTTCATAAAATAGAGACCGTTCGATCCGAAAAATGCTTCTATGGTCCCTCTTCAAAATTTAAAAATATAAGATCTTATCAGGAATATAAAAGCCTAGAGTTCGGACTGCAAAAACGTGTGTATAATGACAAGGGTTACATCACGATTGGCACTGGGCGTTATTTTTATCCAATTTATCATATGTATGCGCAAAACTAGAGGTCTTGCTTGATTCTCTCAAAATCCTAAAAGTAAAATGAGTTCAAGGACTTAATGATGAGTCCAAATTGTTAAAAAGGACAAGGATGCGTATATCCATCCGGATGAAAATGTTTGCGCTTGTAGCGCTCGTGCTTATCTTGTCCATTAGCGCGGTTATTTGGAAAACTTCAGGTACATTTCGAGAAGATAAAGCTTTGTTCGTCAAAGAATTTGCTGATCGTTTTACAGGCACAATTGCGCGACTCACAATTAACCGCGTTCAAAATTTGCAAAACAACACCGCGGTGTTTGTTTCAAATCGTGAGTCGCTAAAAAATATTAAAACTCAACAAAATATCGGAAAAATTTTATTTGAAAGATTTAGCGAAGCATTTGTTGTAGCTGTGGTGGATAAGAGTTCGGGTAAATGGGCTCCACAATGGGTGGAAAAAAATGCCCAGTCGTTTGCAGCTGCATGGCCAAGTGGCTATGAAACTACAATTGTGAAAAGTTTGAATTACGATGCGACTCAAGAGGCGGGTTTATTTTTAACTAAGCTGTCACAACCTAATGGCCAAGCTATTTATGCCATTGCATTTGTTGCGGATCTTCAAAGCGATACAGGCGCATCGAGTTCAAAATCAATTTTGGTTTCCATTGTAAGTCCAATTGCATTTGAAGATATTATCAAAGACTTTAAGGGCGATATCAATGAAGTGATGATCATTGATCAACGTGGTTATGTGTACGCACATCCTGATCCGCAATACATGAATAAAAATCTTGAAGCGCATCCGCTCGTGGCAGAAATTCGTGAACTAAACAAAGAAGGCGCGACCGGATTTTATTCAGATCTCGAAGGTCAAAGCATTATTGGTTCCTACCGCAAAGTGAAGAGCACGAATCTTTACGTTGTCGTCTCGACTCCTACTAAGACAGCATTCAAAGCCGCCGAAATACTCATTCGTAGTGTGATCGTGTTTGGAGTCGGTTTTGGTCTTATCGGGATTGTGATTGCCATTTTTGTTGCCGGTCGAATTACAAAGCCGCTGCACCGTTTGCAAGTCATCGCCGAAAAAATTGGGTTGGGAGATTTTAAAATACTCGTTGACGTGAGCTCCAACGATGAAGTCGGAGCTCTCGCCAAAAGTATCGACACGATGAAATCAAGTCTACTGGAGCGGGAAGAAGCTCTCGAGCACTCTAAGATGGCGTTGATACAATCAGAAAAAATGTCGGCATTCGGACAACTCAGTGCAGGTATTGCCCACGAAGTAAAAAATCCTTTAGCCGGCATATTGGGACACGCACAACTCGCAAAAGGTAAAACTCAAGATCCAGATATGAAAAAGCATATCGAGATTATTGAAAAAGAAACTCGAAGAACCAAAGAGATCATCGAAAACTTGATGAAATTTGCTCGCGCTGAAAAAGCAGAGTTAACTCCAACAAATCTTTATGAAACTGTGAACTCTACGTGTGATCTCGTGGATCACCAGCTCACTTTGATGGGTGTGAAAATTACTAAAAAATTAAATACAGTTCAGAAAGTGAACGCCAACTCGAATCAACTCCAACAGGTGTTTCTTAACATCATGATGAATGCGGGACACGCAATGGAGAAATCGTCAGTTAAGGAACTTACGGTTTATCTCGAAGAGGCCAAGGACTGCGTGAGAGTTCGAATTCAAGATACCGGATCAGGAATGTCGCCCGAAGTACAAAAAAGAATTTTTGAACCTTTCTTTACTACGAAACCGGCAGGTAAAGGTACGGGTTTAGGTTTGTCGGTAACAATTGGGATCGTAAGAGATCACAACGCGAAAATTTATGTGCAAAGTGAAATTGGCAAAGGCACGGTCTTCTTTATTGATTTCCCATTATTGACCAAAGATGCCGGCAAAACTGCACCGACAACTTCTGCAGAAACCAGCGCGCCAACTGTTGCGTCGGCAACCCCACCACCTTTGCCTAAAACAGATCTACCTTCGAAATCTCCGGATATTACGTTGACCAATTTAACGAAAACAGAAGTTTCGGTTAAATCTTCTAGCGGCGTGACTCCGCCGGGAATGCCAAAACCGCCGCCGACTCCAAGGGGCGAAGATACTGCCATAACAAAATCAATTCCGCCGAAAGCCGATACCGCTACGTTTACAAAGTCTTCCAGCTCTCCAAAAATGGACACGACAACGGTTTCGAAATCAATTCCGGATGCTCGTGTCGAGGCGGCGAAAACAAACGAAAAGTCGTTCACAGAAAAAACCGAAAGCTCGTTTCCTCAGTCCCCACCGAAATCAACTCTAACCGCTAAAGACGAAACTGCGTCGTTGACGAAAACCTCTCTGGAAAAAACAGAAAAAACAGAAAAAACACAGAAAACAGAGAGCTCTTCACTTTTAAAATCTCCAATGCCTGAGAAAACTGAGATTTCATTTCCTAAATCACCTTTCTCCAAGCTGAAAAAAATTGATGTAGAAGAATCGTCAAAGGAACGCGTCGCCGAAAATCCAGCAAACAAATTGGCAAAAACAACAGGAGACAAATCTTCAGAGAAGCTGCCAGAGAAGCCTCCGGAGAAAAAAGAAAATCCAACTTTAAAATCTCCGTTACCTGAAAAGACGGCGATTTCGTTTCCAAAATCACCTCTAGATTCTAAAAATGAAACTCCGACAACTTCTAAGTCCACGAGTCCTGAAAAAGACTTAGGTGCGACTTCAAAACCGCTTCCTTCTCAACCCTGGGCTAAGAGCGAATCCGTGGCACCTGCAAACCCTAAGGTGGAAGTTTCGAGCTCCGAAGTTACCTCCGTCACAACGACTAAAACAATGTTGACTGAAAAATTAGTCACAACACCGCTTAATAATATTCCGGAATCACCGTTTAGCAAAAAGAGTGAGACCACATCGGTTACGGCATCGACTACGATTAAATCTCCAGAACCGCCAAAAAATAATTTGCCACCGGAGCCGCCAAAAAACCTTGCACGCAAACCATTAGACGTAAAGTTAGCCGCAAAAAAGTTGCCGTCTGCTGCTATCCCGAATGAAGGAACAAATACAAAAAATCTACCGCCAACTCCAAGCGCTGAGGAGCTTGGGTATAACCTGCATAATGGAACAGAAGAATTTAAAGTTAACATTCGTCGACCAAAGTTGAGAGTATGAGCACAGATATCACGAAAGTAAGAAAAGATTTTTTGTGCTACATCGTCGATGACGAAGAAAGCATTCGGGGAATTTTACAGGAAGCGTTGGGTGCAGCAGGTTACCAGGTGGAACTATTTCCTACTGCCGATTTAGCCTACGCCCGAATTAAAGAAGCGCCTCCACATGTAATTCTCAGCGATATTCGTATGCCAGGAATGAGTGGCATTCAGTTGTTAGAAAAAGTTCGTGAGTTGAGTTCCGATATTCAATTTATTGTGATGACTTCGCATGCGAGTCTGGAGACGGCGATTAATGCGATTCGCTTAGGGGCATATGATTATCTTCATAAGCCGTTTGAAGATCTGGCCGATGTTATCACGACCGTAGATCGAACCGTTGAAATGCTTTTCTTGCAATATCAGAATGAGCAATTATTAGAAGAATTGGGTCACAAAAATAAAGCCCTAACGTCACTTAATGCACGAATTGCGAAAGAGAAAGAAGAAGTTGTACGCATTAACACGCTGATGTCTCAGCTTGCAAAAGTTCATGATGTAAACGAAACCATTCAAGTGTTCTTAGATAACGTGAGCCAGTTGTGTGCAGACGAAAAAGTGATCTTTTTAAGATACCTACCGGCCTATAATTCTTTAATGGTTTCGCACGCCTCGAAAATCTCAATTGAAGAATTAAGAAAAACCGGAATTAATTTGAGCGGAATAGAGCCTAAGTTGATCATGGATAATTTAAAAAATCCTCAAGGCATGGCGAAACTCTCAGAGCTCATGCAACAGGTGTTTAACGTCAAAGAATTTTTAGCGATTCCTGTCGAGACAAAAGAAGAGTTCGTTGGCATTATCGTGGTGTGTTCCGATGTTAGTGATGTTTCAGTTCGTCGGGTTTTTGATAGTTATGTTCAGATTTTTCAAGTTTCTTACTCAAACGCAGCACTTCAGAAACGTATTCACAATATGGCGATTAAAGATCCGCTTACGGGCCTACACAACCGACGTTATTTTAACGATAAATTAGATGAGGAAGTCACGCGCTCTCGTAGAACAAAAATGCCTGTGTCGCTCGTGTATATGGATATTGACCACTTTAAAAAATATAATGATCAGAATGGTCACCCGATGGGAGATCAATTACTTAAAATGGTTGCGACGGTTTTGCAGAAAACAAGTCGTAAGAACGACGTCGTCTGCCGTATTGGGGGAGAAGAATTTGTTCTTATTCTTCCGCATACTGATAGCCGAGGTGCCGCGATCAAGGCCGAAAAACTTCGTCGCATTATCGAGGCCACAAAATTTCCATTTGGTGAAAAACAGCCTCTCGGTATGATCAGTATGAGTATGGGCGTGAGCGAATATCCATCGGTGAGCGGTGATGCCGAATCCCTAGTAAAAGCTGCCGACGAAGCACTTTACCACGCAAAACAAACATCACGTAATTGTGTGGCCCTGGCAGCACCACCTCCCGGATTTAAACCTGATTTTGAACCTATTCCAGTGGTTTCGGCTGACGGCCAGCGAAGAGGTTAAGATATGTCTATCAACAGTCGCGGAACATATGCCGAAATTAATCTCGAGCATCTACGACAGAATATTAAATTTATTCGTAGCAAAGTTAATACAAATGCTTTTTTCTGTCCGATGATAAAAGCCGACGGTTATGGGCACGGGGATGTGATAATTGGCCGAGAGCTTGAACGACAAAATGTATCGGCAGTCGGAGTTATTTCAATCGAAGAAGGAATCAGTTTACGACAAGCAGGGCTACAGCTTCCTATTTTAACTTTTGGATCATTTGATGATGCCTTTGCCCGCGAGGTAATTGAATTTAAATTGACGCCCGTTATTTCAAGTTATTCACAACTGGAATCCTTAAAGCCGTATATCGATTCAACAATAAAAATACATTTGAAATTTAATACCGGGATGAACCGTTTGGGGTTTACTCCGGAACAAGCGACGGAACTCTCGGAAAAATTGGACCCCGCTTTTGAAGTTCAGGGTATATGCACGCACTTTTTAAACGGAGAAGACGCAGATACGGCAGAGGGATTCTGCGCTCAACAACTTAAGAAATTTTCTAAAATCGAAAGCGCATTCATACGACGAAAACCTTTGGTGCATTATTTAAATAGTGCGGCCGCGCTCGTGGGTCTGTATCCACCTAAAGATAATATTTTGAGTCACAGCCTTGGTGTTGGAACCAGACCAGGCATTTCTATTTATGGAATCAGTCCCGTTACTAAAAAACACTCGCATAATTTAAAACCTGTCATGTCGATTCATTCACGAATTGAACTTATACAAAAAGTAAAATCAGGAGACGTGGTGTCGTACGGGCCGCAATGGAAAGCCACACGTGATTCAACCATTGGGGTGATTCCTATCGGATACGCGGATGGATATTTACGTACTCTTACGAATAAAAGTGAAATGCTATACAAAGGGGTACGTGTGCCTGTTTGCGGGATCGTCTGTATGGATTACTGCATGGTGGACTTAACAGACATTAAAACGAGTGCACAAATTGGTGATAAGATTGTTGTGATCGGTGAAGACCAAGGACAATCGATTTCTGTCTCTGAGCTTGCCCAAAAAACAAATACAATTCCTTACGAAATACTAACTCGGATTGGAAAACGCGTGACCCGAACCATAGTGAACTCCAAATGAGTCAATTAGCTAAAGAGAGTGAAAAATTTTTTAAAGATCTATTACAAAGCACCGTAATTGAAGTGGGCGCATTAGTCGTATTTTTTTTAGATGCCATTCGTTGGGTTTTTCGTCCTCCTTTTCGCTACATGGAAATTTTAAGACAAATTGAATTTGTCGGGAATCAATCTATTTTTATTATCTGTCTGACCGGCGTGTTTACAGGAATGGTCTTTGCGTTTCAAGCTTGGGTTGGCTTCTCAATGGTCAATGCTGAAAATTTAATTGGCGCCACGACTGCTCTCGCTATTACACGGGAGTTAGGTCCTGTTATGACGGGTATGATTATTTCAGCTCGAGCGGGCGGCGCGATGGCAGCTCGTTTGGGTACGATGCGCGTAACAGAACAGATTGATGCGCTCGAAGTTATGGGGGTGCACCCGATTCAATATTTAGTATCTCCTCGAATCATCGCTGCGGTTATTGCGACGCCGCTGCTAGTTGCGATATTTGATTTTGTGGCTATGATTGGCGCGCATTTTTTTAGCATACGTATCTTGGAGCTAGATGAAGCAATTTTTTGGGATAAAGTTAATTTTTGGATTAATCCACGTGATATTAATGAAGGTTTAATTAAAGGCGCAGTTTTTGGACTACTATTTGCTGTTGTTTGTTGTTACCGCGGCTTTACGACTGAAGGCGGAGCCAAAGGAGTCGGTGATGCTACAAACCGGGGCGTGGTGGCGAGTATGGTTTCTATCATTGTTGTGGATTTCTTTTTAACCAAAATCATACGTGTTTTTGTTATGGCGGTTTTAGTATGAGCGAAGAATATGTTGTTCGACTCAAAGACTTGAAAAAGACTTTTGATGGAAAAGATTTCGTTCTGAATGGCGTAGATTTGGAAATTCCAAAAGGATCTCTGACCGTACTGATTGGTTTTAGCGGTACCGGAAAAAGTGTTTTGTTAAAACATATGTTAGGTTTATTAAAACCAACATCGGGATTGGCCGAAGTTCTCGGGCAAGATCTTTCAAAAATTTCTTCGGATGATATGATTTCGTTTCGTCAAAAGTTTGGTGTGCTTTTTCAAAATGCGGCCCTTTTTGATGATATGACTACGATTGAAAATGTTTGTTTTCCAATTCGTGAGCATCGACGAGACCTCAAGAATGCACAGATCATTCGTCTAGCAGAAACTCGACTGAAGTTGGTCGGTTTAGATGTAAAAGATTACGGTAAACTTCCGTCACAACTCAGCGGTGGAATGCGAAAGCGAGTCGGACTTGCACGTGCTATAGCCCTTGATCCAGAATTACTTTTATATGACGAGCCAACCACAGGTTTAGACCCCATTATGACCGAAATGGTTGATAATCTAATACTGAGTACCCATAAGCATAGAGAGGGGCTAACTTCGATTATTGTCACTCACGATTTGTATGCCGCATTTCGTTTGGGCGATTACGTAGCCATGCTCAATCAAGGAAAAATTTTGCTTTTTGGTACTCCAAATGACTTTATGAAGAGTGAAAACGAACTCATCAGAAAGTTCGTGAATAAAGGGGTTAAGAAAGGTGAATCTACTTCGGACAACTGAGTTCCGAGTTGGTTTGTTGGTCACGGTTGTCGTGACCTTGCTCGCCGTTATGGTCGTTCAGGTGAGCGAAGATCCCAGTCTACATGGCAGCACGCGAAATGTTTGGTTTGCACTAGATGATGCCAGTGGCTTAGTTAAAAACAGCCAGGTAAAAATGGCGGGTATCGGTGTTGGTGTTATTAAAAAAATTAGTCTTCAAGACGGGCATGCGCGATTAGATTTGGTCATTCGCAAAGACATTCCGATTACGAAATCCTCTTCGATAGAAATTCGCGCCAATGGAATTTTGGGTGATAAACACGTAGAAATTATCGGTGGCGATCCTACCGCCGAAGCGATTCCTGAGAATGGTCAAATTGAAATTGTACGAAATAATGGCAGTTTAGATGAAGTGATGAAGAAAGTCGGCAACGTAACGGACTCTTTGAACGACGTAGCGGTGGCTTTGAAGTCCGCCACGACGGGGGATGGTGATCGTTCGACGACAATTGGTCGTATTCTTTCTAACATCGATATTTTAAGCCAAGATCTTGCTGATTTTACTCATGGCAAAAAAGATAAATTAGAAAAAATTGTCGATAATTTACATGCCACCACTACGACGATTAACGACCTCGTCAATGATGAGTCGGATGAAGGATTTAAATCTGGTTGGAGCTCGGCGGTGAGCAGTCTTCATCGTATTGACCGGTCCTTAACAAATGTAGAGGAAATTACGGAAAAAGTAAATTCTGGTAAGGGAACGCTCGGTAAGCTCGTGAATGATGAAGAAACGGTAACAGAAATTAATAGAGCTGTCGCAGGTGTAAATCAATTTTTGGGCGGAGCCAATAAACTACAAACCAATATTGATGTTCACTCCGAATATCTTTCAGATGCGAATCTTTTTAAATCTTACGCGAGCATAAGATTACAACCCGGATTAGATCGGTATTACGAACTTGGGATCGTTATGGATCCAAAAGGTGTCGTAGAAACAACCCAAACGCAAACCACGACGGCGCCAAATGGGCCAACCGCGAATGATCCAACCGTCACCGAAAAGAAAACTTATCAGAACCGCGTCAAATTTACGGCTCTTTACGCTATGAATTTTTATGATTTTACCATCAAGGGCGGATTGATTGAAAGTTCGGGTGGTGTGGGTCTTGATTACTACTTTTTGCGTCGCAAGTTCCGGTTCTCCTTTGAAGCCTTTGATGTTAAAGATTCAAACATAAGGCTTCGCAGTGGTCTGAAATATAATTTTATACGGGGTTTATATCTAATTGGCGGTGCGGATGACATGGCTTCTCAAAAGAACTTTTCATCCTATTTAGGTGCCGGTTTAGATCTTTCAAATGAAGACCTGAAGTCCTTAGTGTCGTTTATATTTTAGTCATCTATGGCTACACACTATGGAGTTACTCACATGTTCAAAAATGCTCTCGTGAGCGTCTCAGATAAAGCAGGTTTGTTAGAATTTATAAAACCTCTTGCCGAACAAGGGACGCGTATCGTTTCGACAGGCGGAACAGCCGAATTTCTTTTAAAAAATGGCGTGAAGGTTGTGCAGGTTTCACAGCAAACTGGATTTCCGGAAGTCATGGATGGACGCGTGCGAACACTTCATCCGTTGATCCATATGGCGTTACTGGGCCGTCGCACTCACCCCGAAGATATGAAATTATTATCTCAACACGGAATAGAGCCCTTCGATTTAGTCGTTGGAAGTCTCTATCCGTTTGAAGAACAAAAAAATAAAAATTTGTCGGATGAAGAGCTGATTGAGTATATCGATATTGGCGGGCCGGCTTTACTCCGCGCTGCGAGTAAAAACTTTTCGGCGATTACGGTTGTGAGTTCGAACACCGATTACAATTGGATTTTAGAAAAAGGTGAAACAACTCTTGAAGAAAGACGGCAATTGGCTGCGAAAGTTTTTAGTTTTATTTCGACGTACGATGCGATGGTGGCAGATTATCTTTCGAAGGGAGAGCTCACCCAATCATACTGTTTAGCTGGCGAGCGCATTCAGGAACTTCGATATGGAGAAAATCCTCAGCAAAAATCGTATTGGTACAAAAACAATAGCGCGCAGCATGGTTTGCATCACGCGCATATTCTACAAGGCAAAGCTCTTTCGTATAATAATATTTTGGATCTTGATGCTGCTCTTCAATGCTTGCGCGATTTTGACCGTCCAACAGTGGTCGCCGTGAAACATAACAATCCCTGTGGGGCGTCTTCGCATGTATCTCAAGAACTCGCTTTGATTCAAGGCTTGAAGGCCGATCCGGTTAGTGTTTTTGGAGGGGTTATTGCTATTAATTTTGAATTGGATCTTAAAACGGCTCAAGATTTAGGACGTCTATTTTTAGAGTGTGTCATTGCGCCCTCTGTGTCGGTTGAGGCCGAAGTCGAACTTAAAGCCAAAAAGAATTTGCGTGTACTGGTTTGGCCACAATGGCGTTCACCGACAGAAAAATACCAGCTTAAAACAGTATTAGGTGGCTTTCTGATTCAAGAGCAAGACCAAGTCACACGTTGGGATTCTAGGTGGCAGATAATCGGCGAGGCTCCTTCCGAGCAAAAGAAGCGCGATTTAGAGTTCGCTTGGAAAATTTGTCGCCATTTAAAAAGCAATGCCATCGCAATTGCTGAAAATGAAGTTACACTTGGCCTAGGAATGGGCCAAGTCAACCGCGTCGAAGCTGTAGCACATGCCATTGAACGCATGAAAACCCATCATCCCGAAGCTCAAGATGCGGTTCTCGCCAGCGACGCGTTCTTTCCGTTTGCTGATTCCATTGAACGTATCGCAAAAGCAGGTATTCGTTGGGTCATTCAGCCAGGTGGAAGTGTAAAAGATCAGGAAGTTATTGAGAGAGCACGTGCCCTCAAGGTAAACTTAGTACTGACCGGAGTAAGACACTTTAAGCATTAGCCCTTCAAACGTCTAGGAGCAGAGCCCAAGTGATGGCGTCGACAGGTGAGAGATATTGGTTGGTCAAATCAGGTGGGCGCATTCTCGGGCCCATGACAGAAGATCAAGTCATACAATCTCTTCGCAACAAAGAAATCGTAGTGCTTGATGAAATCTCATTATCCTTTGGGCGTTGGCATTATATTCGTGACGAAAAAGTTTTTGAACTCGTGGTCAATGAAATGCGAAATCCTAAATCTACGGCTGAGTCCACGATTACAGGTACGAGTGATCTTACTAATACCGATGTAACCGAGAGACTCTCCTCGGCATTTGGTCCCGTGGAACGTTTAACATCAAACATCAATGAACAGCGCAATGAAACTCGCTACTCGAATCTTCCCTTGTCCAATAAAAACAATTCGGTTGTGTATGGTTATTCTAAAGATAAAGATTTTTTTTCAAGCCGTTTACCAAAGACGAATGTATTTATTTGGATATCGCTTATTATCGTGGTCAGTGGAATTTCTTTAAAAGTTATTTCTTCTCGTGGCATTATTACGCCGTCTTCTTCAGATTTTCTAGAGAGAGCTAAAAAAGACATGCGTATTGGAAATTATACCGAGTCTGCAAAAGAATTTCGTCAAGTCTATAACAAAACTAATGATGACGCCCAAATCGCTCTCGATTTTGCGGGTATGCTTTTAAATCTTCGTCAAAGTGGAGAGGCAAGAAAAGTTTTAGAATCTGTCAGTGCTATGAGCGCCTCTACAAAACAAAAATCTAAAGCACTCACGGGTATTGCGGTAGGCTACATTCAAGATTATAATTATCCTCTCGCGCGTAAAACTCTTGAAGAAGCGCTTCGTATTCAACCTGATAATGCGCAAGCATTTGCGAACCTTGGAACCATCGAACTTTTTGAGTCCAAATATGCAGACGCTGAAAAAGCTTTATTAAATGCTCTGGATCATGGGTCTGATGATCCAGCGGTGACGATCCAGTTAGCTGAGGCTAGTTTTTTAAATTCAAAAAGTAAAAACTTACTCGAAAGTTTATTGCGTTCAAAAGTTGTTTTAGAAAGTTCTGTTAAAAATTCGCAAAACTATCATCAAGAAGCTCTTGCATACCGTTTGCATATCGGAATTGAAACTAAAGAAACGACGACGCTTGAGGCGATTGCGATTCAATTTTTAAATAATGATCCTCAATTAACGGACGATCATATTCAAGATCCCTACATTGCGCGTGAACGTGTGCAGTGGGATCACATCGTAAAATATTTAAAGTCTTCCATTGGTTCGAATTCTAAGAATCCATATTTGCTGGCTGCATTGGGTTTAGCTACATTTAAGGGGCGTAATAAAACCGAGGGAAAAAAGATTATCGAAGATGTTCATTCTCGTGTTCCGGATGACACTCTTATTCGTATCGTCCTTAGTTACGTACAACTCCAAACGGGTTTGCGAGAAGAAGGTTTAGTCGGTCTCAGCACAACTAAAAATGAATTAGGGTATAGTTTACCATTGATATTACAGGCACGTTATTGTCGAGAGAAAAAAGATTTTTCATGCACAGAAGAAAACTGGAACAAAATGTTAGCGCAGAATGAAAAATCTATTGTCGCGTTAGCCGGCAAAGCTTGGTTAGAAATTGACAAAGGTCGTCTTCAAGAGGCTCGTCCGTATATTTCAAAGGGCTTTGCTCTTGATCCCGACTATATTCCTTTATTACAAGCAGAAGAATATCTGAAAGGACATTACTAAATCGTGATAAAATTAAAAGTTTTTGTCGGACTCACGATGATTGTATTACTGGGATGTAAAAAAGAGCCCGAATACACCTCTGCAACCGTTGAAATCGTTGATAAGTCGCGCGCCTACCGCAACACTCTAATGCCCGAAGAACTTCGCACCAAACTTTTAGAAGGTGTTTCGACGATGACTCCTGCCCCAGCTCCCGCGGCCGAAGGTCACGGAGAGAAAAAAGAAGAAGGCCATGGTGAGAATAAAGCAGAGCATGGCGAAAAAAAGGATGAACACGCAAGTGGTCCCCCGGTTAAAAAACCTTCTGAAGTTGGGGCTGATGGGTTTGCTCGTATGCGCATCCAAGTTTACCTTGTCGAAAAAACGCCAGGCGTTCTCAATAACAAAAACTATAAGTTTGAATATGGGCCAGGCGGTGGCGAGTTAGATTTAGCCGATTACGTAAACGCAAAAAAACACGGAACATTTTATCTCGCATTTCAAGCGGATCCTCAAGAAATAGGAGAGATGAAAGTTTGGTATTTGAGCAATGCGCGTACACGAAAAATGGGAGTCGGAACTGTGGGAAGCGGTTGCCAATCCTTTTTTGATATAACAGATTATTTTAATAAAGAAATGAAAGACAAAGGTTTTGTGGTCAATTCGACCGATCAACGATACGTAAGTGCCTTAGCTGGGCAATATTTTATTAACATCAAAGGTGAGAAGCGGGTATCTATAGGGACGATTGATGTTATTGATTCTCGTTATAAAAATCTTTTGTGTAGGTAGGATAAAGTATGTCGGTAGATATCGTGGCCATTAACGGCGAATTCTTTTTACCCCAAGACGCAAAAATTTCGGTGTTTGATCGCGGATTTTTATTTGGTGACGCGGTTTACGAAGTCACACGCTCTTACGGTCATGTTTTGTTTCAACTTGAACGACATGTCGACCGCCTATTTCGCTCCGCTCAGGCCATAGACCTTGATCTTAAGATGACACCTCGTCAAGTCATTGAGGAGTTGTATCGTATTCACAAAAAAGTGGGCAAAGCTGATCGTTACGTACGTTGGCAAGTCACACGTGGTGAAGGTGAAATCGGAATGTCCATGCACTTGGCCAAAAGTGCGAATTGGATTGTTTATGTTAAAGATATCGACACCATAAATCCCGAAATCAATAAAACGGGCACCGCTATCGTAACCTCTCAACGTTTGCGAAATCCCAAACAGGCACTTGATCCCAATATAAAATCAGGCAACTACCTGAATAATGTCCTCGCCTTTAAAGATGCAACCCAATCTAAAGCCACCGAAGCCGTGATGGTAGACGGAAAAGGATTCTGTACTGAAGGCACAACGTCTAATATTTTTAGAGTTAAAAACGGCGTTCTACAAACGCCCCCACATAAAAGTGATATTTTAGTGGGAATCACACGGACTCTAATTTTTGAAATTGCGAACAAAAATAAAATGCCTATTGAAGAAACCTATTTTACACCCCAAGAGCTCGAAGATTCTGACGAAGCTTTTTTATCGGGTTCGGTTCGTGAAATCACTCCGGTTTCTAAAGTCAATGGCAAGACGATTTCGATAGGGCCAATTGTTTCTAAGCTTCGTGATCTTTATGCTATTGGGATTAAAGACTATTGTGAGAAAGCCAAAACCGATCATCCTTGGAAGTAAAATTTTTTGAAAGTGAGATTTACATGAAAACTTTTGTTAAAGACTTACAAGAAAAACAATCCATCCATACAACGTTTTTGGTTAAAGAAAAATCACGACACATGGGTAAAAACGGCAAGGCCTATCTGACGGTAAAATTAGGAGATAAGTCTGGCGATA
Source organism: Bdellovibrionales bacterium (assembly GCA_021731045.1). Classification (GTDB taxonomy): domain Bacteria; phylum Bdellovibrionota; class Bdellovibrionia; order Bdellovibrionales; family JAKFYE01; genus JAKFYE01. The sequence goes on along the minus strand of JAKFYE010000007.1, from coordinate 24,320 downwards.
TTGATGGGCGTATCTGGGACAACATTGAAGATTTTGGCCAGCGCTTTGATATTGATGATTTTGTTTCGGTAAAAGGATTCGTCCAGGCTTTTCAGGGACGTAATCAGTTGGTTGTCAACACGATCGACACAGTTACGACAATGGATATTGAACTTAAAGATTATCTTCCGGCAAGTGAGCGTGACCCCGAAGATATGTTTAATGAACTGCTCACTCTTCTCGAAAAAATTAAAAATCCGTTTTTGCGTCAGCTGGTTTTTAACACTCTCAAAGATTCGCAAATTAAGCCTTTATTCTTGGTGTGTCCGGCAGCTAAAACAATTCACCATGCCTATCTTGGTGGATTGCTCGAGCACACATTAAGTATCTGCGGCGTTATGGAATTTATGGCCAAGCATTATCGAGATCTCGATTTAGATTTACTCCTATATGGAGCTGTTTTTCATGATATCGGAAAAATTTGGGAACTCACCTTTGAAACCAGTTTAAGTTATACCGATGTAGGCCGGTTAGTTGGGCATATTCCCTTGGGTTCGGAATTAGTGGAAAAAAAGGCGTCAGAAATTCCGAACTTTCCTTACGATCTTAAAAATAAATGTAAACACATTATTTTAAGTCATCACGGCAAACTTGAATACGGCTCTCCTAAGCGTCCTAAATTTATTGAAGCCTATGTTGTAAGCCAAATTGATGAACTTGACAGTCGCATCAACCAGTTGCAAAACTTTTTTAAATCTGAAAAAACGGCCGCAGGTGAAGATACGCGCTGGTCGAAGTATCACAAAGACTTCGACAGATATTTCTTTTTAGATTAATTGCAGAGTAAATTTTAGATTGGTTTTGCGGGAATGCCGACAACAGTTTCGCCGGCGGCGACATCTTTAGTCACTACGGAATTCGCACCGACTTTAACTCCGTCATGTAAAGTGATTGGACCTAGGATCTTGGCTCCTGCGCCTATGATCACCCGGTTGCCCAAGGTGGGATGGCGTTTTTTGTCTTCAAAAGAGATTCCGCCTAAAGTTGTTCCATGAAAAATCAAACAATCGTCACCGACTTCGGCCGTCTCACCAATAACGGTTCCAACGCCATGATCGATCACCAGGCGCCTTCCAATTTTAGCTCCGGGATGAATCTCGATCCCGGTTAAGGCACGGCACATTTCGCAGATCATGCGGGCTAAAAAGTAGAGTTTAATTTTATAAAAAAAATGAGATATTCTGTGCATGAGGATGGCTTTAGGGCCCGGATACAAAAGCGCAATCTCCATCATAGATTTTGCGGCGGGATCATAACGTTTATAGGCCATTAAAAACTCAAACATAGACCCACAATTTATCTGAGTTTGCCAAAACCGTCACTGAAAAGGTGCGAACCGGGCATAAGGAATAGACTATTTATAAATTGGGCTCTAAACTTAGAAAAGAATGGACTTAAAAAGATTTAAACCTAAAGGCATTGTGGCTGATTTTATACAATCTATGTGGTTGCCCGTTGTCTGGGCCGGTCTTTTAGTTATTCATATTGTGATGGTCTCTTCAGACCCTGAACCCAGTATCCTCTTTGACATCTTCGATAGACTCATCATGTTTTCGTGTTTTCTTCTGTATCCTATCCAAGCTTTACAATGGGAGGAATGGCAGAATTCCTACCTCCCATTTGCAATGCAATTCCTATTCTGGTGGCTCATAAGCTACGGCGCTTTAATTCTCTACCGATATCTCAAACGAAGGTTTACTAGAACCGATTTCTAAATAAAATCTGAATTGAAATTTTCGAATATGTCCCTAAATGAGGGCGCCCCTCCGTGGGCGCATGAACGGACTTTCGCGGCCATCGTGGCCGCGAATGGCCTTTGGCCAGCGTCCGTTCAATCCTCATTTAGGGACATATTCGAAAATTTCAATTCAGATTTTATTTAGAAATCGGTTCTGCGGTATCCTACAGATTAAGCGAAATCCGGCTCGTAAAAACTAGGATAAATAGCATAAAGTTTAAAGTTGCTTAAGTTTAACTTTTTGCCACTCACCAGTCAGCCGCGCTCATGGTTTCTACGAGTGATTTTACTCGACCTCTAGTATTCCGAAATCAGAAAACATGATTCTTAAACGCAATAAATTTAATGGTATAAAACGACTTGATTGAAATAAAAATGATCATCGTGATTTTGGGCATCAGATGATTTTCTGATACTAAGTTTGTATAGTGATCTTGAAAGCTCGCCTTTCTTGGCGAGCTTGAGCAAAAGGCTGTTTCAAATTGAGACAGCGTAAATATTCAAAGAAATAACACTATTGTATAAAGCTTGAGCAGTCGTACTAAATTAGGATTATGAGACATCAAGATACTTAATCCCCTGAGCATTTTAGTGGTCCGGAGCGTGCATTAACATTCTTCAACATTGGCGGGCGACATGCTTCGATATAATAAAAAAGAAAATAAGATTATCTATTTATTGGCAGGCTCAAGTTTAGTATTTCTCTATATACTCAAAGCAATTTGCTCAAAAGATCATTTGGCTCAATCAAATAGTTTTTCTAGCAGAATGCCGGCACAAAGCAGCCAGGTGATGGCACCAGAAAAAATTGTCGATAATGTCTCAGATGTTTTTATTATTACTCATTTAGAAGGTTCTTTTATTAAATATACAGATCGAAAAAATGCGCTACCTATTGCCAACAACGTCACTGAATACTTTCGATCAAAAGGTTGGCCTGTAATCATTTTTACGCAAAACCAAAATTCAATAAAAGAGCAGCTAGAGACCAATTTTGTTCCTAAGATTTATTCAGATACGATATTTTTGTCCAGCGAACTAGATGCAGAAAGAAGCAGCAGCAAAGGCCTTTTGCGGCGCCCAGAGTATCGTACACCTTACCAGCTTAGATCAAACAGTAAAACACCAAGCTTTGTCATACCCTCTTCTTGGGGCGATCACCGCATGAAGCTTACTGCATCACGCTACTATTTTGTAGGAGGAAACCTCGGTGCCTGCTTGTGTAATACTGTTAAATCTATGATCGAATACAATGATTCTCACACATTGGAGTTCCATTTTCTTCTCGATGCAATTTACGATAATAACATTAGTTTAGGTGACAAAACTAAAGATGAAGTCAGTCTTAGGTTAGACGGCAAGACGTTGGACAAGGCTGTTGAATCTTTATCAGATGATGTGTTTTTCAGATATGTAAAAGGGCTAACTTCTTGCGAAGCTGACCCTCCATTTCCCGCAGAACATTTGGTCTACAGAAATGGGCGTTATATTGGAAAGTACGGAGAGGGTATTAAGAAAATAAAAATGATTTATGAGACATCAAAACAACTTAATCAGAAAAATTCCACACAGCCTTTACAACAAAGCGCATCGTCAATAATTGAGTAGTCGTAAAACAAACGTTTCACCTAGCATATTCGAAAATTTAATTTCGGATTATGTTTAGAAATCGCATCTGCGGATTTGGTTAGTGCATAAAAGCGGCGTGTAGCGGGAGGTTTTTCTCGTGAGATGGTGTAGGTAAGGGACACAATTTAAGTTTAAGGGAGAATGAGGAGGACGAATTCGGCTTTTTCGGATTTGAGTTGGGATTGGATTTGGGTGGCGGTGCCCTCGTAAATGGATTCGGAGTCCTGGGTGAAGTCGCAGCCGAGGAAGAGTTGTTTTTGGGGGAGTAGGGTTTGGATTTCTTCTAATAGTTTTTTTAGTCGATAAGGTGTGTCCATGAGAATCGTGGGCACTTGAATTTTGGTTAACGTGTTGAGTTTTTTGGTTCGGGCTTCGGTTTCTCTAGGGAGAAAGCCCATAAAATAAAATTCGTCTATGCGATGGCCTGTGAGACTAAGAAGAGCCATTAGGCTTGAAGGGCCTGGGAGGGTTTTGATTTCGATTTTTTTTTGGCGACACAAGCGTACGAGATCGGCGCCTGGGTCGCAAAATCCGGGGGTGCCGCAGTCTGAAACTAAGGCGACCGTTTTTGTGGCACACTCTTTCGCTAGTGCTTCTAAATCTTGGGGCTTTGAATGTTCGTTCAGAAGTTCATAGGGTTTTGGAAACGCGCCGGCGCGTTTTAACAATAATTCGACTTCGCGTTTTTCTTCGCCGATGACGAGGTCACAGGATTTTAGTGTTTCAATCGCGCGCAAAGAGAGATCTTCGTAATTTCCAATGGGTGTAGCGACAACGTAGAGGCTCATTCAAAATTCCAGAGATTTTTATCCAATAGATGAGATGGTTTTACGTTTGTTAAGCTGGCCAGCAGACTATTGCGAATTTCAGGAATGTCTTTTTCTAAATCTGAAATCAAAAGTTTTATTTTGCGACGTTTGTGATCTGCGTGAATGTCCTCACCGCACATGAGTGGGCATTGACAGCAAACGATCGGAAAATTCATTTGTTTGGTGTACTCAATAATTTCAGATTCTTTGACATAAATCAGCGGGCGAATCACCACGTTTTTACCGTCGTCTGAATTGAGTTTAGGGGCCATCGATCCCAACTTGCCGATAAAAAAAGCGTTGAGCAGCAAAGTTTCAATCATATCGTCTTGATGATGACCGAGCGCAATTTTATTGCATCCCAATTTTTCGGCTAAACCGTAAAGGGAACCTCTTCGTAAACGCGAACAAAGTGAACACGGTATGGAGCCGTCTTTTTCACTTTTCTCAAGTACGATGCTCGCAATATCTTGGACTTCCATATGGTAGGGGATGTCCCGAGTTTCCACAAAGTCTTCCACGATATCTTGGCGAAAGCCCGAATAGCCTTGATCAATATTGGCAGCCACAATATCAAAGTTAATGGGTGCACGCTTGCGAAGCTCCCATAAAATATGAAGCAAAACCCAAGAGTCTTTTCCGCCCGAGATCGCAACTAAAATTTTATCGCCTTCTTGAATCATATGAAAATCAGAAATCGCCGTACCAATTTCGCGAAACAGTCTTTTTTCTAACTTCTCTAGATTCTCAGAGTTATCGATATTTTTTAAATTGGGGACCAAGGTTTGAATTTCCATGGGCAAGTTCTAGCTCGAGGCGGGAATGGAGGTCAAATGCTTCTCGGGAGATGGTGGATAATGAGAGTCAAAAGATCCGCTAGCTCCGAACGGAGCTAGCGGGAGAGGTTCTATTAGAGATCTTAGTTTTCAGGTTGAGTGGCCGGTGCATTTTGTGTGGCTTGGCCATTTGTTCCAAACGTGTTTTTATGGTCTTTCGCATCACATACGAATTTTAAGAATGGGCTCGCCATATCTTTGCCTTGAGCGGCATCGGCCATATGTGTTTGCGATCTAAACTCTGTCATACCAAGTGAACCGGCAATCGCTCTTTGATATTCTTCTCGTGCTGCTGCTTCGGCCGCGTTACCTTTGCCGTTGAGCCCCTGTGTTTTCTTAAAGTTATACTCATCCTGGATCATGACAACCGGAGAAAGATTATTTTTATCCCAGTCACGACTCCAGTTATATGCAGATGTTTTTGGATTTACAGTCTCGTTGCCGCTCGCACAAAAGACACCGATTTTATTCCCTTCATAATAGTATTCATTAATAAGGCGAATAAGCGTTTTATCTCCGGCTCTTTCTTTCATCTGGAGGTAACCAAACTTTTTATTGAGCTCGATCCATTTATTGGTGAACGCCATAGTAGAATTGTCGCTACCACAAATAAGTTGATGAGCTTGAATTCGTTTTTCGATTTGTTTGTTAGCGCCTTTACAAGCCTCGCTAAAATTATAACTTGGGTCAGATTTAAGACCGATGTTTGCAGACGTATCGCCACAGGCAATTTTAAGTCCGCAAAGCATACAGCTGGTATTTTCTACGATCACTCGTTCTGAACCCTGGACTTTCAAATTGTCGCGCAGTTCATCACCTTTAAGCGCGCGTTGAGCATCAAGTTTTGCTGGAGCAAATTGAAAATTGTTGTCCTCGGCACACCACTTTGCGCCATTTCCGGTTGGTCTAACCGGAGTTTGTTGGGCAGGAGTTGTTGGAGTTGGACGAGTTTGATTGGATTGATCTTGTTTTGGAGGTGCTTGTTCTGCTGGTATTTGCGATACATCGCCAACTTGAGGAATTTGATCTGCAGGACTTGGTTTCCAAGTCGAATACAATTGGCGTGCTTCTGTTAGAGCACCACACGTTGTTGGCCATGACGGTGGAGCCGGGTGAGTATTACAAAATTGATCTACAGCTTTACGTTGGGCTGAATTTTCATCCAATACCGCACGCATTTGTTCTGGATCGTAACTCGCGCTTCCGGTACGAACCGCATCTCGAGTGAGAGCTAAACATGTTTGAGAGACATTTAAGTAACTACCGTTTACGGGTTCTGCACAAAAGGCGCTGCCATTAGCTTGTTTTGCAAAAGGCGCCGTACATTTAACTCCCGGGCGGCGGTCATCACACTGCGCTTGAGTGGGAATTTTACAATTTTTATCGGAGTCATTAGGATATTGTCCCTTACAAGAAAGGTTTCCGGCAATGTAGCACTGAGACGATACCGAATTTGTACACCACATTTCAGTCACTTTTCCGCTCGCATTTGCGGAGCTTAATCCGATGCTAATTTGCGGCGATTTAAACTCTCCGATCAAACCATTTCCGGTTGATTTTTCATATGCGACCCAAGTGACAAGGAGCTTGTCCATATACTTATTTTGTTGGTCTTTATTTAGAGACTTAAACTCGTTGTAAGAAAGCATATATGGGGAGGCTCGCTTCTCATTTGGAGCCGCTTTCTTTTTTGCCGCAAAACTTTGCGTCGTCAAAAAAAATACGAGTACAAAAACCAATCTGATGTATCTTGAAAGAATCATATTCAATCTCCTATTTGTAATGCTTAAATTGTAACTTTCAGGTGAGGTATTGTGAACAGTTTAAGGTCGCTCACAGACTTTGGTCTGGGCGCCACTCTTTATGTGCTCAAAGTATTGACCAGAGCCACTCTCCGCGTTGTTCTAAGAGTCTATTAGATGGAGCACAGGGACTATGGCTGACATTGAAAAGTGGAACGTGTTAACCACTGCCGAAATTTTTAAAACCCATTTTTACCGATTACGTACGGATAAGTGTGAACTGCCCGATGGTCGAGTTATGCCCAATTACTACGTTATGGAATTTACTGATTGGGTCAATGTCATTCCGATAACAACTGATGACCGCGTGATTCTGGTCGAACAGTACCGACATGCGATCGGAAAGGTCACGATTGAGTTTCCGGGTGGAAGTGTTTCATTAAAAGAATCCGCAGAGCTTGCGGGTATTCGTGAGTTGCAAGAAGAAACAGGCTACGTTCCCGACGAAATTCGCTATGTCGGAAAGCATCGACCTAATCCCGCGATCCAAAATAATTTTCTGCACACGTATGTAGCCTTAGGATGTTCCCTCGAACATGCCCAAAATTTAGATCCCTTTGAGGACATCAAAGTTATTACACGCACGATCCCCGAAGTGATTGATATGATCTATGATGGTGCAATCGACCACTCCTTGATCATTGCCTCGTTTTTTAAATCGCTTAGATTTCTAGGATTTCATCTACCTTAGAACTTTCCGTGCAGAGTGCACTGTTCACCGTGTTCGGTGGACGTGCTCAGATTTTGTTATCGTGTTCGTTTGCAGAGAAGATAGAGATGCCTTGCCAAGTTATCCGACTCTTTGAGCAAGAAGTCGTGACCGGTGAGTTCTAGAATCATTTGCACTTCTCTTAAGCTACCGAGTGCCGTGTAGTAGAATCGTTGCCTTTTCTTTGCTGATGGTTTGACTGTCCCTTCAACGAGATTGAGTGGCACGCTCAGTAAAGCTCGTTCAAATTGATTCTTAAACGCTCCTGTGAGCTTTATCATTTTGGCCTTTTGGTAGAAATCCTTAGCCAGATCGAGGGTTCTGAAATTTTTCATATTGTTTTTTCTCCTTTTCTTTTTTTGAGGGGGGAAAAATCCAAATGAAATTTAAAGTCAAGGGCTTAAGCCGCTACGCGGTCGCCTTGGCGACCCTTGACTTTAAATTTCATTTGGATTTGAGAGCAAAAAGAAAAGGAGAAAAAACAATATGAAAAATTTCAGAACTTACGATATCGCCATGGAATTTTATGAATCTTGCCAGAAAGTGAAACTTCCGACGGGAGCGATTAAGAATCAATTTGAACGGTCCAGTTTAAGTATAGTGCTAAATTTGGCCGAAGGTGTCGGGCGCATCAGTAGTAAAGATCGAAAGAAATTCTATGTAATTGCGATGGGTTCACTTCGGGAGACAATATGTCTCCTCACGATACTGAGACGAAAAGATCTTCTACACCTCGCCGACAAAACTGCGGCTCATATGTATCGACTTATACAAAATCCAGGCGGTGACTCCGCCTGAGAGCCTGGTAGCCTGAGGTCCCGATAGCCTTTCTGCCTAAATACTGAGATTATTTTTTACTAAACGAAATAATGCGTGGAATATGCGCGCCGGGTGGTTCGGCAGTTTCAGAATGGTAAGAATCAAAATAAATAACTTTCACATGCGTGGCATCTTTTAAAACGAGTTCTATATTCGCGGGTTCATTTTCAAAAAACCAAATTTCGACGCCTTCGCGTGGAAGTTTTTGTAAGTACTCCAATTTAAAAAGAGCGTCGTCCATTTCTTTGCTAGGTTTCATACCAAGCCATGCGCGATCTCCGAGAGGTAAGTTCCATTGGAGAATTTGTGCTTCGGTACCTGTGCCCATGCGTACGACATCTCGTCCCGTAAGATAAATAACTTTGGCACCGAGATCGTGGATCTCTTTCACAAATTCAATCGCTCCTTCGTAAGGCTCATCGTATTTAAGATAATCATTGCCAAAAAAATGTTTCTTCCAAAACTCCATCAGCAAAAAATAAAATTCTTCAGGTTGGCGCGGAAGACCCATATGAATAATTTGATCTTTCAACTTATATGTTTTTTTTAAATCATTCACATTTTGCAAAACACGGGCGGCTTCGGGATAACGCGATTGCACTGCGTTATCATAGCCGAAGTCGTTGAGAATTTTGCGAATTCGCGGATTCACATCAAAGAGCGTAGAGTCGAGATCAAAGACGGCCTTAAAAGTGCCTTGTTTAGCTATATGTTGCTTGGCTGTTTCAAGGATGTTGTTAAGAATGAGTTGCTGAGTCTGCACTTTCAACACCTAACAATTTTCTCATAATTTGCAAAGCCTTTTAGCTTGGCCCATGGAATATCTTTTGTTAAGAAACAGCCTCTACCTTCACTTACCAAGGAGCCTGTATGTTTAAAAAATTAATCCTACTTGCGGTTGCATTTTTTGCGGTCACAAATTGTACACGAACAGAGCAACCACTTGGGAGTGCTGAGAATCCAGTTAAATTGTTTTTTGTTCCTTCAGTCGATGCGAAACTCATTACCGAGAAATCAGAATTAGTAAAAACGTACTTAGAACAGAATACTCCTTATAAGTTTCAAGTTTCGGTTCCTTCTTCGTATGTCGCGGTCGTAGAGGCTTTCGGAACGGCACGCGCAGATGTGGCAGCGCTTAATACTTTTGGCTACATTTTAGCCAACGAAAAGTACGGCGTGCAGGCCCTGATCACGGTTCTTCGTTTTGGGAGCGAAACTTACCAAGCCCAAATTATTGCTAAAAATGACAGCAAAATTTCGGCGCTTAAGGATTTAGCGGGCAAGAAATTTGCTTATGTTGATCCGGCTTCAACCTCGGGGTACTTGCTTCCGGCAAAATTATTTAAAGATAATTCTGTCGAGCCTAAAGAAACCGTATTTGCAAATAAACACGACAACGTTGTGACGATGGTTTATCAGGGCCAAGTCGACGCGGGCGCCACATTTTATTCGCCGCCTGAAGCTGGAAAAATTCAAGATGCGCGTCGCCTCGTACTCACGCAGTTTCCGGATGTAGAAAAAAAGATTAAGATCGTGCAATTGACTGAAGCCATTCCGAATGATCCGATCGTGTTTCGCAAAGATCTTTCTGAAGAAATGAAAAATAAAATTGCGGATGCACTTGTGGCCTACGTAAAAACTCCTGAAGGCAAAGATGTCTTTCATGCAATGTATGGCGTGACGGATCTGACTCGCTCAACCGACACAAAGTACGACGGTGTTCGGAGCATGTTAAAAGCTCTCGGAAAGTCGGCAAACGAACTGGTGAAGAAATAGTATTAAGGAACCTTCGTGGCAGATCCGATTCTTAAAATTGAAAATTTAGTTAAAACATATCCGAATGGGGTGCGAGCTTTAAAGGGTGTGTCGTTTGATGTACAGCCGGGAGAGTTTTTAGTCGTTATCGGCTTAAGCGGCTCTGGAAAATCAACGCTCCTTCGCTGCATCAATCATCTTCATGACCCAACATCGGGAAAAATTATTTTCAAAAATCAAGATATCACGCATCTATCGCCATCAGAGGCCCGACCTTTACGTAAACGTATCGGAATGATTTTTCAGCATTTTAATTTAGTCGATCGTCACTCTGTTTTAAGTAACGTTTTAATGGGACGACTCTCGACGACGTCGACTTTAAAAAGCATATTTGGTTGGTTTTCTGAAACCGACAAGCAAAAAGCTCTAGAGTATTTAAAGCTTGTGGGGATCAGAGAAAAAGCGCACTTGCGCGCGGATCAACTTTCAGGCGGACAACAGCAACGAGTTGCTATCGCGCGTGCTTTAACGCAAAATCCAGAGATTCTTCTTGCAGACGAACCGGTCGCCTCGCTTGATCCTGCTACCTGCCATGTCGTGATGGATTACCTCGAAAAAGTAAATAAAGAGCTCGGCATCACCATCATTTGTAATCTTCATTTTTTAAGTCTTGTGCGTAAATATGCAACGCGTGTTGTGGCACTCAAAGGTGGAGAATTAGTTTTCAACGGTTCTCCCAAAGATATCAACGAAGAATGGTTTCAAACGATTTACGGAGAAGGCGCAAAGGAAGTCCATGTTAATTGATAAATCTCGTATCAATGTCAGAACATTGGTTTTTGATAGCGTTATTTTTGGATACGTTTTCATGTCCGTGTGGATTGCGATTAGCCAACCTACACGCCAACAGTCTTTGGATCTTACAAAGAACGCGATTGTCTTTTTAATCTTTTTAATCTTGGGATTAATTCTTAGTTATGGGCTTAACGTTACAGGAACAAAAACTTTAGGCGGATTGATTTTTGAGGCAGAACATCTCAAAGGTAAGGGCGAAGTCAAAAGTTGGTTCCGCACGTTTTGGGGCATCCAATTTATTATTGCATTTGGCAGCACGCTTATCTTTGGTTTCCAAATTACCGGCTTTAGTTTGTATGAACTCCTCTCGCAGCAAGGTTTTGCGGGCGCGCAAAGAATGTTCGGCGCTATGCTGAATCCGAATTTTGAAATTCTTCCTCAAGCGACTCTCGCCATTATCGAAACCATTTATATTGCCTTTATTGCGACTGTACTTTCAATTCCTCTCGCGTTTGTATTATCTTTTTTAGCGGCAAAAAATATTATGGATGGTTCGGTACTTGGAAGAACAGTTTACTTCTTCCTTCGCATTGTTATTAATATCATGCGTTCCATTGAACCGCTTATTTGGGCTATCGTGTTTTCCGTATGGGTGGGGATTGGTCCGTTTGCGGGAATGTTGGCACTTATGATCGCGACGATTGCGTCGTTGACGAAACAATATTCCGAAATGATTGAAGGCGTCGACGAAGGCCCTATCGAAGGCATACAGGCGACCGGCGCGCATCCAATTCAAGTTATTTGGTTTGCGATCGTGCCGCAAATTATGCTTCCGTACATTTCGTACACCGTTTACCGATGGGATACGAACGTGAGAATGGCGACCATTATTGGCCTCGTCGGGGGAGGGGGTATTGGAACTATGTTGATTCAGTATCAAGGCCAAGCGATGTGGAACGAAGTCGGAACGCTCGCGCTCTTAATCGTCGTTGTAGTTTGGGCCATGGATATGGCATCTGCCTACATCCGTGAAGCTTTAAAATAAAATCTTAGATCAACCAGATCGCAAAAACGCCTAAAAATCATTTTGAGAATTTCATTTTGAGATGTCGAAAAGTTGACCGAATTAAAATAGATTCTCATTTTTAGACTCGATTTAAGTAACTGATTTGCTTTGGCAAATTAGAACTTAAGTATGGCAAATCTCTCTCCGATTCGAATCTTGTAAAGGTTAAGAACTTATATTTTTTGAGGAGAATCTCAATGCAAAACCTCTATTACGTATCTCATGAGGGAAAAGAGGAAGGACCAATGGACTTGCTGCAAATCGCAGAACAAGTAAAAGCCGGGCATTTTGCTGCCAGCGATTATTTGTTCGATGAATCTAAGCAAGATTGGGTTTTATTAATGGAGTACTCTCCTTTAAACGAATATTTCAAGGACACCAAACCTGAAGCCCCTCCAAAATCACAACCTCAAGCGACGGCAGCAGCTACGACTCCGACACAAGAAGAGTGGTATATTTTAAAATGGGACAATCGCTACGGCCCATTCACTTTTTTGGACGTGGTCAAAATGCTTCAAGATAAATCTATTTTTGAATTTGATTACGTTTGGAAGCCAAGTTTTGAATCTTGGCAGCGTGTGGCCGAAGTTGCGGAATTCAACCCTGATAAAATTCGCGGGTTGAAAGACTCCGTTATGCCCGAGCTTTCAGAAGTCTTTTTTAGACGACGTCATGTGCGCACAAAGTACAATGGTTCGATCATCGTGCACGACAATATTACGGTTTGGAAAGGCGAAAGTATTGAGGTGAGTGAGGGTGGTGCAGGAATTGTTATGCATAATGCTCTCGTATTGCCGGGACAGAAGATTTTCTTACACTTCAAACCGGGCGACGGCGTACCGCCATTCAATGCGACCTGCGAAGTTGTAAGTAAACAATATGTTAAAGGAATAAAAAATAAAGATGCCCCAGTAGGGTATGGAATTAAATTTATTGAAATAAATGGAGATGTACAAGAAGCCATTCGTAACTACACAACACGTGTTGCGTAGTTAGTATTTTACATTTTAGCTCGCTCGACTCTCAGTATGTAAACTCCCCGGGCGCTGCAAGTAGTAGGTTTTTGTGACTGATGGGGGTTTGCTATGAAAACAATTTTATTTAGTGTTTTTATGATTAGCTTCACGTCGTGCTCTAATCCTCAGAATTTTGACATCAATGCAGCTTCAGAAGCGCAATTACAAAACATCACTTATAATAATAAAGTTGATTTGCTTTGGGTGGTGGATACATCGACTTCGATGGGCGCCCACCAACAAAATCTATCCAATCAATTTGGATCGTTCATCGATGTGCTTAATGCCAAAAAAATTGACTACCATATCGCGATCATAACAATGGACATGAGCGCAAGCGGAGAAAAAGGCCGCTTCGTAGGCACGCCGAGTGTGATTGCGTCTGCAAATCCAAATGCCAAAACTCTTTTTCAAAAAAATATTAAAATCGGGGAAACCGGCTCATCAGTAGAGCGCGGATTCGAAGCGATGAAAATGGCGTTGTCTCCAGCGCGCCTAGCAAGTGAGAACAAAGATTTTTTGCGTGCCGATGCACAACTCGCTGTTATTTTTGTTAGTAACGAGGAGGATCGCTCTTCTGGGCAACCTCAAGATTACGCAGCATTTTTAGATACGCTAAAACCAATAAACACGGACGAGGAGCCGCCAAAATGGTCTGCTAATTTTATTGGAATTACAGTTCCGAACGGCGTTTGTCATACTCGGGGAGACATTGCGTATCCAGGTGATCGATATATGGATCTTGCCCGATTATCTGAAGGTCAAATTGCGGAAATTTGCGATAACGATCTCTCAAACGCGCTTTCAAATATTCGCAAGAGAATCGTAGAGAGACTTGTAGAGTTTTATTTAAGTCAAAAACCATTGATCGAGTCAATTGTAGTACGAGTTAACGGCAAAATCATTCCTAAGGATGCCACCAATGGTTGGACGTATGAAGAAGTTGGATTTGTTATTCGCTTTCACGGTAGCAGTGTGCCGGCAGCGGATGCAGTCGTGAACATAGATTATAAACCGGCGACCGATTGATAAATAGGAAACGATGTATGTATACCTATAAGTTGATATATTTTATGATGGTAACGGTCGCAGCGACAAGCTTCGCTGCGGATAAAGCTAAGACGCTAGCTCCTAATAGCGATCAAGCCTTCGAGATTACAAATCTTAAAACTGAATTGCTAGTAGCAAAAACTGAAATAGAAGCTATGAAACAGTTGGAAGTTTTGCTTAAAAAATATAGAGGCACAAGTATGGAAGCCAGTCTTTGGCTTCGCAAAGCTGAACTCTATATTCGTCAATCTAAGACTGAAAGATTTTTTGAAATTTCACGTGGCTCAGAAACGGTTGTAAGTTTAACTCCTCAAAAGGTGCGTTCGGCTTCCTCTAAGAAATCATTAAGTCAAGCTGTTGAAACCTACGAAATGATTAGTCGTAAGTTTCCACGATACGAAGAGTTGGATTTAGTTATTTTTAATAACGCGTTTACGCGCCAGCAGCTTAATCAAGAAAAGTATGCAGAAACTCTATATCGAGATTTGATCCAACGTTTTCCAAATTCAAATTTAATTCCAGATGCTCATTTGGCGCTTGGCGAAATGTTATTTGAGCGTAAAGAATTTCAAAAAGCTTTATTAGAGTTTGAAGTCTTAAAGAAATATCCAGAATCTAGAGTTTATCCTTACGGCATTTATAAATCTGCTTGGACGAAGTACAATTTAAAGAATACCGAAGCCGGTTTAAAAGATCTTGAGGCAGTCGTAGCCTTTGGTCGAAAAGTTGAGGCCGAAGGGCTTGATGCCAAACTTGATCTTCGTAGCGAAGCCCTTATGGATATGGTTTTATTCTACGAAGATGTTGGAAAAGCGTCTGAGGCCTACACGTACTTAAAAAAGCAGTCAGACGAAGCTATGGTAGGAGATTTATTACTTAAACTTTCGGCTCTTTATGTTCGTCACGGTAAACATGCTGATCATGAGTTAGTATTAAATGATTACATTCGTAAATTACCCGCGTCTCCAAAAATTCCATTTGCGTATAAGAGTTTAGTCGAGACTTATGAATTGCAACGCAATCATACGGCCGCGATAAAAGGTATGGAGGCTTTAGATGAAGTCTGTGAACCTAAAAGCTCATGGTCTAAGACCAATCTTCAGGGCAAAGTTGAAGGTCCGGGTTTATGTGTAGATATGCTGACGAAGTTAAGTTTGGTACACGCAAACAAATGGCATCGCCTATGGAAGAAGAATCCCACTTATCCTGAATTTGCAAATGCCGCCCAGTCTGCTTACGGAATTTATCTAAAACATGACAAATCCGGTGAGTCTTCGTGGGAAAATCGTTTTGCTTATGCCGAACTTTTATTCCAAAGAAACAAATTTCGTGAGGCGAGTGAACATTACGCGATTGTTGCTAAAGACAGTTCAGACGTAAAACTCTATCATGATGCTGGTTACGCCGCGATTGTAAGCTTAGAAAAAGCTGTCGGAGATAAGTGGAATGATCAAGATGAAAAATTATTTAGAGATTTTAGCACGGTCTATTTGAACCGTAATAAAAATGGTAAGTACATAACAGATATTCGATTTAAACGTGCTTTTATCGCGTACGAAAAAGGCCGTTACAAAGAAGCTGCACCGGATTTTGAAAACCTCGGTTGGACTAAACGAGATACCGCTTACGGTGAAAAATCACAGAACCTCTACCTTGATATTTTAAACATTCAAAAAGATTACGCTCGTTTGCGAGAATTTACTTCAAAATTATTAAACACAAAATTATCGGCTTCGCGCGAAAAGCAAATCCGCAAAATATATGAAGAGACATCGTACGCCGAAGCTCAAAAATTAAAAGAGTCGGGCGAGTTATTTGAAGCTGCAGAAGCTTTTGAGAAGTTTGCGTTTTCAAATCGTCAATCTGAATTTGCGGATAAGGCATGGTGGAGTGCCATAGAGCTTTACGCAAAAGAAGGTTACATCATCAAATCCACCGATATGTCCCAATTGATGGTGAAGTACTTTCCGAAATCGGAACACTCTAAGGATGCTTTGCTTCGAGCCGCTCAAGGTTTTGAATCCATGGTTCAACTTAAAAAAGCCGCAGATGTATTAGTAGATCTTGCGAAATCTGATAAAGTACAAGAAACAAAGTGGTTAAGTCTGGCTGCAGACTTCTATGCTTTGGCAGGCCATAGAGATTCAGCCACCCAAATTTATAGAAATATGACAAAGTCTAAAGACCAAGCAATTTCGCAAGGTGCTTATAGTAAGTTAGTTCTTCTGGATGAGAGTTCAATTAAAGGCGACGTTAATATGAAGCTAACCTTTGAGATTGCGTCTTCAGGAATACAGCCTCAATCCAGTGTTGCGCAGGCAAAAATAGCTGAGAAGAAGTATGCAGAAAATAATTATGTAGAAGCTTTCAAAGCGGCTTCAAAAGTTTTAGATATGAATAAACAAGGGGCTTCAAAAAGCGCATTAGCTCAAGCTCGAACAGTTCAAGCTAAAATTCTTGAAAAAGAATTTACTACTCAAAGTGTAAAAACTCGTGGTGAGCGGTTAGCTTTAGTTTTGCAAATTAAAACAGAGAAGCTCGATAAGGTTGTGCAAGCGTATCAAGATGTAATTCGTTATGGAGATGTTAAAACCTCTGTTGCGGCTTTACGTCGGCTAGCGGCTTGCTATGGCCATTATATAGAGGCGATGAGAGGCATTGAATTAGTAGGAGAGTACTCAGCCCAAGAAATTGCGGCTCTTAAAAAAGAACTTGAGAATATAAGTTTACCTATGGAAGATAAGCGTGCCGAGACCCTTCAAGAAGCACTCAAACAAGCAAAACGTCTTGAGTTACATGATGGCAGTATTGCCGAAATTCAAAATGACTTAAATTACTTGAATATGAAACGCAAAGTGAGTAGCGCCGCTCCGATTAAACTACCAGAAGTTTTGGTGCCAAAATTTAACGCTTCATCGGGAGGAACTAGCTTATGAAAAAACTCTTGATGACCACATTGCTATTCACCGTCGCGTGTACAACAGCAACTAAGTCAGGACAGCAAAAGTCTGAGACAAAAAATTCGGTGGCTTTAAATACAGGTTTTATTGCGACACCGGTCGCGCAATGGGATAAATCTGAGTGCCGAACGCCATCAAATAAGTACGATAAGCACTCTTGGAAAGCTTTAGTAAGCGAAGCCAATGCGTGCTTAAAAAGTAATAAATGGTCCAACGTTGAAGAGATTGGTTATGAACTTTCTCGTAGAGACACGAAATCTCCATGGGGTCCTTACTATTTAGGTCTTAAAGCTGAATCAGAAAATGCTTTAGAGCGTGCCTTATGGATGGCCGAGCTAACCGTTAAACGTGCTCCTAATATGGGAATTGTTCATTTTCAAAAAGGCCGCATTTTATGGAAGAAAGAAGCTTTTACAGAAAGTCTCGAGGCCTTTACCAAATCATTACAGTTGGATCCGAATATGATCGATGCCCATTTATTTGTAGGCCAAATTCATTTTAGAGATCAGTCTTACGCCAAAGCGGCTCTTCATTTCCAATCAGTTTTAAGAGCTCGACCGCGCGACCCGACGGCACTCATGGGATTAGCAGAGTGTAATATTCAGAGTTCTGATGGTCGTGGGGCAATTGAATATTTAGAAAGAGGCGGACGACATTGTCCGACCGATCCTATCTTTTTGATACGCCAGGCCTTCGTATATGAAAACTTATTAAATGACGGCGCAAAGGCATTGGAAGTCTACACGTTTATTCAAAACGAATACAAAAATGGTAAGTATCAACGAGTACTTGATTTTGATTTAGAGAAAAAAATCAGTGATTTAAAAATGTCAATTCATGGCAATCGGTCACTTGCTGGTTCCGGGCAAGGGGGAATACGTAAATGAAAACACGGTACTATTTTATAACTCTCATGATGGTAGGTTGTTTTGGACTAAGCGCAATGGCGCAATCCAAAAAAGTTAAAAAAACTCAAGAGATTAATTTTGATGGTTCAGCCATTGATGGTGAAGCACGAAAACCAGATGGAAGTTACCTCGTACAAAAAAGAGGAATAGATTTTATGCCTTTGTATAACGTGAGAAAACAGTTTGATGAAAACATAAAAGATTCTGTGGAGTACTTGAAATAAGGATTATGACTATGAAAACGACATCGCTTTTAGTAGAACATCGTCATGCCGGTCGCTCCTTAAAAAAGATGCAGCTGACGTCTAAACATCGCCCCATGGTTATCGGATCAAATAAAAAATCTGATATGCGCCTTATGGGTACTGACATTAGTCCTTTTCATGCGATTATAGAATGTCGCAAAGGCTCTTGGTACGTGTTTGATTTTGGTAGCACAACGGGAACTTGGGTGAACGCTCATTCCATTAATGAAATGCAAATTTCTAAAAACATTGTAGTTAAAATTGGTCAACACGAATTGGTTTTAAAACCTGTTGAGCCACACCGCAATTTGTTTGAGCCACAAGAGACTCCAAGCAAATCGGGACCTTTAAGCTATCATCAAGTTGTTTTAAAAAACGAGTCGGGTATTTTGCAAACGTATTTGTTGCCTGTAAATGAATCCTTTAAAACTCATATCGATGCGGATGTTCATGAGTTTGCGGCACCAAAAAGTGAACAGTGGATTAGTAAATCGACCGGAAAAATTACCATTCAACAAAGATTAGTTAGCGATCCAGGGCTGGTTAAAACGGAGCCATTAAAAGTTGATCAAGACATGAAGTGGCCGCTTTTTGCTACGGCTCTAGTGTCGCTTATTATGGCGTTGGTAATTATTTTAAAACCATCCGATCCGGACGCAGCAAAGGTTCTTCCAGAACTTGATAACAAATATGCGAGCATGATTTACAGCGCAAAAGTTTTGGTAGAAAAACGTCAAGAATCCAATAAAGTTGCTGAAAAGAAATTTGCCGCAGCCCCAGCAGGTAAGAGCGGAACAGATAAGTCTGTATATAAAAACGCGACAGCCGCAAAATTGATTTCTCAAGTTAAAGCCACAAATTTAAGTCAATTAATTGGCAAAATCGCAAAGCGCACGGCTTCAAATGCGACCTTACTATCGGCTCTAGGTTCGGTAAACGAAAAAGGCACGGGACGTGCGGTAGCGGCCCTTACCACCGCTTCGGTTGGAAAAGATCCAATTTCAGGCACGGCGAACGGCAAAGAATTTAAATTTAAAGGTATCGGTACAACAGGAAAAGGTGGAAGCGGAGACTATAAGGAAGGAACCGGTTTAGGTACGGCGGGAGTTGGCTCATCAAACGTTGGAGTTATTGAAGAAGAAGCCGAAGTTGGTGGGGGATTAGATAAAGATATTATTGCGGAGATTATTAAAGGAGAGCTGGGACAAATTCGTTACTGTTACGAGCGCCAATTAAGTGCGCACCCAGATCTTTATGGAAAAATTTTAATCAAGTTTACGATTGGTTTAGATGGTACCGTTGCCGAACAACGGGTTGGAACGACAACATTAAAGAACGCCGATGTAGAGGGATGTATTCTGAGGCGTGTCGCACGATGGAAGTTCCCAATGCCGAAAGGCGGGACATCTGTCTTAGTTACTTATCCGTTCTTATTTAAAAGTACGAACTGATAATGTTGCGTAACTAATTTTGTTGCACACGGGAGGCTTTATGCGCACTCAGAGTACACTATTGTTTTTTGTTATCGCCGCGATGCTTAGCTCGGTTAGCTATGCTCAAGATTCACAATATAAACGAGCTAAAAAATCGAAAAAAGATGCGGCCTCTGAATCCGTAGCGGCACCCGCCGGCAAAGAGAGCGATAAAAAAGACGCGGATAAAAAAGAAGTTAAAAAAACGTCTGAAGAAAAAGTGGACATTTCTGATTTAGAGCAAAAGTATTGGGCACCAAAAGATGTGGAGTTCAACGTTGTTCAAAACAGATTGTACTCTAAAGCTGGACGATTTGGTCTTACCCCATCTATCGGCCCACTCGTAACAGACAGCTTTAGTTCAGGTTCAGTATTGGGTCTATCGGCTAACTACTATTTTAGCGAGCGTTATGGTATCGAAGCGTCTTACAGCAAATATAATTTAAAAGACAGCAGCGTAACAGAAGGCTTTATTTCAAGCAACGGTACGACTGCCGACTTTAACCGCCAAACCTATTTTTATGGTGTTTCATTTAACTGGGTTCCGATTTATGCAAAACTCAGTCTTTTAGAAAAGAAAATTCTTTATTTTGATATGTCGATTTCTCCAGGAATTGGCGTTATGGGTTACGAACAGCAAGTCGCTAGCGGCGCGGCTCCTGCAGAAACAAGCCCTACAATTACACTTGATATTGCCCAACATTATTTCTTATCAAAAGAATTCGCGTTTCGTATTGATATGAGAAACCGTTTTTACAACGATAAAGTTATTAAGTACCGTACTCAAGAACCAGTGAAAGAAAAAGGCAACCATTCTGTTGCGATTCAGTTCGGTATTACATATTACTTCGGCTTCGGAGGCTCAAAATGAGTTTCATGAAAACATTTATTCTATTGACCCTTGGCTTGCCGACACTCGTGCAAGCGCGAATTTTGGAGGGTGACGGAACACGTATAGAAAGCACTCGCTTTCAAAAAGTCGTCGTTGCCGAGTCCGTACCAGAAGTACGACCTACGGTTTCACAAGGAGAAGTAAGGGAGCGGTTGCAGCGCCTTCCGGCTTATGCGAACGATACTGTTCGTCAAAGTGCGAACGACGTTATTGCTAAAGATATTGTAATGGTGAAAGCGCAAAAACCTATAGTAGAAAGCCGTCCGGGACGAGAAGGGGACAGCACACTTAAAAAAACAAAATCAGGTGTGGCCGTTTTTGATCTTGTTCAAAAAAAGGAAACAAAAACAAAATCGGGAAAGTCTAAAATTGAAATGATATCCGTCAGCAAAATTCCTTTGCTCGACATCGGCGACGAGCCGATGATGAGTCGATCAGAATGGCAACTCCAAAACATAGAAATGAAAGCGGCAGAATTTCAAAATCCTAAAGCTTTAGATACACCAGCATTGATGTCAGAAAAAGAATTAAAAACCGCCTTGGCTGAAAATCCCGAAACTGTAAATTCTGTAAGAAATCTTCAAGTCACAGCGTTTGGACCAGGTGAGCGAATTTCTTTCGAAACTGTTAGTAAAATTACAATGAATATTGGTACAGAAACTCCTATTGACCTAAAGGAGACTAAGTTTTTAACAGCCGAAGAAATTAAAATGCTAAAAGCGAATATTATTTTAGAAAATAATAAAAAGTGTCATTTAGCTGCCGGCTTATTAACAGATCTTACAAAAGCCGAAAATACTTCGATCCGCGCTGAAGCCAACTATCATTTGGCGATTTGCTTACATCAAATGGGTCTTTATACGGAATCAATTAAAAGAATGAAAGAGGTTATTAAAACTACAGATGAAAAATCCTTGAGCCATGCTCTTCGTATTTTAACAGCAGATTTACCAAAAGAATTTGAAGAAGAGATTTCAACCGAATTAAAAAAAGTTGATGATAAAGTTGTGCCGTTAGATGCGCGAGATGACTTTCATTATATCATCGCTAAGGCTTCGTCTCGTCAAGGTCACTACAACCTGGCTTTTGAACATGCCGATAAAGTTACGAAGAAGTATAAAAAATATCCAGAAGCACAATATATCATGGCTGTTTCTGAATATAGCCTTGATCGTCGTCCGCAATCACTCGAGCGCCAAAAGAAGCTTAAAGAGTACATTGACCAAAATGGCGGAGACAAAAACTTACGAGCATTAGTTTCACTTAATCTTGGAAGAATTTCGTTCCAAGAGAAGAAATATAAAGAGGCCATTGAAAGCTACTCTGAAATAAAAAAAGACCACCCTCTTTGGATTGAGGCTTTAATCGAACAAGGATGGACGCAATTACTTATTGGAGATTCGGCAAGTGCGATAGGCAATATGTACTCTATCCATTCACCTTACTTTAAAAGCGTCTATCAACCCGAATCATTTGTGGTTCGAACAATTGGCTATCTCAATATTTGTCAGTATGGAGATGCTTATAAAACATTGTCGCAACTTGAACAGAAGCACCGTGCTTGGTTAGGTCAAATCCAGGGTTTTAGAAAAAATGCCAAAACCATTCAGTACTATGAAGCCTTAGTTAAGTACTTAAAGGCGGCGACGACCTCACAAAGTATCGAGGGCCTTCCATATCAAGTACTGCGAGAGATCGGCCGTCACCGCGACTTCTTAAATGTACAAGAGGCGATTAATGCGCGTATCGATGAACTTGATCAATATGACTTTATTAATACGATTGTGAATAAAGACAAAGGTCAAGTGAAGTGGTTGCTTAAAAAATCAAAGGAGCGCATTGCCGATTTGACTATGAAACTTAAGAAGGCAGATAAGAATCCTGAATTCGCAAAAAACTTGAATCAATGGAAAAGCGAAAAGAAATTTGAAGAGGGTAATCGAGAAGATTTAGTGTTTGAATTGCAGGTTTATGAAGACAGCCATAAATCGTTCTTAGATTTTAAAAAGATCGCATTGAATCATCTGCAGTCACGCAAAAAAGATTTACAAATGGCGGCTGGAGATGTTTTGAAAGATCGCATGAAGAAAATCGAAACACGTTTAGTAAGTATTTTAGATAATAACGAATTACTTCGCTACGAAACGTTTGCCGGAAGTGGCGAGAATATTCGTTTTCATGCAGCAGGTGGAACGGCGGGGGGCGAAAATTCGAAACGTATACCTCGAACGGCAAAACCAGAGAGTAAGGCTCTACAGTGGAATTTTGACGGAGAATTCTGGGAAGACGAGATTGGTCACTATCGCTCAGGGTTAAAAGACAATTGTCCAGAAAGAAAAAGCGCATCGATTACGAAATAAGTTTAGGGGGATATCATGAGCATGCAGAAAAAAACTAGCGGAAAAGAAAAATTAAAATCTATGTTGGTTACCGGCGGACTTTTTAGCGCACTCGTTTTAAGCGCTCAGAGTTATGCGGCGGATCCCAACGTTGATCAAAAACTCGATCAACTAAAAGTGAATGCAGAAAACAGTGAAAAAAATCGTGACCAGTATCAGTCGAACTTAAGCACTGTAGATACCAATATTAAGGAATCTGCAGCCGCCATCGAAAATTTACGCAAGCAAAGAAAAACAGCAATTGAAAATGCCAAAAAATCAGAAGATGCAAAAAGGAAACTAGATGGGGAGAAAGTTAAAATCGACCAACTTAAGGTGGTCGAGAACTCTAAGATAAAACAGGAGTCAGATCAAATTGCTAAATTAAAAGAAAGATTAGCAAAACTCGAGGAGAATCAACGTCAACGTGAAGCCAACCTTGTGGCTTATGACGAGAAGGTCAAAGAAATCGACAACGAAAAACTAGAGTGGGACCAACAGAAAAAGCAAGTCTCTGAACTCGAAGCCGAAATTAATAAAAAAGAGCAAGCGGCCATCGCGGAAAAAGCGAAATGGGAAGAAAAGCGAAAAACCTATTCCGTAGAAGCCGACAAGTGGTCAAAACAAGCGATCACATCTCGTAAAGCCTACGATAACCATTCAAAGCTAAGAAAATAATTTTAATATCGACGTCACATACGCGATAGCTTTGCAGGAGAGAACAGACTCAAAACCCCATGAGTGGCAATGCCGTTCGGTTAAGTGCCAAACGGTATGAGCCCGCTGGGTTCAGACCAACTCCGAGGCGTGGAAAAATATTTGCCGTTTATTCACATGGCGGCTTCAAGGGGGCGTTGGAGCCCCAACAGCCGCCCGCTGGGTTTTTAGGTAAAATATTTTTTGGGTCAGTTGTTTCGTGTTTTTGGCGACAAAGAGTTAGAGAGAGGGTGGCCAACTTTTAGGTGGGAAAAAATATTTGCCAGGAATTTGAGTAGCGGCTTCAAGGGGGCGTTGGAGCCCCAACAGCCGCCGCTGATGATTATCGTTAAATATTTTTTAGATCAGCTGCTTCGTATTTTTAGCGACAAAGGGTTAGAAATGGAGAGGTTGAGATTTGAAGATCCGTGTTGGAAAGACTATTTGCCTGTCGTGCGACAGGTGAGTTCTTGCCAAGATACCTTTTGTTAATTCGTTGCATCCACAAAAGGTGGTAGGCACCTTTTAGTTCTTTTTATCTGTCGCGCGACAGGAGAATTCTTGCCAAGGTATTTTTACCTTTAATGAGCATGCATAAGCTTATGATGCCCAGAGCAAAGGGTTACAAGGTTCTCGAGCGAATTTGAACCTCCTAAGTTTTTGGGAATCACGTGATGGGTATCAATCCACCTCTGATCTTTACAGC